>CAWURU010000001.1:0-86971 GCA_963925515.1 uncultured Flavobacteriales bacterium
GAGAAGTTAAGCACATTTGCGCCGATGGTACTGGGTTTCCGGGAGAGTAGGTCGCCGCCATTTTTCGAGCCCAATCTAGGTAACTAGGTTGGGCTTTTTTTGGGCCCTATTATAGGCTTATTCGAGCCACGTTAGGGATTATTGAGTATGTTTATACTGCTATGAGTAAACAATTGATATGCTGGCTCGTCCTGCTTTATAATACGGTTTTGTTCTCTCAAGAGGATTCGATCAGTCGTAAAGTTATACTGGATAGCAGTACGTTCGATGTTGTGGTTACTGCTATCATGCCTCAGGGTGTTGTGATTAATGGAGATACCTTGTTGGATGAAATATCTAGCGCCTCTAGCTCTCAAATGTGGGGCTATAAAATGAACACGTGGGAATGGACCCAGAGACAGAGTTCTACATTAGGAGGGCTAGTGTATAATTCGCTGGACCCGGTTCTTGAGTCTAAAGCTGATGGTACGTATAATCTTTTGACTTTAGATCAGACCATGCCTCTGTTGCACTCGGCAAACGTTCCGTTGTCAACATTATACTATAGGAGTGGTTTTGGTGGTGGTCAATTATTCGGTATTCAATCTCTTTCTCCAGTAGATTCTTCGCAACAGCTATATTTGGACTATTCTCGCATGAATTCTTTGGGTGTTTATCGCAATGAAGGTGCTGATGGTCATGAGCTGAACCTTTCCCTAGTTTCCAACGCACGGCTTGAAGGAACGGACAGGTTTACAGTCTCTTATTTCAAGCGTAAGACAGGACAAAATGGTGGATTGGCTCAGCCAGATTACTTTGAGACAAATATTCCTACACTTCGTACTAATTTCAGTGTTAATGATCCCACTGGGGAATATACTGAGGAAAACTTCTTGGTTGAGTTCGCTCGAAATTGGTCGGATAAAATTACAGCTTCGGTTAATATAAATGGCAGCAGTTGGATGGCGTCCAACAGCAGGAGTGCCAAGGAGTATTTCTGGGATTCTACTGAGGTGACTCCCACGATAAAGGAGAAGTTGTTGTTTTATGATGACACTGTAGGATTAATCTCAATGAGTTCTAAAATAGAGTGGAACGATCTAACAGTGTGGGGTTGGAATTTTCGACCTTCAGTCAGTTTGGGGTTAGAGCGCTATTATAGTGACGTAGGTAGTTGGGACTCATTTAGAACAGATTCTGTTAATGTTGGGGCTGTCTTTAAAAGTGCTAACTCACTTTTCTTAAGGAGTAGGTTGCAGTTCACTAAAATAGTGAGACCCTCTTCGCGGTTAAAAGGAGATTATCACTTTAATGTTCTGGGTTACAACTCGGGTTCTCTCGACGGTAGGTCCGAAATAATTGTTTCGTTGCCGACATCGCAATTATCATTGTATTGGGACTTTATATATCAATCCAAGATGTATCGTTGGGAAGACTCCTATGGATATTCGTATGATTTTAGAAACCTTGATAAGGCATATGTGAAAAATGAGGTTGCTATGGATTGGCAGCATGGTGATAAATGGAGGTATGAGCTTTCCTTACGGGGTATCCACTACAATGGCATGCGTTACCTAAGCGACTTTAGTGAGTTAAACTTATATGACGGTTTCTATGGCAGGATTCAAGCTGGTGTTACTTCTAATCGTGAAGGATGGAACCTTGTGGTTCAGGGTTACAGTGCTTCTAAGACTGGTGAAGGTGGTTTCTCCATCCCTTTTTGGGGTGGAAGAGTAGGTAGTTTTTACGCAACATCAATTGGAGATAAGTTTCAATTGAGGTCAGGGTTTGACTTAAGTATGGAAGATGCGTTTTATGCTCCGGATTATTTAGGTGGTGTTCCACTTTGGAGTTTACAGCAAGAATCAATATCTGGCAGATATCCATGGGCCAATGTGTTTTTTGAAGCCAGAATAGACGGGTTTGTTGGTGCTGTTAGAGTAGTTAACGCACTCGAAGGCTTATTTCCTTATACGTATTATGCTTATGGCACTGTTCCAAGAATGGATAGAGGTATTCAATTGAGCGCTAAGTGGACCCTATTCAATTAGGTTTTTTGTGGTGGTTTTTTAGCTGCTGGAAATAGAATGTTGTTCAGAATCAGCCGGTATCCGGGGCTGTTTGGGTAATCATCTAATTTTGTTGGGTCATCTCCAACACGATGTTGATAATCTTCAGGATCATGGCCGCCGTAAAAGGTCCAATAACCTTTTTTATAAGTACCGTGAATGTACCGCGCTGCACCGTCAATGATGTTTGTTCCTAGAATGGTGGTGGATGGCTTAATGGTATTTATGTTAAACGCTGTCGTTTGACCATAAAAGCTACGGACTAAATCGCTATGGTTTTGAACGAGTATAGTCGGAATGACGTCGTATTTGGCTGAAAAATCAAAAAGTTCGAAATAATCCTTCTCTTCCTTCATAGTTCTTACTCGTTGATCGGTTATATCAATGTCTGAGTATTCATAACGCAGTGGATTCGTTACGAGGCTAAAATCTTTAAAAGCGAAGCATTCGGTATAGTTCAATTGATACTGAGCTCCCGGTGACATGGGGTCTCCGTCAAACATACTCTCGCATATGTCCGTGTGTGCTGCGGAAAGGGCAATATCATAAGAATCTGTAGCAGAACACATGGCAAATAGAAATCCTCCATCAGCCACATAATTCGAAATGGTTTGAGCTACTACGGATTTCTGTGTGCTCACCTTGTTATAACCCATGAGCCTTGCGGCGCTTTCATAACTTGATTTTTGGTTGATGTACCAGGCAGCATCTCTATATGTATTGTAAAACTTACCGTATTGCCCAGTAAAATCTTCGTGGTGTAAATGGAGCCAGTCAAACAGCTGTAGGTCACCATTTATAATCTCCTGATCGTAGATTGTCGTAAATGGAATTTCAGCGTAGGTAAGGACGAGAGTAACAGCGTCATCCCAGGGTTGTTTTCCTGATGGTGAATAAACGGCAATTTCAGGAACCTTCTCTAGTGGAAGTGAATTGGTATTGTTATTAGGGCTTTGTAAATCACTTATTAACGCCACAAGAGCACTCGCACTCGCAACTTCGTAGGACACCCCTTTTATCAATGATTTTTTGATGATTTCTTGATCTCCATTTAGAATAGCAAACGAGCCTCCTCTATAGTTTAAAAGCCAATGGCAGTCGTAACCAAGGGCGATAGCTTCATAGACCAATCCGTAGGCTTTTAAATGATCCGATTGGCCATCGTTATCCATTGGGATTAAGATTTGGGCAGTGCTATAGTGCGGTAGGAACTGAATAAATACTAGAATTACGACGGATTTCAGAGTCATCATTCCATCAACCAATTAAAAAGGTACATCTCCGCCGTCTAAGCTTGGCGTTGGTAAATTAGTATAACCACCCTCGTCTTTCTTAAAGCCACCAGTTCCCTTACCTGAGCCATCATTCATTTTACTTTCCATCATCATAGTACTTCCTTGATCTAGATCAGAGAATTTAGCAAGTTCACCAATGAAGCGGAGTCTAACGTCATCCAAAGAACCATTTCGGTGCTTCGCGATAATGATTTCCGCTTGATTACTTGAGGCTTCGCCATCTTCCCATTCCTCAATTCCGTAATACTCTGGACGATAAATAAAACTTACAATATCGGCGTCTTGCTCAATTGCTCCTGATTCACGAAGATCAGAGAGTTGAGGACGCTTTGATGTAGATCTTGTTTCAACTGCCCGTGAAAGTTGAGACAGTGCTATAACCGGGATGTTAAGTTCTTTCGCAATAGCCTTCAAAGACCTCGAAATTGTGGAGATCTCTTGTTCGCGGTTTCCTTGTGATTTTGATCCACCAACTGTCATCAATTGTAAATAATCCACAACAATTAAGTCAAGTCCTTGGGTAGACGCTAATCGACGGACCTTCGCTCGTAAGTCAAAAACGGAGAGTGCCGGTGTATCGTCAATATATAAACTCGCTTTCTCTAAGTCTTTTACACCTGAGGTAAGTACGTTCCACTCGCGATCTGTTAAATCTCCTCTTCGTAATTTCTCAGAGCTTAGTCCTGTTTCAGAAGAAATAATACGCGTTATGAGCTGAACGGAGGACATTTCTAGAGAAAATACAGCTACTTTTTTACCGTGATCTACAGCCATGTTTCTTGCCATAGACAACACAAAGGCTGTTTTACCCATCCCAGGACGAGCGGCAATAATAATTAAATCAGAAGGCTGCCAACCTGAGGTAACACGATCTAATGCTGCAAATCCAGAAGGAACACCCGATAGACCTTCCTGCTTAGAAATGGTTTCAATCTTGTCGATAGCCTTACGTATTAGCTCTTCTGCACTTTCGTAATTACGCTTAAGATTACCTTGAGCGACTTCGAATAGTTTTTGTTCTGCCTGGTCAAGTAATTCGAGAACATCCGTAGTTTCATCGAAAGCACTTTCTATTATTTCCGAAGAAATGCGGACAAGTTCTCTTTGGATGTGCTTTTGAAGAACAATTCTGGCGTGATATTCAATGTGTGCACCAGAACTGACTTTCTGAGACAATTGCGCCAGATAGGACTCCCCTCCGGCTTTCTTCATTGACCCTTCTTTACGAAGTTCTGCTGCTACCGTTAGGATGTCTACGGGTTGATTGTCTCCAAAAAGATGAGTTATTATCTTAAAAATGTGTTTGTGCTGGTCTTTATAAAATGCTTCAGGATGAAGGATGTCGATAATTTTCGACAAGGCATTTTTATCAATCAATAGAGCGCCCAATACGGCTTCTTCCAAATCTATGGCCTGCGGTGGTACTCGACCTCCTGCAGTTAGATTTGCACTACGTCCTTGGTTTTTTGGCCCGCTAGCGTTGTTGTATTGAGGATCTTCCATTTTTCGTTTATTCAGCGTAGACGCCCATATTGAAGAATTTCTCCATACGTTTTTCTACGCGTTCTTCAGGATTGAGTTTAGACAGCGCTTTGATGTGTTTTATAATTTCTCTCTTGACAATTTCATACATGGCGTCTGGATTTGCATGTGCACCACCTAAAGGTTCTTTAATGATTCCATCGATGAGCCCATTTCTTTTCATATCTGCCGCGGTAAGCTTCAAAACTTCTGCTGCGGTTTCTTTGTAGTCCCATGACCTCCATAAAATAGAAGAACAGCTCTCTGGAGAAATTACACTGTACCATGTGTTCTCTAACATAAGCACTTTGTCACCAACTCCGATACCAATAGCACCACCTGAAGCGCCTTCACCTATAACGATACAAATGACAGGTACTTTTAATCGAGACATTTCCATGATGTTTCTAGCAATAGCTTCCCCTTGTCCGCGCTCTTCTGCTTCAAGTCCTGGGAAAGCTCCTGGAGTATCAATGAGGGTAACCACTGGGCGACCGAATTTCTCTGCTTGTTTCATTAATCGCAACGCTTTGCGGTAGCCTTCCGGGTTGGCCATACCAAAATTCCGGTATTGGCGCATTTTGGTATTGACTCCTTTTTGTTGCCCAATTATCATGCATCTCTGGTCGCCAATTTTACCCCAACCACCAATCATTGCTTTATCGTCTTTCACCCCACGATCACCGTGAAGTTCTATGAAGTCTCCTTCTGTGATATATTGAATATAAGCTTGTGTGTAGGGTCTTTGTGGATGACGTGACAGCTGAACACGTTCCCATGCATTCAAGTTGCTATAGATTTCTTTTTTAGCGTCGTCGAGTTTTTTACGTATATCAGTAATGGTTTTCGCCATATCTACACCTGTTTCACCAGCAAGCTCATGAGCTTTAGTAAGCTGATTTTCAAGTTCTTCGATAGGTTTTTCAAATGACAAATATTCCATAGTAAGAATTGTTTCAATTCATGCAAATTACCAAAACCTTAGGAGAGGTTCTGCCTTTTTCGTGCCTTTATTATTCCGTTTGCAATGACAGTTGTTAAAATGATGATTACCCCAATATAAAACTGTGGATTCATACTTTCTGTAGCTCCGAAAAAGAGTGCCGCGAGCAATATACCATACACAGGTTCTAGGTTGATTGCGAGCATTACCGAGAAGGGTGACATTCGCTTCAGTAATTCCACACTCTTTATGAACGGATAAGCGGTGCACAGGAGCGCTAGAATCCCAAGAAAGAATAGATCCGAATGGGAGCTGGCCCAGAGACTCGTCAAGGTATTGGCACCAAAAATTAATTGATAGATCAGTATCGAGAGAAACGCAAATGATAATTCCCAAAAAGTGACCTGAATGGGTCTGGGATAACGCGAAACTAGTTTTTTATTTAAAATACTAAAGGAAGCACTCAACATAGCACTGAACAAGGCTATAATAAGGCCGATCTGAAAGTTTGTAAAGCTCAATGACCCCAGGTTGTAGCGCTCCAGACTGGCTGAACTGGGTTCTTCATAAAACACAATAACAATACCCAATATGACCAGTAACCCAAGTCCAAGTTCTGTCCAATCAATTCTACTTTTGGTTAGTAGGGGGTTTAATAGTGCGGTCCATAATGCTCCAGTAGATATTCCAGCTAACGTGATGCTGATATTCGCGATTTTAATAGCCCCAAAAAAGGTGATCCAATGCACTGCGATCAAGACACCGCAAAGCCACATAAATAAGAGGTCCCTGGAATTTGCTTTAAATGATTTCCTTCTAAGTATTAGGTATAGGCCAATTGCGATAGAGGTTATCGCTGTCCGGTTAAAGACAAGTGCCAGGGCATCTATGGAAATGAATTTCCCTAATATGGCGGTAAATCCCCATACGAACACAATAAAGTGAAGGTTAATCTGGTCTTTTAAATGGGTTTGCATTTGAGTTATTTAGGAGCTTTAGAGAATCTCCAAATGGCAACTCCGGCGAAGAGTATATTTGGAATCCAGATGGCAAATTCAGCGGGCTGAATCCCCACCCACAACAATGCTCTACCAAGACCTTTGTCAATGCTTAGCAGGCCAGTAGCAGCAAAGGTTTGTGAGATTTGCATGGCGAACACATAAACAGCACACAAGATGAGACCAATTGCTATATTGATGCCTAACCCACCTCGTCTTTTTTGAGTTGCTAGAGAAACGGCTAACAGTACAAACACATAGGAACTAACCGGGTAAGACGTTCGGCGTTGCATTTCCATTTGATAGGAGGCAATGTTCTCATTTCCAGTGACCTCTTCTTGTTCAATAAATCGACTTAACTCGCTACTATTCATTGTGGCTATGGAACTGAGCTTGGGTGCAATTTGCTCTGAAGTGAAGGCCAATGTTGTGTCCATTCTTCTACCGGTTAAGATGACTTCTTGGTTTAACGTGTCTAGGGTTCTCAGTCGAAAGTTGTCCAGTCGCCATTTACCAGTTGCGGTATCGAGTCGAACAAAATCGGCAGATAATTTTGAAACCAATCTATGTGAATTAAAAACCTCATAAGTGAACTGGTAACCACTTTGCCTCTGTCCTGAATAGGTCTCGAAATAGACATAATGCCCGGGAAGAACCTGTCGATGTACTTTTTGATTGATCGGTCGCGAAACACCGGTAATGTACTTTTCTTCAAAGGCAATTCTCTTGATATTGGTGTGTGGGACAAGCAAATGATTCAGTGTTAAGGAAAACAAACATATGATGGTCGCACCAATGAAATAAGGTCTCAAGAACCTGTTGAAGCTTGTTCCAGAGGTCAACACTGCCACGACCTCGGAATTTGATGTAATACGTGAGGTAAACCAAATGGTAGATATGAAAAGGATTAATGCACTAAACAGATTGCCATAGAATGCAATGAAATTGATATAGTAATCAAAGACTATTTCATTCATGGTCGCACCATTCTGAAAGTCATCAATTTTTTCACTTATATCAAAAACTATAGCAATGGCAAGGATCAGAATCATCGTTAAGAAGAAACTCCCCATGAATTTGCGCAATATGTACCAATCTAGTTTTTGCAAGGCGTTATAGTTTACGTTCTAGTTTCGGTACCATTTGATTCTTCCAGGTTGCAAAGTCACCATCAATAATATGCTTCCGAGCCTCTTCTACTAGCCATAGGTAGAAACGTATGTTATGAAGCGAGGCTATCTGAGCACCAAGACTTTCTTTGCTTTTGGTGAGATGCCTGACATAGGCTTTGGTATAACTGCTGTCTACGTAACTCGTACCATTAGGATCTAATGACTCATGGACGTTTTCCCACTTTTTGTTTCGTATGTTAATAATGCCTTCACTGGTAAATATTTGACCGTTTCTGCCATTTCTCGTTGGCATGACACAGTCAAACATATCAATCCCTAGACTGATATTTTCTAAAATGTTTGCAGGTGTCCCTACACCCATTAAGTAACGTGGTTTGTCTTTGGGTAAAATGGCGCAAGCTCCGGCAGCATGTTTGTACATTTCCTCTGCAGGTTCCCCAACACTTAAACCACCTATCGCATTGCCATCTGCATTTTTACTTGCAATATATTCGGCACTTTGGTTTCTCAAGTCGTCATAAGTAGAGCCTTGAATGATAGGAAATAGACTTTGCTGATAGCCGTACAAGGGTATAGTTTCATTTAATCTGTTCACACATCGGTCGAGCCATCTATGGGTCATATGCATGCTATTTTTGGCATATTCATAAGTACTCGGATATGGAGGACATTCGTCAAAAGCCATGATGATGTCTGCACCGATCTCTCTTTGTATATCCATTACACGCTCTGGCGTAAACAAATGTTTGCCACCGTCTATGTGACTCCTGAAAAGTGCACCTTCTTCATTAATCTTGCGTTGGTTGGCTAGACTATACACTTGGTAACCTCCACTATCTGTTAAGATTGGGCCATCCCAGCCATTAAACTTATGGAGTCCTCCTGCTTCTTTTAAGATGGAGGTACCTGGCCTTAGATATAGGTGGTAGGTGTTGCCAAGTATGATTTGTGCTTTAGTGTCTTCCTTTAAATCCCTAGTGTGCACACCTTTGACGGTTCCAGCAGTACCTACCGGCATAAATATGGGCGTTTGAATATCGCCGTGGTCTGTACGCAGTGTTCCTGCTCTAGCAGAACTCTTTGGGTCGGTATGTTCAAGTATGAATTTCATGAATGACAAAAGTACCACTCCCTAGGTTATCTTTGCCCTATGTATACTGTAGAACTCATTTTTAAGCATTTTCCTGATTTGACGGAGAAGCAACGTGACCAATTCACCCAACTTCAACCCTTGTATGAAGAATGGAATAGTAAAATCAATGTGATTAGTCGCCAGGATATGGAGTCTTTCTATGTGAAGCACGTACTCCATAGTTTAGCCATCGCAAAGGTGTATTCTTTTCTGCCCGGTCAGACCATCTTAGATGTTGGTACAGGCGGAGGTTTTCCTGGTATTCCGCTAGCGATTCTTTTTCCAGAAACACAATTTCACTTGGTGGACTCTATAGGCAAGAAGATAAAAGTGGTTGATGCAGTAGTTCATGCGTTGGCTCTAGAAAACGTGGTAGCCGAGCAGAAACGTGCTGAAGAGTTGAAATACACGTATGACTTTGTTGTTTCAAGAGCCGTTTCACACATACAGAAATTTATACCATGGGTGAAGGGCCGAGTCACAAAGAAAAATTCCGATCCTCTAAGAATTAATGGACTTTTTTCTTTAAAAGGAGGGGATTTAGCAGAAGAATTGGGCCCAATTAAAGCCAGACTAACCTCACTAAAAGATCATTTTGAGGATGAGTTTTTCGTTACGAAAAAGGTGGTTTACATTCCCCGGAGTGAAATTCAAGGCTTTCATGCCACTCATGTAGTTAAAGACAAAAAATAGAAAGATGAAATACCCGATCGTATTTTACCTACTGCTTTCCGCGAGCATGTTATCCGCCCAGTCGATTATCTATGCTGATGGGACATCAGAAAGCCATTCGACTCCTAGGGTAGTTACTCCAGGGGTACTGAACTTGGATCGGTTTAAAGCCAATGTGCCGTCTCTAGTGGTTAAGGCGAACCCATTGACTATACCGTTTAAATATATTGATGCTGGTATAGAGTACAGAAATCAACATTCCGGTTGGATCCTCATGAACCACAGCTATTTTGGATATGGAAGTGATACTCGTGCCTTAACGTACAATAAGACCCATGTAATTACAGCCATGTTTGTACGGTTCGAGGCGTCTAAACGATGGTATAGAACGCAGCAGTCTATGCTCCGCTTTGACCAAGAACGTTTTACGGGTATCTATGTCATGCCAGGTTACGCAAATACAAGGAGTACTACAACATTTGAGATGGGTCCTGATGGTGTTGATGTTCCAGTAGGACCTTTTACCAATGGTGTTAGAATCGATCTAATATTAGGCGCAGAATTTGGGAAAACTAGAAATTTAGCAGGTTCAGATCATCCCCTGTATTATGAAACTTCATGGAAATTGGGGTATAACTTATCAAACAAACTACCTCATGTGCTCTGGGGAATCCGGTTTAACTACAAAGTTAATTAAAACAAAAAAGGCGCCCATTGGGCGCCTTTTTTGTTTGATACCTTAGTTCTACTATCCTAAGAAAGGGTAGTGGAAATCTGTCGCGGGGACCAAACATTCTTTGATAGTACGGGCATTTACCCAACGCAATAAGTTCATGTAAGATCCTGCCTTGTCATTCGTTCCAGAACCACGGCTTCCACCAAATGGCTGTTGACCAACCACAGCACCCGTAGGCTTGTCGTTGATATAGAAGTTACCAGCTGCATTTTGTAATGCCTTAGTGGCTTCAATAGCAGCGTAACGATCAGCAGAGAAGATGGCTCCTGTTAACGCGTAGTCAGAAGTTTCATCGACGAGTTTCAAAGTTTCTGTCCATTGGTCGTCTTCGTAAACAAAGATGGTTAAAACAGGTCCGAAAATCTCCTCAACCATAGTACGGAACTTTGGATTTGAAGTAACGACTACGGTTGGTTCGATAAAGTAACCAGTAGTTTTATCGTAGTTTCCACCTGTGATTATTTCTGCTTCATTTGACCCTTTGATAAAGTCTATGTAGCCTGCAATTTTATCAAACGACTTCTCGTCTATAACTGCATTAATGAAGTTGCCCATGTCCTCAGGCGATCCCATTTTAAATTCCGACAGATCCGAAATTAATCCTGCTTTTACAGCTGGCCACATACTTTGAGGTACGTAAGCCCTTGATGCAGCAGAACATTTCTGTCCTTGGAATTCAAAAGCTCCTCTTGACAGCGCAGTGACTACTTGACCTGCAGGCGTTGATGGGTGAGCAATCACAAAATCTTTACCACCAGTTTCACCTACGATACGAGGGTAAGCTCTGTATTTATGAATGTTCGTTCCAATCGTTTTCCAAAGATGCTGAAATACTCCCGTAGAACCAGTGAAGTGAAGTCCGGCGAAGTCTCTGTGATTAAAAATATAATCACCAGCAACAGGTCCATCCACATAAATGAGGTTGATTACACCTGCGGGTAATCCAGCTTCTCTGAATATTTCCATGACCACATTAGCAGAAAAAATCTGTGTATCTGCAGGCTTCCAAACTACTGTATTTCCCATCAATGCAGGAGCAGCTGGTAAATTACCAGCAATAGCTGTAAAATTGAATGGCGTTACGGCAAAGACAAAACCTTCTAATGGACGATATTCTAGTCGGTTCCAAATACCAGGTGAACTCTCAGGTTGGTCGCTATAAATTTGAGTCAAATATTCTACGTTGTAACGCAAGAAATCCGCGAATTCACAAACGGCATCAATTTCCGCCTGGTAACAGTTCTTGCCTTGAGCGAGCATTGTTGCCGCATTTATTTTATAACGATACTTGGTACTAATTAACTCAGCCGCTTTTAAGAAAATAGCTGCTCTGTGCTCCCACGGCATATCACCCCAAGCCTCACGTGCACCTAAAGCAGCATCTACGGCAGCCTTTACATGGGTGTGATCACCAATGTGATAATGACCCAATATATGCTGGTGGTCATGCGGAGGACGTAAAGCAGCCGTTTTACCTGTACGGACCTCTTCAGCACCAATATACATGGGCACATCTACTGTACTGTAATATTGATCTTTATAAGAAGCAAGCAGGGCTTCTCTTTCAGGGCTTCCTGGCGCGTAGTCATAAATGGGCTCATTTTGAGCGACGGGTACATTGAAAATTCCGTTTGACATGTTGTGAGATTTTGGTTCTGTATAATTCACAAAGTTAAGCAGTACAGATTGGAATGTAGGAAACTGGAGATAGTATTGCCCGGTGAAGTTAAAAATGTTGATTTTCCGTGTATAATAATGTAAACTTTCTAGCAAGATTTATACTTATGCTAGCAGAAGCTATTAGTTTTGTGTTTCATTTTAACGACGACAAATGAAAATCCATAATTTCTCTGCGGGTCCATGTGTTCTTCCGACCCAAGTCTTTCAAGAAGCATCTGAAGCTCTACTTAATTTTGATAATCTAGGATTGTCTATTGTTGAAATATCGCACCGGAGCAAGAATTTTGTAGCGGTAATGGACGAGGCTGTATCATTGGTCAAAGAACTTCTACACGTACCAAGCTCCCATGAGGTGATTTTTATTCAAGGTGGAGCATCATTGCAATTTGCAATGACAGCATTTAACTTCTTAACAGAGAATGGAAAAGCACAATACTTAGATACAGGAGTATGGGCATCCAAAGCTTTTGACGAGGCAGCTGGATTGGGTAACGCAGAAATTATAGCGTCATCTAAAGACAGAAACTACAGTTATATACCAAAAGGCTATGCCATCGACCCTAATTCGGATTATTTCCACTGTACTTCAAATAATACCATTTACGGAGCGCAGTTAAAAGAGTTTCCTTCAACAGAGGTTCCGGTTATCTGTGATATGAGTTCGGATATATTTTCACGACCCGTTGACATAGCTAAGTTTGATCTTATTTATGCCGGTGCACAGAAGAATCTTGGCCCAGCAGGAGTAACGTTAGTAATAGTAAAGAAAAGCGCTTTGGGTAAATCCGGTAGGTATATCCCCTCAATGTTAGACTACAATACGCACATTTCGAAAGAGAGTATGTTTAACACACCACCGGTGTTTTCTATATACGTAAGTATGTTAACCTTGCGTTGGTTAAAAGAAAATGGAGGAGTAGAAGCCATTTATCATAAAAATGAGGCGAAAGCAGCTCTACTGTATCGAGAGATCGATAGAAACCCTCTTTTTGAAGGTACTGTGGCCATGGAAGACCGATCTTCAATGAATGCTTGTTTTTTATTAAAAGATGAAGCATCTCACAAGGAAGTATTCAACCAATTGATTGCAGAAGCTAGAATTAACGGATTAGCTGGTCACCGTTCTGTAGGTGGATATAGAGCATCTATGTACAATGCTCTTGGACAAGAAAGTGTCCAAGTTTTAGTGGATTGTATGCAAGAATTAGAAAAAAAATAAACATGAAAGTCTTAGCAAACGATGGAATATCTCCCTCTGGAATAGCAGCAATAGCCGCAGGAGGACATGAACTAATTACAACTAAAGTAGCGCAAGAGCAACTGATAAATTACATCAACGAACATAACGTTGAAGTGGTTTTAGTTCGTTCGGCTACTACAGTAAGAAAAGACTTGATTGACGCTTGTCCTTCATTAAAAGGAATAGGAAGAGGTGGTGTTGGTATGGATAACATTGATGTTGACTACGCTCGTGAAAAAGGACTGATAGTATTTAACACGCCTGCGGCTTCATCTGATTCTGTAGCGGAATTAGTAATGGGACACATGAGAGGTCTCGTTCGCTTCCTGCACGATTCTAATCGTGAGATGCCACTTGATGGAGACACTAAATTTAGTATCTTGAAAAAGGCCTACGCGAAAGGCTTGGAATTACGTGGACGTACATTGGGAATTGTTGGTTTTGGAAGAATAGGTCAAGCACTAGCGAAACTTGCTGTTGGAGCCGGAATGAATGTTATATTTTCGGACATCCATGATAAAGACATGGATATTGAATTGTCTTTGTTTGATGGTCAAAAGGTAAAGTTTACCTGTAAAAATGTAGGCTTTAATAAGGTCTTGAAACAATCAGATTTTATTTCAGTACACGTGCCAGGTGGTGACCTCATTGGTAGTAATGAGATTGCTAAAATGAAGGATGGTGTGTTTTTATTGAATGCTGCCCGGGGTGGTGTGATTAACGAGCAGGCACTATTGGATGCATTGGAATCCAATAAGGTGGCTGGAGCTGCATTGGATGTTTTTACGAAGGAGCCCACACCAGCAATCAAACTGTTAATGAATGGAAAAATCAGCCTCACACCTCATATAGGTGCAGCGACTTTAGAGGCTCAAGATAGAATTGGAACCGAGTTGGCAGCGCATATTGATGCACTTGCTTAACAAATAACCACAGTAAATTAAAGGCCCGCGTAATTGCGGGCCTTTTTTTTTATAAATCAAGCACCACGGAGTAACTTCGGGGAACCTTAATGCACAGAACTCGATGTTATCACCATTTAAAGCAGTTCGTCCGACCCGCGACAAAGCGTATCTCGTTGCGACGAGATCTTATCTGAATTACTTCCCTGAAGAACTCAAGGATAAGCTAGACAACAATCCGTTTACCTTTCTTCACGTGATTAACCCAGATGTGTACGCGAGTGAGCCTGCTGAAAATAGGTTTGAAGCGGTTAGAAAGAGATTTGACGCATTTACGGAAGAAGGGGTATTTATCAAGGAGACTGAGCCTGTATACTTTCTATACCAACAAATAACCCCATCCTCCACGTTTGAGGGTGTGATAGGGTTGTTAGACACCAGTCATATTGATGCAGGTAAAGTAGTTGTTCATGAAAATACGATTCAGCAGCGGGAGGAGCTCTTTGCAAATTACCTGGAATGCACAGGTTTTCAAGCGGAGCCGATATTAGTTTTCGGAGAAGCTTCTGAAAGACGTAGCGAGATTTTCGCTGAGATAAAAATGGAGCGACCAGAATATGAATTCAGCTCAACTGATAGATATGAACACCGCGTTTGGGTAATTCCTTCTTGGGCCGCAGCAGAGCTCGAACGGGAGTTCAAAGAATTGGAGGATGTATATATAGCTGATGGACACCATAGGTTGGCGTCTACTAAAAAAGTATCAGAGCGGCTGCCAAGTAACATTGACGCCCAGGGAGTACTCTGTATGTTAATGGGCGAAGATCAGGTTAAAATAGACTCTTTTGAACGTTGGTTCAGGTTAGAGAATGCACATTTTGATTTGAATTGTTTGGAAGAAGACTTTGATATTACGCCATTGTCTAATTGGAATTTGGCTCCGCAATATCATATTGAAATGTATGCAGAGGGAAGTTGGTATGGATTGACCTATCGTTCTAGTGAAGTGCCGGAATTAAAGCCCCAATTGCTATTGGACAAAATATTAAAGCCGCATTTATCGGTACTTGATCCAAGGAATGACCAGCGCCTTGAATATATCAGGCAGGGTGAAACAGATGAGAGTCAATTGATGACTGAAAAGGGATTTCATTTGGGTTTTAGACTTCCTCCCATAAGTGTAGAGCTATTGAAAAAAATTGGTAAAAATGGAGGGATAATGCCTCCAAAAAGTACGTATATAGAACCTAAACTTAGGAGCGGATTACTCCTACATGTTTTCAAATGAGCATTACAGACGCAATAAATCAGTACAAGGACATTCTCGGATCAACCGTGAAACTTGTCGCAGTGAGTAAAACCAAGCCCGAATCTGCCATCACGGAGGCATATCAGGCTGGACAACGAGACTTTGGTGAAAATAAAATCCAGGAGATGACGGCAAAGGCGGAGTCCTTGCCTCGTGATATACGCTGGCATATGATTGGCAATATTCAGACCAATAAAATCAAGTATATGGCATCTTATGTCCATCTAGTTCACGGTGTTGATCGGGAAAAAGTACTGAAAGAGTTAAACAAACAAGGCCAAATTAATGGACGAGTTATTTCCTGTTTACTGCAGGTACATATTGCTGAAGAAAATACCAAATTCGGTTTTGATTATTCTGAGTGCATAGAATTAATAGGTCGCCTAGACGAGTATAAGAATGTCAAAGTAACAGGCCTTATGGGGATGGCAACTAATACAAACGATCAAGAACAGATCAACAAGGAGTTTATGGGATTGAAGGATTTTTTTGATTCCTATGCTGTTGCTCATCAATGGGATACCTTGAGTATGGGCATGAGTGGAGACTATGAGATAGCTATTGCCGCCGGTAGCACACATGTACGGATTGGTTCAGCTATCTTTGGCGCTAGAAATTATACCAGTTGAAATTCGCAGTAATAGATATAGAATGTACCGGCGGCACTTGGGGACAAGAGCGCATTATCGATGTAGCCGTATTTGTGCTAGAGGACGGGGAGGTCATTGACCAATTTGTTTCTTTAGTAAACCCAGAAGCATCAATAGACCCTTACGTATCCAAGCTTACTGGCATTACTAATAAAATGGTTCGGACAGCGCCTAAATTCTTTGAAATAGCCAAGCGCTTGGTTAAGATTACAGAAGATTGCACGTTTGTCGCCCACAATATAAGTTTCGACTACCGCGTATTCCAGCAGGAATTTGCGACTCTAGGTTTTGACTACCACCGCGCTACGTTAGATACAATTCCCTACTGTGAAAAGATCTTCCCTGATTGGTCCAATTATGGATTAAAAACGGTCAGTAAAGAATTGGGAATGATTAATGCTGCTCGGCATCGTGCGGAGGGTGACGCGCGCTTAACTGTTGACTTACTTAAAATTTTATTAGAAAAAGACCGCGCCTCTTATTTAGACCAAGTGTTTGTCTCTAAAACAGCCAGTGTCAAGCGAAATCCATTTAAAGAGCAGGTTAAAAATTTACAGAACAGGGTCGGTATATATTACATCTATAATGACCAAGGTGAGATCATTTACATTGGAAGTAGTAAGGACTTACAGAATAGTGTGAACAGACATTTTGTTGCAGACAACAAGGTTGCTCTTGCACTTCAGAATGAGGCAAAAAAACTTGAAATAGAAGATATTGGAAATGCGGCAATCGCTGAAATCCTGTATGTTCTTACCGTTGAACAACATCGTCCTATTTATAATTCTGCGAAGAAAAAGCGATTGCTAGAGTTTGGCGTTTTTATAGAGCCTCTGAAAAACGCAATGGTGGATTTGGTCAGAATATATCCAGTTCGCCACAAGGAGCCTCAGTTTTATTTTGCTGCTCCGAAATATGCTTATAATTGGCTTCAAAAAGTCATGATGAATGAGCATCTGAATCCAGATACATTCCTTTTAGATAAAGATAGAGCACACTACCATAGGCATGTCCAGAGCTTGCAATGGGAGTTTGTAAATACAGAAGTATCTTCTGCTGTCTTAAGGGGATATGTATTGCCGCAAGAGGCTCTTTTAATGGGGCCTGGTAGAAAAGATCAAGAGAAATGTGTCCTTATTATAGAGGGTGGAAGACTGTTAGGATATACTTATTTCTATTTAGCATCTGACGGATTAGACAGGCCATTTCTTAAAAAGAGAATGGTTCACTTGGACCATAATAACTACAACGCTAGTGTGGTACATCATTATTTACAGTCAGGGTATTTGAATAGTATAGAGTTGTAGATTATTTAAAGAAATATGCTGCACTAACCACGACTTGGCTACTTCTGGAATCTAAAGAGAAGTTATAATCTGTGTCGTTGTAGTTGTAATTCACATTTCTAGCCAACATACCAAACCCACTTTCATATTTTATTTCAGCCAGAATCCGCCATATTTTGAGGCCAGCGTGAATGTGCCACCCCCAAGTAAACTGAGCTTCTACGTCGTTTGACCATATGTCACTGGCGTTGGCTAAAGGCAACGAAGGCGTAGCACCTAGACCAGCAAACAGAGGTCCTATTTTAGCACCAGCGCTCAGGGGGAAATCTAAACGCTGTACCATAGTACTTAAGTCTAAGTCATTGCCGTTATCTGTAATGGATATACCCTGTTTAAACTGTGTATACAAAGCTTCCGCATGGATATAAACAGGTACCAACGGTAAAGAAACGCGCGTGATTAGCCCTGCGTTAAAGCCGTTGGTTATGTCAGTTTGAATATTAGAAATGTCATACGTTTGATCAGCATAAATATTCAAGACATCTTGGGTACTCAGGGAGGCCTGCGGATAATTAACACCTGCTTTAGCACCAAATTTAATCACCTTAAATTGCGCAGTCATTAAGGTTGAGCAGAAACACAATAGTATAATCAGGAATTGTTTTAGAGTCGTCATGGAGGCTTCTTTTAGTTTGCTCTAGGTTATTTATGAGTCAAAAAGGATTCTACATGGTTAAATATTCTATCCGATGCTCCTTGCTCAGGTGCTGGCTGAAAGTCTTTGCCTGTGATGGACTTGAATAATTCCTGATATCGTTTGCTTACCATCTCAACAAAGTTATCTGTCATTTCTGGAACCGCTTGTCCTTGTTTCCCCTGAAATCCCTGTTCCATAAGCCATTCACGTACAAACTCTTTACTCAATTGACGTTGGGTTTCTCCTTTGTCTTGTCGGTCTTGATAACCATCAAGGTAAAAATATCGAGAACTGTCGGGCGTGTGTATTTCATCTATTAGTACAATTGTACCATTGGATAACTTACCAAACTCGTATTTGGTATCTACTAGTATTAAGCCTCGCTCATTAGCCATTTGCTGCCCACGTGCGAATAAGGCTTGCGTATGGCGCTCTAGTTCAATATAGTCTGATTCCGATACAATTCCTCTGGCAATAATGTCTTCTCTTGAGATGTCCTCGTCATGTTCGCCATGTGCCGCTTTCGTGGCGGGTGTTATTACCGGAACATTGAAAGCGTCATTTTCTTTCATTCCTTCAGGAAGTGTTACACCACAAAGTTCTCTTAAGCCACTTTTGTACGTCCTGGCAGCATGGCCAGCTAAATAGCCACGTATGACCATCTCTACTTGAAAAGGTTCTGCACGATGTCCCACGGTCACTTGAGGATCAGGCGAAGCCAATCTCCAATTAGGTACAATATCTGAGGTCGCGATTAAAAAGTGCTCGGCTATTTGATTCAATACTTGTCCTTTTCCGGGAATAGGCCTTGGAAGAACAACATCGAATGCTGATATTCTGTCAGAAGCAACCATCACCAGTTGGTCTTGTGCTATGGTGTAAACGTCGCGAACTTTCCCACGGTAAAAATTAGTCTGACCAGTAAAACTGTATT
This sequence comes from uncultured Flavobacteriales bacterium, assembly GCA_963925515.1. Classification (GTDB taxonomy): domain Bacteria; phylum Bacteroidota; class Bacteroidia; order Flavobacteriales; family Schleiferiaceae; genus UBA10364. The sequence continues at coordinate 19,177 of CAWURU010000001.1, forward strand.
CCGGCTGCTGGTTCATGATTTAATCGTTTTGCTCGTAAGCGTTAATGATTTTCTTAACTAATGGATGCCTTAGAACATCTCTTCCATCAAGTTCTACAATTCCTATGCCTTTGATGTCTTTTAGCTTATCTAGCACTTCCTTCAATCCGCTTTTTTGATGTTTAGGTAAATCTATTTGAGTAGGATCTCCGGTAATAATAAAACGCGAATTCTCTCCCATTCGGGTTAAAAACATCTTCATTTGTGAGGTCGTCGTATTTTGACTTTCATCCAAAATAACATAAGCATCGTCCAATGTCCGTCCTCTCATAAAAGCCAGTGGTGCAATTTCAATGGTTTTGTTTTCCAAATAAAAGTCAAGCTTCTCTTTTGGAATCATATCTCTCAAAGCGTCGTACAAAGGCTGCAAGTAGGGGTCTAACTTTTCTTTGAGGTCGCCAGGTAAAAATCCGAGATTTTCTCCAGCTTCTACTGCTGGACGTGTCATTACAATTCTACGTACTTCTCTGTTCTTTAATGCGTTTACAGCTAGTGCTACTGCGGTATATGTTTTGCCTGTTCCAGCAGGACCCACGGCAAATACAAGGTCATTCTCTGATGAAACTTCAACTAATTTTTGTTGATTGACTGTTTTAGCCTTTATGATACGTCCAGCATGCCCGTGAAGAATCACTTCATCTTTGAGCATCGTGTTTCTAGACCTTAAGGTTTCTCGGGATTCAATAATTTCATCTAAGACTCTTTGATCAAGAGTTTTGTGAGAACGAACGTATGCGACAATGGCCTCGAGCTTGTCTTCAAACTCTTCGATCACGTATTCAGGACCTTCGACCTTTATTTCGTGGCCTCGAGCAACTATTTTTAACTCAGAGAAGTACGCGCCTATTTGTTTCAAATAGGTGTTATTAGGGCCATAAAGTTGAGCTGGATCGGCTCCGGTCAGTTTAAAAACTCGATGTGTCAATTACTGCTTAGTTGAGTACTATAATTCAAGGCGGAATTGCCTTACTTTTGACAAAGTAACTACATTTTCATCAATACACAACGCAGCGATAGCTGATCTATGACTGTCATCACGTTTACATCTGATTTTGGACTCCGAGATACGACTGTTGCTCGTGTCAAAGCCCGCTTTATGCGCAGGGTTAAGGATCTGTTGATGGTGGACGTTTCTCATTTAGTGGAGCCCCACAATATCACGGAAGCAGCTTTCATGCTTCGTCGGGTATATCAAGACTTTCCTCCCGGTACGATCCACTGTGTCTTTGTGGGTGCTGGTCCACAAGAAAACAAGGAGTATATATGCCTGAAGGCCAATGGTCATTATTTTTTAGGTGTTAATAATGGCATTTTACCAAGTGTATTGAATGGCGCAAAAATAACGGGCGCTCGTGTTTTAGATATTCGTGGTGTTGACACTACGGATGAAAAAGACTTATTTGCGGCAGCAGCGGGTCATCTATCTGTGCAGGGAAAGCTTGAAGTTTTAGGACCTCCGCTTAAGAGTGTTAAAAGGATAAAGGAGAATGCTCCGGCCATCTCCGACTTTGCAGTACGTGGCCACGTGATCTATATTGATCATTTTGGCACCTGTGTCACAAACATTTCAAAAGAACTCTTTAACAGCCAACTAAAGGGTAGACGTGCATCAGTAGAGGTTGCGAGAAACAGAAGTATCAAAACTATTTTTGATCGTATAGCTGAGGTTCCTCAGGGAGATATAGCTGCTCTTTGGGACCAACACGGTATGCTTTGTATAGCGGTAGGGAAAAGTGGAGGCGATCATATCAAAGGCAGCAACGAACTTTTAGGAATGAAAATTCACGATTGGGTGAGAATTGATTTTGTATGATCGTTAGAATAGTTAAACTATCTATTGATCCCAATTCAAAGGAAGGAGCCTCTTTTAGACGCTTATTTCTCGAGAGCAAAGAACACATAGTTGGTCAAGAAGGCTGCCATAAAGTTGTTTTGTTAGAGGCGCAGACGCATTTCTTTACCCACAGCACTTGGGACTCTGAAGAGGCCTTAAATGACTACAGAAAAAGCGATTTATTTGGAGCCGTTTGGCCGAAAACAAAGGCGCTATTTTATGACAAACCAGAGGCTTGGACATGCCTTGAGATAGAAGAAGCATAACATGATTGCACAACTTCAAAAAGAATTAAAAGTATATTTCTCAGGTATTTTAGGATACTTGATCATTGGCATTTACCTACTCATTAACGGCCTGATGCTCTGGGTGTTTAATGGTCCATTCAATTTATTGGATGGAGGTTATGCAACTTTGAGTAATTACTTTGGCCTTGCACCATGGGTATTTTTATTCCTGATACCTGCGGTCAGTATGCGTGTATTCAGTGACGAATTGAAATCGGGAATGATGGAATTGTTGATTGTTCGTCCTATTTCCACGCGTGAATTGGTTCTTGCTAAATTTCTAGGAACCCTCTCGGTGGTGGTTTTATCTATACTTCCTACGTTTGTTTATTTGTGGAGCATGAGTGAATTAGGCTCACCCGTGGGTAATATTGATTGGGGAGCATCTATAGGTTCTTTTATTGGATTGTTGGCCTTAGGGGGTGCGTATACAGCCATTGCTGTTTTTGCAAGTTCCTTAACGACGAATAATGTGGTCGCCTTTGTTTTAGGTGTAGCCTTTAATGCAGGTATTTATATAGGGTTTGAGGCGTTGGCTAATTTATACCAATTCTCGGGTTGGGAATTAGTGGTACGCAACGTGGGCATTAATGAGCATTATATTTCCATGTCCCGTGGGGTTTTGGATGCACGTGATTTAGGTTATTTCGTTGGCATAATTCTGTTGTTCTTAGGATTGACTCAAGTTCTAGTTGCTCGCGGTAATCAAAAAAGACCACTTCGCAGCGCGGCTGTTTTTATTCTCCCCGCGCTTGCACTCCTGACATCTAGCTATGTCGTACACTGGAGAATTGACTTGACGGAAGAGGGTCGCTACTCACTGAGTGAAGGAACGGAAGGTTTATTGGATCAATTAGACGAGCCATTATTGGTTAAAATATATTTAGAAGGTGAATTCCCTGCAGGATTTGAGCGATTAAAACTGGAATCCAGATATATGCTCGAGGAATGGTCGGCTAGAAATGGAAATGTCTTTTTTGAGTTTATCAATCCCAATCAAGTGGAAAACGCTCAGGAATTTAAAAATCAATTAGCTACTAAGGGAATAAACGCCGTACAGCTTCAGGTTTCTTCGAAAAATGGTCAAAGTGTTCTCAATGTATTTCCTGCTGCAATCCTAAGCTATCAAGAGAAGGAAGAAGTGGCTATTCTTCTTGAAGACGTGATGGTCTTTGATCCCGCTGAACAGGTAAACGTTAGTATACAGCAGTTAGAATTTAACCTTGCGCGGTCCTTAAGTGCACTCTTACAAGATGAAAAACCAAAGGTGGCGATGATTACTGGCCACGGTGAGCTATCAGCTCTACAAACCGCAGGTATAGGAATGGCATTAAGTGAGCATTACACGGTCGAAAGGTTTTCCACACTAACCTACAAGGCGCTACCTAACGGCGAGCCTGATATTGAAGACTTGATACGAAGGCTGAACACCTTCGAATTGGCTATAATCGCAAAACCTACCAAGGCTTTTAGTGAGCTAGATAAATATTTCTTAGACCAGTACGCTATGGGTGGTGGGCACCTCATGTGGTTTATTGATGGGGTTCATGCTGAGATGGATAGTTTGAGTTATGGTCCAGAATTTTTGGCGTATCCAACCTATTTTGACTTAAACATCACCGACCTCTTGTTTAAATATGGTGTACGTATCAATACTGATTTAATTCAAGATGTTCGCTGTGCTGGAATAAATGACCGAAGAAATGTTAATCCGTGGGTATATTTCCCGCTCTTTGGTGCCACTGATCATCCATCTGTAGCTAATTTAAATGCAATAAAAGGCGAGTTTTCATCCTCTCTAGATACCTTAGAGGCTCCCGGTATTAAAAAAACTGCACTACTACAATCCTCCTCCAACGCTAAGAGAGTTCCTGCACCCCACACGGTAAGTTTAGAAGCCCTATACAATCGTCCGGATCCAAGGAGCTTCAATCAGAGAGATCTTCTTTCTGGAATTTTACTCGAAGGTGTATTCGAAAGCGCTTACGCAAATAGAATAGCTCCTAAAACAGCGGGTGCTTCTCTTCCCCAGCTCAAACAAAGTAACCCAACTTCGATGGCGGTCTTTAGCGATGGTGATTTAATCCGCAATCAGGTAAACCTTATCAATCCAGAGCTTCCAAGAGGGCAGCCTATGCCGTTGGGCTTTGATCAATACACTAATATTCAATACGGTAATGATGACCTGGTTTTGAATATCGTTGACTACATGCTTGATGATAGAGGATTAATGGATACACGGACAAGAGATGTGAAACTACGCCTGTTGGACCAACAAAAAATATCGAGTAACGCAAGTTTCTGGAAGTTCTTAAACGTTGTATTCCCTGAGTTTCTATTGCTCTTAGCAGCTTTGCTGTTTAATTTGATAAGAAGAAAAAAATATGCGCATTAATAGCTCTCTCATTGTTCTTGTTACGGCTCTTTCCATGATGGCCTGTTCCACACCAACCCAAAGCGATGGTATGGAAGAATTAAAGGCCCAATATGATTTTGCAGTTTTAGATACAGCAAGTATTACTAAAATCATTATCAGCGATAAAAAGCCTGCTACGGTAGTCCTCGAAAGAACTTCGTCTGGCTGGATCGTTGGGGACGGTGCGCCAGTAAGAAAAGATGCTATTGAGGTACTTCTAGAAACAGTCAGTCAAGTGACATTGAAAAACTTTGTGCGTAAAAGCGCCATTCCACAGGTCAACCAGCGTATGGATGTATATGGCAAATGGGTGGAAGTCTACCAAGGGGAAGTATTGGTCAAGAGTTATATTGTAGGAACAGAAACTCCAGACATGTTAGGGACGTATTACAAAATGAATGGATCTGAGATCCCGTTTGCTGTCTATCTCCAAGGGTTTAATGGTTACCTGACTACCCGATTTTTTACCTCGGAGTCTCTATGGCGAGACCGTACTATTTATGGGCTAGCTCCGGATGAAATCAAGAGTGTCGAAATGAGTGCAACAGCGAATGAAGGGTCCTTTTGGAGGATCACGAGAACAACAGCTGATACTAAAGTGCAATCCTCGGGGAGTGATGGGGCAAATTGGTCTTTAGAAGGGGAGAATGACCAGCCACTTGGATTTAAGCGATCTCAAGACCTGTTTTCCGCGGTATCTAGTATTAGAACCTTGAAATATGAAGGAGCGATAATTGAGTCGGACAATATTTGGGCGAAAAAAGACAGTATTTTCAGTTCAACGCCTGCATTTACCTTTTGTGTGGTGAACGCAGAGGACGAAAAGCTAGTGACTAAAGGTTATTACAAAAAAGCCGACGGTATATTGATTGGTGAGGATGGCGTGCCGCACCAGTGGGACCCTGATCGCTTCTACGCGCAACTTCCGGATGGACGAATGGCATTGATTCAGCGCTATGGTTGGAGAAATGTCATGAAGACTCCTTGGGAATTTAACCAGTAAAGTGCAGTTTATGGACCACTGCATCGCACAGTTGACTTATTAACACCTGTTTAAAAGTAAATTGGTTTGAAAAAGACGGTCTAAACATGGACCCGACTATATTTGTTTTAATAGAGATTTAATCCACAGAAAGCATGAAATTCATTGTATCCAGCTCTAAGCTTCTTAAGCAGTTGCAACTTATTGGAGGAATCATCCAAAGTAACAACACACTGCCTATTCTAGATAATTTTTTGTTCGAGCTAAAACAGGGTGAACTCTCTGTTAGTGCTTCTGATCTTGAAACTACGATGAGTGTAAACCTGGAGGTAGAAACCCAGGATGTGGGTTCTGCGGCGGTGCCAGCAAAGACCTTGTTAGATACACTCAAGACCTTTCCTGAACAACCATTGACCTTTACATTCGACACTTCGTCGCATACTATTGAGTTGGCCTCTGATTACGGTAAGTACAGCCTTGCTTTCATCGATGGTGAGGAGTTCCCTAAATTCCCTGAATTAGAGGAATCTTCTAAAACAGTATTACCTGCTGAGGTTCTAGTAACGGCTATTGGTAAAACCTTATTTGCCACCGGAAACGATGAACTTCGCCCAGTGATGAGCGGTGTGTTTTTTCAATTTGACTCGAGCAGTCTAACCTTTGTGGCCACGGATGCACACAAGCTTGTGCGTTACCGCAGAACTGACTTAGGTGCAGGAGCCACTTCAGAGTTCATAATGCCTAAAAAGCCTTTAAATATGCTTCGTGGGTCACTGAGCTATAACTCTTCTGAAGTAGAGGTGGTTTATAATACTACGAACGCCCAGTTTTCGTTTGACAATGTCGTCATGGTATGTCGATTGATTGATGGCAAGTATCCAAACTACGAAGCTGTTATACCGCAAAGCAACCCCAATGTGATGCTTATTGATAGGAGTGCTTTCTCTTCTTCTGTGAAACGCGTCTCTATTTTCTCAAACAAAACAACCCATCAGATTAGACTTCGTCTTGCTGGAGCGGAAATTTCAGTAAGTGCTGAAGATCCTGATTTTAGTAACAAGGCCCATGAGCGTATTGCTTGTGATTATCAAGGAGATGATATGGAAATTGGCTTTAACAGTAGGTTTTTGTTGGAAATGCTCGGAAATTTAGGGTCTGATAATGTACGCGTTGAAATGAGCGCTCCAAACCGCGCTGGGATATTGATTCCTGCCGATGGAACAGAGGATGGTGAAGATCTATTGATGCTGGTAATGCCTGTGATGTTAAATCACTAACGTTTAGGGTCTAGCGAGGTAGGAACCCTCGAATTTGTTGGAGCGATGTCTAAATTCTGTATCAACGGATAGGAATCTTCTATCTGCCATTTACCTTTTGACCAGTATATCTTGTCATAGGAAAAATCAGGTCCATAAGCAAACCATCTTTCCACAAGCTCTAATTTTGATGGAGCTAAATGATCACAAATAATTCCTTTGTGTTTATTATCCCAACGCACCGCTGCAGATAAGGTGCTGTTGTATCTAAACTGTATTCTATAAGGTCGTCTAGCGTAGCGTTCGTCTCCGTTGGATCGTATGTTGAATATTCTTGATCCGAAATGGCAACGTTCACTTCGACTCCCAAGTTCAATTCCATCTACGTATTTAGTGTGGTATGACGGTCCAGGTCTAAAGGCAAGCAGCGTATATACTTTTTGTCCCTTGTCCCTTGTGGTCAGTATGTCGTAGCAAATAGCGCCTACCCAATCACCGGCTTTTAACCATCTATAGGGTGCGTCATCAGAACCAAAGTCATTGAGTACAAGCCTTTGGGAACCTTTCCATTGTTTATTCCAAAGAAAGCCGTGGAAATTGAAACTACCCTCTGCGGTAGGCACTGCCCAAGTATACAAAGCGAAGGATTGGTCATCGGGAAGCTGAACGCTTAAATTGCTTACTTGAGTCAAAGTCTTGCCATAATTGGCTTCGATACTAATAAAAGACCATAAACTATCTGCAAAAACCTCCGAGAGTGAATCTGCAGACGCTATGTTAGATGGCAGCAAGTAGGATTGACCTAATTCTTGGAGTCTAGATTCATCAACTTGAGCGTAAAGGGAGGAGAATGAAACTATGAAAGCGAAGAGGGCGCGCATGGAATTAGTCTTCCGAATGCATGAATTCTTTCTTTGCCATAAGTTGAACATCTGATTCAACGTGATCTTCATCTGGAACACAACAATCTACAGGACAAACTTCAGCACATTGGGGTACTTCATGAAATCCAATACATTCCGTACACTTGTCCGTGACTATATAATAAACGTCGTAATCTACAGGTTCTTGCGCCTCATCGGCATCATATTCTTTGCCTCCAGGAGTGATTATTTTCCCAGAAACATTAGTTCCGTCATTAAATCGCCACTCTAATGCGCCTTCATAAATAGCATTATTAGGACACTCTGGCTCGCAGGCTCCACAATTAATGCATTCGTCGGTGATTTTAATAGCCATATACCTTGGTTACTTTAGCTTTGCAATTCTAACACAAAGGTAACGACAATGTTTTTTTCTGACCATAGGATTATTGCAGTTTCACGCTTGGGCCAATTTTTAAGGGAGTTTTCTTCTGATTCCCCTATTTCAGGTGGCTTGGCAGATATTGCTGAAGAGCTAAAGGTGGCTGTTACGAAATCTCATAGGCACAATGGATGGTTCATCACTGAAAATGTGATGTTTGCCATCTCATCTTGGGGTGATGCATTGACTGAAGAGCACTTAAACCTGTGGCGTAGCCGCGAGGGTGGTGTCCAAGAGGTAAACCGCCATAGAGTTGGTGTCGTCATGGCAGGAAATATCCCGCTCGTCGGCCTTCATGACTTTATTAGTGTTTTTTTGAGTGGTCATTTTGCAGTCGTTAAAATGAGTTCAGATGATGAATGTCTTTTACCAGTTTTAGTCAAAGTATTGCTTCGGGAAAATCCTTTGTTTGAGGGGGATTGGGTTTTTGTCGATCGTTTAGACAATATAGAAGCGGTCATCGCAACAGGTAGTGATAATACGTCGAGATATTTCGAATACTACTTTGGTAAATACCCTAATATTATCAGGAAAAACAGAACCTCAGTGGCTGTTCTTGATGGCACAGAGTCTGAGCAGGAACTCGTCGCCCTAGGGGAAGATCTGTTCAGATATTTTGGAATGGGATGCAGAAATGTAGGACATATACTGGTTCCAGAAGGATATGACATCCAATTGGTTTTTGCCAACATCGTTGGTTGGGACGACATTGTGAATAATAACAAGTACGGTAATAACTACGAATACTATCGCGCTTTGTTTCTTTTGAATCAAGACGATTTTTTAGAGAACGGTTTTCTGATTGTTAGGGATAACAAAGAGTTACATACCCCCGTGTCTATTCTTCACCACAGCACTTACATTCTTCCTAAAGGTCAAGATCGATTGGAAGAATGGGGCGATCAAATTCAGTGTGTAGTAGGGCATGGCTTCCTGCCCTTTGGAACTGCACAGCTGCCTGAGCTTTGGGACTACGCTGATAATGTCAATACAATAGCCTTTTTAGGCTCCTTGTAAAAGCTATTTTTTTTCCAGCGCGCCAATCGTAGCAGATTGACTTCGAAGCGTTCCTTCTAAATCAAGCATTGGCGAAATGTTCGTAGGGTTTGATTTTGCGAAAAGTGTAGAAATGGAGTCAGGCTTGAATTGCCATTGATCAGCAGGAATAAGTGCGCTAGGTGAGAAGCCCCAAGTCAAATTAAACATGGTGTCATCAAACATCAAACTATCTGACAGGTTGTAGTGACCAAGTTCGGGGCTGGGTTCTATCCTCAAGGCACAAGACTTGAAATTCACCAAGAAATTGTCGTTTGGATCTATGCCCATGGCGACTTCGTTCGGGAGTGTTCCGCTAATTAATGAGTTGGTGTACAACGCCGAAATTGGCCTGGTATAACGTATCCCTAAGGCATCTTCATAAAAATTCATCAATCCCACAGAAGTTCCTCCTCTGGAAGAAAACCCCCAAGTATTATAAAACGTACAATGATCGAACAGGTAGGTTCCACCGAGCGCATAAAATCCATAAACGCCGCTTGGCCCTATAGCCAAATTCGTTGCTTTAATATTTGCGAAACCAGCATATAAACTTACCCGTGAATTATGGGTAAGGATCACATTGTGTAGTTCAATGTTAGGGGTTGATTTCCATGAGCTGTCAATTCTCAACGCGTTAGTTGCGTTTTTAATCAACGTGTTGTTGATGATGCTGTGTCCTTGATCGCCGCCCATAATGAAGATGCCTCCTAACAAACCTCCCCATTGACCGGGTACCCATTCATATTCAGGTTCTAGGCGATCTCCTTGAAACACCACGGGATTAGAAAAATCGCCTTGTAAATCCTTGTCAATAAACAAATTACCATCACGATATACCCAGAGTCCACTAGCATCATGTAAATGTACCTGTGTACCAGGTTCAATGGTTAATGTTCTTGCGCTATCTACAACGGCGTAGCCATAAACAACATGTGGTTTTGATGCATCCCATACCTCATTATCTGATAAAATGGAGTAGGCTAGTTTTAACGGAGGTAGTGGGCTTGGGCGCTCTATAGTAAGTACGTTTGTTGGAAAATGATAGTAGGCATCCCAAACTGCAGTAATTAAATTTACATGTTGTCTTACCGAGCCGTTCTCGAAAAAAATGCTATCTGTATAGACCAGCTCATCTTGACCTGCCGCATCCGGGCTTACTTTTATAAATAGGTAGGCACTATCTTTTGCTAAAATCTCTATGTTATCTGATGTGTGGCCGCTAATACCGTCAATATTTAAGGAATAAAAACTTTCCTGACCACGCGCTAAATAGACCTTGTCTACCGTTACGTTTTCGTTAGATCGGTTAAAAACCTTTAAGGTTCTCGTTGAGCTACCAAGCCCTGTGAAAACGGTATCGACATAGATGGTGTCTTGAGAGAACTCTAATGTGACGTTAGACCCCGTAAATTGTACAGTTTTCCTACAACTTCCTAGAAACAGGGCCAATACTAAAGTAAAAAGTAAAATATAGTGCTTCATCTATTGCGAAGCTACATTACTATTTTTGTACTAGCAACGAGTTATATGTGAACATTTATCTTATATTTGCCGACTAATTAAGAACCTGGGGCTTGGGCCAAAACTCAAGCTGTTAAAGTAAATTAAAATGAGAAAAGGAATTCACCCTGAAAATTACCGTCCTTGTGTTTTTAAAGACATGGGATCTGGTGATCAGTTCATCACAAAGTCATGTGCTGAGGCAAAAGACACTATCGAATTAGATGGTGTTGAATACCCACTAATTAAAATGGAAATTTCTAGCTATTCTCACCCTTTCTACACTGGTAAAGTGAAGTTGGTAGATACTGCTGGTCGTGTTGATAAATTCCGCACTCGTTACGGAAAAAAGAGTTAGTAATATTTATTACTTTAAAATAGAAGACCCGCCTAGGCGGGTCTTTTTTTTGCCCTAAATTGGATACATCAACCAAACAAAACTCAGATGAAAATTCTACTTGTAGATGGACCTAGTCGTACCGATCTTTTACCCCTGACTTTTACACGTCCGGTTTCAGCTTTACGCTGCGGTATCTTAACCATAGCAGAAAAGTATACGAACCGTGGAGTGCGCATAGGTTTCAGAACGGAGGACTATTTGTCGAAGAAATTTTCATCAATAGCGAATCCTGATTTTTCAATTTTGGGCTCTGTATGTCCCACATCGTCTTTTTTAAGGGCTGTGTCTGGTCTTAAGGAAGGCGAGTACTTGGCTCAAGACACGCATACATTGGCGGTAAGAGGCGGCGAGTTAGATATTACCGGGAAGAATAGGGTTGAGTTCACGGAAGTACTTAATTTCATTTCTAAGCCATGGCATATATGGACCAATAATGCCGCGGAGTTAGAGGCTGATTATGACCTGCTGACGGAAGGCCGAACTTCCGCTTCGATCCATAGCTCTAATACTATTTTAGGTGATCGTATTTTCCTAGAGGAAGGCGCTAAGGCTACGGCGAGTATCTTAAATACGACGAGCGGTTCTATATACCTTGCTAAAGATGCTGAAATCATGGAGGGTTGTATGGTTCGCGGAGGGCTCGCCCTTGGCGAACACTCGGTATTGAAGCTGGGTACTAAGATTTATGGAGCAACGACATTAGGACCTTACTGTAAAGTGGGAGGAGAGGTAAATAATTGTGTTCTTCTAGGTTATTCCAACAAAGGGCACGATGGTTTTTTAGGAAATAGTGCGCTAGGTGAATGGTGTAATTTAGGTGCGGACACTAATAATTCAAATTTAAAAAACAATTACGATCACGTTAAGTCTTGGTCCTACCAGACCAAGCGATTTACCCAAACGGGTGAACAATTTTGCGGGTTAATCATGGGTGACCATAGTAAATCAGCAATAAACACCATGTTTAATACAGGAACTGTGGTAGGCGTTAGTGCTAATATTTATGGTGCTGGGTTTCCACGCAATTTCATCGCCTCATTTAGTTGGGGAGGGCCGCAAGGAACCGTAGAGTATAAACTGGATAAGGCCCTCGATACGGCACAGCGTGTGATGAAGCGACGCGGACTTATGGTCGATGACATTGATCAAAATATTTTGGAGCACGTATTTAATGCAACGAAGGAGTTTAGGCGTTAAACAACGCTTAAAGTGCCTTTAAGGCAGATATAGTTGCTTCTGGATCATCGCTTTTGAAAACAAACGACCCGGCAACCAAAGCATCTGCTCCTGCTGCGATCAACCTAGCTCCTGTTTCAAGATTGACTCCGCCATCAATTTCAATAATTGCACTTGACCCGCTTTGATCGATAAGCGTTCTTGCTTGAGTTGTTTTGTGAATGGTATTCTCTATGAACGTTTGTCCACCAAATCCTGGGTTGACACTCATTAAAAGTACGAGGTCTAAGTCACCAATAATGTCTTGTAAAACATGGACTGGAGTATGTGGGTTTAACGCAACTCCAGCTTTCATTCCAGCGTTGTGAATTTCTTGTATCGTTCTATGAAGATGGGTACATGCTTCATAATGAACCGTTAGAATATCAGCTCCACAGTCCTTAAAGGCCTGGATATATCGCTCAGGCTGTACAATCATCAAGTGCACATCCATGACCTTCTCGCAGTTAGCGGCCATAGTTTTTACGATTGGCATACCATAGCTTATGTTAGGTACGAAGACACCGTCCATAACATCAATATGAAACCAGTCAGCTTCACTTTTATTGACCATCTGACAGTCTCTTTGGAGATTTCCGAAATCAGCTGCTAACAGCGAAGGAGAAATGATAGGTGAAGCCATGAGGTTGCGTTTAAGTTGGTGTAAAAATAAAACACCCCGCCGATGATGGCAGGGTGTATGTAAGAAAAGTTTATACCAAGGTTATTAACCGAGGTAGGTCTTTAATATTTTACTTCTTGAAGTATGTTTCATACGACGAATTGCCTTTTCTTTTATCTGACGAACCCTCTCACGAGTCAGGTCAAATTTCTCGCCAATTTCTTCGAGTGTCATAGGGTGCTGACCTCCTAGTCCAAAGTATAAACGGATTACATCACCTTCACGTGGAGTTAATGTCGCTAAAGAACGCTCAATTTCTGTGCGTAAAGAGTCCATCATTAAGTCCTCATCTGGGTGTGGGCTATCTGATGAATTTAAGACATCATATAAATTACTATCCTCTCCTTCTACTAACGGAGCATCCATACTTACGTGACGTCCGGAGTTACGCATGCTCTCCTTAACGTCAGATTCACTCATTTCTAAGTGCTTAGAAATTTCAGATGCACTTGGTGGACGTTCGTGCTCCTGCTCTAGGTATGCGTATGCTTTGTTGATTTTATTAATAGAACCAATTTTATTCAACGGTAAACGCACAATTCGACTCTGTTCAGCCAATGCTTGAAGAATACTCTGACGAATCCACCAAACAGCGTATGAAATGAACTTAAAACCACGGGTTTCATCAAAACGTTGTGCAGCTTTAATCAAACCTAGGTTACCCTCGTTGATTAAATCAGGCAATGTTAGGCCTTGATTTTGGTACTGCTTAGCCACGGAAACCACAAAGCGAAGATTCGCTTTGGTTAATTTTTCTAAAGCAATTTGATCACCGGCCTTTATCCTCTGAGCGAGTTCAACTTCCTCTTCAGCCGTAATAAGCTCCACTTTACCAATTTCCTGTAGATACTTATCTAAAGAAGCTGTTTCGCGGTTGGTAACCTGTTTTGTGATTTTTAACTGTCTCATGCTCGAGAATGAATTTTAGTGAAGTGAGGAAAACCTAAGGTTTTCCTCACCTTAACAATCTAAATAAAGCTTCGGTTATTCGCCTTCCTTTTCAGGTTTAGGCAGAAGAACTTTTCTAGAGAGCTTCATCTTACCTGCTTTATCAACTTCGAGAAGTTTGACGCTAATCGTGTCACCTTCCTTCAGTACATCTTCAACATTTTTGACACGAGTCCAATCGATTTCAGAAATGTGTAACAAACCTTGAATTTTAGGAGCGATTTCTACAAAAGCACCATAAGTCTGGACTCCGCGAACAATTCCTTCATAGACTTCGCCTATAGTTGGTTCGAATGCGATAGCACGAATCATGTCGAGTGCTTTGTTCATCATATCATAGTCCTTTCCAGAAATTTGAATATGACCTCTTTCCTCAATTTCCTCAATAGTCACTGTTGTGCCTGTATCCGCTTGGATGCCTTGAATGTTTTTTCCACCAGGGCCGATTATTGGACCTATGAATTCTTTCTTAACAGTAATAGTAATGATCTTAGGCGCGTTAGGTTTTAATTCCTTACGTGACTCAGGCATAGTCTTTAGCATCTCAGAAAGAATGTGCATACGGCCTGCGCGACTCTGCATTAGCGCACTTACAAGAATTTCATAGCTCAAACCTTTAACCTTGATGTCCATCTGACAAGCAGTGATACCTTTTTCTGTACCGGTTACTTTGAAATCCATGTCTCCCAAGTGATCTTCATCACCCAAGATATCTGAAAGTACAGCATAATTTTCACCATCAGAGATAAGGCCCATGGCTATACCACTTACTGGTCTAACCATCTCAATCCCTGCATCCATTAGAGCAAGTGTACCCGCACAAACTGTAGCCATAGAAGACGAACCGTTTGATTCAAGAATATCACTTACCACACGAATCGTATATGGATTTTCAGGGCTCACCATTTTGTATAATGCGCGCTGGGCAAGATTACCATGTCCAATTTCACGTCTGCTTACCCCGCGAACAGGACGAGCTTCACCCGTGGAAAATGGAGGGAAGTTATAGTGTAAATAGAATTTTTCCTCACCCTTAAAGGTTGCGTCATCAATTCTATTGGTATCCATCGAAGTACCTAAGGTAACCGTAGTCAGGGATTGAGTTTCTCCACGAGTGAAGACTGCAGATCCGTGTGCACCAGGTAAATAATCTATTTCAGACCAGATATCGCGTATGTCAGTAGTCTTACGTCCATCTAAACGTTGACCATCTGCTAGTACCATGTGACGAACAGCTTTGTATTCCACGTCGTGGAAATAAGTTTTCGCAAAACCTTTGTTTTCCGCCAACCAAGCGTCGTCCTTACCGTCTAAGTATTCGTTAAGAATAGCTTTGAATTGAGCGGAACGTTCGTGCTTAGGCAATGCACTTTTAGATACAGCGTATACTTTATCGTAAGTAGCAGCCATAACATCCTGACGAACTTCGTCATTGTGGGTTTCATGGTTGTATTCACGTTTAACATGCGACTTCTCAACTTGAGCAGCCATGTTTATTTGTGCTGTAACTTGAAGTTTAATGGCTTCGTGTGCAAACTTAATAGCCTCCACCATTTCTTCTTCAGAAACTTCACGCATTTCACCTTCTACCATGACAACGCTGTCCATGGACGCTCCAATGGTCATGTCAAGATCAATTTCTTTGAGTTGATTAGGTGTAGGGTTGATGATAAATTCGCCATTAAGACGACCTACTCTAACTTCAGATATAGGACCGTCAAAAGGAAGGTCACTTACTGCAATAGCAGCGGAAGCAGCCAATCCAGCTAAAGAAGTAGCTTCTACTTCTGGATCGTAAGAGATCATTTGAATCATTAATTGGATCTCAGCGTGGTAGTCCTTTGGAAACAAGGGACGAAGTACGCGATCGATCAAACGCATGGTTAGGATTTCTGTGTCAGATGGACGTCCCTCACGTTTGAGGAATCCTCCAGGAACACGTCCATTCGCTGCGAATTTTTCACGATAATCAACGGTAAGCGGAAGAAAGTCAATACCTTCTTTAGCTTCTTTGCTAGACACCACTGTGGCTAACAGCATAGTACCACCACATCTCACAACGACAGAGCCATCAGCTTGTTTGGCTAACTTACCAGTCTCAAGTGTGATTTCTCTTCCGTCAGGAAGTGCGATAGTTTCAATAATTGCTTTTGGAATCATATATAATGTAAATAGATACTTTTTTATACGCAAAAAGGCAATTGTATAAATTGCCTTTTTGTGAATGCGCTAGACTGAGGTTATTTTCTCAATCCTAGTTTTTCGATAATTGCACGGTAACGTGTAATATCTGTTTTCTTCAAATAATTAAGAAGCTTTCTTCTTTTTCCAACCAAAGTGATCAACGAACGCTCTGTGTTGTGGTCTTTTCTGTTTTGCTTCAAGTGTCCAGTCAAATGACTGATACGGAAGCTGAATAATGCAATCTGGCCTTCAGAAGAACCAGTGTCTTTAGCTGATCCACCGTATTCCGAGAAGATCTCTGCTTTTTTTTCAGTTGTTAGGTACATACCAAAATCGTATTTAGATGTTTGTAATGCTTTGAGCCGCAAATATAATTAAATATATGTAGCCATATATACCTAATTGGCTTTATTTATCGAGCCAATATAATTTAGTTCCAACACGAATCTCCGCCGCTGCCGCTGCGCCACCTAGAGTCTCAAGAACGTAGCTAGCTGGAGCACCACTAGGAAGACTTTTTAAGGACAAAGGCTCTGCATTGGCCTGTATGCTCACCACTTCATTTTGGTTGTTGATATAGATAATATCTAAAGGAACGATCGTGTTTTTCATCCAAAAACTCCTTGGCTGATCACCGCCAGGCATAAAGAAGAGCATACTCATGTCCATCAAAACGGTTCGACGATACATCATGCCAATCTCTATTGTTTCTGCATTTTTAGCGTATTCAGTTCTAAACGTCGCACTGGTATCATTGCCATTAACTACCCAAACCGTTCCGTCTTGTCTAAACGGCGGTTCATATGGTTTTTTTGAGGGTTGTATGGAAGATCCCGCACTGTTGTTAAATTTTCCAATTCCACTGATGATCGAAGGGATAATAAATGCAGCTAGGCCAATGCCTATAATCCAAACAGCATACTTTCTTACTGCGTTCATATTTTTTCTTTTATAGAAATGACAACCAATAGTATACCTATGCTGACCAGAGGTACACTGAGCCATTGTCCCATATTTAATGACATGGTCTGCTCAAATGAAACTTGTATTTCTTTGAAGTACTCGATGAAGAATCGGAATCCGAACAATAGGATTAGGAAAACGCCAAGCAGAAACCCTCTTTTTTCTCCAACAGAGGTCTTTAAGTAGAGTAGTGCAAGGGTGATGAATATTATCCAATAGCCGAAGGCCTCAAACAATTGTGTCGGATGGCGCGGTATTCCTAAAACATCAATTTCACTATACAATCCTTCGTCGTCGGAGAAAACGGCACTCTTAGTGCCTTCTATAACGAGTAGGTTTTTGCGGTCTTTACGTTGCGAGTCTAGGATTTTACTCAAATAGACGTCTGTATACTCGACGATTTGATTGTCATTTAGATTTCTAAACCTCAAAGAAGCGGTTAGTATGGGGTAGACCATAGAATCTGTTGTCAATTCCCTTCCGGTTGTTTCGAACTCAACGGAACTTAAACTCCCTGCATATCCTCTTAATAGACTGCTCCTGGCATCTTCAACAAACACTGTTTGGAAAACACCATTGGATGGTGCACCATATATTTCCGAATTGAACCAGTTGCCCATTCTGATAAAGCCTGCGGCAAGAGCAACAACAATCACAATTCGATCTAGTGTCCAAAGAGGGTGTTGTTTTGCTATTTTTTTTGACCAATAAATCATTGCGAGTACAATCACGACGGCTGCACCATGAGAGGCTAACCCGCCTTTCCAGACCATAAAGATTTCACCAAGGTGATCTTTGTAATAACCCCAGTCGTAAAAGATGACATGTCCAAGTCTCGCACCTACTATTGTAGCGCCCACCATCCAATAGACCAGGCTGTCCATGAGCTTGGGATTGATATTTTCTTTTTTAAAAATATATTGCATTCCATATTGTCCCAGGACAAAGCTGATAATGAACATCAACGAATAGAACCTCAATTGAAATCCCGCAATGGGTATATGGTTGGGGAAATCCCAGATAATAGTGGCTAGCATAGGTTTATTCTTTCCAGTCTACAAGGAACAAGTTAGTCGCTCTTCCCCCGCCATTATTTCTATTCGAAGCAAAAACCAATTTTGTCCCGTCAGGAGAAAACATTGGAAAGGAATCGAACGCTTTGTCAAAAGAAATTTGCTTAAGGTTGTTCCCGTCTGTATCAATCATGAATAGATTAAATGGGAAGCCTTTTTCACTGTGGTGGTTAGATGAAAACACTATTTTATCACCGTTTGGGTGAAAAAATGGTGCCCAATTAGCTTGTCCCAAAGAAGTGATTTGGGTCAGATTTTTGCCGTCAACGTCACAAGTATATAATTCCATAGAAGTGGGCTCAACCAATCCAGTTGCAAGAAGCGAAGTGTATTTTTCGACTTCTTCCTCCGAGGTGGGACGTGAACTGCGAAATACCAGTTTTTTAGAATCTGGACTGAAAAACGCTCCACCATCATACCCAAGGCCATCAGTTACTTGTGTGATATTGGATCCATCGATATCGCAAACATAAAGCTCTAGATCACCCGACCTGGTAGATGTAAATACAATTTTAGACCCGTCAGGACTCACTGTCGCTTCAGCATCGTAACCTGGTCCACTAATAATAGTGTCTATAATGTTCCCTTTTAAGTCGCTAACATAAATATCAAAGTCTTCATAGATAGGCCAAACATAGGCGCCGCCTTCTCCACGCTCAGGTACAGCCGGACAAGCCGAGTCGCCTTTAAAGGTGCTCGCGTAAAGTATGGTTGTATCTCCAGGTAGGAAGTAAGCACAGGTTGTACGCCCTAATCCATTGGAAATCATGGTAGGTTCATGTTCTAAAATAGTATCTAAAGCCCAGTCAAAGGCATAGATTTGGTCACAATTGTTTCCCCATTTTTCAGCGTTACTTTGAAAAGTAAGCTTCTCGCCGTCAAAGCTGAAATAGGCTTCTGCATTGTCTCCACCGTCTGTCAGTTGACGCATGTTGTCAAAATGGTACTCCCCTTCATAATTGAGTTCACTCACCCAGGTTGCGCCGCTGTAACCGTCACTAGATTCAGGTCCTGATTGGCTGGTACAACCAATGGCTACCAAACTCGCTAAAAAAAAAGTTTTTGTCATGTTGTTGATCATCAATCGATGTTTTTTTCTTTTAATTCTTTCTCTAACTCACTTCCCGGCACTGGATCCCAACCATTTCTTCCCCATGGATGACAACTAGAAATTCTCTTTACTGCCAGAACAAACCCTAAGAATGGTCCATGGATTTTAACAGCTTCAGCAGCATAAGCACTACATGTGGGTTGATAACGACACGCAGGTCCAAGCATAGGTGAAACTAGTGTTCTGTAGACCCAAATCAGCAATAACAACGGTGATCCCAAGAAGAGAGATAGTAGTTTCAAACTCGGTTTTTATTTATAAAGTATAGCTTGTGCCTTCTGCACCGTCTTTGAGCTGAATGCCCGCGTCGGTTAATTGTTTTCTAATGATGTCCGCAGTGTCCCAGTCTTTATTATCTCTTGCTTTAGCTCTTAATTCAATGACCAAGTCCATGGCCTTGTTAAGTGCCTCTTTATGGGCATCTGAAGATTCTTGTTCACGAAGACCCAACACATCAAATGCGAAGGAATTCATTTTATCCATGAGTAATTGCAAGTCGTCTTTAGTTAATCCTATGGATGAATCCGTACTAGAGTTAATAAATTTCACCGCTTCGAATAAATGGGATATAAGAATAGGACTATTAAAGTTGTCACTTAACGCAATGTAACAGCGGTCTACCCAGTCATGAATTTGGAAGGTGCTAGTTTTTGAAGGTTGTAGATTTCTCAAAGTTTCAATAGCACCTAAAAGTTTGTCATGGCCTTTTTCAGCAGCAATCAAAGCGTCATTACTGAAATCAAGAATACTGCTGTAGTGGGCCTGCATCATGAAGAACCTAACGGTAGAAGGGTTAAACCCCTTTACAAGTAGTGGGTTTTGTCCAGTGAATAATTCATTTGGCAATATTGTATTTCCTGTACTCTTACTCATTCGCTTACCATTCAGGGTAAGCATATTCGTGTGAAGCCAGTATTGAGCCCCTTTATGTCCTGACGATGCTACGTTTTGTGCGATTTCACATTCGTGGTGCGGAAATTTCAAGTCCATCCCACCACCGTGTATATCAAACTGTTCACCTAAATATTTGGTGCTCATTGCGGAACATTCAAGATGCCAGCCTGGAAAACCGTCACTCCAAGGTGAGGGCCATCTCATAATGTGTGCTGGTGATGCTTTTTTCCACAGTGCGAAATCAGCAGGATTTCTCTTTTCTTCTTGACCATCGAGCACGCGAGTTCCGGCTTGTAGCTCTTCTAACTTACGTCCAGACAGCACTCCGTAATCACCACCTTTAAGGTTATAATTTTCTACATCAAAATAAACAGATCCATTGCTCTGATAAGCCCACCCTTTCTCAATAATGGTTTTAATCATTTCGATTTGCTCTACAATGTGTCCTGTTGCAGTGGGTTCAATGGAAGGGGGAAGAGCATTGAGTTTTTCCATGACTTTATGGAAGTCCACAGTATAACGTTGCACTATTTCCATAGGCTCTAACTGCTCCATCCGGGCCTTTTTAGCAATCTTGTCCTCACCTTCCTCTGCATCATTTTCTAGGTGCCCAGCATCCGTAATGTTGCGGACATAGCGCACTTGATATCCAAGATGCCGAAAATAACGGAACATGAGGTCATAAGAAGTAAACGTCCTTGCGTTACCTAGGTGTACATCAGAATAAACAGTAGGTCCACATACGTACATACCCACTCTTCCATCACGTACAGGAATAAAGGCTTCCTTCTTGCCTGTGAGGCTGTTTTCTATTACAATAGGGTATCTACTATACAGTGGTTCCATTTAAGCTCCGAAATCGGTCTTTAGATTGATATAGTCTAAGAACTCCGCTTTTTTATCCTCTTGTTGAAAGACTCCTCCGAACTCGGCAGTTACCGTGGAACTGTCAATATCACGAATACCTCGAGAGTTAACACAAAGGTGCTTAGCGTCAATAACACACGCAACGTTATCTGTTTCAAGTACTTCTTGAAGTGCTTGTACAACTTGACGTGTCAACCTTTCTTGTACCTGAGGACGCTTAGCGTAATAATCAACAATACGATTCATTTTACTCAAGCCAACTACCTTACCATTGGAGATGTAAGCCACATGAGCTCTTCCTATAATGGGAAGTAGATGATGCTCACAAGTTGAATAAAGAACAATATTTTTTTCCACCAACATTTCGTTGTAACGATAGGTGTTGTTGAACGTGCTCATTCCAGGTTTTCTATCCGGGTGTAGTCCAGCAAAGGCCTCGGTAACATACATTTTAGCTACGCGGAGTGGTGTGCCCTTTAAACTGTCGTCGTCTAAGTCCATTCCTAGTGTTTCAAGAATGCCTTTGACATGCTTAGAAATGATGTCTATTTTCTCGCTATCATTTTTCGCAAATGCGTCATCTTTTAAAGGTGTTTCAGCTTTAAAGCTTTCGTGAGCATCACCGATTTCTTCGGCTAGTGTTGGGTCAATATGATTTGACATGGGTTTTGTTCTCTTAAAAGGGGTGGCAAAGGTAAATCAATTAGTCCCAATAAGGAACTCCTTGGGCTTTCGCTTTTTCTTTCAATGCATCAACGGATTCGATAATTTCATCAAGCTGTGTCTGCGCATCGGAAATCATCATTCTAGCATCTTCTAGTAGATTTTTCATTGTACCGGTCGGCGCACCTCTATGGTTCCATGCTCCCCAAGTCAATAATCCAATAACATCACCTAACGAAGGAGCGCTCTCAACTTCTCGTTTTGTGAGGCTCGGGTTTCCATTAAGAAGCAGCCCGAGCTGTTTTAAGGTTACTTCGATAGCTCTAGCTGAAGTTAAATCTTCCATGGAAGTACCTGGAGTATTTCTTAGACCAGCGCGTATTTCTGTTAATTCATCACCAAGTTTATTAAACCTTGACATTACCGCGTTTGATGTAGCGTAAGCTTGGTCTACTTCAAGGTTGAATTCCATGTCAATACCTTCATAATCATATAGGTGATTCACCTCGAATGAGTGCCCTTTAATTAGCTCAGTAAGTAAACCGTTTGTAGATCTATACACGCTAATTACATAGGTTCCAGGAAGCACAAAAGTAGTTGTTGATGGATTGGTTTCAGGCTCGGCACTGGATGAGATTTCGGCTGTGCTGCTGTACTTTCCATTCCATGTAAAACGTTCGATTCCGCTCATATCCTTCCTAGTAAATCGCGCAACTTTGTCGCCTTCTGCGGTGGATATTTCAAATAACAGATAGCCACTTTCTTCCCAATCCTCTGCTTGAAGCTGTTCCGTATTAGGGTAGTGGGGCAGTTCATTACTTGCCTCTGGTCGTTTGTCTTTGACTTTGCTGCCTTCATCTTTGATGAAGAGTTCAAAAGTCACTCCTAGAGGTGGGTTTTTTGATCTGTAATGCTGGCCTCCCTTGTAGTCTATTCCTCCAACATTAGCCCTGTTAAAAAGCATGCCCGGTTTTGTTGTGAAAAAGGCAGCATCTTGTTCTAGGATATAGTTCATTTCACGTAACGGAGAGTAGTTGTCAAGAACATAGAATCCACGACCAAAAGTAGCTAGTACTAAGTCGTTTTCACGCTCTTGAATGGCAATGTCACGAATTGCTATTGTTGGTAGCCCTGTATTTAGCTCAGCCCATGTGTTTCCTCCGTCTAGGGTGTACCAAAGTCCAAATTCTGTTCCTGCAAAAAGAAGGTTAGAATTGATATGATCCTCAGCTATAGTATAGACACTACCTTTCTCAGGAAGGTTGCTAACAATGCTGATCCAATTCCTACCTTCGTCAGTACTTTTGAAAATGTAGGGCTTAAAATCACCGTTCTTGTGATTATTGAATACCGTGTATATGGTTTTTGTATCATGCTTAGAAAGAAGAATATCCTGCACATAAACTAACGGTAGAGTTAAGGAACCGACCTGTGTTTTGGGCAGTGCATTAAAGTTTTTTAAAGAGGACCAATTTTGACCATCGTCTTTGGTTTTCCAAACCAGTCCATCATCTGTCCCAGCCCATAGTTCGCCAGGGTTAGTAGGATGTTCTTTCAATGTTACTATGTTGCCGTAAATAGAAGTGCTCTGGTGAAGTGCGATTGCTTCTGGTCCCCAGTAACGGTCCATTATTGGTAGCCTATTCCGATCTAGCTGGCGAGATAAATCGTTCGAGATAACTTCCCAACTTCCACCGCGGTCGGTACTTTTAAATACTTTGTTCGCAGCGAAATACAATGTCTTTTTCTGATGCTTACTCGCGACAAGTGGGGCATCCCAATTCCAGCGATAAGGAGAGTCCTTGTACCTAGGCTGTGGCTGAATTGGTGTCTTTTCTCCTGTTTCTTTATTGAATCTAACGAGCCATCCATATTGGGCTTGAGCATAAACTGTATTAGGGTCATCAGGATCGGTTGCGCTTTCAAAACCATCACCTCCGTTAGTAACAAACCAATCATCATTCGTAATACCTCTACTGTTGATCGTTTGAGATGGTCCACCTAAAGAGTTATTGTCTTGGGTTCCGCCGTATACATTGTAAAATGGCCAATCGTTATCGACTGCCACGCGATAGAATTGTATCGTAGGTAGATTTGCTCGCCAATTCCAACTCTTCATCTCATCCCATGTCTCATATAAACCGCCGTCTGTACCAATAATCATATGCGATGTATTGCTCGGGTCAATCCACAAGCAATGGTTGTCTACATGTTTAAATTTCTTAGGTATGTGGTTAAAGCTTTTTCCGCCGTCTCGACTAATATGAGCGTAGGTGTCCATACTATAGAGCGTGTTGACATCTTCAGGATGAGCTACTAATTCAACATAATAATTACCGCTAGTTTCATGAGAACTACGTTTTGACCAGCTTTCACCGCGATCCGAAGATCTGTAAAGACCATGTCCTTCTATGGTTGCATAGAGTACATCTGGATTCGCAGGACTGATGTCCATACCAATCCGACCAATATCTCCAGTAGGAAGTCCACCTTTTAAGACGGTCCAATTCGCTCCAGCATCTGTGCTCTTATAGATGGCACTCTCTGGGCCACCGCTTAAATAAGTAAAGACGTGTCTTCTGCGCTGATGAGCTGTAGCATATAAAATGGACGGATCTCTAGGGTCCATGTGGATTTCATTAAAGCCGGTATGCTCACTAACGTCATAAATTTTAGACCAATTCACTCCGCCATCCATGGTTTCATAAAGACCTCTATCACCTGACGAGCTCCAAAGTGGACCATAGGCAGCTACGTATACATGGTTAGAATTTGTAGGGTCCACAGTGATCATACCTATGTGTTCGCTAGAAACTAACCCTGTATTGGTCCATGTCTTCCCAGCATCTCGACTGACATAGACACCATCTCCGTAGGCAACGGAACGTTGGTTGTTGTTCTCTCCTGAACCGACCCAAATAATATTATTGTTAGAAGGGTCCATAGTGACACACCCCGTGCTGTAAGAACCCTCATTATCAAAAACAGGCTCCCATGTGGTACCATTGTTACTAGTTTTCCAAACACCGCTTGAGGCAAGTGCAATGTACATCTCCGCTGTATTGTCTGGATTAACAGCGATATCAGCAATGCGACCTGAGGTTGTAGCAGGTCCCAAGCCTCTGAAAGTAAAAGCACTGATGCTTTGCTCTGCCCATTTAGGACTATCGTCCTTTGATTTTTTCTGTGCCTGAATATTTGTGAAGGCAAGAAAAAAGGCTAAAAACCAAGTTAATTTAGATGATGTAAAAGAGAATCGATTCATAGTAGGGCAAACCTTTGAGTTCAATGAAATAAACGCATTCAATGCGACTTAGTTTGCAAATTACACCAAATGTGCCAAAAGACCTCTAGAATTTCCAAACAGCGCCCATAGAAATGAACGATAAGGTATTTTGAAACTCTATGGGATTGGTGTAATCAGAACTAAATGTGTAGTATTGTTTCTGCTGCTGTACAGCACTCCAGGCAAGATGCAGAGTAAGTTCTTCCGAGCGAATACTAGCACCTAGACTGGCTCTTCTCATACGATTCTCGTTGTCTCGATAGGAGGGGCTATATCCAATCCCGCCTCGCAAAGTGACGCTACGTATTCTAAATTCCCCACCAGCTGCCATAACATGCTGCATTGATAGTAAAGAGTCTATAACCGGGTTAAGGTAATTCTCGTCATTATCGTTACCAATAGATTGGCTCCAGCTGTGAGGAATAGCTGTATGACTTATGCTAATCAGGCCCGTTCTTCCCAGAATAAAAGTTGCTCCGTTTCTAAGCTTAGGTGCGGTAATCATGGACCACTGGTATTCCGTTCCATAGCCTTCAGCATCAATAGCGACTGCCGCAACAGATGGTCTAACACTTGATATGGTGACCTCCCAGTCTTGACTAAAGCCATAAATATGTGGCAGTTCTACGGCTGAAGCAATCCGCAGAAATTGATATGGTCGGTACAAAAAACCAGCATTAGCAGTAATGCCGACACCACTGTTATTCCACAAGTCTTCCACGTTGAGGTTTGTTAAGTCATTGGTGCTGTTAAAGGTTTCTTTATGTTGAACTTCTACCTTTTCAAAAGAGTGAACGATACTCACAGAGGCGCCATAGTAAAAGGTTGAATTCACTTGATTTGCGCCGCCGAGAGTCCATCGATTGCGCATGCCCTTTCTAAAGAAGAGGTGTTCTGTAGAAACATTACTTAGTGCGGCAGAACTAAAATATGATCTGTTGTCCGAGTCCCAGTCAGTTGCATAGCTTTGATACAGTAAATCCTCATAAACCCCAACTGAATTCAGGTATTCTGGAGGAGTCCCATCGGAATTATTAATCCATTGCTGCATGATACTTCCGGCCTCAGAGGAATTTGCTCTAAGACGTTCTCTATAAATTTGATCTGAATTATAGGTAAAGAAAAGAGTAGCTCCATTTGAAGGGTTCTTAACTAAAAAACCAAAATTACCGACATTTAAGCTGGTGGTATTTCCACGAATATTACCGGAGTTAACGTCTGTATTCTTAGAATTGAACAATCCCATGTCAAATCCAAAAGCGTCTTGACGATATAGTGCAGCACCTGCGGGGTTGAGTGCTAATGCACTAAAAGAACCGCTCATGGCCACCATCGCACCGGATAACCCGTTGTACCTGGCGTCCCCAAAAGTCATCGGTTGGTTGAGTTGAGCAAAATAATCTAAGTCCTGACCCTTGATAGAAAAGCAAGAGAGGAAAATCGCACTAAATAGCGTTAATTTATTCATCGACTTATCGCCTTCTGCTGCCACTACTTTGAACATTAGATCTCGAGGAACTTGAGCTGCGAGAAGGTGCTGCTGACTGAGTACTCGTATTTGTTACGTGACTAGGTTTACTTTCAGTACGTCTAGTTTCCGTAGAACCTGCTCTGGAATTCCCTGACCATTCTTGAGCAGCATTTGGTCTTGTCTGAGGATCTCCTGTCCAATTACTTCTGGGCCTTGTTGATACCGAACGACCTGTTGAGGACTCTATAGTAGGAGTGTTTGCCGCAGGTCTTACTTCAGATTCCACTGACCAGTTGCTTGTTTCCCTTGTTATTGCAGACGAAACAGGGGTATATTCGATAATAGCCCTTCCAGTGGTTGCGTTTTTCGATTCTTCTAAATTTTGTCGAATTGGGGTTAAGATGCCGGTCCATCCAGTTGATTTTCCACCATTACTTGTTTTACCGTTGCTTGATGAATTACCGCGAGAGGAACTGTATTTAGAAGGGCGTCTTCCACCATAATTGGTGCCGGATCTAGGTGTGTTATTCGAATTCCAGGTGGAAGAACTGTTACCCCAACTATTACCATTGTTATATCCATAGCCACTGTTATATCCATAGCCGTTGTTGTATCCATAACCATTGTTGAATCCATAGCCATTGTTATATCCAAAGCCGTTGTTGAATCCGTAGCCATTATTCGAAAACCCATAAGGATAAGGGTTCAACGAGTTGTGCCCATATCCTCCGAACATAAATTCGTTCCAATAATTTGACGGCCCTAGTTGCCATGGGTTATACCATGTACTCCCGAACATATGCGGTATTCCATATCCTAGTCCTTGACCCCATCCAAAACTGTTGGTTTGAAAAACCGTAGAGTTAGATGACAGTCCGTAGCCTCCCCAGTTCGATCTTCCTATATTCACAGCTGTTTCAGATGTCACTGCTTGGGCGGTGGTATCCCAAAATTGATCATAATCTAATTCGGAATAGATATCGGTTGATTTCAAGGACTCTAGGGCAAATTGTGGAGAAGGAAGAGTTGGGTTGTAGAAGTTTTCATCCTCGAAATAGTTCTCAGTTAAGCTCACATTAGTTCCACATGCCGTAAGCAGTGCATAACTAATACCCAATAATAATACGCCCTTCTTCATAATCTCTGTAAGTTTGCGATTCTATTAAAAACAAGGTACAAAAGTTATACCAAGACACTCATTATGGGAAAGCATCTAACTTCAAGAGAACAAGATTACTCAAAATGGTACAACGAACTGGTCGTTAAAGCTGATCTAGCTCAAACATCAGCGGTGCGCGGAGCGATGGTAATAAAGCCTTACGGTTTTGCTATTTGGGAGCGCATTCAGGCAGATTTAGACAAGCGGTTTAAGGAAACAGGACACATGAATGCCTATTTCCCACTCTTCATACCTAAGTCATATTTCTCTAAGGAAGCGTCTCATGTGGAAGGTTTTGCGAAAGAATGTGCTGTAGTTACTCATTATCGCCTCATGGATGATCCTAATGGCAGTGGAGTTATAGTAGACCCTAGTGCAAAGCTTGAAGAAGAATTGATCGTCAGACCAACTTCTGAAACGATTATATGGAATACGTATAAGGACTGGATTCAAAGTTACCGCGATCTGCCTATTCTGGTCAATCAGTGGGCTAATGTGGTGCGCTGGGAAATGAGAACCCGTTTGTTTTTAAGAACCTCTGAGTTTTTATGGCAAGAGGGGCATACGGCTCATGCTACCAAGCAAGAGGCTATAGCAGAAGCTGAAACCATGCTGGATGTGTATTCAACCTTCGTAGAGGAGGTCATGGCAATACCTGTTCTACGAGGTGTGAAGACGGATGGTGAGCGTTTTGCTGGTGCTTTAGAGACCTATTGTATAGAAGCTATGATGCAGGATGGAAAGGCACTTCAAGCAGGTACGTCGCACTTCCTAGGTCAAAATTTCGCAAAAGCGTTTGACGTGAAATTTCAAACGAAGGAAGGAACACAAGAATACGTATGGGCCACTTCATGGGGTGTCAGCACGAGATTAATGGGTGCATTGATCATGACACATAGCGATGATAATGGGCTGATATTGCCTCCTAAGCTAGCACCTTATCAAGTGGTTATTGTCCCTATATACAAAGGGCAAGAGCAGTTGGATGAAATTTCAGTGGTTGCGGAAAAATTGATGCAAGAACTTCGTGATAATGGTGTGACTGTTAAGTATGATAATAGAGATACCCACAAGCCAGGTTGGAAATTTAACCAGTATGAGCTTCAAGGTGTTCCTGTTAGAATAGCTATTGGGCCTAAAGATTTAGAGAAGGGAACTGTAGAAGTCGCTCGTCGGGACACATTAACTAAATCATTTATGGACCAGTCGGAAGTATCAACCGCAATTCCAGTTATACTGGATGAGATTCAGGTCGAATTATTTGAAAAAGCACTGAAATTTAGAGATGATCATTCTCAAACGGTAGATACTTGGGAAGAATTCGAGGTTTTGATGAAAAATAATCCTGGATTTGTTTATGCCCACTGGGACGGAACGAAGGAGACAGAGGATAAGATTAAAGAGCTGACTAAGGCAACTATTAGATGTATTCCTTTGAATAACAAGCTTGAAGAGGGTAAATGTATCTTGACTGGCCAGCCAAGTACACAGAGAGTGGTCTTTGCTAAGGCCTATTAAAGAGGGAATAAATAGAAAAAATTGATTTTTTTTCGTCGAATGCATTGCAGAATTAAAATTGCTCGTTACATTTGCACTCCTCAAACAAAGAGGTAAAGTTCTGGAATTTTAAGGCCCCATCGTCTAGCGGTCCAGGACGCTGCCCTTTCACGGCAGAAACACGGGTTCGATTCCCGTTGGGGTCACAATAATTAATAATAAAGACATGGCAAACCATAAGTCAGCTTTAAAGAGAATTCGTCAATCAGTCAAAAAGGCTGCTCATAATCGTTACTATCATAAGACGACACGTAACGCGTTGAGAAAATTACGCACTACCACAGATGCTGCGGAGGCAACAGAGATGTTCCCACGTGTGGTTTCTATGTTGGATAGACTTGCCAAGCGCAATATTATCCACAAGAAGAAAGCTTCTAATCTGAAGTCTGGCTTAGCAAAGCACATTGCTGCTCTATAAGCTTAACCTAAGTAGTGTAAAGATTAAAAAAACCCATCTCGAAAGAGATGGGTTTTTTTTATGTCTTTAATTCTGGATATGATGTACGAATCAAATACCACAATATGTTTTCGCAGCGCTATCTCTGATGAGGACCAGCAGTTGGTATGTCTGGATATAAACATTATACAGTAAACACGAAAAAAAAGCCCCCAGTAAACAACTGGAGGCTTTTATATAAATTGGCAACGCCTTTTACTCAGCGTATAAATCTTCTATTTGAGATTCGTATTTAGCTAGTATTGGCTTGCGTTTTAACTTAAATGTAGGGGTCAAGCAGCCATTTTCAACATTAAACTCTTCAGTGTCAATGATGATTTTCTTAATTTTTTCCCACTTCGCAAACCCTGCGTTCATTCTTTCCACATCCTTCCATACACGGTCAATTATCCTGTTGTCTTTTGACATATCAGCAATGTTCGTATACGCGATGCTGTGTCTTTTACACCATTCTTTGACGCCATCCTCGTTAAGTATACAGATTGCGGCAGGGAACCTTCTATTAGAGCCTATGACCATACTTTGAGAAATAAGGTGTGATGCTTTTAAAGAGTTCTCTAGCAACTGTGGGGCAATGTATTTACCTCCCGAAGTTTTAAACATTTCCTTTTTGCGATCTGTAATACGAATGAAGCCATCCTCAATAACTCCTATATCTCCCGTATGGAACCATTCACCTGACATGACCTCTGCTGTTAACTCAGGCTCTTTATAGTATCCCATCATAATGTTAGGTCCCTTGGCAAGTATTTCGCCATCATCAGCAATTTTAGCTTCAACGCCATCAATTACTTTGCCTACTGCTCCAATCCTGATCATTCCTGGCTGCGCCGTGGAGTTGACTGAAATAACTGGAGAAGTTTCCGTCAGTCCGTAGCCTTCGAGAATGGGCACACCTATTCCGTTGAAGAATCTTGCTAACCTTGGTTGTAAGGCTGCAGAGCCTGAAGCAACAGCTTTAATTTGGGTAAGACCTAGTGCAGCACGAACTTTACTAAATACAAGCTTGTCGGCGATGCTTAGCTTCCAATGATAGAAAGCTCCGTTAGCTTGTTCTGGCTCCCACTTAAGGGCGAGACTGACAGCCCACTCAAAAATCATTTTCTTCACGCCACCCGCGCTGGTCCCATTCGCCACAATTCCATCAAAGAACTTCTCTAAAAGTCTAGGTACTGCAGTGAATATTGCTGGCTGCGTATAGTTAAGATCAGCTTTTATGGTTTCTATAGCTTCTGCAAAGTAGATGCTTGCGCCATTGTACATATAGAGGTATTGTATAAACCTCTCGAAGCTGTGACACACAGGTAAGAAACTAAGTGTTTTCGCCTTTCCTTTTACCAAACCAGGAATACGAGGTGTTGAAGCGATTACGGTGGTTGTAAGATTGCTATGAGACAACATAACACCTTTGGGTAAACCGGTAGTTCCTGAAGTGTATATTATCGTAGCCATGTCATTTGGCTTTACACTATCTCTGATGCTGTTGACTTCTTCTTGTCGTGCGCTTGAATCGCCAAGACTAGTCACCTCGGACCAGTGATTCATTCCTGCGTATTGCTCAAATGTGTACACCTTCTTCATGTCTGGACATTTATCCATAACATTACTGACCTTATGATAGAGTTCGTCGTTCGAGACAAAACAATAGCTGCTCTCGCTATGGTTGAATATATATTCGTAATCCGCCTCTGTCATGGTAGGATATAGGGGTACATCTATGGCACCAATTTGAAGTAGCGCATGATCCATGATGTTCCACTCACAACGGTTGTTATGAGAGATTAATGCGACTTTATCGCCTGGCTTCACACCTAATTCGAGAAGTCCTCTAGACGCTTTATCTACGGCATCAAGAAATTCACTGGTGCTATAACTTTTCCATTCTCCTGCAAGTTTAGAAGACATCATAACGTCAAGGGGGAAGTGCTCTTGTTGATACTTTGGAATATCAAATAAACGCGTCGGTTGATTCATATCTATTGTGTTGAGTGTTTATATTTTGGAAATTCAATATAGTAAAAAAGTGCTATCGACCTTTACCTATTTAAGGGTGGAAAAGTAATGACCGTTTACAACGGTCCCAATGACTTGGGTCGTCGAGCGTTGGTTTTCCTTTTGGTCTAGTAAGTTACTATTTATTATAGTGAAGTTTGCCCGTTGACCAATTCTTATGGAGCCGTACTGGTGCTCGCCAAAAGCAGCATAAGAAGCTCCATAGGTCATCCCAATTAAAGCTTCCTTAGGACTGATTGCTTGTGTTGGTATAAAGCCTTGGATGGGCCAGTCTTCATTGTCTTTTCGAGTAGTTGCAGCGTAAAAGGTAGCCAGTGGATCTATATGTTCGATAGGAAAATCTGTTCCCAATGCCAAGATACCTGCGGCATTTAGTAGGCGTTTATAACTGTATGCGTGGTGAATTCTATGCGGCCCAAGGCGCTCTTCCGCCCAATACATATCACTGGTGGCATGCGTAGGCTGAACTGAAGCTGTAATGTTTGGATGCGCATAGTAAGCACTGTCCTCAGGTGTCATGATTTGTGCATGTTCAACTCTAAATCTAAGATCTAACACAGTATCTAGCTCATTAAAACTCTTCAAAAGAAGGTGATGTGCACTGTCCCCAATCGCGTGAACACATAATTGCCATTGGTTTCTCACGCAGCGATCTCTAAGCGTGTTAAGTTGATCAAATGACAGTAATGGTAGTCCGTAGTGCTGAGGTAAGTCGTGATAAGGTCTGCGCAAGAGCGCTCCCCAAGACCCAAGCGCACCATCTAAGTACGCCTTAACACTTTTAACACGTAGTAAGGGTTTTTCGATGGCTCCGTATTCTTCAAAAAAGGATAGATCCTCTTCCGTGTTACTTATCATGGCATTTATAGTAAGGTGTAGCTTGCCCTCTGTCTGAAGAGAGTCTAATAAAAGGATCTGATCCTTGTGAAGACCTGCATCAGTCATGGCTGTTAGTCCATATTTAATCAGGCTATCCTGCGCTCTTAATAAGGCGCTTCGCCAGAACTGATGTGTAGACTTAGGAAGTGTCACTAAGGTGCTGGCATTGTCAATGAGGATGCCATCCATTATTTTTCCGCCTTTGACCTCAATATCGTTATTGATTCCGAATTCTTCCAATACTCGGGAGTTTATCCAAGCGGCGTGGCCATCTATTCGGCTTAAATAAATGTTAACGTCGTTAAACTCGGCCAAATCAGAAGCTTTTGGATACTGTTTTGTAGGCCAGTCGTTTTGATCCCAACCTCGGCCTTGAATCCAAAGTTGATCTGGGTGAGCGGTAATGTATCTCCGAATACGGATAAGGCATTCCTCCAATGTTGAGGCGCCCACTAAATTTACGGTACTCAACATTTCTGCGTATGCGAAGAGATGGCCATGCGCATCAATAAATCCTGGATACAGATGTTCGCCATTCAAATCAACTGATCTAGCACTGCGGGGAAGCGTAGTTGAGGTGTTGTAGCTGCTGACTTCCATGATCACACCCTCTTTTACACCAATCCAGACGTACTCCATATCGAGTTTCTCTTTGATCGAATCTGCTTGTGTATCATGTAGAATAGCGTTGTAGAGGATCAAGTCAAATTTTTCTTGCGATCGATTGCCGCAGCTCGCAAGCGTTAGAACACATGTCAAAACAAGGTTATAAACAATAAAACTTCGAATTGTGTGGGTAAGATTGCACATAGAATTTAAATCTGTTGCTGTAAGAATAACTAAATTTGAACAAACTATTGCCAAAAATGAATAGCACTGCTGTTGCCACTTTAGATCAAGCCAAAGAAATGGGACTATTGTCCGAAGAGTTTGATAAAATCAAGGAAATCCTTGGACGCACTCCTAACTACCTCGAATTGTCCATATACGGCGTAATGTGGAGTGAGCACTGTTCTTATAAAAACTCCATTGTTTGGTTAAAACAACTTCCTAAAAAGGGTCCTCACATGCTTGTAGAAGCTGGAGAGGAAAACGCTGGATTAGTGGACATAGGTGACGGATTGGCCTGTGCTTTTAAAATAGAATCACACAATCATCCATCTGCAGTTGAACCTTACCAGGGTGCGGCAACAGGAGTGGGAGGAATTAACCGTGATATTTTCACTATGGGCGCCCGTCCAATCGCGCAAATGAACTCGTTACGTTTTGGAAAGCCTACTGAAGATCGCACTAAATGGTTGGTAAAAGGGGTGTCAAAAGGTATCGGAGATTATGGTAATGCCTTTGGAATCCCCATGGTTGGTGGTGAAGTGTATTTTGATGAATGCTACCATCAAAACCCACTAGTAAATGCTTTTTCTGCTGGTATTGTAGAAGTTGGAAATCAAATTTCAGCTACTTCTTCTGGTCCAGGAAACCCTGTGTTTATTGTAGGGTCTGCGACAGGAAAAGATGGTATACATGGTGCTTCTTTTGCGTCTAAGGATCTAGATGAAGATTCGGCAGAAGATATTCCTTCAGTGCAGGTTGGTGATCCCTTTCAAGAGAAATTATTGTTAGAAGCTTCGATGGAATTAGCCAACACTGACGCAGTCGTTGGAATGCAGGATATGGGAGCAGCAGGAATCACTTGCTCTTCTTGTGAAATGTCTGCTGCAGGTGAACACGGTATGGAGATATGGCTTGATAAAGTACCCTTGCGTCAGAGTATGGAGCCATGGGAGATTCTGCTATCTGAATCTCAGGAACGTATGCTTATTGTCGTTGAAAAGGGTAAAGAACAGCAAGTGTTGGATATTTTCGACAAATGGGATTTAGAATGTGAAGAAATAGGAGTGGTCACCTCAGGTGGAACTGTAAACTATTACTGGGAAGGTAACCTTGTCGGTACGCTTCCTGCTGAAAGTGCTGTCCTTGGTGGTGGAGCTCCTGTATACCACAGAGAATGGACTGAACCTACCTATTTTCAAGAGTATAAAAAGTTCTCAATTGACAGTATTGAAGAGCCTAAAGACATTAGGGACATAGCTAAACAGATGGTCGCACTTCCAAATATCGCGTCAAAGCGTTTTATCTATGAACAATATGACAGCATGGTTGGGACCCGTAATATGGGTACTAACGACCCTTCGGATGCAGGCGTAGTTAATATCAAGGGTACGAATAAGGCGCTTGCAATGAGTGTTGATTGTAACTCGCGTTACGTGCACGCAGACCCGGAAGTTGGTTGTGCTATGGCGGTGGCAGAAGCTGCAAGGAACATTACTTGTTCCGGGGGTATTCCTTCTGCGGTTACGAATTGTTTGAATTTTGGTAATCCATATAATAAAGAAGTGTATTGGCAGTTTGTCGGTTCGATCAAGGGAATGAGCGCCGCATGTTTAAAGTTTGATACTCCGGTAACAGGAGGAAATGTTAGTTTCTATAATCAAACTCAAATTGGAAATACTATTGAGCCTGTCTTTCCTACGCCGACGATAGGCATGATTGGAGTCGTTGAAGACAAGAAGTTTATCACCACGCTTAGTTATAAAGATAATGGCGACTTAATCTTTATGATCGGGTCCAACAGAAATGACATTTCTTCTTCTCAGTATTTAGTGCATATTCATGGTATGAAGGAAAGCTCTACTCCTTATTTCGACCTAGAGGAGGAATACGCTAATCAAAAACAGGTTCAAATGCTTATTCGTAAGAACGCCATAAAAAGTGCCCACGATTTAAGTGAAGGTGGTTTATGGGTGGGTCTTCTTGAGAAGGGTTTTTCTTCTGGCCTTGGTTTTGATGTAACCTTGCCTGCTGAATATAGAAAGGATGCTGTTCTATTTGGAGAGGCGGCGTCTAGAATCTTGGTTACTGTTAGCGAAGAGGGTAAAAACAAATTCATTGACTTGATGATGCTGAATGGTTGCGAATTCGACCTGATTGGTCATGTAACGAAGGGTAACATTAGGGTGGATGACGAAGATTGGGGCACGGTCACTGAGTACAAACATATCTACGACAATGCGCTTGGGGATATTTTAACGAAGTAACCAAGATTTAAAAAATAAAATAAAAGAGAACGGCTTGCACTTAGTGCAAGCCGTTCTCTTTTACATACCGTCCTATACGGTATTCAATACAAAACGTAGTTGTGGGTAGAATTAAATTTCGAGCTGAACTTATCGGCCAAACAACAGAAACACCGATTCCGACTTTTTTGTAGACCCGAATCACTCCAGATATTTGCGGAGCTATACCCATGGACTTAAAGAAGTTAGAGCTGCTTTCAATCGTATGCATTATTCCCATTCTTGCTCTAAGTTCAGTTCGCAATAAAGCAACGTCAATAGCTCCTAAAAAAGATAGAACCCTCCAATCATTATAAGTATTTGATTCCTTCCAAATTCCTCCTCCGTCAGTCAATGACTGTAGCTCTATATAAAGGTTGGACCTAATGTCATACCCGATTTTGACAGCGGTGTACTGAATACCTTGACCGCTAGAAACATAACTGAATCTATTGGATTCCATAGATCTATTATGCTGTCCATAGATATTTACGGACCAAAAGCTGATAAAAACTAAAATCAAAACGAATTTTGACATGGCATTTGATTTATAACAATGCCTCTAATTAACAGCTTTTGATAGTTTTTGACTACTTAATAGTCATATTATTATTAATGTTTAAATAAATGCTACGTATAAAGAAAAGCCGCAACACGAAAAGTATTTGCATGAGCTTCAATAATATCCTTTATCTCAGGACTGTAACCGCCACCCATGTTAATAGCTATGGGAACTTGATTTATAAAACACCGCTCAAGCACCAGTTTGTCACGCTGTTTACAGCCTGCTAAACTGATATCCATTCTTCCGAGTTTGTCACCACGTAAAATATCAACACCACTTTGATAAAACACAAATTCAGGCTCCACCTTCTCAAAGAGCTTCGCGAGATGGTGGTCAAGTATTCTGAGGTAGTCAGTGTCTCCTATATAGTCCGGGAGGGGGACATCTAAGTCGCTCTGCTCTTTATGATAAGGGTAGTTTTTTTCTCCGTGCATGGAGAATGTAAAAATTCTTGAATCCTCACGGGCCATGGAGGCTGTGCCGTTTCCTTGATGAACATCAAGGTCGATCACTAAAATTTTAGTAATGTCATGATAGTCGATTAATTCGTGAGCCCCTATGATAATGTCATTCAACAGGCAGAATCCTTCACCGCGATCGCTGAAGGCGTGGTGTGTTCCTCCTGCGATATTTAATGAGCACCCGTTTTGAAGGGCGAATTTAACAGAGTCTACAGTTCCCTGGCAAATAGTGCGCTCCCTGTTTACGAGCTCTTGAGATAGTGGAAAACCAATTTTTCGCTGCGCCTTGGGATCCAAAGTGAGTTGGTCTAATTTGTCCCAGTAGCTCTGTTCATGCGAACGCAAGACACGTTCAGTGGACAGAAGCCCCGGCGCAAAGAAATTACCAGTTTCTAGGGTGCCTTCGTATATCAGTTGCTCTGGAAGCAACGAGTATTTGGCCATAGGGAATCTATGGTTCTCAGATAACGGATGGTGGTAAATCGGTGCCCAAGCGACTTTTAGCATGAGCTGTTAACGTAATACGGCTCCTAAACGTTCATTAAGCTGGTGCAAAATTCTTTGAACACATTTTTCAACCGCTTTGTCATTTAGTGTTTTTTCAGCGTCTTGAAACGTCATGCCGATGGCATAGCTTTTTTTATCTGCTGGTAATCGATCTCCTTGATAAACGTCAAATAGAAAAACATTTTTAAGTAGTTTCCGTTCGGTTTGAATAACGACCTCTTGTAGGTCATTGTAGCTAGTATCGTGATCTACAAGCAAGGCTAAATCTCTACGAATAGATGGGAACTTTGGAAGACCCGTGAAAAGTTGCGTCCCTTTAATGAGTGCCATGGAGACAATAACATCCCAATTCAGACTACTGTAAGCGACAGATCCTTTGACATCAAAATGGTGAAGCACTTTAGGGTGAACATTTCCTATGTAACCAACCTTGGTTTTGCCAACTTTAATGTCTACAAACTCTCCATAAAGACTATGCATAGAGGTGATGTAGCTCGCCTTGAGACCAAACCTGATTAAGGTTGCTTCTAGGAGTCCTTTTAATTCAAAAAAGTCATTAGCTACAGCGCTGTTTGTCCAATGGTGCTCACCGGTATTGCCGGAAATAGCAAGATCTATATGTGACGTTTCAAAATAACCATTAGCGCCTTGTCCATAGGTTTTTCCTCTTTCGAAAAAGCGGAGGCTAGGTTGTTGTCGTTTTTGATTAAAACTAATAGCCTCTAGAGCTCCAAACAGCATTGTTCCTCGCATCACGTTGAGATCTTGGCTTAATGGATTAAGCATCTCTATGAGTGACTCGCTAACTTCTGGTTGGAGTATTTGATAATTCTCACCCTTAGACAGGCTGTTGTTCATGATTTCATAGAAGCCATTTCCGGTCAATTGATTCAAAAACGAATGTTCTAATTTTTCTGGACGAGGGTCATGTTTTGCGACGCTAATTCTCATCTGATTAGGTACAGGGATATTATTGAACCCGTATATTCTTAGTAGTTCTTCCGCCACATCAACGTCTCTAGTGACATCAACTCTATAGGTTGGGATTTTAACTGTCCAAGCATCTTCAATGACCGAAATTATCTCGAATTCTAGAGCGTCTAAAATTTCTTTAGTTTTTTGAATTGGAAGTGCTAATCCAATAAGTTTTGAGACCTTGTTATATGAGAAAGTAAGGACTTGCCTAGGAAAGTCTAACTGTCCTTTATGGTCTATAGCACTCGCAGATGCGCCGGTAAACTCGCAGATAAGGTGTGCCGCATAAACGAGTGCTTGTGCGGTCGCGTTTGGATCAACACCACGCTCATAACGGTAACTTGCGTCAGAGTTAATACCATGACGCTTTGCCATCTTGCGCACTCTAACAGGATCGAAATAGGCACCTTCAAGGTATATAGAGCTGGTCTTGTAGTTCACGCTACTGTCTTTCCCTCCCATGACCCCAGCTAAGCAAATTACTTTTTCAGCATCAGCAATGACCAAGTCTTTTTCATTCAGCTCACGATCAACGTCATCAAGTGTAGTTAGTCGTTCTCCTTTATAAGCAGAACGTACCATTACTTTTTGACCACTTAGCTTATTGGCGTCAAATGCATGGAGCGGGTGACCGAAGGTGTGAAGGACATAGTTTGTGATGTCAACTACATTGTTTTTAGGGGTTAATCCAATCGCTGTAAGGCTGGCCTTCAACCAGTTTGGGCTTTCAGCTACTTGTACGTTCGTGAAATGTATTCCGGAATAGGAAGGGCAATCAGTATCTCCTAAATGCAGCTCAATAGCACTTGGCTGCGTACCCTTGAGTTTTTCATTGGGAACATAAAGTTCTGGAGCCGATTCGCCCAGGGTAAGTAGTGCTGCGCGCAAGTCTCGGGCAACTCCAATATGTCCCATCGCATCAGTGCGGTTTGGTGTTAATCCTATTTCAAAGACAAAGTCGCTTTGAATATTAAAGACTTCTGAACATGGCGTACCGGGTAAAAGAGTCTCATCTAGAACCATGATTCCATCCCCTCCTTGTCCAAGTCCTAGCTCACTTTCAGCGCAAATCATACCCAAGCTTAGCTCTCCTCTGATTTTACCTTTTTTTATCTTTAATTCTTCACCGTTGGGATAAAGAACCGTTCCAATAGTAGCTACTGGTACTTTTTGTCCAGCAGCGACATTAGGCGCGCCGCACACTATTTGAATTGGCTCATCCGAACCAATCTCTATGGTAGTAACTTTAAGTCGATCTGCATTAGGGTGTTGAACACAAGTAAGTACTTGTCCAACCACCACGCCACGAAGACCACCACGAATAGTCTCTACTTCAGTAACACCCTCGACTTCAAGGCCAGTATCTGTGAGTAATTCGTCTACTCTTTTTGGATCAAGTTGAACCGGTAAAAAGCGTTTTAACCAACTGTAGGAAATGTTCATGTAGCTTCGTTTTCTTAAAGACTCAAAGTTACACTTTGAAAAGTAACTGCAAAGCCCTTAAGACGTGCTTTAGAACAAATTATAGAGTACAGCTCCGTAGATGCCAAAACGAAGGAATCTAACCAGTGTTAGAAATGCGAACATCTTGAACGGGTATTTATTTAGTCCACAGAGTTGGCAGACGATAGGGTAGGGCAGTGGTGTCATTGCCGCGAGGACTATGAGCAGTCCTCCAAATCGATGCAGCTGTTTAAGAGTATCAGCATGCTTGAGTATTAGTTTGTCGTTGACAATCTTACGCGTTGCCCAATATTTCCCTATAAAATAGGATATGATTCCTGAGCAATAGCTGAGAAATGCCAGAAGAACTAGCATCCATATAGGCTGGGCAGCTTCCCTTGCCCAAACAATCAATATTTCAGGAGCAATAAACCCTAATGTAATTTCTGAGAAAAAGAACAGGCTCAATAGTCCGGGCGTTGATAACATTTTGGTGAGCCATGCCGTAGCAGAATCGATGTCAATAACGAAGGTGTCAAAAAGATAAAACAGAACAAGAATGGCAGCAATAGATGCCAAAACTCTCACGGCATTTTGGCGTATGAAACCATACCCTCCAGTTCGTGTTAACAGCAGGTGGTACAGTTTTAAAAAGCGAGCAAAGCGCTTAGCCATGAGTTATGAAATTCTGTTCCAACCCCACTGGTGTTTGTAGAGGCGAATCCAATGTTCTTTGATAGAACAATGATTAGGGTTATTTAGTTGAGAATCATTTATCAATAATTGTTCCACGACCTCTCTTGTCCAATTTAATATATCTCCATCTTGAACTAATGATGCCAACTTGAATTCAAGTTGACCACTCTGCCTGGTGCCCATCATATCTCCAGGCCCTCTAAGTTTCATATCTACTTCTGCTATTTCGAAGCCATCCTGTGTGCGTACCATGGTTTCGAGCCTGGTTTTTGCGTCACTTGATAGCTTAAACGAAGAGACTAAAACACAAAAGCTATTTTCACTCCCTCGTCCAACTCGTCCGCGAAGCTGGTGGAGTTGACTGAGTCCGAACCGTTCCGCGTTTTCAATGACCATTACAGAGGCATTAGGAATGTTTACACCCACCTCAATAACCGTGGTGGCGACCATAATTTGTGCTTTACCTGCAGCAAAACGTTTCATTTCACCTTGTTTGTCCTCAGCTTTCATCCTGCCATGAACTGCCGCTATTTGATATTTGGGCCTTGGGAAATCACGAAGTAGTTGCTCGTAACCCTCGCTTAGATTTTTTAAGTCTAAGGTTTCGCTTTCCTCGATGAGTGGAAAAACAACATATACTTGGCGTCCCTTTTCTATTTCACGCTGCATGAATCCGTTGAGCTTTAATCGATTTTTATCGAACAAATGCATCGTTTGTATAGGTTTTCTACCCGGTGGTAGCTCATCTATAACACTAATATCGAGGTCGCCATATAGACTCATTGCAAGCGTTCTTGGAATGGGTGTTGCCGTCATGACGAGGACATGTGGAGGGTTTTCGTTTTTCTTCCAAAGTTTAGCGCGTTGAGCAACACCAAACCGGTGCTGCTCGTCAATCACAGCAAGTCCAAGATTTGCAAACTTGACCGTTGGCTCAATCAAAGCATGGGTCCCAATTAATATCTGCAGTGATCCATCTTGCAATCCCTGGTGAATGACCGCTCTATTGGCTTTATTGGTGGATCCTGTAAGTAGAGCTATATGTATACCTGCGGATTTACAAAGTTCGTTAAGACTATTATAATGCTGCGTGGCTAGTATCTCTGTTGGTGCCATTAATGCCGATTGAAAGCCATTGTCAATAGCTAATAGCATGGCAAGGAGGGCAACAATGGTTTTTCCTGATCCAACATCACCCTGTACCAATCTGTTCATTTGTGCACCAGTGCGCACATCCATTCGGACTTCTTTGACCACTCTTTTTTGTGCACCAGTCAATTCAAACGGAAGGTGGTTTTTGTAAAAATTGAGAAAGGAATCTCCCACTTCTTCGAATTTGTAGCCCTTTATCGAAGACTTGTTACGCATTTTGTTGCGCTGCTGCGTCAATTGTAAAAAAAAGAATTCCTCAAATTTGATTCGATTTCTTGCCGCCTCTAGATGCTTTCGCGTCAAAGGAAAATGAATCCATTCTAGCGCTTGAGCTTTTGATATTAGTTTATGGACTCCTCTAAAAGACTCTGAAAAAGGATCGTCTATGGTTCTTGATTCAGCCGTTAAAATGGATCTCATAACCTTCGCAAAGCCTTTGGAGTTGAGTCCCTTTCTTGTCAATTTATCGGTAGTGGAGTACACTGGTTCAAGGGCAGAAGAGACTTCATTGGCCAAAGGAGCAGAGATTTCTGGATGAGGAATGCTTTTTTTACCATTAAACACATTCAGTTTGCCATAGATGACTATTGGTGTTTGCAGTTTTAGTGACTTTCTTACCCATTTTGCGCCCTTGAACCAGACCAATTCTATAAAGCCTGTACCATCTGAAAAAGTCGCGACGAGTCTTTTTTGACGAGGAGATCCCAATTCTTCGACCTTAGTGATCTGTCCTTTTACTTGCACCTCATTGGTTTGATTAGTGAGCTGTGCAATAGATATATATTCGGTTTTATCTACGTATCTAAAAGGGTAGTGCTCAAGAAATTGATGGGTAGTTCGGATGCTAAATTCCTCCGCCAGAGCTGCTGCTCTGTCGGGACCCACGCCTGAGGCATATACTATAGGAAGTTGGGTGGTGCTCATCGTTGTAAAAGTAAGTATCTTTTGGGCTCCAAAAATGCAAAACCAAAGCACAAATATTTATCGGTTAGCAACCCTTCTGTTAGATGGGTTGCTTCTCGTGGCTTTATTTATAGCTGTGGCGTTTTGGCGTTTTGAAGATTTAAGAATAAGCAACCCGGAGTACTACAATTACTATTTACAGTTGTTAGTACTCACCATCGTTTCTTGGTATTCTGCCGGCCGATGGGCAGGATTCTTCAGCTACACCAGCGGACTAGAGCAAAGAAATGTAACCGCTAACTTATTGCGTGGTGCAATAGCACAATTGGCCATTCTGGCTATTGTTGTGGTGGGCTTGAAAGGGTATTATTACAGTCGAGTATTTTTGGTAACCTATTTTGTTTCGTTGTATTCGCTTGCCTTGCTTTACAGGTTTTTACTGGTTCAATTTTTACGGATCCAAATGGCCCAAGGAAAATGGCAAAGGCGCTACCTACTCTCTGGGCAGCATGCTACGTCTGATGCGTTAATAAGCTTAACAGAACTACGCCCTGAATTAGGGTGGAAGTATGATGGATCGTTAGAGGACGCAACCCTAGATAGAGTATATGATATTATTTGTGCGCATGCTCCTGGTACAGAAGGGTATGCCAGCGCTAATCGTCTTGCACTTGAACAGGGAATGAGGTTTAGGTTCCTACCTGATTTAGGGCCTCAATATGCGGGTCAGATGTTTTTAGAGTCTCTCGAAGGAATTCCAATGTTCTCGCAGCGCCAAGAGCCCTTAGCAAATTGGGCTAATGCATGGCTGAAGAGGGTGTTTGATGTAGTGCTATCATTCCTTGTGATAATCTCGGTGCTAAGTTGGCTATTCCCATTGCTAGGTATGTTGCTCTTGTTTTCAGGAGCAGGTAACCCCTGGTTTATTCAGGAACGTGAAGGGTTGCAGAGTAGGCCATTTAAGGTGTTAAAATTCAAGACAATGAACCATGAAGGTAAAAGTAATGCGCTTCAGTCTTGGATGCGAAAAATAGGTATTGATGAAATCCCTCAGTTACTTAATGTCCTCCTGGGTCAGATGTCGTTGGTAGGTCCACGTCCTCACACAAGTGGTGATGGTATTGCCTATTCTAAAATGGTGCAAAGCTATAGGGTACGGTATTGGACAAAGCCAGGATTAACAGGGCTTGCCCAGACCAGAGGATTAAGAGGAGGAGGAGATTCTGCCCGCAAAGAACTTTTAGAATTGCGCATTCGCGCCGATGTATATTATATTGAAAATTGGTCTTTGTTATTAGACCTTAGAATCTTAATTGAAACAGTGCTTAGAACCCTTTTAGCACCGTCTTCCCTTCACGCTAAATAAAACAGTCATCATGAAATACCCTTTATTACTTGAGAGATTCAAGCAGTATGTTCAGATAGATACGCAAAGTGATCCACATTCAACCTCTGTTCCATCCACGAAAAAGCAGAAGAATCTTGGAGAGCTATTGGTGTCTCAGCTCCTAGAAATGGGTGTGGTTGATGCGCATATGGATCCTAAAGGATATGTATATGCTACAGTTCCCGCGACACCAGGCTATGAGTCTGCCCCAGTAGTTTGTTTCTGTGCACATATGGATACCTCTCCAGAATACTCTGGGGCAGGTGTAAAGCCTATGCTTCATGAGCAATACGATGGAGGTGACATAATCCTGCCAGAAGGAGATGTGATTATCAGTCCAAAGGATTTTGGCCCACTTAAGGAAATGACAGGACATACGATCATTACCTCAAATGGATCTACGTTGCTGGGTGCAGACAACAAGGCTGGTGTGGCAGAAATAATGACTGCAGCGCACCTATTGATGAGCTCACTAAAGCCACGTGCTGCGATGAAAATTTTATTCACTCCGGATGAAGAAATAGGTCGAGGAGCAGACCATGTTGATTTAAAAAAACTAGGTGCTGACTTTGGATATACAATGGATGGTGCCACGAAAGGGTCTATCGAGGATGAAACATTTTCAGCTGATGGGGCTGTAGTAACTTTTACTGGCTCAAACACACATCCTGGTTATGGACATAAAAAAATGGCCAATGCGCTAAAGGCAGCTGGTGTATTTCTATCCTCACTACCTAGACAAGAATGGGCGCCAGAGTCTACTAAGGGTGACGAAGGGTTTGTCCATCCATATGAGATATCAGGTGGCGTTGAAGAGGTGCGAATCACTATGATTCTAAGATCTTTTGAAACTGAAGAATTGTCTGACTATGCTGCTCTTTTGGGAACTTTAGCTAAACAGGCAACAAAGGCAGTTAAAAGAACCTCATATTCGATTTCCATAAACGAGCAATATCGAAATATGAAGCAGATTTTAGATCAGCAGCCTGAGGTAGTTGAATATGCTGAAAAGGCGATTGAGGCAATTGGGTTACCTGTGCGTAAATCAAGAATTAGAGGTGGCACCGATGGATCTAAACTAAGTTTCATGGGCCTGCCTTGCCCAAATATTTTTGCGGGAGAGCATGCTTTTCATAGCCCTTATGAGTTTGTCTCTCTCCAAGACATGGAGAGTGCTACAGAGGTAATCATGAAGTTGCTCGAGATAGTAGCAATAGAGCATTCGAAATAACTACGACCTATACGTGTAAAAGAAAA
This sequence comes from uncultured Flavobacteriales bacterium, assembly GCA_963925515.1. Lineage (GTDB taxonomy): Bacteria > Bacteroidota > Bacteroidia > Flavobacteriales > Schleiferiaceae > UBA10364. The sequence goes on from CAWURU010000001.1 coordinate 64,115, forward strand.
GAGGACCAGCTAATCTCACGGCCTTTGTGCGTTTGCAAAACTAATTCATGATTTTACCGAGCTGCGTAAGCTTGGTTCAGTGCGTCTGCTAGTCTTACTCCAGCTTGTGCTAATCGTAAATGCAGTAATTCGGTTTGGTCATAAATATACCGGTATCCCATTCTTTCTGGGTCACCTGTTTCGTAACACTCCTCGCGGTAAACCACACTTTCTCTAACCCAATCGTTTACGCTAGTATTCTTCCAGCTGAATATGTTTTCACTAGTCTTAGTCGACATGATCCAGTCTGAATATTCGGTATAGCTCATTTTCCAGTAATCAATCATTCCACTATCCCAAACTCTATGAAGGTTTGATTTTTCCCAAAAGAAAGTGACCTTAACATCATTTGCTCCTTTGTCTTTACCATTCCCGCAATGCAAAGGTTGATGAACATCTCCGATAAGATGTGCCAATGCTTTCAATGCAAAGGCTTCATCCACGCTATATTTTTGGTTTTCTATTTCTTCTAAAAGTTTCTCTATTGCCATCCAAACATCTCCTTGCTCGGGATGCTGATGGCTATCCATGTCATCCACAGAAGGTATGGTACAATAATGCCATGCATTGAGTGTGTCATAGTCTCTGTCACTTTTGATAAAATCCATCCAATTAGCAACCATAGCAAGGTCTTCTCCGCCAAGCACGTCGATTATGTGCGTACGCACTTTCTTATCTAAGTGCTCCATGGCAATATGTCCAACAATTCGGTGACCGGTAAGTCCCCATCCGAAGGCAGATGTGCCCGTACAAAGTACTAAAACTAAGGTGATTATTCTCTTCATGGCTATAGTGCTGATGATGGTTTTAAATATCCTATTATCCTGTCGTATCGCAGTCCCATTCCTTGATTGTACATGATGAGTGTATAGTCGTTTCGGGTTTGCCAATGCGTGCCTTCTGTTAGTTCAGTGCCCACACTTCCGCCTGCGGTAGGATGCGCAAATATATAATTATAATAACCTTGTTTAAGAAGCACACTCTTGGAATAGGCACCTCTGATTTCGTTGTATACTAATTCGAACTCATCAGTCAGCCTCCAGTCGCTTAATTGCCCAAAAACAAAAACGGGAACATCTAGTTTTGTACTTTCAAAGTAAAATTCAACCCAGCAATAGTCACCAGCTAAGTCCGGGTTACCAGCATCCGCACGTTGATAAAACCTTCTTCCATTGATGTCATTTTGAAAGCTGTAGACAGAGATAGACTGGTTCTTTACCTCGTTTAGATAAACTTCCCAACACGTGTCTAATCTTGATGTTTTGACGCCCATTCCCACCTGGTTGAGTCTTTTGGTGTCAAATACGTGAAACTCAACTCCGCCGGGGAAGGCTTCTCCACCCATGAAATTGTATTCAAGAAGACCGTCATTTATAAAGGCAGGCTTAAGTTCCGTTTTAGCATTGTCCCATCGTCTATTCTGAAGAATACTTAGATCTAAATCGTTGAAGTAATCTTGAACTGGATAGCCAGAAAGAGAAACTCTTGAGCTTACCTGTTGCTCAGAACTAAAATCTTTCAGGTCTACTGCTCTTGATACCTGGAGCGCAGGTATGACTAAGTTTTCATAAATAATGAATCTGCGACGAAGCACAATGTCGTTAGGATTATCATCTTGATAGACTTCAATGACATAATTACCACTTATACGTGGTGTCATGTCAGCATTTGGTATCTTTAAACTATAATGAGTGTAAGGAACAAATGTCCCGATGCTAATGGCAAAATCATTCATATAATTCCCCTCAAACCCAGTAAGGTATTGGTTGAGTAGTAAGTCACTTTTCTCCCAATTTTTAGTACAATGAAAGATTCGATATGCGTAATTATTCCATTCATATGCCAGGTCGTCAAAGCTCAACTCAAGCCCCTTTTTAGAGCCTAGTTCGTATGCAGCAAAGTCAAGAGGCTCTCCAATAGGTGCTATTTGTACTGATTTTATGTAGGAAAACACTGTAGTATCGGTCAAATTTTGACCGAACAAAACGGAGCCAATAAGTGTTAATAGTGGGATAAGGGACTTTTTAACAAGCATGTTTAAGAAATAATGATGTCTAAGGTACAATTCGTCTTTAATTAACGTGGAAAAAAGAATCTCATATCTTAATTTCGCAGTCCAAAATCATACTGAAACGTACGATGTCTCAAACCTATAAGATTAGCAAGGGTCACAACATTAAGTTGATCGGTGATGCTCCCCAAAAACACTTGGGGGTAGTTACTAGTTCAACCTATGCAGTGAGTCCTTTAGACTTTCCGGGAATTACGCCAAAATTGGTCGTGAAAGCCGGAACTCAAGTAAACGCAGGCGATGTTTTGTTTTACGACAAAGACCGCCCCGAAGTATTAATTTGTTCTCCGGTATCAGGCGAGATTATAGAAGTCAAGCGCGGAGCGAAGCGTAAGATTCTTCAGGTAATTGTGCTTGCTGACAGTGACACGAAATATGCCGACCATGGTTCTTTTGACCTGAAATCAACTGACCGTGAAGCCACAGCATCTCATTTTGCAAACACTGGAGTAGGTGCTCTAATTACTAGCCGACCGTATGGTGTCTTAGCGAGTATGCACGAACTACCGCGCGATATTTTCGTAAATGGTGTTCAAAGTGGCCCACTTGCTGGCGATCTTGCCTATCAATTAGCAGGGAAAGAAACCGAAGTTGAAGCGGCAATAGAAGCACTTTCTTTGATGACTGCTGGTAAAGTTTATGTCAGCCAGGATGGTGACGCCAGTTTGTTGGAGCTATTGAGTCATGAAAAGGCGACTTCAATTCTATTTACGGGTAAACACCCAAAAGGTTTAGTCGGTACACAAATCGCTCAAGCTGCTCCCATGAATAAAGGGGAAATCGTTTGGACCGTGAATGCAGTGGATTTACCGGTAATTGGTCATGCTTTTCTTACGGGTAGGTATGCTCCAACTTATCAGGTGGTTGTAGCAGGCTCTAAGGCTAAGAATGCTGGATATGCTACAATGACTCAAGGGGTCAGTTTGTCAAGCTTCGTTTCGGCGAACATCGATAACGATAATACACGAATGATCGCCGGTGACGTATTAACGGGAACCACAATAGAAGAAAATGGATTTTTGAGTTTTGGTAAAAGTCAAATCACAGCGATTCCAGAAGGTAATTCTACAGAGTTTTTCGGATGGGTATTACCAGGTTTCGGTAAGTTTTCTACGAACCGTGCGTTTTGGTCTTGGTTATTCCCAAACAGAAAGTATGATTTAGACACAAATGTTCACGGGGAAGAGCGAGCTTTTGTGGTTACTGGGGAGTATGATAAATTCATTCCGATGGATATTTTCCCGCAGCAGCTGCTACGTTGTATATTAATTGGTGATGTTGAGAAAATGGAGCAACTAGGGATCTATGAGGTACTGCCTGAAGATTTCGCTTTGGCTGAGGTTGCTTGTACCTCAAAGTTGCCTTTACAACAAATCGTCCGTGACGGTTTGTTGGACCTCCGAAAAGAAATGATATAAGACATTTTTAATATGAAATTTGTACAAAACATATTCGATAAGACCAGACCGTTCGTTGAGAAAGAGGGGAAAAGAAACATTTTGTATCCATTGCACAATGCAATTGAGACGATGGCTTTCGTTCCTGACCACACAACGCACTCTGGTGCCCACGTACGTGATGCAATTGATTTAAAGCGCACGATGATCACTGTAATCTTCGCAATGGTTCCTGCCTTACTTTTTGGCATGTGGAACATTGGGCGACTTCACTTTGGTGCTTTTGGGGAAGAAAGTACATTATTAGATAACTTCCTTTTTGGTGCGTTAAAAATGTTGCCGTTAATCACGGTAACCTATGCAGCTGGATTGGGAGTTGAAATATTCTTCGCTTGGAAACGTAACCACGCTGTAAATGAGGGTTTCCTTGTAAGTGGTTTACTTATTCCAATGATCATGCCTGTAGATATCCCACTGTGGATGGTAGCGGTGAGTACGATTTTTGCCGTTCTGATTGGCAAAGAAGTTTTTGGGGGCACTGGTATGAATCTACTTAACCCTGCATTAACGGCTCGCGCCTTTGCATTCTTTGCTTACCCAACATGGATGTCAGGTGATCAAATTTGGATCAATACTAAAGGTGAAGAGGGTTCTCAACTCGTAGATGGCTACTCAGGTGCCACTGCTATGGGGGATTTAGCAACTACCGTTGGTCAAGGCCTTAATAATCCTGCTACAGAAACCGTAATGGCACAGTTTGGTTCCGGAGGGACTTATTCAATGATGAATACCTTCCTTGGTTTGATTCCTGGTTCAATCGGAGAAACCTCCGCTTTGTTAATTCTTCTTGGAGGATTATTCTTGATCTTTAAGGGGGTAGGTTCCTGGAAAATAATGCTAAGCTTCCTCATCGGTGGATTAGTGATGGCAACAATATTCAATGCATTCGCGGTGAATGAATTCATGGGACTTAATCCTATACATCAATTGTTGATCGGAGGATTCATGTTTGGAATGGTCTTTATGGCCACTGATCCTGTAAGCGGATCTCAGACTGAAACCGGAAAATATATTTACGGTTTTCTCGCAGGATTTTTAGGAATTATGATACGTGTGTTTAATCCAGCATATCCTGAGGGCATAATGCTTGCTATATTATTTATGAATGTTATGGCACCATTAATTGATCACTACGTTGTGGAATCAAACATTAAACGTCGTTCAAAACGTCTTGCTAACGCCCAAACTACATAGTCATGAATGTTAATAGTAACGCATATACGTACTCATTTGCTACCGTCATGGTGGTAATTGTAGCTGTATTACTGTCTGGAGCCTCTCTGGGTTTAAAGAGCAGACAATCGGCAAATATTACACAAGAAAAGAAGCAAAGCATTCTTGCGTCCATAGGTATAGAAAAAAACCGCGCTGAGTCTGACTTGATCTTTACACAATATGTAAAGCAAAGTTTGACACTGAGCGGAGGTAAGGTTGTCTCTGAGGATGCTTCTGCTGCTTTTGATATAGATATGTCTAAGGCTGTTAAGTCTGATAACATGGAGCGTTCAGTTCCTCTTTATGTTACTGAAAAAGATGGAGAGACCTTCTATGTAGTTCCGCTAAGAGGAAAAGGTCTTTGGGGCCCTGTGTGGGGATACCTTGCGCTTGAGTCGGATGGTAATACTGTTGTGGGAGCCACTTTTGGTCACAAGAGTGAGACTCCAGGTTTAGGTGCTGAAATAACGACTCCTATATTCACGGATCAATTCCCAGGAAAAAAAATATCTGAAGCGGGTGTATTCCAATCCATTTCGGTAGTTAAAGCGGGTACTTCTGCTGGTAACTATATGGTAGACGGCATATCTGGCGGTACGATTACATCTAACGGTGTAAATGACATGCTGACGGATTGTTTGGCACCTTATGCAGTGTACTTCAAAAATATTTAACGGTTATGAGCACAGAAGTAAAACAAAAAGAGTCTTTATTCTCTAAGAAGAATCAAAAGCTACTTTCAGATCCTTTTAATGACGATAATCCTATTACAGTACAGGTACTTGGTGTTTGTTCTGCACTTGCGATCACTGTGAAATTAGAGCCTGCAATTGTAATGTCACTTTCTGTGATGTTTGTATTAGGAGCTGGTAACGTAATCATTTCGTTGATTCGTAATCTGATTCCTAATCGTATTCGAATTATAGTTCAGCTGGTAGTGGTTGCTTCTTTAGTCATCTTGGTGGATCAATTTTTAAGAGCTTTCGCATATGATGTGAGTAAGCAGCTTTCTGTATTTGTTGGTCTAATCATTACCAATTGTATTATCATGGGACGTTTCGAGGCTTTCGCTCTAGCAAATGGACCATGGAAAGCATTTATGGATGGTATCGGTAACGCGATCGGCTATGGTGCTGTTTTGATCGCTGTGGCTTTTTTCCGCGAACTATTAGGATCAGGATCATTGCTAGGTATCCAGATCATTCCGGATAGTTGGTACATCGCCAATGGAGGATTTTATGCGAACAATGGATTCATGCTTTTCCCGCCAATGGCACTTATCGTAGTTGGCTTGATCATATGGGCCCAACGCGCACGCAACACTAAACTCATCGAAGAAAACTAGACTCGCCATGGGACAAGAATTAGTAAACTTATTCGTTCGCTCAATTTTTATTGAGAACATGATCTTCGCATACTTCCTTGGTATGTGTTCTTACTTAGCGGTATCTAAAACTGTCAAAACAGCAGTTGGTCTAGGTATTGCAGTAACTTTTGTATTGACAATTACCCTTCCCGTGAACTGGTTGCTTGAAAATTATGTTTTAAAAGCAGGAGCACTTTCTTGGTTAGGTGATGGATTCACGGATGTTGACTTAAGCTTCTTGTCTTTCATCATGTTCATTGCGGTGATTGCATCAATGGTACAGTTAATTGAGATGATTGTTGAGAAATTTGCGCCAGCATTGTACAGTGCATTGGGAGTTTTTTTACCCCTTATTGCAGTAAACTGTTCTATCCTAGGTGGGTCCTTGTTTATGCAAGAACGCGCGTTTGGTACCATAGCTGAAGCAACAGTATATGGCATAGGATCTGGAGTGGGCTGGTTTTTGGCTATTGTAGCTATCGCTGCAATTAGGGAGAAAATCCGTTATTCAAATGTTCCTGCTCCTTTACGTGGCCTCGGGATAACCTTTATTATTACGGGTTTAATGGGTATTGCGTTTATGAGCTTCATGGGTATTAAATTATAATAAGCACAGTTAGCTATGTTTTTATCTAGCACAGTAGTAATTTCTTCAGTTGTCGTTTTTGTAGTGGTAATCCTATTGTTGGTAACCATTCTTTTACAGGCAAAAGCACGCTTGTCCCCAAGTGGACCGGTTAAATTAAACATCAATGGAGATGATGTCGAAGTAGAATCAGGAACAACACTGCTCACAACATTGAGTAGCCAGAAAATCTTCTTACCATCTGCGTGTGGTGGTGGTGGAACCTGTGGTATGTGTAAGTGTCAGGTTACCGAAGGTGGTGGCGAAATACTTCCCACTGAAACGGGCTTCTTTAACCGAAAAGAGATCGCTGATCAGTGGCGTTTAGGTTGCCAGATCAAAGTGAAAAATGACATGACCGTTAAGGTGCCAGAGGAGATTTTTGGTATTAAGAAATGGGAGTGTGAAGTTGTTTCAAATTACAATGTCTCTACCTTCATTAAGGAGTATGTAGTTAAACTTCCTGATGGGGAGACCTTAGATTTTGAGGCTGGGGGTTACATCCAAATTGATGTTCCAGCTTTAACAGTTGACTTCAAAGATATAGACATTACGTCTCATCCTAAGTTAGGAAAAGCATCAGACGAGTTTCAAACAGAATGGGATAAGTTCAAGTTGTGGGACCTTAAAATGGTGAATCCAGAGCCGTTATTCAGAGCTTACTCTATGGCAAATCATCCAGCAGAGGGTAACATAGTTATGCTGAACATTAGAGTTGCTACGCCTCCGTTTGACCGCAAGAAAGGTGGATGGATGGATGTTAATCCAGGTGTTTGTTCATCATTTGTATTTGGTCAAAAACCAGGTGATAAAGTTACGATCTCGGGTCCTTACGGAGAATTCTTCATTAAAGATACTGAATCTGAAATGCTCTATATTGGAGGTGGTGCGGGAATGGCGCCTATGCGTTCTCATTTGTTCCACTTGTTCCATACGTTGAAAACTGGACGTAAAGTGAGTTACTGGTACGGCGGTCGATCTAAAAGAGAATTGTTCTACTTGGAGGATTTTCGCCAGATAGAGGAGCAGTTTCCTAACTTCAAATTTCACTTGGTCTTGTCTGAACCTTTACCGGAAGACAATTGGACTGCTAAGGATAGTATGGACGCTGATGGCGACGGATTCGTTGGTTTTGTTCATCAGGCATTGATAGATAACTACCTGGATTTACATGATGCTCCGGAAGATATTGAATACTATTTCTGTGGTCCACCACTGATGAATGCAGCCGTTCTGAAAATGGTTGATGACCTAGGTGTTCCTCCAGAAAACGTGAGCTTTGATGACTTCGGTGGTTAATCTAAATTTTTATATTAAAAAGCCGCTTCGAAAGGAGCGGCTTTTTTTTAGTTTTGATATTATGGTTAAAGTAGGCTCATTCATTTCATTGTTGTTTTTAATTGCTTGCAGCTCCGCGCCGGAATTGGTTCAAATGACCAATCAAGGTCCTGCTCAGGGGAGTACTTATAGCATTAGTTATCTCGTTCCGGTCGGTGTTGATCATCGCGAGGATATAGATAGTATTCTTCTTGAAATGGACCATCAAATGTCACTCTGGGTAAATGAAAGTGATCTGTCACGTCTCAATCGTGGAGATACGATTCTTTTAAGTAGTGACCTCGCTGAAGTGCTTCGTCGATCAAAGGAATATGCATTACTTACGGATGGGAATTTTGATGTGACCATTGCACCGTTAATTAAGTCTTGGGGTTTTTCCGGAGGATCTTATAACGAATACGTAAACATTGATAGTCTCATGACATTTGTAGGAAGTCAGTTTATAATAGAGCCATGGAAGGACTCTATATATTGGCTTCCAAAAGGATGTCAAATTGATGTTAATGGAATAGCTCAAGGTTATACGGTAGACAGAATAGCCGACTTTTTGACCCATAGAGGTATCGTTAATTATTTAGTAGAGGTAGGAGGAGAGGTTATTTGTTCGGGCGTAAAAATCTCTGGAGATGCATGGAGAATAGGTATTGATATGCCCACTGAAGACAGGGGAAAAGGTATGTTCCAGACGATAGTCACATTGGACTCCATGGCGCTTGCAACAAGCGGAAACTACAGAAAGTATTGGGTGAATGACAAAGGACAGAAAGTCGTTCATTCTATCAATCCAAAAACAGGTTATCCTGTGGTGAGTAATTTACTGAGTTCGAGTGTTATAGCTCCAACCGCGGTATTAGCGGATGCCTTAGGTACGGCATGTATGATTATGGGAGTCGAAAGAGCTTCTAGTTTTATTGAATCTTTGCCTCATGTGGAGGGCTATTTCATTGTAAGTAATAAACTAGGGAATATTGAAGTGGTCACTACCTCAGGCTGGGAGCCTTATGAATTTAAGTAATTCTTAAGCAGGTTTTCCTTCACACGCGTTAGGGTCTTTCCCACAAAATGAGCAAGTTTCACCATCCTTATTTAGGAAAGGACTTTGAGACGCACAAGTACCTGCGAATTCTCCATCTTTTTTAGCCCAAATCTTTATTGCGATTCCCGCAACACCAAGACCTAATAATACAATGCTGATTCCAATGAGCTTCAGTGCTACCATGAGGGGGTGATTTTAAGAGATATAAAGTTACAATTTAATGTACAAAAAACGTGCCTCAGTCAATTGTCTGTTATTCTAAGACATAACTATAATTCCGTCATTCTGTAGCGTACCTTTACCAAACCATTTTAACTATAAATCACAGAAAGTATGAAGATTACGGTTGTAGGTGCCGGTAACGTAGGTGCCACAGTTGCAGAAAACATGGTTCGTCGCGAATTGGCAGAAGAAATTGTGTTACTCGACATCAAAGAAGGTTTTGCTGAAGGTAAAGCCATGGACATGAATCAAACTGCTACATTAAACGGTTTCGATTCAAAAGTTGTGGGCTCTACAAATGATTATTCTAAAACTGCTGGTTCAACAGTTGCGGTGATCACTTCAGGCATTCCTCGTAAGCCAGGAATGACACGTGAAGAACTGATTGGCACGAATGCTAGGATTGTTCAAATGGTAACGGAGAGTTTGATCAAGCACAGTCCGGATATCATTATTGTGGTTATTTCTAACCCAATGGATACCATGACTTACTTGACGAATAAGACTTCTGGTTTACTTAAAAATCGCATCATAGGTATGGGAGGTATTCTTGATTCTGCAAGATTCAAATACCGTTTATCTGAGCAATTGAATTGTTCTCCTAACGACCTTCAAGCTCAGGTGATCGGCGGTCATGGCGATACTACCATGATTCCATTGATCAATCATGCTACTTATAATAGCATTCCGGTAACTCAGTTTTTGAGTCAGGACCAACAGGATCATGTGGTTTCAGAAACTATGGTTGGTGGTAAGACATTGACAGGCTTGATCGGCACTTCTGCGTGGTACGCACCAGGTGCAGCCGGCGCAGAGCTCGTGGAATCTATTGTACGCGATCAGAAAAAAATGTTCCCTTGTTCTGTTTTACTTAACGGAGAATATGGCCAGGATGACATCTGTATAGGTGTTCCAGTGATTATCGGTAAAAGCGGTTGGGAGAGCATTGTTGAGTTCAACCTGAGTGCTGAGGAAAAAGAGCTGTTTGAAGCTTCGGCAGTCGCAGTGCGTAAAATGAACGCAGCTCTAGATGAGAATTTATAAAATCAATTGTTGATTAATAAAAAACTATCCCCCTAGACTAAGCGATCGCTTACTCCAGGGGGATTTTAGTTTAAAATTTTGCCAGAGGAAAGTATCGCGCAATATCCTTTACCAAAAATAGTAAATCTGTTTCGTGCGATGCGCCGGTAGATAAATTCTCGAATTGGCCGTGGAATAGCTTTTAGTCTGGCGAGCCACTTAAAATTGGGTAACCCCTTGCAGATTTCTAGGATAGCATCACTACCTGATAGCCATTCATTAGGCGTTTGGATTATTACTGAGTTTGTGTTAGATAACCGATCAGGTAAATGAGTTGTTGCCCAATCACTCTGAAGAGAAGCAAATAGAAAGCGATTGTCAGCATCGTTTTTATCTATCCATTGTACAGCTTTATTACAAAGGGTACAAGGACCATCAAATAGAATCACCATGAGTAGTTGGTTGGTCATTTTATTGAATGATCAGTTTATGGGCGGAAACTTGTGCGTTAGAAGAATCTGTGACTACAACTACATAGAGTCCGGGTGCGAGAGCTATTTGATTTCGCTCGTTCAATACAAGATCCCTCACTTTCTTACCAAGCATTGTGTATAAAGCGGCTGAAGTGTTACTTGCATCCTGATGGGCGATAAAGACGTCCGTTGTTGCAGGGTTTGGATATATCAGAGGATTTGTTTTTATACAGGGAACCTCTGTTATGCTGATGTCATTAAATAATTTACCCTCAAAATAATGCAGTCCGCCACTCATGTTCCCTACAATAACATCCATGTATCCATCCGCATTCAAGTCAGCTACAGCGGGATGGAGGCGCTTCCCCGAACTTTTGAAATGGGTGTCAACATCACGCAGCGTTGGTATCAGGTTGAACCTTACGTTTGGTCGTTTATTACTCTTGTCTTTATACGGCATTTCACAACCGTCTTTGGTAATTCCGTTCCAGGCCGACACATCTCCGTAGAGCACAGAGGAAAAAGGAGTAAGTCCGTAGATAATAGGAACATCTCCGGTTTGCGCATTTTTTGAAAAGCAAATTTCTATAATAATATGGTCTTCACCATTCCAGATAAAGGGAGATAGGAATTGAACATCATTCCATCCGGTTGTTAAAACTCTGATGCCTTGATAGACATTTTGAAAACCTTGATTTTGAAAATTGACTTGTGCCGTATCACTGAGATGTTTTAGGCCTATTGAAAAGCCTTGAGTTAAATAGGTGCTCGTGTTCGAACCAATTTCAAATCCTATAGAAGTCAATTGTCCAAAAGTGGAACCCGCTGCTGAAAGTTCATCGCTGCTCAATATAATCTGCATTCTTCCGTTTCTCTTAGATCCACTAAAAGGAGTTTCCTCAGGAGAGTTGGAGCTTGTTACACCACTGTCAAAAACTAAGTCTAAACTGCCTGAGCCATTCATGATTGCTCTAACGGAATCTTTTTGAACGACACCTAGATCTTCGGATCCTATGAGCAGAGTAGTATCGCTGCCATAAATTATAATAGGAACAGAATATCCACTAGGTGCGGAGGAAGATGACATATCTATGCCTGCCCATGAAGACTCCTCTAAGGTGAAGATATTAGGAAATAGCCCTGTTTTTTTGTAGTAGGCTACTGTTCCTGATTCATTACCGATCACCAGGTCTAGATCACCATCCCCGTCTAGGTCACCTAAACTTGGGGTACTGTTATTACCAACATCTATGCTTTGAAGAGCACCCTTATAGGTGAAGCTAGGGCTTAATATACTCCCCGTGTTTTCGTAATAATAGATTAATCCATTTTGAGCACCGATTAAAAGGTCAGGATCTATATCACCATCTAGATCACCAAATGTTGGGCTTAGATCTTCTCCTAAATTATTGAAGCCGGCATTAGCTAGATCACTGTTTGTTAGTTCAAATGAAGGAGAGGTATTCGTACCTATGTTAGTGAATAACTGTAGTTTGCTTTGGTAAGTACCAGGTGCTAAGTAAGATCCCTTACCACCAACTACTAGGTCGTAATCACCATCAAAATCAAGGTCGCAAAGTGTTGGTCGTGCTCCTGAACCTATGTCTAACATCTCATTTACAAGAAACGAGCTGTCTAACGAATTGAATGATGGATTGGAGAATGTTCCATTGTTTGAGTAGAGCCAAGTGTTTCCTTGATTTATACTTCCGTTTAAATTAGGGCTTACTATCAGATCAGGTATAAAGTCAAAATTTACATCTTCGTAATATGCTGCCGGGAAATACTCAATATTCGTTGGGGATATGTTCGGAAACAGAGTGTCTTTTGACGTCATAAAGGCGCTATCAATAAGGCCCCCGTTATATGCGGCTACTAAGTTAGTGAAGCTTACATCACCTATAAGCACGTCTCTAAGTGTGTCCGCATTAAGGTCTAATACAAGGATGGTAGAGCCTGCATGTGCAGCGCCTGCGGAGGAGGATATTTTCTGCACTCCTTGGCAGCCATTTAGAGATAAATTATTCGAAGCTAGGTTTTCCTCAAACCGTCCCCAGCATGTCGTGTTCATTTGAAAATTCAGCGAGTCTTCAGTTAATCCTTCATGCCACTCAATCGTAGAACGCTGTCCGAAGGTGAGTATATCGATGTCGCCATCATCATCTATATCAGATATGGAGGGGATGTCACTGCTGAAATTATAAAGATTGGAAACGGAAGATCCTGTATTTGTAGTCAGATAAGTACCAGGCAATGCCCATTCAAGGATTAAACTATTGCTGTTAGAATTATTCTTCCAAACACCCATTCCTCCTGAAACGTATGCGAACAGATCTTTTTTGCCGTCATTGTCAAAATCTCTGAAAAGTGCCCAGTTTTGTACTACAGGCAAACTGTCCGCATACGCGGGAGACGCTTCCCAAGTGTTATTCTGCTGTAAAAACGTAATCCATCTATTTCCTTGACGATCAAAAGCGACTAAATCTTCTAGACCATCTCGATTTAAATCTATCCGTGACCATTGAGGTAAATCGGTACCTCCATGGAAGCCGTACGCTAACGTATCAGTTCCTATTTTCACCGCTGGGCCTGAGCTCCAATTGAAATTAAGTCGATTTGTTTGCGCCATCAATTGTGGCGAGCAAACAAAAAATAGAGTAATAGCGTAGACGATACATCTCATAACAACCCAAAGATACGTCGAACTAACATTCAAGCGTTCATAAAAACTGTTAGGATAGGGAGGCCGACTTGACTATATTTGGCCGTTATTGAAAAAAAGAAATAATCCAACAAATGCAGAACAAAGGATTAATTACATTATTCGCAATCGCTTTGGGGCTGGCATCTTTATACCAGCTTTCTTTTACGTGGGTTGCTAATAGTGTCGCAGGTGATGCGGAAGAGTTTTCCGCAGGCGATTCGAAGGTGAAAGCCGCTTATTTAGACAGCATGATGTCCCAAGAAGTATATCCTTTTTTGGGATATACCTTAAGTGAAGTCAAAAAACATGAGATGAATCTCGGTCTTGACCTCAAAGGGGGAATGAATGTGATTCTTGAAGTTAGTGTCAAAGATGTCTTAAAGGGCATTGTCGCGAACTCTAAGGATCCTCTCTTCGTTCAGGCTATTTCAAATACAGATCTCGCTCAAAGGGAAGGTCAGGACAACTACTTAAACACTTTCTTCAAAGAGTTTAATTCTCTTTCACAGGAAACAGGTGGTGGTCGTACTTTAAATGATGCCGGTTTGTTCGGTACTCCTGAGATGACTGATAAGGTTGGTTTTAATGCTTCTGACGATGCTATTCAAGGTGAGATCCGTAGTGATGTTGAAGCTGCTATAGCGAATGTGTTTACGGTATTGCGTGCACGTATTGACCAGTTTGGCGTTGTTCAACCTAACATTCAACGGTTAGAAGGTACGGGTCGTATCTTGGTTGAATTGCCAGGTGTTAAAGATCCTGCCCGCGTTCAAAAACTCTTACAGAGTACGGCAGAGCTCCAGTTTTGGAATATGTACGAAGGTTCAGAGGTACTTCCTTTTTTGATAAACGTTAATGAGCGTCTTCGCGATGTCGTAGCTGCCGAAAACGGGAAAGTTGAAGAAACACAAGCACCAAGTTTTGATGATTTAAGTCTAGAAGGAACTGTCGCTGAGGTGGATAGCACTGTAGCGGATTCCTCGAGCGCTCTAAGTAATAACAATCCATTATTCGAAGTCTTCCGCCCAATGGTGAGTGAGACAGGTATGTCAATGGAGGGTCCACGCGTGGGTTATTCTCTAATACGTGATACTGCAAAAGTGAATGCCTACTTGAAACGCCCTGAGGTTATTGTATTAATGAACCAAGAATTACGCAATGCTGAATTCTTGTGGAGTAACAAACCTGAGCCTGATTCTGATATCATCACATTATTTGCGATTAGAGGTAACCGCGAGGGCACACCAGAGCTAGATGGTGCTGTAATTGTTGATGCACGTCCCGACTTGGATGAATACAATAGAAATATTGTAACGATGGCAATGAACGGATCTGGTGCTCAAAAGTGGCAACGCTTAACCGCGGATGCTGCTTCTCAATCACCCAAGCGATCTGTTGCTGTGGTTCTTGATAATTACGTGTATTCGTATCCACAGGTTCAAAATGAAATTGCAGGTGGTAGAACTCAAATTACAGGAAACTTCACGCCAGAAGAGTCTTCCGATTTAGCAAACATTCTTCGCGCAGGTAAGCTCGATGCTCCGGCAAGAATCATACAGGCTGATGTTGTAGGTCCATCTTTAGGTAAAGAAGCTATATCAGCATCTATCAACTCTTTCGCCATAGCACTGGCCCTTGTGCTACTTTATATGTACTTCTATTACAGCGGAGCTGGTTTAGTTGCGAATATGGCACTTCTAGTAAATATGTTCTTCATCTTCGGAATTCTGAACAGTTTTGGTGCGGTATTGACTCTTCCTGGAATGGCAGGTATTGTCTTGACTATTGGAATGGCGGTTGATGCGAACGTAATTATTTTCGAGCGTATTCGCGAGGAGTTACGTTCTGGAAAAGGTTTACGTGCTGCTTTAGTTGACGGCTATAAGAACTCGAACAGTGCTATTATTGATGCGAACGTAACAACGCTCCTCACAGGTGTTATTTTATATTCGTTTGGTACAGGACCTATTCGCGGTTTTGCGACCACATTGATCATTGGTATTTTGACGTCATTGTTCTCTGCACTATTCATCTCAAGGGTTGTATTTGAGCGTAGATTAGATGGTAAGAAAACTATCAATTTCTCGACAAAGACCACAAAAGACTGGTATACGAACTTGAATTTTGACTTTTTAGCGAAGCGTAAGATTGCTTACGTTGTTTCTACGGTTGTGATCATTATTGGATTGGGTTCATTATTTACTAATGGTCTAAACCTCGGTGTAGATTTTGTAGGTGGTCGATCATTTCAAGTGAGATTTGATCAACCTGTTGAGGTTAGTGAGATTTCAGAATCTTTGAGCGGTACGTTGGTTGATGCTGAAGGAAATAGCTTCAAGCCTGTAGTTAAAACACTAGGAGAATCTAATCAGGTTATTATAACTACGAATTACCGTATTGACGAAACAGGTATTCAGGTAGATCAAGATATCGAGGATAAACTTTTTGCTGGTGTATCTGGTTTTTTTGCTGAACAAATTGCTCGCGAGGACTTCTTTACAGACGCAACAGACGAGGCTATTGGTCTTGTGGGATCTAGAGTAGTCGGTCCAACTATTGCTGATGATATTAAGACGGGTGCTATTTATAGTATACTGTTCTCTTTAATTGTTGTATTCCTTTATATCCTTATGCGTTTCCGAAAATGGCAGTTCTCTTTGGGAGCAGTGGTCGCTTTGTTACATGATGTCCTATTCGTTTTAGGAGCATTCTCTATAGCAGATGGATTACTCCCATTTCAATTGGAGGTCGATCAGGCATTTATAGCAGCTATATTAACTGTGATTGGTTATTCGTTGAATGATACTGTGGTTGTCTTTGACCGTATTCGTGAAAACTTAGGGGGTCGCACAAAGAACTTAACTGCAGGGGTTAATAAGTCGTTGAACCAGACGTTAAGTCGTACGTTCAATACTTCCTTGACGACATTCTTTGTACTCCTTGTAATCTTCTTGTTTGGAGGTGAAGTAATACGTGGATTTATGTTTGCATTGTTGCTTGGTGTAATTGTGGGTACTTACAGTTCCCTATTTATCGCTACCCCAGTAATGTTTGATTCTTCTAAAGAAGAAGAGTAATAAGCAAAAGGAATTTAAAAGCCCCGCTGTGCATCGCACAGCGGGGCTTTTTTTGTCTTAAATTTGAGCTATGGTACAAGTATTTCTTTTGTTCAATGTAAGTGGTGGTGAGTTTATCATTGTTGCTCTATTATTTTTACTCCTCTTTGGGCCAAAGCAAATCCCAACCATGGCTCGTTCTGCAGCAAAGCTTATCAAGCAGGTCAAAAACGCATCGAATGATATCAAGCGTGAGATCTTAGATAGTGCTGAAGATCAGAAATTAACTGAGGTTAAAAAAACCATTAAGGATGGGCGTGATGCTTTTAAGGAAGTTACTGATTCAATAAAACGCGGAACTAAACTGTGATGGCTCTTTCGTTACTCGCTGGTTTTGGTTTACTGTTATTAGGGGGAGAACTGCTTGTAACAGGAAGTATTGGTATTGCACTGAGACTTCGTATTTCTAAAGTGGTCATTGGGTTGACTCTAGTTGCATTTGCGACGAGCGCCCCAGAGCTAATCGTTAGTGTTGTTGCTGCTTTAAAAGGGAAAAGTGATATAGCTTTAGGCAACGTGATCGGTTCTAATATTGCCAATATAGGTTTGATATTAGGTGGCACAGCCTTATTGTTTAAAATGTCTGCGCTTCGGACGACATATAGAAACGATTGGATATTTCTATTAGTGTCGAATGCAATGTTGGGTGTTTTCTTGTATTTCGGAGGTATTTCCGCGGTTCAAGGTGGAATACTGGTTACACTTTTAGTAGGCTACAACATTTTTAAGATAGTAGGAGCCAGAAAAGATGCTCTAGCTATGCCCATGGATGATTTAGATGCTGATTCCATGGGGATAGGTAAAGGTGTTTTGTTCCTAGTGCTAGGTGCTGCGGGACTTAAATTTGGTGCTCAGTTTTTCGTGAATGGTATTTCTGCCATGGCATTGGACTTAGGTTTAAGCGAGCGATTTGTTTCAGTAACTATAGTGGCCTTCGGGACCAGCGTTCCTGAATTAGCTGCCAGCTTGATGGCAGCGAAAAAAGGTGAGTCTGATATCGCTATTGGTAATATTATAGGATCTAATATCTTCAATATTCTGAGTGTTTTGGGTATTACCGCAATAATAAAACCAATCATTATAGAAGATCAGGCTTTATTTACTTTCGATTTCCCATACAGTATCCTCCTGACGTTTCTTATTATTCCGCTCATGGGTCTCTTTAAAGCAGATCGATTAAATCGTACCGAGGGGGTAATACTACTGTCTCTATACATTTTGTTCATTTTATGCTTGATTTTTAGGGGGTGATAACCTTTAATATTATGTTTAAGTTATTGTAGCCCTCAAAATTTAGGGGTACATTTGTTAAAACCTAAAAAAAATCAATCATATGCCAACGGTAAGATTCCTTGCATTAGAACAAACAATGGGCCGCAAGCCTAACAACTTTAATGCGCCTGAGGCTCGTGTTTCAGAGTATTTCGGATCCCACGTATTCAATATAAAGGCAATGCGCGAGTATATGACTTCTGAAGCTTTTAAGGCGGTCGTCGATGCTATGGAAAACGGGAGTAAAATTTCTAGAGGAATAGCAGATCAAGTCGCCTCTGGAATGAAAGCCTGGGCCCTTAATTTGGGTGCAACGCATTATACCCACTGGTTCCAACCGTTAACAGGGTCTACAGCTGAAAAGCATGATTCTTTCTTTGAACCTACGGGTAATGGAGAGGCTATAGAAAAGTTCTCAGGAGGAATGCTGGTTCAGCAAGAACCTGACGCTTCATCATTTCCTAATGGTGGAATAAGAAATACTTTTGAGGCTCGTGGATATACTGCATGGGATCCTACATCGCCGGCATTCGTTTTTGGTAGCACTCTATGTATCCCAACTGTGTTTGTATCCTATACAGGGGAAGCATTAGACTATAAAACACCCTTGTTAAGGGCT
Organism: uncultured Flavobacteriales bacterium; assembly: GCA_963925515.1. Classification (GTDB taxonomy): domain Bacteria; phylum Bacteroidota; class Bacteroidia; order Flavobacteriales; family Schleiferiaceae; genus UBA10364. The sequence goes on from CAWURU010000001.1 coordinate 82,691, forward strand.
CTTCAGGCTGTGGACAGTGCTTCTACTGCTGTCTGTAAGTACTTTGATAAAAATGTGACTAAGGTATACGCTACTCTTGGATGGGAGCAGGAATATTTCCTTGTGGATGAGGCATACTTTCACGCAAGGCCTGACTTAATGCTTGCGGGCCGTGCCCTATTAGGACACGCTCCGGCAAAAGGACAGCAGTTAGATGATCATTACTTTGGATCTATTCCCGAGCGTGCCATTGAATTTATGAAGGAATTGGAATATGAAAGTCGTATTCTAGGGATTCCGGTGAAAACTCGTCATAACGAAGTAGCGCCTGCTCAGTATGAATTTGCGCCTGTTTTTGAGGAAGCAAACGTAGCAGTGGATCATAATTCACTGTTCATGGACCTCATGGAAAAGGTTTCACGTCGTCATGATTTCCGCGTGTTACTGCACGAAAAACCCTTCGCAAACATTAATGGCTCAGGAAAACATAACAACTGGTCTTTAGCAACTAATACTGGAGTGAATTTATTAGCTCCAGGCTCTACACCTATGAGTAACTTAATGTTCTTGACGTTTTTTGTCAATAGCATAAAAGCTGTTCATAGACATGCAGATTTGATTAGAGCTTCTATTGGATCAGCAGGAAATGAACACCGCCTAGGAGCTAATGAGGCTCCACCAGCTATAATATCAGTATTCATTGGTGCTCAACTCAGTAGGGTCCTTGATCAATTGGAAAATATTGAAGGAGGAAAGATGACTCCGGATCAAAAGACTGACCTCAAATTAAACGTTGTAGGTAAAATTCCAGATGTCCTTTTGGACAATACCGATCGTAACCGCACTTCGCCATTTGCTTTTACAGGAAATAAATTTGAATTGCGTGCGGCAGGTTCAGCTAGTAATTGTGCACAACCTATGACGGTACTTAATTCAGCAATGGCGCAGCAGTTGATTGAATTTAAAACAGATGTTGATGGTTTAATCGACAATGACGGTTTAAAGAAGGATGAAGCCATCTTTAGTGTTCTAAAACGTTATATCAAGGAAAGTAAGGACATTCGCTTTGAAGGAGATGGGTATGGAGATGCATGGAAAGAAGAAGCTGAAAAACGTGGTTTGACAAATGAGCCTTCTACGCCTCGCGCGTTAGACGCTTATGTAAGTGAGCAGTCGTTGTCTTTATTTAAGCATTTAGGTGTCATGTCAAATAGAGAAGCTGAAGCACGTCATGAGATTCTTTTAGAATCCTACTTCATGAAAATTCAAATTGAATCAAGAGTCCTGGGCGATTTAGCTGGTAATCATATTGTACCCACTGCGATTAAGTACCAGAACATGTTGATTGATAATGTTCAGCGATTAAAAGATATTATGGACTCTGAGACCTTTGATCGTGTCGCGAAAGAGCAACTGGAAATGATTAAAGATATTTCAGCTAGAATTTCAAAGATACTAGGGTCAAAAGAAGCCATGGTTCAAGAGCGTAAAAAGGCTAATCTAATGGATGATATGCGCGACAGGGCAATCGCCTACCACGATAATGTTAAGCCATATTTTGAAGTCATTCGTTATGAAAGTGACAAACTTGAATTGATGATAGATGATGAGCAGTGGCCATTACCTAAATTCCGCGAAATGCTTTACACGAGATAATCATTTTAATGATCTCGATTTGCTTAAATAGAAACCCTGCCTTTGCGGGGTTTCTTTTTATATTTTGGCTATATTAGGCACGCTTAAACCCTAGTGATAACTATTCTCATGCAAAAAAGATTTTATCAAATACTGGCCTTGGCCTTATTCATGATCCCTACTATATCTAGCGCACAAGATGCTGCTATAGAGGATATTGAAACCACCCTACATAAGACTACGAAACGTGCAGATGAGTACTTTGACGCTAAAGAGTATAGTGTGGCCGTAGAAGCATATGCGAAAGCGTATTCCAAGGAGAAATCTCGCGATCAAAAACAACGGATTTCGTACAACATGGCTGAATGCTACCGGTTTACTGGTCAATGTAAGCGAGCTGCGAGCTATTATTTAAGAGCTCAAAAACTTGGTTTTGGAGCTCTTTCAGGACTTGGATATGCGGAGATGCTTCAGTGTCAAGGGGAATTCGAAAATGCGATAGTTGCATTTGAGGAGTATAAAAAATTAATTCCGTCAGATTCAAGAGCTGAAACAGGTATTTTGAGTTGTCAGCAGGCTGTGAAATGGTCCGATCAAGGATCGTTGTTTGCACTTGATAACGCGAAGGACTTAAATTCTAAAAAATCGGATTACGCGATTTCATACGCTGGAACAAGAGGTAAAGAAGAATTGACCTTGATGATTTCCTCTATGCGCGATGATGCCACCGGTAGAAAACAAGATGGTTGGACGGGACAGCGTTTCTCTGACATTTTTATTATTGAAGGTCAAGAGAAAAAAGGATCGAAAAAGAAAAATGGAAAAGAGGCCAATGCAAACGACGATATCGTTTGGGGCGATATACAGCCTATGAGTGATGTGATCAACACTAAAGATCATGAAGGTGTAGTGACTTTTGACTCGCGCGGGAAAACTATGTATTTCACGAAATGTCTAGAGGTGAAAAACGAGAAAATGGGTTGCGCAATCTATACTACAAAGAAGGTAGGGCAAGACTGGGCTAATCCAGAGCCCGTGGTGATTGCTTTGGACAGTGGAGCATCTATTGGTCATCCAGCATTAAGTGCTGATGATGAAATTCTTTATTTCGCTGGTGAATTGGCAGATGGTAAAGGAGGTAAGGATATTTACATGACTACTTACGATCGGAGAGCTCGTGTATGGAAGACCCCCGAGTCTCTAAATATAAACACCCGTGGTGACGAGCTTTACCCTTTCATTCATGGAGACGGGTATTTGTATTTCTCTTCAAACGGGCGAGCTGGAATGGGAGGCTTTGACTGCTTTAGAGTGAAGTTAGATGATAATGGTATGACGATTGGTGATGTTGAAAACATGCTAAGCCCCATTAATTCTGAAGCAGATGACATCGCCTTACGTTGGGCTCCAGGAGATGACACTAAAAATGGTTTTGTGATCTCTAATAGAAAAGGAACTAGAGGAGAACATGACATCTGGTACGTAACTGAATGGTCAAAGCAATTCGAAGTACAGGGGACCGTTGTTAGTAGTAAAAATGGAAAACCGGTTAAAGAGGTTACCATTGAGGTAAGTGATAAATCAGGAAACAGTTTTATTGTCACGACAGATGCTTCAGGAAGGTTTAGTATTCCTAAAGGAAATATACTGGAAGACAAGTCTTACAAATTTAACATGAGTCGTAAGAAGTTCTTGAATGCCATTGACGACATCTCTACTCAAGGATTAAGTCTATCTGATTATTCTAGGGTTAAAGAGGAACGTGAGTATGTAAAGTCCTTCTCATTAACCTTGACCATGGACCCTATTGAAGTGCCAATAGTATTGCCTAATGTATTCTTTGATTTAGCAAAATCTGAATTACGTGAGGAAAGTAACGTAGCCCTCGATACCGTTTATAGTATTTTAAGGAGAAATCCAACTATCACTATTGGACTTCGTTCTCACACAGATTACCGTGACACTGACTTGAAAAATGATGTGTTGTCTCAAGCGCGTGCTCAAAGTTGTGTGGATTATCTGATACAAAAAGGTATTTCATCTCAGCGTTTGACAGCTGTGGGTATGGGCGAAAAGGAGCCATTTACTATCCCACAAGGTTACACGGGTTTAGGTGCTGACAAGTTCAAGGAAAATGATGTAATGAATGAGATATATATTAAATCTCTAGCCGCTGAAAATCAAGAAGTCGCCAACCAGATAAACCGTCGTACTGATTTTAAAGTATTGTCTGATGATTATGTGCCGACTGAAGCTTCGTTTAAAGAAGACGATGGAGAACTTGTTTCTATTAAGAAAGATGAAACCCAAATTGGGCAAACCATTACTTTAAGCGCAAAGGACCGATCTCTAGGTAAGATTGCTATGGATAACGGTATGAATGTTGTTGAGCTGAAAAAGCTTAACGCTGGCCTTCGTGGAGCTCGTCCTTTACCCGGTATGGTTATTAAGGTTACTAAGAATGGTGATTACAAGTCTTTTGATGAAAGCCATTATCAAGTTCAGCCCGGTGATATATTAAGGACTATCGCTAAAAAAACAGGTTCAGAGCTTAAGGATATTCGTGAGTTAAACGACCTTAAGAATGATAAAGATTTAATCGTTGGTTCTTGGATTCAAACTAAGTAAATCACTACTTTATAAAAAGAGAAGCGCGCACGGGTTACC
>CAWURU010000002.1:0-345469 GCA_963925515.1 uncultured Flavobacteriales bacterium
GAGAAGTTAAGCACATTTGCGCCGATGGTACTGGGTTTCCGGGAGAGTAGGTCGCCGCCATTTTTCGAGCCCAATCTAGGTAACTAGGTTGGGCTTTTTTTGGGCCCTATTATAGGCTTATTCGAGCCACGTTAGGGATTACGACATCTTTCTTGGTGAAGATGTTAGTGGTAACAAAAAGCCCCAACTCTTAATAGAGTTGGGGCTTTTTGTTTAGTAAATTAGGGTGGAACAGTTATTTGGCTCGTTCTTTATAAGACCCATCTTCAGTATTGATAACAATTTGTTCGTCGGTTTTAATGAACAAAGGCACTTGTACTTCAGCACCACCTTCCACTGTAACTGTTTTTAAAGCATTTGACGATGTATTGCCTTTGACGGTAGGCTCTGCATAGGTTACTTTTAAAGTAACTGTTCTGGGTAATTCTACGGTCATTGCTCTGTTGTCTGTAGCATGGAAGAGAACGAAACACATCATTCCATCGACCAATAAGTCAGGAGCATTAATTAATCCTTTTTCAAAAGTTAATTGCTCGAAGTTTTCTGTATTCATGAAGTGAAAGTCAGAACCGTCATTATATAAAAACTGGTATTGACGAGTTTCTATATCTATGGTTTCAATCTTTGCTCCAGCAGGGAAAGTGTTGTCAAGAACGCGACCTGTTTCTAGATTTTTGATCTTCGTTCTGACAAAAGCCGCACCTTTACCTGGTTTGACATGAAGAAACTCAACGATTTGGAATGGGTGTCCATTGAAATTGATACACATGCCGTTTTTAATATCTGATGTACTTGCCATAGCTTGTAAAAGTTTGCTCAAATATAACGCAAATGCTTCGCTCTACGGAATACTAAGTGAGGGTCTTAATAGTGTTTCTCTAGTAGTAGTTCTTGGTCACAAAAGGAATACTCGTCGGTGAAATAGTTACTAGCCACTATGATAGTTTTGTCTGTTGTAAATCTGGCTATTAGCTCCTGGTAAAGCAGGACGCCGGCCTTATCTAGGTTACTTGTAGGTTCATCAAGCAGAAGTAGCGAACGATCGCTTGGTATAGCAAGAAGTAATCTTACGCGTTGCAGCATTCCTGAACTGAAAGTCGCCAGTCGCTTGTCCATGTGTTTTAAAAGATCTGCTCTTGAAAGCCATTCTTCTATTTGAAATGATGGGTTAAACCCGCACATCTTTCTATGGAAAAGCAGGGTTTCTGATAGGGTGAATAACGGATTAAGTGCCACGTAAGGTGCAGCGATGCTCAGGTATAAACCTATTTCTTTAGCCGATACTTCTTTAGAGTCAATGGTAAAGACCGGTGGGTTATCACTAGCTTCAAGGGCACCGGATAAAATTTTTATGAGTGTAGATTTACCTGACCCGTTTGACCCTAGAATGACTGTTCTTGATTGGTTAGCAAAGGTATAGCTAACCTTTTGCAAGATGTTTTGTCTGCCGTATTGTTTCTGTAATTTATCTAGAACGATCATAACAGTAACTTACTTTCTAATGAGACCCCTGTTGCTGTTTTCTATAAAATCAATGATACGCAAAACGTTTGGATCAACTTTATATTCTCGTTTGACTATCTCAAGGGCTTGGGAAATGTTTTTACCACTTTGGTAAATAATCCGGTAAACATCTTGTATCAAATTGATATGGACACTCGAAAAACCTCGTCTTTTGAGTCCAACGCTATTAACACCTGCATAGGTAACGGGTTCGCCTGCGGCGGTTATGAATGGTGGTACATCCTTACGCACCATTGCTCCTCCGCCCACCATGGCATGCTCGCCAATCTTGACAAATTGATGAACTGCGGACAAGCCTGAAACAATACTCCAATCACCTATTTCCACATGTCCTGCAAGGGCTACTGAATTTACAAGAATAACGTGATCTCCTATGATACAATCGTGGGCTATATGAACGTAAGCCATGATAAGTCCTTTTTTACCAATGACAGTCTTTCCATATGCTTTCGTTCCTCTATTTATTGTTACGCATTCGCGTATGGTAGTTTCATCCCCTATCTCAACGGTGGTGAGCTCACCTTCATATTTTAAATCTTGAGGAATAGCCGAAATAACAGCTCCTGGGAAGACTTGGCAATTGGATCCAAGTCTTGCACCATTCATGATAGTTACATTAGGACCTATCCATGTCCCATCTCCAATGATAACGTCGGCTTCTATGGTACTAAAAGGTCCAATCTCGACATTGTTTCCAATCTGAGCCTCAGGATGTACGCTTGAGAATTTATGAATCATTTACTTTGTAATCTGTGCCATTAATTCAGCCTCACATACCAACTTGTTTCCAACAAAGGCTCTTCCTAACATGTGGACTATACCTCTACGGATTGGTGAGATCAGTTTTAAATCAAAAATCAAGGTATCACCGGGAACTACTTTTTGTTTGAACTTAGCATTGTCCAACTTAATAAAATAAGTCAGGTAATTTTCGGGATCAGGGACGGAGCTTAATGCAAGGATTCCTCCACACTGCGCCATGGCCTCTATTTGTAAAACGCCGGGCATTACAGGTGCTCCGGGGAAGTGCCCCACAAAGAATGGCTCATTCATTGTTACGGCCTTGACACCAATGACTCTGTCCTCGGTCAAAGTCATTATTTTGTCAACCAGCAAAAATGGAGATCTATGCGGGATCAACCTCATTATGTCCTCAACATTTTTGACAGGTACTGCGTTTGGATCGTATTTTGGAGCTTGCGGTTTGTTTTCCTGTTGTTTTATTTTGGCAGCAAGCGCTTTTGTGAATTCTGCATTTACACCATGACCTGGCTTGGTGGCAATGATTCGTGCCTTTAATGGACGTCCTAACAATGCAATATCGCCTACGACATCTAATAGTTTGTGACGCGCTGCCTCGTTAGAGAACCGCAAGTCAATGTTATTTAAAGTGCCAAACTGAGTGACGTCAACGTTGTTTTTTCCGAAGGCCTTCTTCAACTTATCTAAAGTACCTGGGGCCATTTCGTGGTCGACATATACGATGGCGTTATTAAGATCACCTCCTTTGATGAGTCCTTGGTCTAAAAGGGGCTCTAATTCACGAAGGAAACTGAATGTTCTTGCGCTGGCTATTTCCGTGCGGAAATCGGTCATTTTAGTTAATTGAGCATGCTGTGGTCCAAGAACTGACGAACCATAATCTATAAGAGCACTTACCTCGAAATCTTCGCTAGGTAATGCCATTATTTCAGAGCCGTCGTCGTCTTTGTAAACAAAGGGCTCTTCTAAGGTGTAGTAATTTTTTTCTATGGATTGCTCCTTTGTTCCAGCCTGGATTATAAGATCAACCAGGGGTGCAGCAGAGCCATCTAGAATGGGGATTTCACTTCCATTTAATTCAATACGAAGGTTGTCTATGCCAAGCGCGTAAAGGCTTGCCATCAAGTGCTCTACAGTACCAACAGTAGCTTCGCCATTTTGAAGAATGGTCTGTCTGTTCGTCCGTTTAACATACCTTACTAAGGCAGGTATTTCAGCGTTATCTAAATCTGTTCGCACAAATATGATTCCAGTATCTGTATCACTAGGTACCAGATTTACTCTAACGGATTCACCAGTGTGAAGTGCATTTCCCTCAAAGGAAACCGTAGTAGAAAGTGTCTTCTGCATCATAATTATTCGCCTTGTTTCTTAAAGGCTGCGAACGATTTTAAAAAATGTCGACTGTCCAAAGAAGGAGAGCCAAATATAGTCCTATTGTCCGTAACATCAGACATTACGCCACTTTGAGCAAAAATCTTGACTTGGTTCCCTATTTTAAGGTGCCCTGCAATTCCTACTTGGCCACCAATCATACAATGGTCGCCTATGGTTGTTGATCCAGCGACGCCTGATTGCGCTGCTATAATGGTGTGTTTTCCAATCACAACATTATGACCTATCATACACAAGTTGTCAATTTTTGTGCCTTCTCCTATTGTCGTTGATCCTAAGGCTGCTCTGTCGACCGTTGTATTTGCTCCTATGTAAACGTGGTTATGTAAAACCACATTTCCAAGTTGTGGAACACGATGGAATTGTCCTTTTTCATCAGGTGCCCATCCAAAACCTTCTGCACCTATGACGGCGCCGGCATCTATAATTACGTGTTCGCCTATAATACTCCCTTCAAGAATTTTGGCTCCTGGACCTATTTTTGAATGCGCGCCAATCACAACGTCGTCTTCAATACAAACACCTTCTAATAGGATTACGCTTGCATGAATTTGTGCGGTTTGAGGTATTTGAACTGACTTGTTGCTCCGCTGTGGTGTTTTAAAATTTGACTCGATCTGGCTCAAATGTTTTGCTAGAACCATATAGGGCTGAGTTACTCGTATTACAATGGCCTTTGGATGATCTATTTTACTATGATGATCGGTAAGGACGACACTTGCTTCGGTCCGTGATGCCTGACGTGCATATTTGCGATTTGCGAGGAAGCTTAGGTCACCTTCTTCTGCATCATCTAATGTCGCTACACCGGTAATTAAGACATCTTTCCATGCTTCCTGGGCGGCTAAACCAAGGTTCTCTGCGATGTCGTAGAGTGTTGTTGCAGGATGTCTCATAATAAGTTTCTAAGTTCTCTAGGGAAACAAATGAAATGTCGTTCAACAGGTTCACTTAGTGCCTTAATCGTCATTTGATCGGCAGCTTCGCTGATATCACTAGTTCGCCCATCTTTATAGAGCAGATTAATATGACCCTTTTTACTATTGTATGCGTGGTGCTTCACCTTATCGATGATCAACATGTATTTCTCTTCACCATGGTCGAAACCATATTGCTTCTTTATGCCTTCTGCCATTCTTTGCGACAAGCCTTCTTCAAACGGAGTTTCTTGAAGCCTTATTTTCAATAGCTTCCTGTGCGTGATACGTGTGCTTAGATCGCTTAGAATGGCGTCAGAATGTGATGCCCAGTCCTTAATAGCGCTCATTACATCAAAGTCATCTAACAAAAGAAATTTTTGTAAAACTTGGGGGTTTATCTCGAAGTCACTCCAACTGTAGTCAGCGTTTAAGAAATGCTTTAAGGCGATGGTTCCGGGGAGTTGAATACCCTGAGTAGCGAGATATTTAGCGCGTTTTAAAATATTAACGAGCATGAACTCAGCACTGAGAACTGTTTTGTGCATGTACACTTGCCAATACATTAGCCGGCGAGCTACTAAAAATTTTTCAACGCTATAAATACCCTTAGAATCTACAACTAGCTGGTCATCGCAGACATTCAACATGGTTAACAAACGCTCTGAATTTACGCTTCCCTCTGTTACTCCAGTGTAAAATGAATCACGTCGTAAATAATCCAACCTGTCCATATCTAACTGAGATGAAATAAGCTGGTGTAAAAATGCTTTTGAATAGTTGTTCGTGAATATGTCTATAGCCAGTGTGAGCGAACCATCAAATTCTGAGTTGAGTTCTTCCATGATCTTCAAACTCAATGCTTCATGACTTACGCCAGGAATTAAAGTGTGCTCAAGGGCATGAGAGAATGGTCCATGGCCTATGTCGTGCAAGAGAATAGCAACCAATACGCCTTGTTCTTCCTCGGCCGTAATGTCATGTCCTTTTTGACGCAATGTGTATATAGCTCTTCCCATGAGATGCATCGCGCCTATAGCATGATGGAATCTTGTATGGTAGGCACCGGGATAAACTAAGTAAGTCAGCCCTAGTTGAGATATCCGACGCAAACGTTGGAAGTAGGGATGGTCAATCAGCTTATAAATAAGCGGATCCTTAACCGTAATAAACCCATAGATTGGGTCGTTAATAATTTTGTTCTTCGTGCTCAATGTTCTTCGGTTTTACCTGCAGCGTAAAAATACTACAGGACATCAAGCGAGCCGTGGCATGCGCGCATTACTTTTAACAAGATTAAAACGACCAATTATGCCAAATATTCTATGGGTAGATGATGAAATTGATATGCTCAAAGGACATTTACTGTTTTTAGAGGGAAAGGGCTATACGTTTGATACTTGTAACAATGGCATAGATGCCCTAGAATTAGTAGTTGAGCGTCCATTTGACGCCGTTTTTCTTGATGAAAATATGCCGGGATTATCAGGCTTAGAAACGCTTGAAAAAATGAAAGCTGTTCGTCCTGAAATGCCCATAGTCATGATCACAAAGAGTGAAGAGGAGCAGATTATGGAGATGGCCATAGGTTCTAAGATCGAGGATTATCTAATAAAGCCTGTAAATCCAAATCAAGTCCTGATGAGTTTAAAGAGGATTTTGGAAGGCAAGGAGTTGGTTACCAGAGCTACTACCAGGGGATATCAGCAGGTTTTTGGAAAGTTAACTCTGGAAATGCAAGGCCTGAAAACTTGGAAAGAATGGGCTGCGTTTTATAAGCAGCTGCTCCGTTGGGAACTGGAATTAGACCAGGGGAGTGAAGAAGGGTTAAAAAGCGTTTTGTCCAACCAAAAAAAGGAAGCAAACGAGTTGTTTTGCCGATTTATGTCGAATCAATATGAGAGTTGGTTCAAGACCACGGATAGACCTATGCTTTCTCACGAGGTTATAGGTCATCTCGTAGCACCTAGAATTCGCAAGGGTGAAAAAGTGTTTTTTGTCGTTGTTGATAACCTGCGGTATGACCAGTGGTTGGCCATAAAGCCAAAGGTTACTGACGATTTTAAAATAGAAAATGAAGGTCTTTATAGTAGCATACTACCTACAGCTACCCAGTACGCAAGAAATGCGCTATTTGCAGGAATGATGCCAGGAGATATTAAAAAGGAATTGCCTCAATATTGGAAAGAAGACGGTGAGGAAGGGAGTAAAAACCAGTTTGAACAGGAGCTTTTCCAACACCAATTAAACGCTCTCGGACTAGGAGGTAAGCAAATGAAATACCACAAGGTGGTTAATTTGAGGAGCGCTAATAAATTTATAGATTCCATTCACGAAAACAAAGAAGCTGATGTCGTTACGTTGGTGTATAATTTTGTGGATACCCTTTCTCATGCCAGGACTGATGTGGAGGTTGTCAAGGAATTAGCGAGCAACGACAGTGCCTACAGAAGATTAACGGCCACTTGGTTTGATAGCTCGCCGCTAAGAAAGGCAATGCAATGGGCTGCTAAGCAGGGATTTACGGTAGTGATAACTACCGATCACGGTACTGTAAATGTAAACCGAGCATCCAAAGTAATTGGTACTCGGGATTTGACGACAAATCTAAGGTTCAAGACAGGGACCGGTATGAGCTACCAGAATAAGCATAGCTTGGTGGTGAAAGATCCAGACAGCATCGGCCTTCCTAAAAATCATATTGCTGATCAATACATCTTTGCTCTAAACGACCTCTTTTACGTCTACCCAAACCGATTCAACCATTTTGTACAGTACTACCGCAATACGTATCAACATGGCGGGGTATCTTTAGAAGAGCTAATTATTCCTTATGCGGTCCTCCACGGAAAATAAATCGCTGCGTTTTGATGCAGTAAGAATTGATGATTTACCTGATGTAGCTGGCGAAATTTGGCTTGCTCGAGTGCATCATGTCAACCTTTTGGAAGCTCCTATGGGTAGTGGGAAGACGACTTTATGTAATGCGCTTATTGCATCATGGGGAAGTAATGATGCGGGGTCCTCACCTACATTTTCTTTGATAAATGAGCATCTAGGTCCCCAAGGTAAACTCTATCATGTGGATGCCTATAGAATTGAAAATGAAGAGGAAGCATTCGATCTAGGTTTTGAAGAATATCTCGAAGAAGATTGCCCTATCTGGATAGAATGGGGCAGGAATGTCCAATCTTTCCTACCTTACAGAATAGGAGTGGTTTACATCACATCACAAAACGAAGGGTACAGGACTATAGAGTTTTATCCAGATCTAGACACGCGAGAAATAGTATGGAACCATGAGTGATTATATAAGTTGGTCAGAAACTTCTTGGGAGACCCAAGAAGAACGTTTAGCCGTGGATACCAAAGACGCACAATTGCATATTGGTATTCCTAAAGAGCGGGAGATGAATGAGCATAGAATACTTCTCACACCGGAAAGTGTTCAAATGCTGGTAAACTTAGGCCATGGTATTAAAATAGAATCTGGTGCAGGAGACTTATCTGGCTTTAATGACAGGATGTATGCTGATTCTGGAGCTGAAATCACTTCAAGTAGTCTTGAGGTTTTCCAGTGTGAAATCATCGCGAAGGTAGCCCCTCCAACGGAAGAAGAGATTTCTAAAATGAAGGGAAGCCAAACACTCATAAGTGCCCTTCAACTGCGCACTAGGAATCGTGCTTATTTCAAGGCACTCTCAGATAAGAAGATTACAGCTCTTGCGTTAGAAGAAGTCCGAGATATGCTTGATCAAAGCGCATTGCGCATTGCGATGAGTGAGATAGCAGGGCAAATGGCGGCAAGAGTTGGGGCGAGCCTGCTTTCGGAAGGATTAAACGGCTTAGCTAAAGGCAAACTCATGGGAGGTATTCCTGGAGTAGCTCCAGCAAATGTCGTGGTTATAGGGGCTGGTATCGCTGGTATCTCAGCAGTTCACGCTGCTAGAGGAATGGGGGCAGCCGTGGTGCTTGTAGATAGTTCTATTAATCGATTGCGTCATGCGCAAGCTCAATTTGATTCGTCCGTCGTCACTGAAGTTATTCAACAGATAGTTTTAAGTAAAAGACTTAGGGAAGCTGATGTTGTCATAGGAGCATTGAGGCCTGTGGATGGCAGGACGCCACTTGTAGTTACTGAGGAAATGGTGGAGCAAATGCCTGAATCTAGTGTCATCATAGATATTAGCATAGATAGTGGAGGATGCTTCGAGACCTCGGAAGTGACCTCACACGAAAATCCTACGTTCAAAAAACATGATGTTCTACACTACTGTGTACCTAATATGGCTAGTGCGGTGGGTCATACAGCAAGTATAGCTATGAGCAACATTGTTGGACCTATGATACAGCAACTCGCTAATTTCGGTGGTGTAGAGGAAAGTTTACATTACGACCTAAACATGAGGGCTGGGTTATACCTTTACAGAGGTTTACTTACCAAGCGACATTTAGGCGAACATTTCGACCTTCCGTTTTCAAATGACGCGTTGCTTTTCGGAAACCTGTAGTCAAATAATTTAAATGGATCCCAATAATTATGGCCTTCTTACGTCGCCTCCTGTTTTATATCCTAGGAATTGGTCTTGGAATACTTATCGTTCTGGCTTTGTTTGGAGATAGAGATTTTGATTACGCCTATGGTCCTCAGGCAAGGGTAAAAAAACTTTTTAGAACGAAAATCATAGATTCAACTTCGCTAAACCATGTTGTTCTAGATTTATCAGCAGATAGTATTTACTATCATGCAGTCACCAAGGGAAGGGTTGATTTTTCTGAAAGCGATACTCGAAAAGAACCCTGTGGTACCTATACCTTGAAGTTTGAATACCTCGAAACGGACTATCGAATGATCATTGAAAACTGTTCGGATACGGTGAGTGTACTTGATCTGACCAGTGAAGGGTAGTTCCTTTATTTTAAGAATTTACGTCTGGTTATTTCTTGCTGAATTAAAGACAATTCACGTCCTGTTTGGCCTTCCACGCTGGTGTTTTCTTCTGCCCGTCTGAATAAGTAGGGTAGTACATCTTTTACTGGGCCAAAGGGTAAATATTTAGCAACATTCATACCTGATGCGGCAGCATTGAAACTGATGTGGTCGCTCATGCCAAATAGCTGTGCTACATGTATACGATCATCACTTAAAGGGATATTAGCTTGTTCTAGCGAGTAACAAACCCTGCTAATGCTTTCCTGATTGTGTGTGCCCACAACAACTGCCATATGATCCATATTAGCTATGATCAGATCAATCGCTGCATTGTAATCTCTATCAGAAGCTGCTTTGTTTGGTTGTATAGGGCTTGGATAGTCCATAGATTGGGCTCGCGCACGCTCTTTTTCCATATAAGCACCTCTAACAATTTTGACCCCGTATTTAAAACCTTCACTTTTGGCTAACTCTAATACATCTTTCATGTGTTTTAAACGATCATGACGGTATAACTGTGCAGTATTATAAACCAATGCTGAGGTTGTGTTGTAAGCACGCATGAACCGCAAGGCTAATTGATCCACAGCTGGTTGAATCCAACTCTCTTCTGCGTCTACCATTACCTTGACTTGCAGTTTATGTGCCCTTATAAAAATAGTTTCCCAGCGTAATACAGTGGCTTCCCATGCGAATTGTTCCGCATCAGATAACTCCTGATTTAGGCTGACTTTCTCATATAGGTGGATACTGCCAATACCGGTAGGCTTGAACACGCCAAACGGTACATGGCTGTGGTTTTTTGCAAATTCCAGGGTCTGTAGGGTAACGTCCAAGGTTCTGTTGAAATCTGTTTCTTGCGCTTTCCCCTCTACACTGTAGTCGAGAATAGCATGAACATTTCCTTGTGCTAGACGTTGGATTTGAGGCTCACATTCATCTACAGTTTCTCCACCACAAAATTGGCGGAAAACTGTCGCCTTTACAATTGCTTTTATCGGTAATCGCATAGCTAATAATAACAGAGTCAGAGACTTAAGGAGTCTTACTACTGAGGGGGAGCTTAACGTCGAATACAGTAAATGGCTCTGTCTGAGATCCATTTTAGTCTTCATTTTGAAAGCGGTTTCTGTATTAGAGAAATCAATCATCTATCTGTGAATTGTGAATTCAAATATAGTGCTGAGATGTCGTATTTTAGGGGTGTGATTATTACGACATCTACTTTACATTTCGGAGAAGCTGGAATTCAAGCATTGGATGCGCTTCTTTTGAGAAAAAAACCTTCGAAGGTGTTCATTTTGGTGGATGGTAATACATCACAGTGCTTGCCGTTTTTAGCGCAATCATTAGCGCATCTACCAGAAGATTTTGAAATACTAGAAGTTGATCCTGGAGAAGAGAGTAAAGAGTTAGAAGTCGCTGCAAATCTTTGGCATGTTCTATTAGACTACGGCGCGGATCGGAATACGTTGCTTATAAATCTAGGTGGAGGAGTGGTATGCGATCTTGGTGCATTCATCGCTTCCACCTTTAAAAGAGGTATTTCGTTTGTTCACGTACCAACCTCATTACTTGCAATGGTTGACGCATCTGTTGGTGGAAAAAACGGATTAAATTTTGCCGGACTAAAAAATCAAATCGGGACATTTAACAATCCAGACTTAGTGTTGATTGAGCCTAAGTTTCTAGAAACGTTACCTGAGTTAGAATGGGAGAGTGGCCATGGTGAAATGATCAAGCATAGTTTGATTTCAGGTCGTAATTGGCCACTAATATTGAGTTTAAGACCGTCTCAGATTAAACTGGAAAATATTAGCGAAAGCGTTGCGGTAAAAGAAAATTTAGTTTCGAAAGACTTTAAGGAAGCCGGCTTAAGAAAGGTGCTCAATCTTGGACACACCTTTGGTCATGCTCTTGAAAGTCTTCGACTAGCTCAGGGAAACAATATAACCCATGGGGCAGCCGTTATTCAAGGATTGCATCTGGCTTTGGAGCTAAGCGGTCTTGCGGATGAGCAGCAATTGTTGGCGGCTACTTATTCGTGGAGTCCTATAAATGATGCGGAAGCAGAATTGCTTTGGGAGCTACAACGTGCGGATAAAAAGAATGAAGATGGAATGGTCAAGTTTGTGCTATTGTCATCTGTTGGGCATCCTACTTACGGAAACACCATTACTAAGGATCGGTGGTGTACATCGCTTGCCACATTGAATGGTCGTAAGGATGGCTAAAACCCTTAAATTATCTAAGCGCATTTCTCACCTCTCAGGGACCTTTGAGTTGTCCATGAGTAAAAGTATGGTCAATAGGGCTCTGCTTATATCTGCCTTGTACCCACAAGTGACCCTAAAGGGTATGTCTACATCTAAGGACAGTGAATATTTAGCACAAGTATTGTCGTCTTACAGTGGCGATGATAAATATTTAGGCGCTGGTGGTACAACACTTCGGTTTGCAGCTGCCTACTGGGCAATACAAGAAGGTGCTCAAATGACATTAAGGGGCACAGAAAAGCTAAACGCACGACCTATTGCTCATTATGTAGCTGCCTTGAATGCGCTTGGCGCTGAGGTTTCGTATGCAGAGGTAGACGGTCAAGCCCCCTTATTCATTCAAGGTGTCGGAATGAGTGGCGGCCATTTTCATATGGGTCATGTTGAAAGTTCGCAGTTCGTCACTGCCTTGATGATTATTGCGCCGTTAATGAAAAATGGCATGAAGTTGACTTGGGACAGTATTCCCTCTACTCCATACCTGTTGATGACGGCAGCGCTATTGAGACAAGTAGGTTTTGAAGTTGAATTGAGTACTAAAGGAGTCGTTATTGCCCCAGGACAAGAAGCGAATGAAACAGTTCTTTTAATGGAACCTGATTGGTCGGCTGTAGCATTTTGGTGCGAAGCAGTCGCACTAAGTGAATCTGCACACATTACGCTTCTAGGATTCAAAGAAGAGTCATTACAAGGAGATCGTAAAGTGATCCGATATTTTGAGCCTCTAGGAGTTCAACATCACTTCACAGATCAGGGATTAGAATTAACAAAAGTACCTTCCTTAGCTCCGGGACAGTTGATCTATAATTTGATTGGAGAACCGGATGTCGCCCAAGCATTGGTAATGTCGCTGGTTTTCAAAAGAATCCCGTTCGAGATAAACGGTTTGTATACCCTTCGCTTAAAAGAAACAGACAGGATCACCGCTCTAGAAGAGGTGTTGAATTCGTTTGGTGTCCATTTAGAATCTACACCTACCTCTGTCAGATGCTTATCTTATCCCGAATCTTTTAAAAAACCGACAGTCGCATTTTCAACCTATGAAGATCACAGAGTTGCAATGTCCTTAGCACCAGTATCTTTGCTGTTCGATATTTCCCTTCACGATGCAAGTGTAGTCGAAAAGAGCTATCCTGAATTTTGGAAGCATTGGAGCTCACTTAAATAAATGTCGCTGCCATCTGAGTTGAAACCTTAGTTCTGTAGGGCTAAGCGCGTTCCATTGTGTACTGCATTGCAGTTGGCCTTTACGTAGCTTCACTCCAGCTCCAGCATAATCCTCAAAGACTCCTAAAGCGCCAATATTACCGGCAGTTACAGGAGTGCTTATCCATATGGGATGGTTGCCATATTTCACAAATGCGGTATACCAAGAACAGGTAAGCCCCTCCTTGGTAAAGGATTGCATTAGACTCACTCCATAAGTTTTAGCATGCACATGTAGGTCTATAGTGCCGATACGGAGGACTTGTCTATATCGCCATCTTGAGGTAATTATATTTTTAGTAGGGTCTGTATGTTGGCTGTATTGGATACTACTGTTTTTGCTTGACCACTGGACTTTAAGCTTATTTTCTATTAGTCGAAAATTCCAGCTTCCTCGCTTGTCTTGCCAATTCATATAAGTAGAAACAGAGACTTTTCGATCTTTCCTAGCCACTCTAACCTCTATAAGAACGTCGTTGAAGTATTTATTCCATCCCACCAGTTGAGATGATGCATTAAGTTCTGCGAATAGCCTGGTAGTCTCAAAAAATCTTTTGCCGTGGATGCTAAATTGTCCATGATTAAGGACAAGTCCTGCACTGCCCCAATCGGTATTTAACATCAATGCGGATTGAATCTGATCTTTATTTGTATTTCCAAAGTACCATCTGTATTCACTCCATCGACATTCTACCGCGACACCTCTATTAAAACCGATTGAGCTATTTCCAGTCATCCCTCTAAGGTCGTTGGCGAAATATTCTGATGTTATGGCGTTTGGGAAAGGTGTTCTTCCTAGCAATAGTCCTTGGCCACTTGACATGGCGTAATCTCCAAATAAGGTACGGATACTAACTTTTCTTAAAAAAGTCTTGGTTTCTATATATCCAAAGTGATCCCTTGTCTGAAAACCCACATTGGTATGTAGGGCACCGCTGAGGTTCTTTTCGTTGAAAATCAAGGATGAATTTGCGCTCCAAGAACTTGCGCTATGGCGAAACTGAGCCTTAAGTAAGGCAGCGTTTTTAGGAACGTTAAAGCCGTTCAAAGGGAGTGCTGATATTACTCTATTTATGATCGAGGTATCTATGCCTTCAATAAAATAGAGTTCCTCTATATTGACAAAATAGCCGTAAGCATTGCGATATTCAAAGAAGTTGAAAACCGCCTCTTTTTCCAACTGGAACATGCTCCATAAAAATTGCGGTTTAATATTATTCAGGGATAGGGTATCCATCATCTCCTGATATCCCGGGGAATCTTCGTCTGGAGGATGCTGAGCGAAAAGTCCAGTAGGTATTAAAAACAGCAAAAGCCACTTCATGGCGTATAAAAGGTTTGGTACCCAGTCGTATGGTAGTTTGATAGCGTACACTGAAAGTGCCATTTTTCTCTTTTAAGTGTGCATCCAATTGCTGTAAACGACCCTTGCTGAAGTACATGGAGATGAACCTGCTTATGAATATAGTTGGCATTGAGCAGAAGCTGATGCTGAGAGAGGGCAGCGTAACGCCAGCCACAACCTATCGACCATTTTTTGTCTAATGTGTATAGCTGTCTAGCCTCCCAGTATTCCATTATAGGACGCCTTGAAACCTTCATGCTTCCTCCTATAAACGTGATGAGATTTTCCCTTGAGTGGTGAACTATCGCGGAGCTTAGAAACGGCTTACGATAGGGTTTGCCCCCTGAAACACGGGTGTTCTCTAATCCAACATTAAATAGTAGGCCACTATACTCATTCAAGGAAATGGGGACACCAAAAATGATTTTGCTTTGAGTGAACGCGGGTGCAGTATTTAGTTGAGTCCAGATTCGCGCCTTTGGATGACTTATGGCGATGGATGAACTGCTAGCGTTTATTAAGTGATTACCCTCTATCGAATATTCAAGCTGGTAGCACGGAAGCAGCCAAAGGGGAATGTAAAAAAGTAGGTGAGCATAAGAAGTGTAACGGGTCATGCCTAAGCGTTTCCCTGAAAATTGCGCCTACTGAATTTATAATGCTAAAAATGTGAAGAACTAGTACTTAAAAACAATTTTTAAATCTAGTAATAAGAAACGAGTTCGAGTCTGAAAATCAACGGACTCCATGCCGGTACTGTACTGGCACCGTCCTCACCATAACCCAGGTTAGAAGGAAATACCACGACGGCTCTTCCACCTTCGCCCACTATCTTAAGCCCTTCTTGGAATCCTTGAACCAGTCCGGGAAGAGGATAAAACCCTGATGCATACCATCCGTTAGAGAACACGGAGCTGTCTATGAGGTAGCCTACATGCTTGAAGCTTACCAGATGAGATGAATCAGGAATTCGACTTAAATCACCTTCTTTTTCAATATGGTAATAAAGACCTGTCCCTGTTGCAGTAAAGTCCAATCCAGAAGCATCCATAAATTCCAGCATTGCATCCGTTTGCATTTCCATGCGTTTTGCATCTGTTGTGCAGGCTATGAAAATCAAGGGCAATAGCAATAAGGGTAGTAATTTTCTCATTAGATAAAAGTAGTTAAGTTTTGAACTCTTTGAGTATAGACTCTTTGTGATCTTCTAAATGTTTTAAAAACGCTGATGCAACTGGTGATAGCTCCTTTTGCTGACGCCAGATTAAGTTCCAATTTGTCTTGATGGGTAGTTTTGGATGCGGAATGATTACAACAGTACCTTCGTTAAGTTCTCTTGTTATTCCTATCACTGGCATAACAGAAATGCCTAATCCAGCGATCACGCTTTGCTTCACGGTTTCATTGGATGTTAGCTCCACTTTTTTATTAGGCGTTACCCGGATCATTGACAAGAATTTTTCCATATGACTTCTAGTTGAAGACCCCCTTTCACGTAAGAGATAAGTCATTTGACTCATGTTATGCGTTTTCCAGAGCTCCTTTTGCATTGGACTTCCCATAAGATATAATTCATTCGGAATGAGCTCAAGCGTTTTGACAGGTAAGTTTTTCGGCAGTACACTCACTAGGGAGAAGTCAACACTGTTTTTTTCTAGAGATTCTATAACCTTCAGGCGATTATTAACATCCATTACTAAATCCACATCCGGATGGGCGTCAATGAAGGTTTTTACGATGTAAGGCATGATATATTTACCCGTACTCACCACAGATATGGTTAATGTCCCAGCGAGTTTATCTTTTAAACTCGTATTAAAAGTACTCAGGGCAGCTGCGTGATCCAGTATCTGTGTGACCCGTATAAAAACCTCCTCACCGAGCTCTGTAAGAACCATATTCTTGCTCTGATATTCTATAAGTGGAAAGTCAAATTGTTGAGAGAATGTCTTGAACTGAATGCTAACCGCAGGTTGAGTGAGATACAGTTTTACTGCTGCCTTGGTAAAACTCAATAGGCTCCCAACCGCATGATAAACTTCAAGTTGACGAAATGTATAGTTCATAAATGGTTATTGGTACAAAAACACGAATATAAGTATTTGCTAATACATGATATGAGTAGATTAAATAAAAATTAATACTAAAAGTCATGCAACTTTGTTAAAATAAATTCCGAGAACTATGAAAACGATTACTTTAATTGACAATAGATATTCTAAAGAAGAATCACACGTTGTGTTGTTTGATCTTCTTAATGATAAGATTAATTTTTTGAGTAGGAAAATACAGAGTAATGAGGACCGTGGACTTGCAGTGACTATTTTTGAAAAACGTAAATCCCAATTGCTCAACGAGCGCGAAATGCTCCAGAATACATTGGCTGATTTTGATGACTTAGAGTTGCATATATCTTGTGAAATTCAGATAAAGTAGACCCCTACGCATCTTCCTTTTCGCTAACATTGTGGTATGAAGATTAGAAGTTTGTTTTTACTCATTTTGACTCCCATGTTCACCTACGGGCAATCTTTTGGTCCAGCCGAAGGATTCCCGTCTGATCCAGTGATTAGTATTGCGTGGCATGGAGAGCGATTGTATTTAGGAACGCAGGGTTCAGGGGTCTTTGAACTGGTGGAAAACAGCTTAGTCTCCTCTGAGCAGTTTGCAAACTATTCACGCAAGACGGTATTTGGATTTACAGTGGTATCAGATTCTTTAGTGCCGTTAACGGAAGGTGTTCTTCAGTCGTATCCCCTGGATCTTACAAATGCCAATGGTACGAATTTCAACGTAACAGAGGGCTTATTACACATCCAATACAGTGACTACGCTAGGATCAAGTTTAGCGAGGCTTCAGGTATTTGGCGATTTCCAAGTACGGAGTTGGCGCCTTTCCCCGATCTAAAAGCCGGGGTAGTTTTTCTACGAACTGGTTCAAGACTTTTGATCTATTCAGAAGAAGGTATACTCTTAGATGAAACCACCTTTAAAGGGTTGATTTTTGACATTGCACCAACCCAAGAGGGTTTATTACTCAGCACGGAAGGTGGATATTATTCTTGGAGAGGGCACTGGCATAAGGTAGGTGGTGGGATGCCTATTTTCTCTTTTGACGGTGCTATGGCAAGAACGCCAATTGGCTCAATACCCTTAAATAAAGTTCTTTCGGGAAGCTGGTCTTCTGATGATGTTGCACCGATTACTCAGAGAGTTGTAGAGAAAAATATTGATTTATATTCCGCTGATGCTATTGGTAATATGGAGTACCAAATTTCGTCTAAAGGACTAGTAGCAATTCAAAATGACACAGCACAATTTTTGATCGGTAGAAGCAGAGGATTTATGCCGCCAAAACCAGGTAATTATGATGTAGCTCTTGTCGGAAATGAATTGTGGGTGGCGACTCCAAACGGAGTGTACACCTTTGCTAATCGAGGGTTGCCAAGCCCTATATCTAAGTGGGATTTGAGTTTTACAGAAGATGGTTTGCCGGTGGCGTCATTTGATAAATTGCAAATTGCTCCACATTCAATTGGTTTCGCTGCAGACATAAAATTAGCTAGTGCAAGTCCTGTTTTAGCTCGGTATAGAATCAATGGAGAAGACTGGCAAATATGGGACGCTACGTCTCCTGTAATTTTCGACCATCCTGCACCGGGTAGGTATGAGTTGGATGTGCAATTGAGTACTCGACTCGATTTTTATGAGGCTAATTCTTTACGACTGTCCTATCTCATTCGTGCTCCGTGGTTTAAAAGACCGTTGGTTTGGAGCTTCATTATTCTCTTGATTTCTGCAATCGTTATTTTTTGGCAGCGCCAATTACGTCAAAAAGCAGATGCGAAGTTAGAGTTGACCGAGCGTTTAGCTGAAGCTGAATTGGCCAGTAAACGCAGTCAAATGAATCCTCACTTTTTGTTTAACGCATTGGATGCTATCTCTAATTTCATTTTCACAAACCAGCCTAAAGATGCTGTGAATTATATGGGAAAACTCGCCAAACTTATGCGCTTGACACTAGATGGATCTAGAAGCACCACGATGGTTTTAGCGGATGAGGTAGAGTTGCTAAAGCAATATATCGCATTATGTGAGCTACGTTATGGGTCGTTTGGTTTTGATATGGTTGTTGATGATGAGATTGATCAATTTGACACCTTCCTTCCGCCATTGCTGTTGCAACCCATTATTGAAAATGCGATTCAGCACGCAGTCAGGCCTAACATGCAGTTAAACTTAGACGCTGCGATAAAGGTTCATTTCTCAGCGACTCCTGATGGTATTCTCGTGACTGTTGGAGATAATGGACCGGGCTATCAAAAGGAATTGGGTACAGATCGGTCTCATGGACTGGCAATCATAGAGGAGCGTCTGGAATTGCTTAGTAAGAAGCATCAATCGGTCTTTCAGATGAGCATTATTTCGAGCACTATGGACTCTTCAATTTTCGGAACCCACGTTTCACTCATTTTGAGTACTCATGTATTAGATTAAATCTTAGATTTAGTTAAATCAATTTTCACCATCCCCATGAATGTACTATTATTAGACGACGAACAGCCAGTACTAGAAAGTCTGAAAGGTAAGTTGAACCTATTTTGCCCTGAGGTTACTATAATTGGAATGTGCAGGAGCGTAAAAGAAGCCCTCGCTATCTTACATGAGGAAGAGGTGGATGTGGTATTCTTAGATGTCAACTTAAATGGGGAAAGTGGCTTTGACCTGATTGACCAGTGGGATGGCGATGAGCTTCCATCACTTATTTTTACAACTGCCCACGACGAGTTCGCAGTACAAGCCATCAAATACGCTGCCTTGGATTATTTATTGAAGCCAATCGCTGCTGAGGATTTAGTGTTGGCAGTTCGCAAAGCAGGTGAACGTGTAAGCACGGACCGTCAAGAGGTAGTTACTCAGGCAGCAAAGGGCGCCCCTAAAAAATTAGTCATTCCTACGACGGAAGGAATGTATATTCTCAATGTAAATGAGATTGTACGGTGCGAGAGTAGCTCAAATTATACCCAATTTTTTTTAAAGAATAAAACCAGTGTGCTGGCTTCAAAAACCATGAAGGACTATGAGACCTTATTGAGACCAGCGGGCTTTGAGCGAGTACATAAGAGTCACCTTGTAAACCTTGAAATGATTTCTAGATACGTAAGTGCTGACGGTGGATACTTGCTTTTAAACGAAGGGTCTACAGTGCCTGTAAGCAATAGGAAGAAAGAGATACTAGTGCAGCATTTAAGGAGCTTGTAGTACGCTAATTACGATGGACCAGTGCTGGACCCGTTAACGATTATAGTTTGCTTTCACTTCCTCAGCTCCTTTTAAAACTTTGGCTTTAAGATCTTCTTTATAGGCAATTATACGGTCTAAAACCTCTTTATCCGAGGATCCAATTATCTGCGCCGCAAGTATTCCTGCATTTTTCGCTCCGTCGAGTGCAACTGTTGCTACCGGTACACCTCCTGGCATCTGAAGAATAGACAAAACACTGTCCCATCCATCAATTGAATTTGAGCTCTTTATAGGCACACCTACAACCGGTAGGGGGCTTAAAGAAGCGATCATGCCAGGTAAATGCGCCGCGCCACCAGCACCAGCAATGATGACTTTAATATTTCTAAGGTGTGCGTTTGTACCGTAATCCATCAATTTCTCAGGGGTGCGGTGTGCGCTGACAATGTCTACTTCAAATGCTATTTGAAGTGTTGTGAGTACGTCTATTGCTTGTTGCATGATCGGCAGATCTGATGTACTGCCCATGATGATTCCTACCATTGTCTATAGCTTTTGCCCTAAGGCGTTGTCTTGAGTTTTGACCAAGATACTATTCTTTGCCCATTCTGCTTTTGCTCTTGCTTCTTCGCGTGAATTGGAAATGGCGGTCACATGCCCCATTTTTCTAAATGGACGGGTTTGTGCTTTGCCATAAATATGAATATTGATCCCTGCCTCGCCCAGTAGATCATAGTAGCCATCGTAAATTACATTACCTGAATATCCCTCAGCTCCCACAAGATTCGCCATAACCGCAGGACACTTTAATTCAGTGGAGCCCAACGGCAAATCCAAGACTGCCCTAATGTGCTGCTCGAACTGAGATGTATAACATGCCTCTATGGTATGATGACCGCTGTTATGAGGCCTAGGAGCTACCTCGTTAACCATGATTTCTCCAGAGGGTGTAACGAAGAGTTCCACCGCTAATAAGCCGCAAATACCGTAGGCCTTGGCTGTTGTAATTGCTATTTCCTGAGCTCTACGCTGCATATCCTCTGTCAACACAGATGGACACAATACATATTCCACTTGATTTGCGGTTGGGTGAAATTCTTGATCGGCAACAGGAAAGGTTTTAATGTCCCCACTTTCATTTTGAGCAACAATAACGCTTACTTCTAGATCGAAATCAACGAAGTCCTCTAGCATTCCAGGGGTATCAGGGATAAGCTTGACGTCCTCTGCAGACCTGCATACAATAACACCAAAACCATCATAACCACCTGTGGATGCCTTCCATACAAAGGGTAGGCTCCAGTTAGATAATATTGTCTTAAGCTCATGATGTCCACCGACCATTTCAAACTTGGCTGTTGGAATACCGTGGTCAGCGTAGAATTTTTTTTGTTTCGTCTTGTTTTGAATAATCTCCAGGCTATCCGGGTTTGGATGAACTTTCTTGCCCATTGACCGCAGATCTCTTAATGCTTGCACATTGACAGATTCGATTTCAATACACAATGTGTCGCAATGTGCGCCGAAATCCATCACTGCCTGATAATCCATTAAATCTCCAATCACGAACTCGTGCGCTCCATACTGACCAGGTGCATCTGGACTAGGATCTAATACTATCGTACGGATATCGAACTTGCGGGCAGTGTACAGCATCATTTTGCCTAATTGGCCACCACCTAAAATGCCTAGAGTATATCCTGTGGAGAAGATGTTCTTTGCCATGAGAAACGAATTTGATGCAAATGTACTAATCCTGTGGCTCAACTTGAGCGACTAGAGGAATAGTGTATTTCATTCCAGAAGAGATTTCCAAAACTAATGCTCGTGTACGTCTTTTTTCGAGTCGTTTAAAAGCCCTCCCTTTAAAGAAGAAGTTTGCTCCGTTTGGAACATCTTGCAGAAGAAATACTTCACTGTTATGGTCTAATTGTAAGATTACTTTCTGTAAATCAGGGTCCGCGCCTACAGAAGATTTAGGTCTGTTGGCATGTCTTAATATGGCCGCAAGGTATTGGTCAGGCCATGTCTGATAATTTGCCAATTCTTGAAGCATCTCACCAAAAACAGTTTTCCACTCTATTCCATGTGGTGCCGCTTTACGTGCATGTGCATTCCAGACTTTTAAATGTGCAATCTCGTGGGTCAGCGTGGTTAGGAACTGGTAAGGTCCTAGATTTCTATTGAGGGTGATTTTAGCTACGCTACCTTGTCTCGGAGGTCTGAAGTCGCCAAGCTTCGTAGCACGAGGACGGTGCAGAATGAGCTCGAATTTCTCTTGCTCAAGCCATTTGTTTAACAAGGGAGTGAAATCGCCTTCGGGTAAATGAGGAAGTAGAGGATCAAAGTCCATTTATCCTTGCAAAGCGGATTCATTCTGATCAGTGGAAGAGAATGATGGACAATCACAGTCTCTTCTAGATCCACAACTGCTCAAGGCAAGTGCTATAAACACAACAGAAATAATGGCAATTCTCTTCATAGTAAAGGAGTTTGTACTTCAAAGAAAATGTAAATTAGCCACATGATCACGAACTTTTTTGAAGGAATTGGTGCTTATGCCATGTTGATGTCTAAAGTCTTTAGACGTCCGGACCGCTGGATAATCTTTTACCGGGCTTTGCTTCAGGAGATTAGGCTGTTAGGTTTAGATTCTATTGGTATCGTAGCTATACTTTCAGTATTCATGGGTGCTGTGGTAACTATTCAAACGGCACTTAATTTAAGTGACCCACTAATTCCTGATTACTACATCGCAATAGCGACGCGTGAATCTATCACCTTAGAGTTTAGCCCTACCGTAGTTAGCTTGATTTTAGCTGGAAAAGTGGGGTCAAATATCGCATCTAGTCTAGGTACTATGAGGGTTTCTGAGCAGATTGATGCGTTAGAGGTGATGGGAGTGAATAGCGCAAATTTTTTAATTTTGCCTAAAATAGTAGCTCAACTCATATTTAATCCAATACTCATTATCTTATCTATAGCCCTTGGGTTATGGGGAGGTTATATGGTTGGAGGTACGTTGGGACTCATTTCATTTACAGATACATTGATTGGATATAGAATGGAGTTTATGCCGTTTTATACCTTCTACGCACTTATAAAAACTGTTGCTTACGCCTTCATTATAGGGAGCATCAGCGCATATTGTGGCTATACCGTTAAGGGTGGAGCTGTTGAGGTCGGTGTAGCAAGCACTAACGCGGTTGTGCGTTCTTGTTTAGCCATCATTTTAGCTAATTATGTCTTGACCGATTTAATCTTGAACGCATGATACAGGTTAAAGGCATCCACAAACAATTCGGAGAAAATCAGGTCCTTAAGGGAATTGATGTTGATTTCATCCCAGGAAAGACTAACCTAATCATTGGCCGTTCCGGATCAGGTAAGACTGTTTTTTTAAAAACCATATTAGGCCTATATGACCCTGACCAGGGGAGTATTCATTATGGTGATGAAATTCTAGGTGAAATGACAAAAGAACGCCGCAAGCTTTTGCGTCAAGAGCTTGGGATGGTGTTTCAAGGTGGTGCTTTATTTGACAGCATGACTGTTGCTGCGAATATTAGATTTCCTTTGGACATGTTCTCTAATATGACAGAGCACCAAAAGGATGAGCGTGTAAGTTTTGTCATGGATCGTGTGCGACTTCAAGGTTCCGGCGATATGTTCCCAGCTGAAATATCTGGAGGAATGCAGAAGCGTGTATCTATTGCCCGTGCCATTTCAATGAATCCAAAGTATTTATTCTGTGATGAGCCTAATTCTGGGTTAGACCCAGAGACTGCTATAGTGATTGATCAATTGATTCAAGAATTGACCCACGAATTTAATATGACGACCATAGTTAATACGCACGACATGAACTCAGTGCTGGAGATAGGTGATCATGTAGTCTTTATGAAAGACGGTTACAAAGTATGGGAAGGCACGAATAACGAAGTTTTAGGCAGTACTAACGCTGATGTGGAGGAATATGTGTTCAAATCAAAGTTATTTAAACAGGTGAGGGCCGCTTTGAGAAAATAGTCATTCAAAAAAGCCCGGACTCCATTGGAGTCCGGGCTAGGGAATGTGTTATGCAAATGAGGGATTACTTGATCGTAATACGCTCTACAGTATTTACACCTTCACCTTCAATAGATAGGATGTACATACCTTTTGCGTTGTTGCTTAGGTCAATCATTTGACGCTGGCCTGCTAAGAAGTTTGTATTCGCTGAATAAATCACCTGACCTAGAACGTCAACCACAGTGACTGCAGCAGATGTTGTAGCGTTTAGCTCTACGTTCACTACTCCATTAGATGGATTAGGGAATATAGAAACTGTAGAAAGATCAGCATCTTGAATAGTCATAGTAGAAGTACCAGAAGCAGCCACCCAAATTAGATGTGAATAGTTAGCGTTGATACTCGTTTGGTCATTTCTCCAAGCTGAAGTCCCAGCGTGTGCAGCATAACGTGTTGTATTGAACAAGAAGTTCGAACAGTTCGTTGATGTGCTGTCAAAATCTTGGATAAAATATCCTTGAGGCGCACTGGTGTTTCCTTCACGATAGTAATAGAAAGCAAAAGGGTTAATATCACCTGAAGCTGTTTGGTAGTTGATCGTGTCAGATATTGTATTTCCACCTGGTAGGTACTCAATGAATATCCCTAATAACTCATTACCATTCATCGTTAAGCCACCGTTAGGCACTTCTACACCAACAACGGCTACTGAAGTATCAGCAGCACTCAATGTGTAGTCAATAGTCAACGTATTACTTGCTGTAGGGCCACCTTGGTTGCCATCAGAAGCACTACCAGCATAATCCATTGTTTTCATAGTGGGTGTTGCTGTAACGTCTAAAGCGGCGAAAGTACCTGCATTATATTGTACACCAGAGAATGGTGCGGCAAAGCTATTTGCCCCTTTGAATATTGTAAACCGAATTTTATCAGTATCAGAACTGTTATAGATATCATAACCACCTATAACGAATAAAGAATCAATAGTTACTTGATCTGTTTCGTTGAATTCATTGTCACCCCAACCGTAATAGTTAAAGTCATATACTGCCCCAACCGCATGGTTGTAAGAGTATCCAGGAGTTCCATCACTGTATACGATTACAGTAGAAGAATCTGGTGTTGTAGTGATAGCACCTAATACCATATCTGAGCTGTAGAACTGGTATAGGAAATCAGTGTAGTCGTAGTTTGCATCTAATGCGCCACCTCTATTGATGAGGAGGTCTTCTACTTTTTCTTTAGCTGCTGAGGTTGGAGTGATCTCGGTCTGCAATAAACGGCTGTTCATTGCGTCTTGACCCATTGTACTCAACCCTAGAGCCACAGCGGCAAGGAGTAAAACTTTTTTCATAAGTCGTTTTTATAAAATGAATTGAAGCTACAAGATACAGAATACCACTAAAAAAATCTATATTTTTCTTACCATCATAATTCCATCGCGAACGCTAAGAATAACTTGTTCTACACGTGGGTCATTATTGATGTGTTTATTGAGGGCAAGAATGGCTTTTGTGTCCTTGTCATTAGTGGCCAATTCCTCTACCACTTTACCAGACCACAGGATATTGTCTACGAGTAATATCCCCCCTGTAGGAAGCAAAGGAATCAATAATTCATAGTAGGCTAATAAACCCTTCTTGTCGGCATCTAAGAAGACCAGGTCCCATGGGCGTTGGATTTGCTCTAGTAACTCAGAAGCGGGCCCTATATGAAGCTGCATTTGCTCATGCTTTGGACTGAGCGCCCAGTATTTTTTGATAATAGGCTCTAACTCTTCATTGATTTCAATCGCGTGAAACTCTCCGTTTTCGGTAAGACCCTCAGCTAAGAAGTGTGATGCGTACCCCGTAAAAGTACCAACCTCTAAAATATAGGTGGGTGCTTTCATCAGGGACAAGGTCTTAAGAATTTGCCCTTGTACATGTCCGCTTAACATTCTTGGCATGATTACTTTTAACCACGTTTCTCGTTCAAGATCGTCTAGAAAATTTGGTGCCTTTGTGGTATGCTCACTGATGTAAGCATGGATGTCATCACTTAAGAATTCCATGAATTACGGTTTTTTGTAAAGCAATTCATACGATTTATCTGGAGTAAGGAACTCATTTGCAACGTCCATGATTTCTTCAGATGTGATGTCCCGGATTTTACCGATTACATGCTGAAAGGTGTTAACCTTACCAAAGTGTAGTAGGGATCTAGCGGCACCTATAGCGGAGTTCAATCCATTTTCTTCTCCCAAAGCCATCTGGCCTAGAAATTGATTTTTCGCCTTACTCAGCTGTAGCGTTCCTAGGGGTTTGTTTTGAAACTTTTCTACCTCCTTTGCGACAAGGGCTGTGGCCCTTTTTGTTTGGGCTGAATCACAACCTAGATATACGCCAAGCATACCAATATCCGTGTAGAGGTTCATGTAGCTTTCAATATTGTACGCTATCCCATGTTTCTCACGTATGTTCAACCCTAGTCTGCTGTTCATCGCAGGTCCTCCTAGTACATTGTTGAGCAATACGAGTGCATGCCTTTTTTCATCGAAAATGCCAGGAATGCGCCACCCGACCATATAGTGGTCCTGAAATTGAGCGACAGGTTCTACTATTTTCTCAGGTTTAAACTCTCCCTTGAAGGTATTTTGCCACGTAGTTTTAGCAGGCTTCCAGGGTCCAAAATATTCCTCGACCATTCGCTTTGTGCGCTCCAGTCCAAAAGCTCCAGTAACTGCGATTTTTATTCGATCTGCACTGTAGGTACGGCCAATAAACTCTAATATATCATCTCTGTTCAACCCGTCAACACTCTCGGGCGTTCCGAGAATATTTCTGCCTAGAGGGTCTCCTCGAAAGACAAGGTCTTCGAAATCATCAAAGATGCGCTCGCTAGGGCTGTCTTTGTAACTATAAATTTCGTCTTTAATGACATCCTTTTCTTTCTCTAATTCTTTAACTGGGAATATGCTGTTAGCGACAACATCTGCTACTAAATCAAGTGCTCTACGAACATCACCCTTTAAAAAGCTAGCGTGAATAATGGTCTCCTCCTTAGTGGTGTAGGCATTTAGTTCGCCACCTACATCATCTAGTCTAGAAAGAATATGGTATGCCTTTCGTTTGGAAGTGCCTTTGAAAAGATTGTGTTCTATGAAATGTGCCAGCCCCTGTTGGTGGGCTAATTCATCTCTTGAGCCAGCTTTTATTGCCACGGCGATATGAGCAACGGTACTGCGATTTTGCTGAAACGCACATTGTAAACCGTTACTTAATTCAAATATTGAAGAATCTTTCATTTATTTATCGTCCAATACTTCCAGAATAGTTCTGAAAGCGAGTGCATGGTTTCCCCATGCCTTAGTAGATTTCTCTTGAAGCACTGGTGCGTACATTTCCATGTACAGCTGAATACTTTGAAGATCAATGGCCCTGTACTGTATGCTAAAACTAGGCTGGTCTTGTTCTTGTTCCGGGTATACTTGGGTGAACATATAGCTTTGAAATAATCCGGTTTCCATAACCTCAGGTATATGGACTGTTTTCATCCAAGCCATCCATTTCACCTCCATCTCTGGACTAACTACGATAGTTACATTATAGATGTGTTCATTCATAGCGCTAAGGTACGATAGAACTGTCTTGCTTGTTCCGTATAAAGGCCAGACGGATAGGAAATCAGATAGTCCTCTAATGCCGCTTGGGCACCTATATCCTGGTCTAAATACATCGCTTTAGCTCGAAAGTAACGGCCTTCTTCTTTCCACATTCCTTCTCCTGCTGCGCTGCTTAACTCTAAGAAGGTATTCGCGGCCTCAGTATACTTAGCCAATTCCATTTGTACCCGGCCTAGTTTGTACAGAACGTCATCGTAAACCTCGTTAGCGATGAGCACTGATTTTAGTTTAATATAGCCCTTTTCTGCCTCCTCGAGTCTTCCACGCTCTTCCAAAAGCATAGGTTCTCTGAGCAAGTATAGCCCCTCCATCAACGTGTCTTCAACACTGTTGGCGGAAATTAACAAAGCATTTTCCATAGCATCATTGGCAATGGATTTACTTGTAGACTGAATCAAAACCTCTAATTGCGTTTTAGACCAAGTAATGTCACCACTATAAAACGCAGACATTGCCCTTCCTAAACGAGCTAGGTCACCTTCGTCAGAGTCACCAAGCTTACTTTCGGCTCGGGCATATTCCAGCAAAGCCTCTTCGTAATGACCTACTAAAAGCAGGTTGTTTCCTGAGGTCAAGTAGGTCATCCCTAACTCCAATGAAGACCGGTAGGTAGATCTGAGCAATAGTAATGCGTCTTGCAGCTTTAAAAGGGCAGCAGCGCTAAGGTCACTCCCTTTAAAATGATATTCCTCACGGTATAACTCCCATTGAAAACAAGGGCTACATTCATTCGTGCTAAAGTCATTTACCAGTGCTTGGGCCTTTTCTTTTAGTTGCATGCGCTCCAGTAGTTTAAGCTGGGACAATAGGACGTCATTCAACCAACGTGAGGAATTTGATTTACCGTTGTGAAGGATTAGAAAATCATAACAGGCTTCAGCCAATGAGAGCTGTTCTGAATGTTCACATGTTCTTGCGAGTAAAATGAATTCTTGTGGGCGAAAATCACCCTTTTTGCTTTTCTCTCTCAACCAGTCAAAGGCGGCTTCGTAGTTCCCCTCTTGTCTATAAACGAATAGAAGCAACGTTTCGAAAACGGGATCAGAATCTGTTTTTATTCGACCAAGTAAAGCTGTTTTTATAGCGGTGTTGTGTGCTCCATTTGCATCCTCACTAAGGTTTTGTGAGATGCGCTGTTTTATAGAGTTGTAGCTTCCCTTGTTTTGGGTGATCGCTTGCAAATAAGCGTCATACTGTTTGTCAAACTGTCCAAGTTGTGCATAGAGTTGCGCCCTCTCAAAGGCAGTGTTTAATGACGGTTGAAGGGATTCAGCGACCTCATATAGAGCAATGGCGAATTGAATAGAGCCATACTTTTCGAGCTGTTTACCAGCGCTTCTAATGGAAAATGGATTTTCGCGAATAGCATCTTCTATGTCTTGCAATGATGGGCCATTCCTTTTTATAGCCTCGCTTAAATACCAGTGATCAATCATGTATTGAGGCCTGGTAGCACCATGTTTTTTATCTTGAATCCTAACAAGCTTCCACGCATTTAAAGAATCTCCTGCTAGTAAATAGGCGTCTAGAAGCTTTTCGTAAGCAGGACCTTGGGGGTTATTGTTGTAGAAATTTTTAACACATTCAATCCCGTTCTTAAAATCGAGTGCAGTAAGTAGAGAGTCGCAATCAGACAGGCGATTGGAACTATTAGTTCTAGGTTGACTCCAAAGATATAATGGAAGTAAAAGAAGTAAGAGTAGCTTAGTCTTGTGCATTAGTCGCTAAGATAAAATTCTTGAGCGAGTCTAATTGATAGGAAAGACTGTCTTGGATTCTCAGACAGGAATAACAGCCTCCATAGCTTTTGTTAATTCGACGATCAGCATCGCGCAACACAAAGGCCTCGTCATTAAAATATTTAATGGCAGACACACTGTCTAATTGTTTTTTATCTACTGATTTTAGTAGTGAAGAAAGCTGCGCAGTATTATAGGAGCTGTTTATTTTAGAGCTATATGATCCAACAACTCTTCCATAGTATTTGACGCAGTTGTCCATTTGAAACAAAGGCCCTGTGTACATCTTTTTTGAGACTCCAAGTTTCTCCATCTCATCTAGATTTTCATTGAAAAAAATCTGAAACGCACCCATTTTAATATAGGCATCATACACAACATTGCTATCTATACTTTCAACCACGGTCTCGTGGTTGCTGCTTAATGTAACCATTGAATCTAATCGCGAGGTCATTTCTACGCGCCATGACTCTTGGTTGCAATGCGTAAATAGAAGAAGAAAAGAAAGTAGAAGGAGGCTTATTCGCATTACTTGATCATGTCAAACCCGGTGTATGAAACTAAAGCTTTTGGGATTTTAATACCTTCTGGAGTTTGATGATTCTCCAACAGTGATGCTAATACTCTCGGTAAGGCCATAGCAGAGCCATTGAGTGTGTGACATAATTGGGTTTTTCCATCAGCATCCTTGTAACGTAACTTCAGCCTATTAGCTTGGAAGGTTTCAAAATTCGACACAGAACTCACTTCAAGCCATCTCTCTTGGGCTGCGCTGTACACTTCAAAATCATAAGTAAGTGCTGCAGTAAACCCAGCATCGCCTCCACATAGACGCAATACGCGATAAGGAAGTTCTAGCTTTTGCAATAGACTGGCAACATGAGCCACCATTTCATCAAGAAGTGCGTAAGAAGACTCGGGATCTGTAATATTGACAATTTCAACTTTATCAAACTGGTGTAGTCGGTTCAGACCGCGTACATCCTTTCCATAAGAACCTGCTTCTCGACGAAAACAAGGGGTATAACCCGTGCTTTGGATCGGAAAATCTTTTGAATTTACTATTTCGTCTCTAAAAATATTTGTAATAGGTACTTCTCCAGTGGGGATAGCATAAAGACCGTCTACTGGCATTTCATACATCTGTCCTTCTTTATCCGGTAATTGACCTGTTCCGTAGCCAGATGCAGCATTCACAAAGTGCGGAGGTTGGTACTCTGTATATCCTGCGGCGCGGTTTTCGTCTAGGAAGAAATTGATCATGGCACGCTGAAGCCTTGCGCCATAATTGATGTAAACAGGAAATCCTGCTCCTGTTATTTTTACACCTAATTCGAAATTAATAAGGTTGTAATCGCTGGCCAGGTCCCAGTGAGGTTTCGCTCCTTTATGAAGCAATGGAATTTCTCCGTGACGCCCCACTTCTTCATTGTCTTTTTCATCCTTCCCTGCCTTTACACTGTGGTGAGGAACGTTGGGTAATGATATTAACAAGTCGTGTTCATTCTGTTCTAAAATAGAAACTTCCTCATTGAGTTCTTTAATCTCTTGCTTTAGCTGTGCAGTTTGCGTTTTGAGTTCATTTGCCTCTTCAGCACGACCACTTTTAAAAAACACTCCAATTTCTTTTGCTAGAGCATTACTCTGTGCCTGCTTTTCCTCCATTGAATGGCGTATTTGACGTCTTTCTCCGTCCAATTCAATGAGCCTGTTAACGGTTTGCGTAGCATCTATGCCACGCTTCTTCAAGCCAGCTATAATTGCTTCGGGCTCTTGTCTTATACGCTGAATTTGCAGCATGAGTTATATGATTTAAGCCTTAACGGCTATGACACGCTTTATTTCAGGCGCATATTTTATTACTGTTGTTTCTATACCACCCTTTAAGGTAAAGTCGCTGACTTTGCACCCTACACAAGACCCGTGAAATTTAACTTCTGCAGTATCTCCATCAATTCTTTCGAGCGATACATCTCCACCGTCACTGGCGAGGAATGGTCGGACTTCATCAAGAGCTTTTTCAATTCTTTCGTGTAGTGTACTCACAAGCGATTATTTTTTAGGAGAACAGCCCGCCATCGTTGTGATGCGAACTATTTCTGTTGGCGGTAGGTCTTTATTGCGCTTTGCAACCTCACTTACAATATTACGAGCGATTTCGTCAAAAGCCAACGGAATGTTTGTTCCTTCTTGTAATGCAGCTGGACGACCAACGTCTCCAGCTTCTCGAATACTCTGAATAAGCGGTAGCTCCCCTAAAAACGGCACCTCCATGGTCTTGGCTAATTTCCGAGCACCCTCTTTGCCAAACAGATAATATTTCTTTTCAGGCTGCTCCGGAGGGCTGAAATAGCTCATATTTTCAAGAATTCCTAAAACGGGGACGTTGATTTGCTCCATTTTAAACATAGCGACACCTTTACGGGCATCAGCAAGTGCAACTTTTTGAGGTGTACTGACAATCACAGCGCCAGTGACAGGGAGATTCTGGACCATACTCAAATGAATGTCACCGGTGCCGGGAGGTAAGTCAATCAATAAGAAATCTAATTCGCCCCAATGCGTATCATGAATCATCTGCGTCAAGGCCTTTGTCGCCATAGGACCTCTCCATACCACCGCTTGATCCGTCTTGGCAAAGAAACCTATAGACATAAGCTTAACTCCATATCCTTCTACAGGTCCCATGAGGTTTTTGCCGTCTACATGGACAGTGAGTGGTTTGGCATGTTGGATGTCAAACATAAGCGGTGCTGAAGGACCGTAAATATCAGCATCTATCAGGCCCACTTTGAAACCCATTTTATGTAGGGTTACAGCTAGGTTTGCCGTAACAGTACTCTTCCCAACACCTCCTTTACCGGAAGCTATAGCAATGATGCTTTTAACGCCGGGTATGGAAGCACCCTTGATGACATTTGCAGCGACTTCTTTTGCTTTTTCGCTCACGGTAACATGAACTATGATTTTGGCTTTGACATTCACATCATTGTGAATCGCTGTCATGATATCTACCTCTAATTTTTTTTTGGCTTGTAGGGTGGGGCTAACGCTTTCAGCGTCAATTATAACTTCATCACCAAATATTTGAATATTGCGAACTAGACCGCCACTGACGATGTTCGACTCTGTGCTTGTACCTACCTTTTCAAGGGCCTTTAGGATGTCAGATTTTTTCATGAAGGAAGAATTGAACTACAAAAATAATAACCACTACTTTCACAGAACGTTCAAATGCTATGGATTCTACACCAACTATTTTTTTAACTGGAGCCACGGGTCAATTAGGTTCTTTTCTCTTGGCAGAATTTCTTGGCTTCGGATCTTCTTTAGCCTATACAGGGCAAGTGATTTGTTCGGTTAGAGCATCTTCAAATCTTGATCAAATTAACTGGGTAGAAGACTTTTATAAACTTCCGGATGGCACCATTAAAACTCATAAAAACATCCATTTTGTTCCGTGTGAGCTGTTAAACGCACACAATACCGCCCATATTTTAGAGCAATACTGTCTTAAAAATCACTTTCCTATGCCAAGCGAGGTGATTCATGCAGCAGCTGTGATCAACATAAGCCCGGGCACTTCAAAAAGCACTTCAAATGCGATGTTGACCGAAGAGGTTTTGCTTTTAGCTGAACTTCTGAAAGTGGCACACTTCAGCCATGTAAGTTCAATTGCAGTCTTAGGGGGAACTGCTCCATTGGGGGAATCGGAAACGTTAGACCCAGAACACTTTCACCCCAGTAGATCAAAAGCGAGTATTAGTGACTACGCTTTAAGTAAGATGGAAAGTGAGCTCAGTGTATGGCGCGCGAATGCAGAAGGGATGTCGGTATCTATTGTTCGTCCAGGAGTTATTTTAGGCATTGGCCCAAAGTCAAGTGCTCCACAGAAACTGTGGCAGAGGATTCATGATAAATCCCTTCCGTTCATCACAGATGGTTGTAGCGGTGTTGTAGATGTAAGGGACGTAGCGATGATACTTAGAAGATGCCATGAAAACAGGATTCCTTCACCGGTTACAGCAGTATCTAAAAACATAGACTTTAACGAGCTTGTTACTGGAATGGCAAACGGCTTAGGACTTAAATTAAAGGTGAAGCTAATACACAGAGTTCCTTGGCTGAATAGAATGAGAGTTTTTGGTTTTTTACGCCACTTACCTTTTATAGGACTTTATTTCACTGCCCAGATGAGGATCATGTTGTTTTCCCGTGTAGCGTACAATGGTGCAAGCGGAGAATCAATTGTCAAAGGCTATATATCGCCTGCAAGGTCATTTGAGGATTTTGGCACAATTCTGTCTAAACGCTGGTAAACGAATCATGGAAAGTGACATCACGAAAAAACCCGTAACTCAAAGAGCTACGGGTCTATTTATGGTTTGAACGATCTAATTAAGCGACAGGTACGACGCTTACGTAAGATTTATCGTCTTTTCTTTTGCGGAATTCTACTTTACCGTCTGCTAGAGCAAATAGAGTATGGTCTTTACCGATACCTACATTCTCACCAGCGTTGTGTTTTGTACCACGCTGACGTACGATAATGTTTCCTGCGATTGCTTCTTGGCCACCAAAAATCTTGATACCCAATCGCTTACTTGCTGATTCACGTCCGTTTCTTGAACTACCGACACCTTTCTTGTGAGCCATATCTTATTTATTGTCTGCGTTAGCTACTGCTTTCTCAGGAGCTGCTTTCTTTGCTGCAGGCTTTTTAGCTGCAGGCTTCTTAGGAGCGACTACTTTTTCTTCAGTTGCTTTAGCTGTTGCCTTTTTGGCTGGAGCTTTTGCAGTGATTTTGTTAATAGTAATAGAAGTAAATTTCTGGCGGTGGCCATTCAATTTTTGGTATCCTTTTCTGCGCTTCTTTTTGAAGATCAGAACTTTATCACCTTTAACTTCTCCGTTGACAGTAGCTTCTACTTTAGCTCCGTCTATAACTGGGGCGCCAACCTCTACGTTGCCGTCTGATTCTATTAAAAGAACTCGGTCAAACTTAACCTTAGCTCCTTCTTCAAGATTCAAGCGGTTTACGTACAAGCGCTGGTCTTTCTCAACTTTGTATTGAAGCCCTGCTATCTCAACAATTGCGTACATTATACTTGATTTTTATGGGCTGCAAATATAGGACAACTCTTTTAATAACAAAGCGTTTAAATTATCAAGATTTAAAAAAGGGGGAAGGTTTATTCTTTTTGAGGCTTAATCACCTTGTATATTTGAGCTGCTATTCAAAAAAATAACACATGAAAAATATCATCATGTTGGGTGCATTGGTCCTTTCGGGATCTCTAAGTGCTCAAAATCAAATCGAATTTGAAGAGTATGACCTGGACAATGGACTCCACGTTATTCTTCATGAAGATCATACCACTCCTATTGCTGCAGTAACTGTATTGTATCACGTAGGAAGTAAAAACGAAGAGACCGAACGTACTGGTTTTGCGCATTTCTTTGAGCATTTATTGTTTGAGGGATCAGAGAACATTGAGCGTGGAGAATTCGACAGCTATGTCACAAACGCTGGCGGTGCATTAAATGCCAACACCTCTCAGGATAGGACCTTTTACTTTGAGCTGCTGCCTTCCAATCAAATGGAATTGGGCCTATGGTTAGAAAGCGAGCGCATGCTGCATGCAAACATTCAAACTATTGGCGTGGAAACGCAACGAGAAGTAGTAAAAGAGGAAAAGCGCCAACGAGTAGACAACCAGCCTTATGGATCCTGGTTGGAAAACATGATGAAGCGTTTGTATTCTGAACATCCTTACAACTGGGTTCCTATAGGTTCTATGGATCACTTGAATGCCGCTAAACTGGATGAATTCATGGCGTTCTACAAGAAATTCTACATTCCCAATAACGCAACTTTAAGCATCGCTGGTGATATAGACATTGATAAAACTAAGGAATTGATTGCGGCGTACTTCGGCGATATTCCAAGAGGGGCGGACGTGGTTCAACCTACGGTCCAAGAGCCTGCCTTGGGTGGTGAGAAAGTAGCGGTTATTTATGATAACATTCAACTTCCCGCAATGATGATGGGTTATAGGATGCCCCCTCAAACATCAGATGATGCTTATGCACTTCAGATGACAAGTTCTGTGTTGAGTGGAGGTCCTTCTTCTAGAATGTACAAGCGCTTGGTGGATGAGGATCAAACCGCGCTACAAGTGTTTGCCTTTCCTTTCTCGTTGGAGCAGGGTGGCGCATTCATTACCTTTTCATTGGCAAATGCCGGAAAAACTATTGATGACATGACCCCTGGTTTGGAGGAAGAAATTGAGAAACTACAGAATGAATTGATTACAGAAAGAGAATTCCAGAAGATTCAGAATCAGATGGAGAGTAACTTTATTCAAAGTAATTCTAAAATGGCCGGTATAGCGGAGTCCTTAGCAGATTACCATACCTACTATGGTGATGCTAACTATATCAACACAGAGATAGAGCGTTACCGAAGTGTAACTCGCGAAGACATTCAAAGAGTTGCGAAGAAGTACCTAGTAAGGGACAATAGAGTTGTTCTGAAGTACTTACCAAAGAGTGAAGAACCTACTGCTGAAGCAGCAGAATAAGCCTAGCATATGAAAAAGTATATATATTCATTAGTAGCACTTTTTGCAGCCTTTAACGTAACGGCGCAAGTGACTATCGATCGTTCTAACGCACCTACTCCAGGGCCAGCAAGAACACCAACTATTGCCTCACATGAGACCTTTGAGTTGAAAAACGGATTAAAAGTATTCGTAGTTGAAGATCATAAATTACCGCGAATTAGTATGACACTTTTGTTAGATCGCGATCCTATAATTGAAGGAGACAAAGCTGGCTATGTCAGCATTGCTGGTGATTTGATTGGTGCAGGTACTTCCACAAGGTCTAAAGCTGAGTTGGACGAAGAGGTTGATTTTATGGGAGCCAATTTATCCACTGGATCATCTTCAATCAATGTTGATGGATTGAGTAAGTACACTGATAACCTGATTACAATTTTATCGGATGTACTGTT
Source organism: uncultured Flavobacteriales bacterium (assembly GCA_963925515.1). GTDB lineage: Bacteria > Bacteroidota > Bacteroidia > Flavobacteriales > Schleiferiaceae > UBA10364. The sequence continues at coordinate 36,035 of CAWURU010000002.1, forward strand.
GAACTCAACCTTTCCGGAGGACGAGTTCACGAAATTGAAATCTCAGATGACTTCTGGCTTACAAGCAAACGCAGATGACCCTGATGCAATTTCGGGTAATTTAAAAGGAGCAGTTCTATATGGATTAAATCACCCTTATGGTGAGGTTATGACGGACGTCAGCGTTGAAGCTATTACTCTTGAAGATTGTAAAACATACTTTAACACCTATTTCCGACCAAACATTGCTTACATGGTTGTGATTGGTGACATCACAGTCAAGGATGCTAAAAAGAAACTAGGGAAGGCATTGAAAAAATGGGAAGCTTCTGAAGTGCTAGCTCTTGATTATGCAAAGACAGCTCTGCCTATGGCCTCAAGAATTGTGATGGTTGACAAGCCTTCAGCGGTTCAATCTGTAGTCTGGTTAGGTAACGTTATTGACCTACCGCAAGGACATGTGGATATTGAGCCATTGCGTATTGCCAATCAAATTCTAGGAGGTGGAATGTCTGGTAGACTCTTCACTAATCTTCGCGAGGACAAGGCATTTACCTATGGTGCATATTCTAGTTTCGGTGTAGATCAGTTAAACAGCACATTTGGCTCTTCCGCTAAGGTGAGAAATGGTGTGACTGATTCTGCAATCGTTGAATTTCTCCATGAGATTGGTAGAATGAGAACAGAGCTTGCATCAGAGGATGATTTGATTGCTGCAAAAGCCAGCTTAAGTGGATCTTTCGGTCGGTCTTTAGAAAGTACGTCTAGTGCAGCAAGTTTTGCGCTGAACATTGCTCTTTACGGACTGCCTTCTGATTATTATAACAAATACCTGAGCCGGCTAGAATCAGTAACGGCAGAAGACGTACTCCGCGTTTCAAAACAATATATGAATATTGACAATATCACTATAACCGTAGTTGGTAAGGCGCAAGATGTTGCGGCGGGCTTAAATGCTTTCGGTAAAGTGGAGTATTACGACAAGGATGGGCAGCCTACGGACTCACCTACCTTTTTATTCATGCCAGAAGGTGTTTCTCTGATGAATGTATTTAGCGGATACTACACGGCCATGGGAGGCAAAGAGAAACTAGAGGCCTTGACAGCAATTCATCAAGAAGCATCTATTGAAATCCCAGGTATGCCAGGTACATTGAGTATGCACACAGCGAAAATGACTCCTGGAGCATTTATGATGGAGCAAACGATGCAGGGTATGACGGTTATGAAGATGCTCTATAAAGACGGAAAAGGGGAAAAAAGCGGTATGCAAGGAAGTGGTGCTGTTGAAGGTGAAGAACTTGAAGATTTAAAAAGTCAGGCAGCCTATGTAGTGGATGAGCTAGGCTGGTTGCTTGAAATTGAAAAATTCAAATTCGAAGGCCAGACCATACTAGATGGTAAGTCGGTCTATCAAGTGTCAAAAGAAGATAAGACGTTCTACTTCGACGTAGCGACGAGCCTTTTCTATAAAAGTACGGAGACGCAGGAAACACCTCAAGGGGAGATATCCGTAACGACAACGGTTCGTGAATGGCAGGAAATAAATGGAATTAAATTTCAGAAAGTAATCGAGCAAAGTGCAGGTCCACAGAGCTATGTTATTACAGTAGATTCTATTAAACTAAATAGCGAGGTCAAAGAGAGTTTATTCAAGTAAGAGACCGCGCAGATAATTTGAACCTTTAAGCCCCCAGGTCGCTTGCGATCTGGGGGCTTAAAGGTTTTAAAAATTTACGTTTTCCATGGGCAAGCATGCCATGACCTTAGGTGCAATGGAGTCTACTTGGTGATTTTCTTTTCTCTTTTGGAATTTACCAGATAGATTCCGGTCACTATGACACCAAGGCCAAGTAAATGATTCCATAATATATGTTCACCATCTAAGATGCCCCAAAAGACGGCCACAATTGGAATAGCATAGGTTACAGAGGAAGAAAATAATGCGGTAGTTAACTGGATGAGCCTATTAAAAAGGATAACAGCAATACCGCTGCCAACAATTCCTAAAATACAGATGTATAAAAAATTATTCCAGGCCTGAGGATCATCTCTAAAGACATCCGTTACACCACTCATTAAACTATAGGTAATAGTGAATGGTGCTGCCGTTGCGAGACTCAATGTTGTCACTGTAACAGCCTTGAGATGTGGAAGCTTCATTTTTAAGGTATTGACTGATGTACCATACATCATAGTAGCAAGCACACCAAAAAGACCATATCCCAGTTCTCCTTTTAATTGAAACCCTCCATTCAAAATACTTTGAACTGGAAGGATTAAAATGACTGCTCCTATTAAGCCTACAGCTACACCTTGCCATTGGAGACCTGTCGCACGCTGGGCAAAGAACCATCCGCCAATAAGAACTGTGAACAACGGAACAAGTGAGTTTATAATTCCCACAACAGCGCTATCTAAATGGTTTACAGCTAAAGGAAATAGGACGTAGGGTATGGCATTGCCAAGGAAACCCACAATTATCAATGGGAGCAAGTCTTTTCGCATGAAGTATTTGAAATGACGGATACCAACGATACTCATGAAAATCGCCGCAATACTTACACGCAACGTCCCTACTTGGCTAAAGGTGAAACTACCAAGCCCCCTTTTCATTAAAATAAACGATGATCCCCATATCATTGCTAGGGCAATGAACATGATCCAAGGAAGGAATGGATGGTGATTTTGACTGGTTGTCTTCATGCTGCAAAATTGTGACAATTGAAGCAATGAATAGGAAAATGGAACGTAATTTTGAAAACAAATTAATTATGATGAAAAATGGCTTCTTATTTTCAGCAATGCTGTTCTTGTTTTCTTGCGGAAACCAAGAGCCTGAAGCATTGACTATTCCCTCCAAAACAGTTCAGTTGACTGATACGGTCATTGTTAATGCTGAGTCCAAATTATTTATTTCAGGGATGACTTGTGTAATGGGCTGCAAAGGTGCTATTGAGAAGAAATTGAATACAACTAGTGGGATTGCATTCTTTGACATTGCGTTTGAAGACAGTACCGCCTCCGTGTCTTTTGACTCTACGTTAATATCCAACGATGATATCTTAGCTGCAGTTGCAGGAGTTGCAGGTGGAGGTTTGTATGAGGCTGTTTTGTTAAACGAATAACAGTTACTAATGAGGAGCCCCATAATTAAGCGTCTTGCAACTATTTCATTGGTGTTTATTTTTCTAGTGATACTTGCCGGGTCTATAGTTCGTGCTACTGGTTCGGGAATGGGATGTCCAGACTGGCCTCAGTGCTTTGGCTATACAATTCCTCCTACAGATGTCGAAACACTTACCTGGAGAGACAACAGAGGGTTTGAGGAAGGTCAAATGATCTTACGCGAAAACCACTTTTGGGTGGCAAATTCAGATTTCAAAACTTCAACCACCTTTAACCAGCTAAACTGGTCTAAATATGAACGTCACGATTATAGTATTTTCAATCCTGTCCACACCTGGATAGAGTTCATAAACCGCCTTATAGGGGCGCTAAGTGGTATTCCTATTTTAATTTTAGCCGTTTTATCAGTTATAAGCGTTCGAAAGAATCCCATTAATGCCATTTTATCCATAGGAGTACTGTTTTTGTTGTTATTTGAAGCATGGCTTGGTAAGACTGTTGTTGACGGTAACCTTGTACCAAACCAGATCACGATTCACATGATGGGTTCTGTGGGTATAGTGCTGTTGTTGTTAATGTTAAGAGCACGTAATGAAACAGAAGCCCCAAGGCTTCCTAAGATTGTTGTGATCACATTATTGACACTTTTAGTACTTACGATTACTCAGATTTTTCTAGGTACACAGACGCGCGAGTTGGTTGATGCTGCCATGGATAATGGAATGATGGACCGAATAGATATTATCCCAGGAATTGAATCCTCCTTGCCAGAGATCCATAGATCGTTCGCATGGTTAGTATTAGCGGTAGCGAGTATTCTTGTTTATGCTAAACGAGCGACCAAGGCAGATATTCCGGGTTTCAATGCTTTGGTGTTTGGGATTGGATTGGAATGGACGGTAGGTTTAGTACTGTACTTTTTAGGTCTTCCTAAGGTTATGCAGCCCGTTCACTTAGTGTTAAGTATAGCAATTCTATCTTCGATCAGCTATCCTCTATTTCTCTCTGTGCGTAAGACTTAAGGAGTTCAAATGCTTGTTCCCATTGCCCTTCAAAAACGAATATCTTAATGGATAAGCTCCCCCCAATGGGCAATACAGACGCCATGGTATAATGTTCCATTTCCACTCTGATGCTATTACCTTCTAAAAAGTTGCAAATAAGGCTTGCTTCTGTGGGCGTTGCCGCTACGAATAATAATTTTCTATTCCCCATATTTCCATTGTACGGAGGATATTAAACTTAGTATTTCAGACCTCATGAAATCAGTTACCGGGGCCAAACTATCTGGGTTCGGAGCACTATAGTGGTACATTACTCCTCTAAGGAAATGTGAGTTACTATCCGTGGCGTAAAACTGTGTGGTGGTGGCTGATGCACCTGACATTTCATAGTACATTCCATAGACATGGTTGTCTTGATAAGAAAATTGCTGCTCCCTCATTCCAGTGGCCTTTACCGTGTGTTTATACGCGAGTTTTTGCGCCTCCATGAGCAATTCCTCTAAGTTGGAGTCGATTGTCTTATATGTCAGTTGTATGGTGCTTTTTATATCGGGATAGACTAAGTCTACCCAACAATTTACGCTATCTGTATAACTCACGGTCACATAGTTCTTGACCTGCGCGTTAAAACCGCAAAAATCGGAGGTTAACAATATTGAAGAATCGCTAGCGGGAAGTCCAATTCTCATGAAACCCATAGGTCGCGCGGTGGGTGCATTAGTGCATGAAACAATGCCTAGAAAAAGTGATGCTATAAGGAGTATAGAGCGCATTAAGTTTCAGGGTTAATGGTTACTTTGAGTCTAATAAGCTTGCGTTGGTCTACGCTTTCTACTTTAAAAGTAAAGCGTTCATGGCTGATCATTTCATCCTTTTCGAGGAACTTCCCGGCGAGTTCAAGGACTAAGCCAGCAAGGGTGTCGCTTTCCCCGTCTACAGCATCAAACGTGTCTTTTGGATGCTGAACAACTCTACAAAAATCAATCAACGGTGTTTGCGCTTCGAACACAAAGTTAAAATCATCCAACTTGCTATATACGAGATCGTCGTCGTCAAATTCATCCGAAATCTCCCCAACAATTTCTTCGAGCACATCTTCTAAAGAGATTACCCCCGAGGTACCTCCAAACTCATCCACGACTATCGCCAAGTGAATCCTCCTCTGCTGAAATTCCTTTAAAAGATCATCTATCTTCTTGCTCTCCGGCACGAAAAAAGGAACACGAACTAAATCTTGCCAAGCAAACGTATCGATGGCATCCATATATGGCAGTAAATCCTTTACGTACAAGAGCCCCTTTATTTGGTCTAGGTTTTCTTCAAAAACGGGAATTCGAGAATAACCACTTTCTGTTATGTGTCCTAAGGTTTCAAAGTATTTAGCGGTGACGTCCATGGCTATGACAGATGTCCTGGGAGTCATGACTTCCTTAACGGCCGTTGAGCCAAAACGTACAATCCCCTGAAGTATGCGCTGCCCATCATCAGGTGTCATACTGTCACTAGTAAGCTCCAGTGCTTGCTCTAGATCATTGACACTTAAACTTGGGCCGCGGCCTTCTATATTGAACCGATTCACAATTTTACTGAGCCTGCTGCTCAGTGGTCTAAGAACGGAGTGTATTCTACGAAGTAGTGGACTAGTTTTTTTCGCGAATTCTAGTCGAGCTGCGTTTGCATAAACCTTAGGTAAAATCTCTCCAAACAACAACAGCATTCCTGTTATCGAGATTATTTCTACAGCGAATATGAGTAGAGGACTCCATTGATCGTTTGTGAACGTCTCATTTAATAAATAAGAGGATAAAATTACTATTCCAACGTTAACGAAGTTGTTAGCAATGAGAATGGTGCCTAATAATTCCTCAGGCTTACCTAATAATTCCCTAATGGTTTGGTGATTTTTACCATCTTCTTCTAACGTCTCTCTGTCTGCTGCGCTTAAGGAGAAGAAAGCCACTTCTGAACCTGAAATAAGTGCAGACAGCAACAGCAGTAAGGCCAAAACAAGTAAGGATATCGCGACCCCTATGGTAATAGAAGAGCTGGCTAAGTAATAGAAATCGGATAAACTTTCAGACGTTGTTTCCAATGTTTGGTTTTTCGTTCGACTTAGAATGGAAGGTCATCCTCTTCCTGCTTGCCGCTATTATTTGGTACGGAAGGCATTGGAGTGGATACAGGAGACTGTAATTGATTTTCGTTCCCATACCCTGAATTAAGGTCTCCGTCGGCGCGCGAGGTCAGCATGGTCATTTGAGTCGCTTGAATTTCGGTAGTATACCTGTCAGCACCAGTTTGATCTTGCCATTTCCGGGTCTTGATTCTACCTTCTAGATAGACCTTATGACCTTTTTTTAGGTATTTATGAGCAACATCAACCAAGCCCTTAGCATTGATGACAACGCTGTGCCAGTCTGTGTTGCTGACTTTTTGCCCTTCTTTATTGGTATAAGTTTCAGAAGTTGCAACTGGAAATTTTACCAGGGAGCCTCCGTTTTCAAAATGCATTATTTCAGGATCCTTTCCTAGGTTTCCTATCAGCATTACTTTATTTAATGTTCCAGCCATGTTGAGAATTTTCTAAGTGTAAACGATATAACAAAGTTAGTTTTTTTCATCAGGTAGGCTTGAGCTTATTTTTAACAAAGTTTGCAATGATAATAGGCATGCCTAGCTTGGTCATTTCGTCCTTTGAATAGAACGATAATGGCTCGCTTATTGTGTTTTGAGGTACCTCCCAAAAATGACATGTAAGATCTAAATGTGTGAGTTTATGCACAATAGGGTCTTGCAATAAATGACCATTAGTTGGTTCCGATGCTAGCTGAGGAAATTCGTATAAACCAGCCCAGATGCCTTTCGTACCTCTCTTGCGTAATGCCCATTTATCTGACGTCCGTACAACGGCAAAATGAAAGTCTTTGGCTTTACGCTTCGAATTCTTGAGCTTCACGGGTAATACATTTATTTGTCCATTCTGATAGGCTGAGCAGTCCGAAATTATTGGACATAACATGCAGGCAGGCTTTTTAGGAGTACAATGCAATGCACCGAACTCCATGATTCCTTGGTTGTAATTCGCTGGTGAAGAAGTACCCTTAATGCATTCATTGGCCAATTCCTGAAACAGCGTTATTCCTTTACTGCTATTTATAGGTGTGTCAATTCCGAAATACCTACTCAACACTCTATAAACATTACCATCAACTACGCCAATGACCTCATTAAAACAGATACTTGCAATTGCAGCAGCGGTATATGGACCGATACCGGAGATCGTTAATAGCTCTTTGTATGTGTTTGGTAATTTTGAGTCATGGTCCTGAACGATCTGGCGCGCCCCCTTCTGAAGGTTACGAGCTCGATTATAATAGCCTAAACCGGTCCAAAGTGCTAGTAATTCGTCTTCTGGGGCAGAAGCAAGTCTTTCTACACTTGGAAATGCAGCTAGAATTTTCTCATAGAATGGTGTTCCTTGTGCAACACGAGTCTGTTGCATGATGATTTCACTGAGCCAAACTTCGTACGCCACAGGCTTATCCCTACGCCAGGGAAGTTCCCTTTTATAGTCAGTATAGTATTCTTCTATGTTGATTCTAAAGGTGTTAAAGGTGTCCACAGGAGGATGTTGAGTTAAACATAAAAATATTCATTAGAGACTGTAAATAAGGAATATACATGTATATTTGCGCCCCTCAATAACCAGTCGATTAGGACTTAAAAATAAAGAGCAAATGACTAAAGCAGATATCGTAACTAAAATTTCTGATAAAACAGGAATGGAAAGAGGAGATGTACAAGCTGTTGTAGAAAGTTTCATGAAAGAGATTAAACATAGCCTTGAAGACGGTAACAATGTGTACCTGCGTGGTTTTGGTTCATTCATCGTGAAGAAACGTGCACAGAAAACAGGGCGTAACATCTCGAAAAATACGACTATTGTCATACCTGCTCACTATATACCATCATTTAAGCCTGCGAAAGTTTTCGTTGAAGGCGTAAAAGAAAACGTAGCAGTAGAAGAATAAATTGAAACGTAATCAACTCATAGTATTGGCCGTTGCTGTAATAACAGCATTCGCTATCTTCAACCTTCCTAGAACTCCTTATGATGAGGAACAAGGAGGGGATGAGGTCGTGGCAATAAGTGGACTGGATACCAAAGTGGATGAAGCGGTAGCGATCATTCAAAGTGGTGAAGGTTCTCCTATGGTGGCCATAGGTATGTTGTTGGAGGTTTTAAAGGAAGATCCTAATCATGAGAAGGCACTCATGTGGTTAGGTAATTTTTCTATGATGAGTGGTCAGTGGGAAAAGGCAGTAGATAGATTCCATCAGCTTAGCCAGTTACATCCGGATGAAGAGTTGTACACTCTGAATAAAGTCCAGGCTATGCTTCAGGTGGGGGATACTTCTGGGGCCGTGACAACAGCAAATGATTATTTAGAAACATATCCAGAAGCAAATCGAATTAATGATTTCGCGAAGGATTTACAGAATTAATAACACTAAAAAATTAGCATTATGCCAAGCGGAAAAAAACGTAAAAGACATAAGATAGCAACGCACAAGCGTAAAAAGCGTCTAAGAAAGAATCGTCACAAGACGAAAAAATAAGCCATAGTTATGCGTACAGAATTAGTCATTAGTGCTGATTCTGACCGAGCAGACATTGCACTACTAGAAGACGGGCGATTACAAGAACTGATTCAGGAAAAAGGAGACGACAGTTTCTCCGTTGGCGATGTCTATTTAGGCACCGTTAAAAAATTGGCTACTAGCCTAAACGCTGCCTTTGTAGACGTTGGTTATGAAAAAGATGCATTTTTGCACTACCACGATCTAGGGCCGCAGATAAATTCCTGGCAGACGTTTCTTCGCCGCACTTTAAATGGCAAGCAGCAATCAAACATCACTAATTTTGAAAGTACCTCAAATATTGAAAAAGAGGGAAATATTGGTGATGTCCTCAAGCAAGGAGATCAAATTTTGGTTCAAATAACCAAAGAGCCCATTTCGACGAAAGGGCCTAGAATCACCGCTGAGGTTAGTATCGCTGGTCGCTTTGTAGTGCTTGTTCCATTCTCTAATCGTGTGAGCGTAAGTCAAAAAATACGCGAACGAGACGAAAAGGACAGGCTTAAAAAATTGGTCAGAAGCATCAAGCCGAAAGGCTTTGGTGTAATTATACGTACTGTCGCTAAAGGACAGAGCGCGGAGGAATTACAGGTAGATTTAGATAACTTAATGCGAAAGTGGAAAACACTCCACAAGAGCATTAAACGATCTAAAAAGCCAATTAGAATCTTTCGTGAAATGAATAGGGCTAGCGCATTCTTGCGTGATGTTTTCAACGAGAGTTTTGCATCGATCACCATCGATAATCAAGACTTGTTTGAAGAAGTAAAAGAGTATTTGGACGGTATTCATCCAAATGCCTCTAAAATGGTGAAGTTTTACAGTGGGTCAACCCCTTTGTTCCAGTCCACCAATGTAGATCGTCAAATAAAAGGTGCATTTGGTCAATCTGTAAGTATGTCGAAGGGCGCTTACTTGATTATCGAGCATACGGAGGCGATGCACGTTGTGGATGTGAATTCAGGGAACCGCACTAATAAAGCAGAGAATCAAGAGGCAAATGCACTTCAGGTGAATCTCTTGGCCGCTGAGGAAGTCGCTCGTCAGTTGCGACTTCGCGATATGGGTGGATTGGTTGTAGTGGATTTCATTGACATGGATAGCGCGGAAAACAGACGCCTTATTTATGAGAAAATGACCGAGGATATGAAACGCGACAGAGCTCGCCACAAAATCTTGCCTATTTCAAGGTTTGGTTTAATGGAGATGACTAGGCAGCGTGTTCGGCCAGAAACGAAGATCGTCACTCGCGAACAGAACCCGGACAGTTTGGTAGAAGCACCTATACAGGTGATCGACACTATAGCTAGTAAGCTGGGAACACTTGAGTTGAAAGAAGTTTTCGTTCATGTTCACCCCTTTATAGAGGCATACATAACGAAAGGATTTTTCAAGAGTGTTAAGAAACAGTGGCAAAAAAGGTTCAGTAAAAGAATCGTAGTTGTACCACGTGATGCGTTCACCATGTTGGAATGGCGTATTATGGATAAGGATAATAAAGTCCTTTAAGGTAAAATAGTGTAAAGAAAACCCGGAGTGAACATATGTTCACTCCGGGTTTTTTCGTTAACATTGATACTATGACAACATCGGAGGCTTTAAGTAAACTACAGAACTACTGCGCGTATCAGGAGCGCAGCCCATTTGAGGTAAGTAGAAAGTTAGATCTATTGAAGCTTCCTAGAAATAGACAAGAGGAAGTTCTCGCTACATTAATGGAGGATAATTTTTTAGATGAATACAGGTTTGCAGAAGCGTACACTCGTGGTAAGCTCAATCAAAAGCATTGGGCTCCGCGTAAAATTGAAGTAGGGCTAAGACAGCATCGTATACCAATAGTCACCATAGATAGGATTGTTAGCTTGATTGATTCCAACACCATATATAAGAACGCATTATACCTGGTCAATAGATGGTTTATTAGCAAGAGTAAAGAACAACTCACTGCGTCACTGCAACGCCGAGGGTATGATTATGAGATTATTGTGAAGGCCTTTGAAGAAATCAAAGAACAAAGCCGCCTCGCTTAGAATTTTAGTAGGATATTTTTCACAGTTGTTATTCCCTTTGCACTGATGTCTAGGTGAAAAACCATGCGACATTTTCCAGGGCCCATTTGACTTATTCCTATGCCTTTCTCTGCAAGATGAGTAATGAAATCTCCCTGGTCGAGGCCTTCTTGTAATTTAAAAATAAGCACATTAGTTTCTGGTGGAACTACCGACTCAATAATAGGAAGTTTACCAAGAAATGCCGCCATGTCTTTCGCTGCAGCATGATCAATAGCCAAGCGCTCAATATTGTTTTCCACAGCATAGATAGCTGCTCCGGCTAAAAACCCAGCTTGTCGCCATCCGCCACCTATTCTCTTTCTAATTCTGCGAGCATGTTCTATAAATTCTGATGATCCTAAAAGTACAGAGCCTATTGGAGCTCCCAGCCCTTTAGAAAGACAAATTGAAATGGAGTCAAATGCTGCGCCATAGTCGCTTTCATGATGTCCTTTCTCTACAAGTGCATTATAAAGCCTTGCGCCATCAAGATGGAAGGTTAATCCGTTTGAAGCGGCTACAGACCTGAGTGCCTCAATTTCCTCCCATTCGTAACAGGTCCCTCCGCCTTTGTTGGAGGTGTTTTCAACGGCAAGTAATCTGGTACGTGGAAAGTGAATATCATCAGCTTTTATACAGGATAAAACTCCATCGGGGTGCATGATACCTCTATCGTCACCAGTGAATGATACAGCGGCATGGGCGTTAGCCGCTATGCCGCCCCCTTCATAATTGTGGATGTGAGCGTAAGGATGACAGATAACCTCATCACCTGGGCTGAGGTGGGACATTAACGCGATTTGATTCGCTTGTGTGCCAGATACACAGAACATAGAAGAATCGGTGCCGAATCTTTCCGCCATCATTCGTTCTAGTTTGATTACTGTTGGATCGTCACCAAGAACGTCATCACCTACGGGGCTATCCATCATTGCTTTCCGCATGTCAGCCGTGGGCCGCGTTACTGTATCACTACGGAGGTCTACTGTAAACATCTTTTTAGAAGCTTTAGATTCTGCGTTAAGATAGCACGGGATGCTTAACTTTGCTATTCTATGGTCACATCAGAACAAATCAAAGCATTGGGTGAACGCCTGATTCGTTTGCAGAGTTATTTGAATTTAGAGCAAAAGCGGATCCACATCATTAATGAAGAGGAGAAGACTGCTTCGCCCAACTTTTGGGACAATCCAAAGAATGCGGAAATCACCATGAAGGCTCTTCGCGGCGTGAAGTTTTGGGTGGAAGGATATGAAAAAGCAACCTCCTTGTTTGGAGAAGCGGAACTGAGTTTAGAATTCTTTAAAGAAGGTGAACTGAAAGAAAATGATTTGACTAAGGCTTTTAAGACTTGCGAGAATTGGATTGAAGAGTTAGAGTTCAAGAACATGTTGAGTGGCGAGGAAGACAAGTTGAGTGCAGTACTCCAAATCACTGCTGGAGCAGGCGGAACAGAGAGTTGCGACTGGGCAGGTATGCTCATGCGTATGTACATCATGTATGCTGAAAAACAGGGTTACAAAACGAAGGAGCTTGTCTTACAGCAAGGCGATGTTGCCGGAATTAAGACAGTTACTATTGAAATTGAAGGTGACTTTGCCTTTGGGTTTTTAAAGGGGGAAAATGGTGTTCATAGATTAGTTAGGATATCGCCTTTCGACTCCAATGCAAAGCGCCACACCAGTTTTGTATCCGTTTATGTGTTTCCATTAGTAGATGACACTATAGACATTAAGATAAGTCTAGGCGATATTACTTGGGATACATTCCGTTCTTCTGGAGCTGGTGGTCAGAATGTGAATAAGGTTGAAACAGGTGTTCGTTTACGGCATAAGCCAAGCGGCATTGTTATTGAAAACACAGAAACACGTTCCCAACTAAAGAATAAAGAAAAGGCAATCCAACTTTTGAAGTCGCAACTGTATGAGCGGGAAATTGCCGAGCGCAATGCAAAGCGAGCTGAGATTGAAGCTGGAAAGAAAAAAATTGAGTGGGGCTCACAGATCAGAAATTATGTGATGCATCCCTATAAATTGGTTAAAGATGTGAGGACAGCAGAAGAGACCTCTGATGTGGATGGTGTCATGAATGGCAACATAGAGAGGTTCCTGAAAGCATTCTTAATGGCGCAAGGAGAAAGCGCTAATGCTGATGAATATTAGAAATATTGAGCCTAACTAGGCGATCTGTGCACAATCGATCGAGGTTTTCGTTAGGATAGTAGTTATCTTGCTTCTTATGCATAAACTATTGTCAGTCATTCTACTTACCAGCAGTGCTTTGGCGTCAGCCCAGCAAGGCTTTGTAAGTAATGATGGACAATGGGATGAGCCTTTCGAATATGTTTATCGGTTTGGAGCTAATGCATTGTTCTTGACTCAAGACTCATTAGTTTTTAGTATTCTTAGTTCAGATGATTTTCATCCCGAACATGATCAAGATAAACACCATCATTACGCGGATACCCTTCATTTTGTTCATTTCTCTGTTAAGTTTCTCGGTGCTGGCCGTCTAACGTGGTCTGGGGAATCACAAATGCCCCATCAAAATCACTTTTATTTAGGCAAGCAAAGCTCGTGGCGTTCCAGTGTGCCATCCTTTGAAAAGTTACGCGCGAAAAATGTTTATCCTGGAATTGATCTTTTAGTTTACAGCGCTGCCGGTGGTGTAAAATACGATTGGCTCGTCTCTCCCGGTGCAGATCCCTCGTTAATAACGGTAGCTTATGGTGGTGTGGATGCCATCGAGGTAGACCGAAAAAAGGTAAGTTTATCAACAGGAATCGGAATTATAGAGGAAGGGTTGCCTCTCGCATATCAGGGCGCAAAAGAAATCAAAGCACACTATGAGAAAGGGGAGAACCAGGTCAAATACCTGATAGGTGATTATGACGTTTCACAAACACTTGTGATTGACCCTATTTATATCTTTAGCACGTATTCCGGATCATCTGCGGATAATTTCGGTTATACAGCAACCTTTGATGACAATGGCAATGCCTTTGGTGGAGGAATAGTTTTTAATACGGGCTACCCTACTGTTTTAGGGTCTTTCGATGTGACCTTCAATGGAGGTTTTTTTGATGCTGCAATTAGTAAGTTTAGTGCAGACGGCAGCCAGCTGCTTTGGTCGGCTTATCTAGGAGGCACTAATCTTGACCAGCCACATAGTTTAGATTGTGATGAGTTTGGAAACTTATACGTGTTGGGCTTAACAGGTTCTTCCGATTTTCCTACTACGAGCAATGCTCAAGACACTTCTTTTGGAGGAGGAAATCAGGCCGTAGCAGAGTACTATACCTTTGCAAACGGATCGGATATGTTCGTTAGTGCGATCAACTCATCTGGTACGTCTCTTTTTGGATCCAGCTTTTTGGGTGGAGAAAATAACGAAGGCTTTAACGATAGTTTAAGGTTCAATTACGGTGATGGTTTTCGCGGTGAGATTGAGGTGCAGCGTGGAGGTGGATATGTTTTTGTTGCTTCAACGGCCGATTCTTCTGGATATCCGGTCACAGCAGGTGGAACCACCCATCAGGGTGGACTTGATGGTGTTTTCAGTGTGCTTTCAAGAAACATGGACTCCCTTATCGCAAGTACTTATGTTGGTACTTCTGGGCATGAGGCTCTGTATAGCTTGAGTATAGCTGAGAAAACCGGAAATGCCACTCAATCTTCCAGAATATTTCTTGCAGGAGCCATAAAAACAACTGAAGCAAATTTAATGATGGCGGGTGATTCCGTAAATATCAACGGTTCATCATCACATAATGGGTTATTAGTCAGTCTTGCTTTTGGGCCAGGTATTTCAATAGAGGCGGCACATATGAGCTCTGGATCGGCCTACAATCAGCATTTTTTCGTTGAAACTAACTATCCTTCAGATACGTCAACCTTAGTCACTCTTGTAGGCCAAAGCAAGGGTGGGTTGGTAGCTTCAGATTCTAATTTCTGGGGACAGCCGGGTAGTGCTCAATACTTTATGGAGTTTAAGCTAGACCTTACTAATGAGACCTTCGTAAATAGAAAGACCTTAGTTTTTGGTGACGGTTCGAATACTACTATTGATTTGAGTCCAACGGCATTATTAGTGGATGAATGTGGCAATACCTATTTTTCAGGATGGGGTGGTTCGCCAAATTCAGAAGGAACTACCGACGGTTTGACTACCACTCCAGGGGCAGTTCGTACCGTTACAGATGGTCGAGATTTTTATTTCTTGGTCATAGATCCATCATGGAAGGTAGCAAGACTAGCGACCTATTATGGCTCAGCGGATAGGGAACATGTGGATGGCGGTACATCTAGGTTTGATGCACGTGGAAGGATTTTCCAAGGCGTTTGCGCTGGTTGTGGAGGTAGTTCCGCCTATCCTACTTATCCCTCGAATGTATATTCATCCTCCAACGGCTCTAGTAATTGTAATCTCGCGGTGACAGTTATTGATTTAGACATACAGAATGCGCGGTTAAACGTAACTCCAGTTCCTGATGAATTTTGTCTTCCTGGTAGTTTCGTTGTGGCAGATTCCAGTATTAATGTCCAGTTTTATACGGTGGACTGGGGAGACGGATCTGTTCAGTCTTACGCAGGGTCTATAGGTCAATATCAATACACGGTACCGGGTACTTATTTTGTCAATGTGATTGGTCAAGACACGGTTTGTGATACTTGGGATACTACCACATTTGAAATCCAAGTCAATCCAGCTTTTGATTCTGTTTGGATTGATTATGACTACGATTTTTGCGATCCATCGAGACTTTTTAAGGCCAGTGTAAGACATGTTTCAGACTCATCGTTAGCCACTGACTATGTTCTTGATTGGAATTTAGCTGGAGCAACATTTGGCACAAGCAGTGTGCAAGTGATTTTGCCCACTATAGGTGCTAACCGAATCACGTTGGATGTTCTTGACACCAATTGCAATTTTTTTCAAAATTTCACGGATACCATTGTTTTTAGACCTCCGCCTTTTCTTGCAATCAATACTACATTAGAGGAATGCGAGACTAGGGAAGCCGTTGATTTTAATCCCGTTTACAACGAAGCATTTCAAGGTTTTGAGTGGTTGATTGATGGTCAATCAGTGGGTTCTCCTGCACCCTTGCAAATAACACAATCAGGACTCTATGAGATCTCCATTGTTGCCTACGACAGCATATGTGGTATATCCGACACGCTAACGGAAAAATTCGATGTTTACTTTGCTGGTGAGGCCTTTGATGTGCCTAATGTAATCACCCCGAACGGAGATGGAATCAATGATAATTGGCTTGTAAATACGAGTGAAAATTGGGATGAATTTTACGTCATTCTTTTCAATCGTTGGGGACTTAAAGTATTTGAAACCTCAGTAATTAATTTTGAATGGGGTGCAGATCGGGTTGGAAAAGTTTTGTCTCCTGGAGTTTACTTTTATCAAATTGAAGCAAAAAATCGGTGTGGTGATATACGTGAGAACGGAACGCTACACATAACTTACTAGAATAAATGATGAAGATCTATCATAATCCCCGGTGTCAAAAATCTCGTGAAGCGCTGTTAATGCTAGAACAAATAGGAATAGCACATGAGGTTCGTCTTTATATGAAAGATCAGGAGAGCATGAGTGCTGTAGAGTTTGAGGGGGTTTTAGAGGCGCTAGATCTTGACGCCTTAGACTTAGTACGTGTTAATGAGGCTCTGTGGAAAGAGGAATATAGAGATTTGGAATTGGACGAAGATGAAATCATTCTGGCCATGATAGAAAATCCAAGGCTGATGCAGCGACCTATAGTTATTAATGGAGACAAAGGCGTCATTGCAAGGCCTGCAGATGAAATCAAGAAGCTGCTATAATTAATAAGTAGAAACAAAAAAGCCGGTCCTTAAGGACCGGCTTTTTATATATCCACCTGGGAATATTATTCTGCTGAATCTTCTTTATGACCAATAATCGCATGAGCGAGCTTTGGATTAATCTTTTCAATTCCGATCAATGTCAACCAGTAGCCAACGAAAAGGCCTAAAAAAGCCAACATGGAAAAGCCCATTAATGCGACTATTAAGAAAACTAAGAAACCTATGAATTTCATATCTGGATCATTTATCTATTACAAAGATAAGCAGACAAACCTTTTTGAGCATTAAAAGATGGTGAGATTTTTCGTCTCTTTTAAGATACCGGGTGAATGTAGTCAAGGCTTCGAGTATGTGCCGTAAATTCACGGTTAGAATAGAAGCCGTAATCAATCAAATACAATCGTAACAGCATGGAATACAGAATAGAACATGATACCATGGGTGAAGTGAAGGTACCCGCAGATAAATATTGGGGTGCACAAACTGAGCGTTCAAGAAATAATTTCAAAATTGGTCCTGAAGGTACTATGCCGTTGGAAATCATTGAGGGATTTGCCTACTTGAAGAAGGCCGCAGCCTACGCGAACTGTGATGCAGGAATACTACCGGTAGAAAAGCGCGACCTCATCGCAGCTGTTTGTGACGAAATCTTAGAAGGAATGCATAATGATCAATTCCCTTTAGTGATATGGCAAACAGGATCTGGTACGCAGAGTAACATGAATACTAATGAGGTGATCTCAAATAGGGCTCATGTCTTGGCCGGTAATAAATTAGGGGAAGGACAAAATATGATCCACCCTAATGATGATGTAAACAAGAGCCAAAGTTCTAACGATACGTTCCCCACTGGAATGCATATCGCTATTTATAAAAAAATTGTTGAAACGACTATCCCGGGCGTAGAGTTGTTGCGCGATACATTAGCAGCGAAGAGTAAGGAGTTTTGGACTGTAGTTAAAATTGGCCGCACACACCTTATGGATGCTACTCCGTTAACGGTAGGTCAGGAGTTTAGTGGCTATGTAAGCCAATTAAACCATGGTTTAAAAGCACTTCGCAGCACGTTGGACCATATGAGTGAGATTGCACTCGGGGGCACAGCAGTTGGCACAGGTATTAACACTCCTGATGGATATTCGGAAACGGTTGCTCAGTACATTGCGGACTTCACAGGAAAGCCCTTCCGGACGGCTGAGAACAAGTTTGAGGCTCTGGCGGCACATGATGCACTGGTGGAAACACATGGCGCGTTAAACACCCTCGCAGTTAGTCTCAATAAGATTGCAAATGATATAAGAATGCTAGCTTCTGGGCCGCGTTCAGGCATTGGAGAGCTTTCTATTCCGTCAAACGAGCCAGGTTCCTCTATTATGCCAGGAAAGGTTAACCCAACTCAGGCTGAGGCGTTGACGATGGTTTGTGCTCAAGTAATGGGCAACCAAATGGCGGTTACTATTGGCGGCGCACAAGGGCATTACGAACTCAACGTATTCAAGCCTGTAATGGCGGCTAATGTCATACAAAGCGCAGGCCTTTTAGGCGATGCCTGTGTAAGTTTCAATAACAATTGTGCCATAGGAATAACTCCAAATCATCAAGTGATTAAGAACCACTTGAACAACAGTTTGATGCTTGTAACGGCGCTTAACACAAAGATAGGTTACGAAAAGGCAGCTAAAATCGCAAAGACAGCCCATGAGAATGGAACCACGCTTAAAGAGGAGTCTGTGAATTTAGGATATCTTACTGCGGATGAGTTTGACCTATGGGTTCGTCCCCAAGATATGGTTGGTAAACTCTAAGGATATTTAGTTGAACGAGAAACCCCGATCTGTTGCTTAGCTCCGGATCAGGGTTTTTGGTCATAAAAAGTGCTATTTAACTAAAACAGAGTCTGCATTAAGACGAAGCGCAAGCCAAGCGGCCAGTTGTTGCTTCTTTATAATAATTTCGTTGTCTAAAATTTCGTTGTCCCATTCTACAAAGGCTACTGGGATTTTGTATCCACTGGTGCTATCTGTAATGCCACCTTGCATGGACCCTATAGAAAGAGCTTTAATACTTGGATAATTGATCTTTATTTCGTTCGCTAGTGTTGCCGGGATTAATTGGTTTTCCAACATCTTTAGTTCTGATTCTAGCGCATATATTTGATCCTGATAACTCTTTACTTCTGCACGACCCTCGGAATATAAATTAACAAGTTTGGACATTTCCAGCAGACCATTTTTAGGGTTATCGCCCTGCACAATGATTAATTGCCCATTGAATTCACTATCAAATTCTGAAATCCATTTATCCGTTAAATTATCCGGTACCAATTCTCCAAAAAGTACCACACTAACCTGCGGGGCACCGCCGTTAAACTTTACATCCTCCTTAACAATCTCTGCCCCAGGAAAAACGATAGTTTGAGAAATATAAGACTCCACCTTTCCCTGATTTAAGGAATTGGTTACGGTTCTATAAAAAATCCATATCGATGGTACGATAATGACGATTAAGGCAACCGAGAACCAGCGTTGTGTTTTCTTAGAACGTATTGGATCCAGGATCTCCACCATAGGAAAGCGCAAATATCTTGTTGCTACGGTAGTGGTTGTTGCGATGATGACGGTATTGATTAAGAATAAGTACATGGCCCCAAGGAAATAGTGCCAATCTCCGTGAGCGAGCCCAAACCCTGCAGTACATAATGGAGGCATCAAAGCAGTAGCAATAGCCACACCAGGTATGACATTGGATTTTTCCTTTCGCGAACCAGCAAGGATTCCAGCAAGTCCACCAAAAAATGCAACCAATACATCTAGTAAAGTAGGATTCGTGCGTGCGAAGAGTTCGTTAGAGGGCGTTGAGATAGGTGAGAGTAAGAAATAAAGTGAAGATGCCATCAGGGCGATTCCAACAGCAACACCAAGATTTTTCAGGGACTTGAATAGGAGCGCGAAATCATTGATTCCTAGACTTAGGCCTATTCCCATAATAGGTCCCATTAAAGGAGAGATAAGCATGGCTCCTATTACCACAGCAGTGGAGTTGACATTGAGACCGATGGATGCAATAAATACACTGAATATTAAAATCCAAAGGGCAAATCCCCTGAATTCAACATCCTTCTTTATACCGGCAATAGTAGCCAAAGGATCGGCCATGTCGATGATGGAAAATCGATCTTTAATAAAGCTGAATGAAAAGGATGTCAGCTGCTTCAATAGTGCGCCAGCATTCGCGGAGCTAGTTTGTTCAGGAGTACTCTGTTTTGGAGCCTGGTCCTGTGGAGGTGGGTTTTCTTGCATGGTAGATTCCGATTCAGTTACCTAAAATTAAACGAATTTCTCACCCAGCTGTATTTTAACAGCTCTGACAATTTGTTTTATAGCTTGATCATTGCCCATGGGGAAGGTCAGGGTGGTTTTATCTGTCTGAACAACTATTTTATCTTTCATGTCATTTAGCACTAAGGCTCGGCCTGGTGAACTATTGACAATCAAACAACCCTCGCAATCTTGAGCGAGAATAGAATCTCCGATAAGCGCATTGCCCTCCGCGTCTTTTGTGCTCAAGTCATAAATTGCTCCCCAATTCCCAACGTCAGACCATCCCATTACGGTAGGAAGAACGCGAACATTTTCAGAGCGTTCCATGAGTCCGTAATCGATAGAAATGTTGTCACATTGCGCATATACTTTGGCAATACTATCGACCTCATATTTAGTGTCTAAGTCCTTCCAAGCTGGTCCCAGAGTATTCATTAGTTCTGGTAAATGCTTGTCTAACCCTGCACTTAAAGCCTCGATGTTCCATATAAACATACCGGCATTCCATAGGAAATCACCGCTATCTATAAATTTCTGAGCATGCTCAATATCAGGTTTTTCGGTGAAGGCTTTTACCATGTAGATATCGCCTTCTTTTTTTGTTTCATCGAACTGAATGTATCCATAGCCAGTTTCTGGCTTGTTCGGTTTGATTCCAATAGTAACAAAGCAATCTGATGAATCTGTTTGCTCTAAGCCCTTTCGTATTTGACGCTCAAATGCATCTTCATCAATGATCAAATGATCAGCTGGCGTAATAAAGATGTTCGCTTTAGGATCACGCTTTTTAATTTTCATTGCTGCGTAGGCTATACAGGGTGCTGTATTGCGTCGTAACGGCTCTAATATTATATTTTTTAATGGTAATTTAGGCAGATGCGTTGAGGTCAGATCCGCGTAATTAGCGTGAGTGACAACAAAGATATGTTCAGGTTCGAAGATTTTTCTGACACGTCTGTAGGTTTGCTGAATGAGGCTTTCACCTGTTCCTAAAAAATCTAAGAACTGTTTAGGTGATTCTTCGGTGGACATGGGCCAAAATCGGCTCCCGATCCCACCGGCCATGATTACACAGTATGGAGTGCGCATGTTATGTTGTGGTTCTAGTTGACGGAAAAATGAAAATGTTATTCAAATCCAATACAATAGTACAATATTCTCCTCTGCATGGGTATCTTCGCAGCAAGAATTAAAAACTACCAAAATGTTAAATCTTGTTCTCTTCGGCCCTCCAGGAGCAGGGAAAGGAACCCAAAGTGAATCTCTAGTTGAGCGTTACCAGTTGGTGCACTTGAGTACTGGAGATCTATTCCGATTCAATATTAAAAACCAAACTGAGCTAGGGATATTAGCGAAATCGTTCATGGACCAGGGATCGTTAGTCCCGGATTCTGTCACAATATCCATGTTAAAGGATGCGGTGAACAAGAATCCACAGGCAAAAGGATTCATCTTTGATGGTTTTCCTAGAACGAATGCACAAGCCGAAGCATTGGATACTTTTTTAGCAACGCAAGGGACCGCTATTACTAGTATGGTAGCGCTTGAAGTTGCGGAGAACGAACTGAAATTAAGATTGGCAGCACGGGCTAAAACATCAGGTCGAATCGACGATGCAAACCCTGTGGTTATACAGCATAGAATAGATGTTTACAATAAAGAAACTGCACCTGTAAAGAATTATTATGAGGCGCAGAATAAATATAGTGGTGTTAACGGGATAGGTTCTATCTCGGAGATCACTGATCGTCTTGTAAGTATCATAGACTCTTTCTAAAGGTTAAGTTCCATACCAACTTTTACAATTGTACTTTTGCAGAGCAGTTTCCAATAATGGAAGCTGCTCTTTTGCATTATGTCAAGCACCAACTTCATTGATTACGTTAAAATTTACTGCAAAAGCGGTAGAGGAGGCAGAGGATCTACGCACCTTCTTAGAAACCGAATGACATCCAAAGGCGGCCCTGATGGTGGCGATGGTGGACGCGGCGGTCATGTAATTGTAAGAGGAAATGCGCAGATGTGGACCTTACTTCCATTGAAATACCAAAAGCACGTTAAGGCATCCAGTGGTTTAAACGGTTCTGGTCAGGAAAAATCGGGTGCAGACGGAGAGGATAAATATATCGATGTTCCATTAGGGACTGTCGCTAAGGACGAGGAAACAGGTGAAATTCTATTTGAAATTACCGATGATGGTCAGCTACAAACCTTAGTTAAGGGTGGTCGTGGTGGTCAAGGCAATGTTCACTTTAAATCACCTACTTTTCAAACTCCCAGGTTCGCACAACCGGGAGAGGAGCCAGTTGAGGGATGGTTCATATTGGAGTTAAAGGTACTCGCTGATGTAGGTCTGGTTGGGTTCCCTAATGCTGGTAAAAGTACACTACTCAGTGTGGTGAGTAAGGCAAAGCCGGAAATAGCAAATTATCCGTTCACAACCTTAGTTCCAAACTTAGGTATTGTGGATTACAGAGGGTATAAGTCTTTTGTAATGGCTGATATTCCTGGAATCATTGAAGGAGCGGCAGAAGGAAAAGGTTTAGGCCATAGATTTCTACGTCATATTGAGAGAAACGCCCTGCTGTTGTTTATGATTCCTGCAGATGCAGATGATTATGAAAAGGAGTATAATATATTACTTGGCGAATTGGTGAAATACAATCCCGAGCTTGCGGATAAGGATAGGATACTAGCGGTAACTAAATCTGACATGATTGATGAAGATCTCCAAGCTGAAATAGCGGCTCAACTTCCTAAAGATATATCGCATATTTTCATTTCCTCAGTAGCAAATTTTAATATTATGCAACTTAAGGATATGATCTGGGAGAAATTGAATGCTCCGGTGTAATGGCCATATTGGAGGCGATATCGGCGGTTGACACCTCTCTACTTTTAGAGGCAAATACCCTTTTTCCTTCTAGCACGGATGCTTTTTGGCTTGCAGTCACAAAGACGGTTACATGGATACCGCTATATGTTGTTTTACTAGTACGGTTATTTCAGCATAGTGATACGCATAGTACGTGGCTGTTTAGGACAGCACTAATTATAGTTGGAGTGTTGATTTGGGACCAGGGTGCAGAGTTGTTCAAGCACGCACTAGCCAGGCCTAGACCATGTCATGATGTTGATGGACTGCGTGTTCTCGTACATTGTTCGCCTTACGGTTTCTTCTCGGCGCACGCGGCAAACACCTTTGGATTGGCATTCTTAACCAGAAATTGGCTACCTAAATCATGGTTTCCTATATTGCTTATCCTAGCGATTATTCAAAGCTTTTCAAGACTTCATTTAGGTGTGCACTACCCACTTGACCTTCTAGCTGGAGCACTTTTCGGCGCGATAGTGGCGCGATTATTACATAGGTTAGACCGACAATTTTTATGAAAACATATTTAGCTTTTGTCAGTGTGTTTATAGGTGGAGGAATAGGCGCAACACTACGCTATTACATGAGTACTCTTTTGCGAGAGCAGGGTTTGATGCCTAATAAGATTCACTGGACGACTTTTTTCATTAATCTATTTGCCAGTATTTTATTGGTGTTTGTAATGAAATGGACCGCAGGAAAACCACATGCCCAGTTATTGTTTGCTACTGGAATCTGCGGCGGCTGGTCCACTTTCAGCACTTTTAGCTTAGAAACGGTCATTTTACTGCAACAAGGGAAGTGGGTTGAAGCTATTTCTTACGTATTACTGAGCGTGCTTGTATCCGTACTTGTGGTTTGGGGCTTATATGTAAAGCTTCAGCTTTCTACTAGCCTTTAACGAAATAGTGTCAGATAGCCTTTTTTCTGAATTACCTTATCATTTTGGCCTTTAGCAAAGACATGCCAAGTATATACCCCTTCGATAGCCTCCTTGTCGGTGGCTGACCTACCGTTCCATCCCACAGAAGGATCTAATGTTTCGAACATAACTTCGCCCCACCTGCTGAAAATGATTAGTGAGAATTCCTTAATTCCAACGGCAGTTACCCTGAATACCTCATTTATCTCATTACCGTTTGGAGTAAAGGCATTAGGCACGAAGACCAAGGTCTCTGGATTTATTCTGATCATGGCCGTGGTGGTGTCTGGACAATCAAAAGTATTGATGACCACGTGCTCTACCTCAAACCAGCCCGTATCTGAATAGCTGTGATTAAAGGTTTTTAAATTATAGTAAAGACTCCCATCTCCCATTGCCGTAATAATGTCATCAGAAGGCGTTGCTGCCAAGTCTGTTATCTCAATATTAGAGGTGTAAATAGTGGTCGTGTAAGGATCAGCTATAAACGAAGAGGTCGGAGAGGGGTGAACTGTGATGAAATCGTTGTACTCCACGGTGATTGTATCAGTACATCCCTCAATAAAATAAATGGTGAGTGTGAGGTTATATGTTCCAGGGTTGAAATAGGTATAGACAGGAGCACTGTCGTTACTTAATACCCCGTTTCCAAAATCCCAATTATAAATAATTTGTCCATCCGTCACTGTGCTGTCCCAAAACTCCACGGTAAACGGAGCACATCCCACCTGATTTTGAACGGTCACGTCCGTTTCAGGTCTTCTGTAAATGCGCACTGTATCCGTAAATGTATCCTCACAACCCTGTTCTTCTATAGTCAAAGTAACGATCTGATCTCCCCAGGTATTAAAGACAATAGGGGGCGGATTCCATCCTATAAAACCTGTGGTAGAAGCATTAACGCCAAAATCCCATGTGGCTGTTGCCAGTCCACCATTTGAACTTTGGTTTTGAAAAGTGATTAGATTCTCATCAAAACAAACAGGTCCTGAAAATGAAAATGCTGGATTTACAGGATTATATAGTTCATAGGTCACCTCTGCTGTGTCCGTACAAGGCCATCCAGGATTCAATATAAGTTGCACAGTATAGGTTCCTGTGTCCTGGTAGGAATAAGTTGGGCTTTGCTGCGTAGAAGAAGCGCCGGGATTGTTAGGATCGTTGAAAAGCCATAGGTAATCTGTCCCGTTGTATGAACTGTCTGTAAACGTAATAGTAGTACCATTACAAATGGTGTTTGGCTGATAAATTTGTGGAGTTGGATCGGAGACAACATTACTTTGACACGTAGTAACATTAAATTGATAATCACGCCTTAATGTGGATAGTAATACTCCGTTGGAGTCATATTCGGATGCACAAATAGCAAATACATACTGTCCTGTGCCTATAGGCGTTCCACTTAGAATTCCTGATACTGCATTTAGCGCTACCTGCGGATTAGAAGGCATAGGGTAAGCTGCTGAGTAAGGGAATACAAAAGGTACGGTAGTGTAAGGCGGTGCACTCGGTGGGTTTGGTGCGGGACTATTTTGAGAACCTCCAGTTAACGGTTGACACATAGAGTAGTATACGGAGTCACCATCTAGTTCCTGAACGGAAAAATCAATATTCAGGCTATCGTCCTTGCACATGACAATAGGCGGGTCAGACGTGAAACTCGCGGAGCTGTTACAAATGCTATCCTGAGGTGGAATAGTAATGTGGTACGTTGATCCCCAATTCCCAGAGTTAGCGACGTTACTAATAGTTTGGTTCCTACAGCACCTTTGGTAAACTATGGTATATCCATGTGTACTTGGTGCTAAAACAACATTCGTCGTATACGTAGCACGCTCTGTGCATACGTTTGGAGGTGTTTGAAGACAGGGATTTGAGACAACTGCGGGTATTCCTACGATTGCTCCTCGTGCAATATTAACCGTCTGTACAATAATGTTTTGAGAAGCTCCACCATAGACGGTCACAGGTGCAGCTTGATCAAATGCCGCTCCTGATGAATTACAATCTCTGTAAACGATCAGACGAATTTGATAAATATTCCCACTGGCGTTTGAACCAACACATTTATAAGAAATCTCTCCGCCTACCAAGTGAGCCCCGTAAACAGTAGGGGTAATCAGCAATAGTAAGACGATCAACAGAGTTTTTCTCATTCTTTAAAAGTACCAATTATTATGCCCTTTATGATGTCGCCTTAAAGGATAAGGTCTCCAAAAGGGAAAACCACCTTAAAGCCATGATCACGGAGCCAATTCTTTGAAGCATTCAAGCGTGTAACCATAACGAAATCTCCGCCCCATCCCCCCAAACTCTTTGCTTGACCGGGGAAACCTGCTAGAATGGTTTCTTTAATTTTTGGAATATTTAAATGTTCACTAATTAGAGTTTCATGTTCAATAATAACCTCTTCTAACTCTAGCATTGAACTTGAATGAAGGAAGGCATGGGTGAGGTCATCAAAGCGTTTAATTTGGTGTTGCTGGAAAGGTTTCTTTTCGACCAAATCCAGGCTCTCTGAGGTAAGTTGTTTGTTGCCGCTGTATACGAACCCAATATCATCGCTAAAATCAAAATTGATTGAAGCGGTTTTTACAACGGGTGTACTCCCATCGAGTTGATAAATTATTGGCGTTTGTGCCGTTGCGCAGGCCAAGTCATAACCACTTCCTCCATGGGCAACTCTGAATACCGATAGTGCATCTACTTCAGCACATTGTGCTAATAAACTCATGAGTGTGCTCGAAGTACCAAGCCCCCACTCCGTGGGAAAATCGAGCATTGTGGTGAACACTCCAGGTTGGTCTAAAATAGCTGTCTTGCCTCGAATAAGATTTAGGTGCTTTACTAAGGTAGATGCCACCTTTAGGTCTGAGGTATTGATTATTTTAAAATCTAAGTCAAACTCTGCCCAGAACCAGGTTTTACCATTTTCTCCTTTAGCGTCCCACCGTATATATTTGTCATTATCAGACGATATATAGTTGAGGTTTTGGCCGTATTTCGTGGGTACAGCAAGTCCTTGTGCTCCCTGTGTTATTGCGTACTCTGAGGTGAGAAGAAGCTTGCCATTTGCTTTATAATTAACCACCATAAAGATTACTTCTTAACTGTGGGTATAGGCACTCCTCTTACAGTACAGAAGTGGTTAACCACCTCTCTGTGATGTGGGACCTTGTCCTTAAAGAATGCTGCGATTTCTTGCTTCTCTTCAATAGTAGCTTCTAGCTGAGTAAGAATATTCATCAGGTGCATTTTCATATGACCCTTTTGGATGCCAGTAGTTACGAGAGCTCTTAGTGCTGCAAAATTTTGAGCAAGTCCACTCACCGCAACAATCCCCATCAAATCGCGTGCATTAGGCTTACCTAACATTTCTAGTGATTTCACGACCAATGGATGAAGTTTAGTCAATCCTCCTACGACCCCAAGTGCTAATGGAATTTCTATCCAGAACGTAAACACATCGTTGTCAATAGTACAATGTGTCAAACTCTTGTACTTTCCGCTTCTTGATGCATAGGTATGACAAGCAGCTTCCACTGCTCTGAAATCATTTCCTGTGGCAATGACGACGGCATCTATACCGTTCATGATTCCTTTATTATGTGTTGTAGCTCGGTACGGTTCCACATTGGCAATATCGATGGCTCGTTTGAATTTCCGTGCAAATTCTGTAGCTGAAATCCCTTCACTCTCTAGTTGTGCTATGGGGCAACTTACACTAGCTTTTACTATACAATGAGGGGTGTAATTACTCAAAATACGCATTACGACTTCCAGTTTATTCGCTTCAAGTTGAACGTGATCCTTTGCAAATTGCTCAAGTGAGCCAGCCATTACTTCGAGGTTGGAGTTGATGAAATTCGCTCCCATGGAATCGCACGTTTCGAAACAGACTTCTAGCTGGAAATAATGTGCTAATTGCGGCCTTTTATCCACCAATGCAATGGATGTTATCCCGCCACCACGACTCTCCATATTAGCTGTAAGTTCAGATGTAACTGCCCTTAACTGCTCTTCTAAAACATTGAAATCCTCGAAGAGTGGAGCAGCGTCACCTTCATACATGAAATGCACATGGCCAATCTTTTCAGTAGAAACAACTTCTACTTTAAATCCTCCACGTTCTTTCCAATAACTCGCACTTTTTGAAGCAGCAGCTACGACAGAACTTTCCTCTATAGCCATTGGAATAGTATGAAGCTTCCCGTTGATTTCGAAGTTAGGAGCTACACCATAAGGCATGAAATAATTAGTCATTGTGTTTTCAATGAAGTCATCATGCTTTTTTTGAAGATCACCATCTTCGTGCCAATAGGTTCTAAATACTTTTTGAGCTTCTTCAGAGTCCTCGAAGTTGTTCGTGGTGAGCCATTGTAGTTTGGCTTCTTTAGAAAGTTTTGAGAATCCTTTAATAGGTTCCATCATGGCGCAGCGTTTAAGTCAGCAAAGTTAACATTCCTGTTTCAAGTTTGTTCCCGTCGTTTTAAGTTCGGCTATTAGAATGCCATAGGAACATCAATAAGCAGTAGTCGGCTATTCAGATCTAGTGAGCGAATGGAGAGTTCTAATGTCTCCCAGATACCTAAGGCATCTCTTTTCTCTAAGCGCTGTCCATTTATATCGAAGGAACCTTCAAGAATAAAAGCATATATGCCGTTGCCTTCTTTTTTTATGGGGTAAACTGTTTCAATGCCTTCGTCAAACGTTCCTATATGGAACCAAGCATCTTGATGTATCCAGACTCCTTGATCACTTGGATTAGGACTCAAAACCTGGTGTAACTTATTAGCCAAATGAAGGTCATTAAGCTCGGTTTGATCGTAACGCGGGGGAATATCTTGAGACCTAGGAAAGATCCAAATCTGTAAAAACTCCACAGCCTGCTCCTTGTTAGCATTGTATTCGCTGTGAAAAATGCCAGTTCCGGCGCTCATTACTTGAATCTCTCCTTCGCGTATCACCGTTTTGTTACCCATGCTGTCCTCATGCTTTAGGTCACCGGAAAGAGGAATAGAAATGATTTCCATATTCTCATGAGGATGCTGACCAAACCCTTTTCCTCCAGATACCACATCATCATTAAGGACTCTAAGCAAGCCAAAGTTCATCCTTGAGCTGTCATGATAATTTGCGAAGCTGAAGCTGTGTCGGCTGTTGAGCCAGCCGTGACTGGCCTTTCCTCTCTTGGATGAAGGATGAAATACGGTTTTCATGATATTTACGTTAAACGATCGAAATACAATAAATATCAAGGTTCTGTTTAAACTCTAGAAGTCCAGTTACCGGTTTTTTTGAATTTCTAAGTCGATAGCTCTTTGAACTTGAGCCAATTCTCTAGAATGTCTACCAATCTCTAGAAGTCTTCGTTCTACTTCTTGTTGATTGATTTTTTTACTGTCTTCAGCCACACGATTTAGATGTTCAAGCACATTCTTGGCTTCAAACTTCATGCGATTCAACAGTTTGTATTCGTCTTTTTTCAAAGGGTGCATACTACAGGGGGTAAGCAATTTGTTCAAATTTCGAGTAAAATGTATGCCATGAATGGGTTGTTAATTCCAAGTTATGAACACATGAAACCGCTGATATCACTAGTCAATACGCTGTAATACATCAATGTGTATGTGCTTATGACGGGCTTGTAAAGGTCTTATCTGACTACTCTACCATGAGCTGATGCGATTTTCTCTGTGTACAGAGCTGCAATATGGCGATCCAGCTGTCTTCTCCAGTGACTATTGAGTTTCACATAGAATTGCACGAAAGTTTGCTTGTTGTTTTCTCTGGATTTTTGAAGAAAATAATATTCCCACTTATTGATGAGATGAGTGGAGAGATGCTTGCCCTGATACCACTGGTCATTACCCCAAACTTCTTCTATGAAATTGTGGTCGACGTTATGAATGAACATGGACATAGGGTAATAATAATTAAGCTCTGTTATCTCCGTGGCAATCTCGTTTTCCTCTCTTTCCTCCAACTCTTTTTCAATCAGCGTGTCATATTTGCGTGTAATGAACTGATCCATTAAGCGCTGGTCGTTTGTTTCGCTGTGCATGTAGAAATACAGAAAAGTCAACACCGTATTGTCTTTGAAAATCTCTAGATAATCCTCCCATTGTGCTTTATGAAGTTCAGCAGCCAACGTGCCATCATCATTTTTTTTGTTTCCCCAGATTGCTTCGATGAAAATGGGGTTGACATTTTGGGCAAACATTGCAAAAGGGTAGTAGAAGTTTAACTCAGTCATAGTCTATAGGTTACACGGACTCATTCAGGAAATGGTACTCAATTTGAGTTGAAAATAAATCTCTTGCAATATGGTGTTTGTAAGACGCTAAAATTCACGTGCTCCCCACTTTTTATTAAGTACGGTGTTGAAATAAAAAAGCCCCTCAGTAAACTGAAGGGCTTTGATGTGGTGATGGACGGAATCGAACCGCCGACACAAGGATTTTCAATCCTTTGCTCTACCAACTGAGCTACATCACCTCCGTAAGAGGACGGCAAATATAAGCCGCTATTTGAATTACCGAAATACTAAATGCAAAAATATTTGTTTGCCTGTAAATACGGGGTATGATGGAAAAGGTATATGGTTTTTTTGTGTAAAGTTAGCTTTACATTTAAAATGAGCTATATTTGTAAAACAAACTTTACATTTTAATGAAACTTAAAATATTCAGAATTATGGCAATTGTTACAGGATTAGTTGGAACAACCTTATTTAATCGATTTTTAGAGGGTGGTGCCTTATTTATGTCACTTATCCTTATTTGCTTATTACTATCGATCTATTTTATGGCGAAAGGCTTTTTTACCCTTTCATCTAACGCAGAGGTATTAAGTAAAATATTGAAACATATTAATGACTGTGGTGTTTTGGGAATGACCCTAGGATTTATTGGAGCATTCATTGGACTAATTGGTGCATTTGATGCGATCGAAGCATCTGGAGGACCAGTTGCTCCATCAATTTTAGCTGGAGGATTGAAAATAGCTCTATTATCACCCCTATTTGGTCTATTTACTTTTGCCGTCTCTAGACTGGGAATACTTATTCTAAGGGTAATTCAGAAATAATAATGCTCTAGTTTATGAAGCTTTCTAAAAGAGAGGTTTCAATTTTAATTGAAATCATATTTGCCGTTATATTTTCACTGATATACATGCCATTCTTTTATGATCTTAGGCTGAATTCACTAGACATAGGAGATGTCTCAAGTAAAATAATTCAGATTTTAGTGCTTTCGGTCATCTATTTTTCAGCTGCTTATGGACTTCTTGAGTTGTCCTATAAGCAGAAAATGATTCAAGATGAACGGGATGATATGATTAATTCCAAATCCTATAAGTTGGGTTATGTACTTTACGAGCTTTCTTTATTTCTGTTCATTGGTATTTTATTAACCGGCTCGTCTTTTGAGAAAAATGGCGCAATCTTATTTTTCGTACTAGTGTTACTTTTGATAACATCCTTTATCAAATCACTGTATCAACTGTACTTATATCGCACATCATAGTATGATATTACTGAATACTATAAGAGAATGTAGGCGGAAAACTGGTTTTACCCAAGAAGAATTGGCTACAGAAGTTGGGGTAAGCAGACAAACGATTATTTCGATTGAAAAATGTCGATATAAACCAAGTTTGGAGCTCGCCATGAAAATAGCTATTTGCTTAAAAACTAAAATTGAAGTTTTGTTTTATTTCGAGTGAGTTGAACTTTCAACTGTCTCCATGTTCTAAGTCTATTTTGATAACCTGAGGGCTTTCAGATGAGCAAATTGCCATTCGCACTTTTGATTTAGGTCTATTGTCAGGAATTTATTAATTATCGTGTCTTTTGTCCTTCCCTTGCTATCTTGCACATGGTAATTTTTACTGATTACATGACTGAAAATAAAGACATTACTTCCAGAGAGACAGGACATCTCCCACTTTTGGTAATCGATAGCGGAAATTCAAAGACTAAAATCGCATTATTTGTTGAGGGTCTGATGACGCTCAACGAGGTTTTTGATACTAGTGATGAAAAATCAATTTTGGCATTTGTCCACGATCATACGGCCAAAGGTTCTATTCAAACATTTGGAGTATCAACAAGCGGAATCTCTGACCTTCCATTGTCCGTGCTTGATATACAGTGGTTTGATGTCAATTCTGCGATGCCGCTGCAAATGGAATACACTTCCCCAGAATCTTTAGGTTCAGATAGATGGGCACTCGTCAATGCACGTTATTTAGAAACTCAAAAAAACTTCCTTTTAATTACCATGGGTACCTGTGTAACTTATAATGTAGTTAGAAACGGTCGTTTTATGGGCGGTGCGATATCTCCAGGATGGAACATGCGCTATAAGGCAATGAATGTCTATACAAATGGTCTTCCCGAGGCCGCGTACAACGATTCTACCTCGATTCTTGGCATTGACACCCACGGTAGTCTACAAGCTGGCGTAGATTTTGCGATACGAGGAGAGATAAGAGCAATGGCAGAGCAATACACGGCCGCTTTTGACTTAGACGAAGTGTTTATTTGCGGTGGTGATGCTCCACGTTTGTCTAAGCACTTAAAAAAGTACATATTTGCACCCTCTAATTATGAATTACACGCACTCAAGCGCCTCCATGAATACAACCATAAATAAGCATACATTGAAGTCACTATTGTTCTTTGGTGCACTTGTCGTGTTTCTTGGAAATACCCACAATGCTTTTGCACAGACGAATTCCGTTAGTCCTTTAAGTATTAACGGTATTGGCGAAACTTCTTTTGGTATTACTCCAACTTATTTGGGTCTTGGTGGTACAGGCATTGCCTATTCCGACAGGTATACTATTAACATGATGAATCCGGCGGGTTACATGAACATGGAGTATGCGACGCTAGAAATGAGTGGTGCACACAGGTCATTTAGACACACCATATCTGCGGATAGTGTAGATCAGTTAAACTACAATACCTACTTTGATTACTTTGGTTTTGGTTTCAAATTCTCGGACTGGATTGCAGGATCTTTTTCACTGAGTCCTTTTGCGGCAAAAGGATATTCTATCAGTGTTGCTGACTCCTCAGATGATTTTGGTGATTACGAATACCGCTCCATAGGATCGGGTGGCTACGACAAGTTTACTTTTGGACTTGCAGTGAGACCTGTTGAATGGTTCTCACTTGGGGCTAATGTTAAGTACATTTTCGGTGAAACCACGCAAAGTGATAAGACGATTATTGTCAATCCCGCATTTTTATCAGTGAGTAAAACTCAAAAAATAGGCATCAGTGATTTTTCGTTTGACATAGGAACCCAGTTACAAGGTAAAACGGGAAACTATAAAATTGCCGGTGGAGCTGTTTATGGCTTTGGTCGCGCAATGAATGCACGTGAGATTACGACCCAATACTCGTTTATTAATAGTGGTATCGTAGAAACTCCTATAGATACGCTGTTTTACAACTTAAGCGAAAACGGTACGGTTACACTGCCAACGTCTTATGGAATTGGGATTGGCATTAGTAAAATTGTTGAGAATGTTCCGGTAAACGCATGGGATATCGTAGTTGATTATCGTGTCACGAACTGGGAAGAGTTTAAATCATTCACGCCGTTTGGCGCTACACCATCGCAATCTGTAATGTTGAGTAGCAAGCGAATAAGTGCTGGTGCTGTGATGGTTCCATTGTACCTTTTTCCTGCGCTCAAGAGAAGCTCGAATTATCTCACGGTAGCTAGATATAGAATTGGCGCCTTTCAAGAGTATGGTCAGTATCGTTGGGACGAAGACGCCTATACTTCAAGAGAGATAAATATTGGAATGAGTATGCCTGTTGTCTATCGTTCTTTAGCACCTGGTGAACAAAAGGCAAGCTTTTTGAACATAAGCATAGGAAGAGGACAACGCTGGGATGGAAATACAGCTAATTTGAAAGAGGATTACTGGAATTTTAACTTAGGCATCACGCTCAACGACAAATGGTTCCAGAAATTTAAATACAGATAAAAAACAAGTAAGTTATGAAACGAATTTTATTCGTTCTTGGAGCAGTCTTAATGACTGTCGGAGTTAAAGGTCAAGGTGCATGGGGTTCAACAACTGCTGATTCTGTCAGTTGCTATGAGGGCTATAATATTTTCGGTTCGCACTATCAGAGTAAGAACTATCTAGATGCGTTTGAGCCATGGTTAAATGTATATCAAACATGTCCAGGCGCCAAAAAAGCAACATTTATCTATGGGCCAAAAATCGTAGAGACAAAAATTGAGGCCACTACTGATGCTGCTGAAAGACAGGGTTACGTAGATATCTTGGTGAAGCTTTATGACGATAGATTGATCTATTTCCCTGGAAAAGAAGGTTATGTTCTTTCTGAAAAGGCATCGAAGTATATTAAGTATAATTCAGATAGTGTAGCGCAAGCTGCTCTATATTTCGATGCGGCTTATGCAGTAGCGGGTAATGACATGTCTGCCAGCCAACTCAATGCATATTTTTTAACCAACATCAAATGGTTTAATGAAACTAAGGACGTTGACGAACTGTTTATTGTTTATAACCGCGCCATTGAGGCATTGGAGTATAATTCAATGAGATACAGTAATGACATCAGTCTTCTCTCTGCAAAATCTGATAGCGTAGAACTTTCTGCTAAAGAATTGAAGACATTAGCGAAGAGCGAAAAGAACATGTCGAACTATGATATAGTTCAAAGTAATATTGAAAAAGCGCTTAGTCCACTTCTTACTTGTGAGAAGCTCGCTATCATCTACAACGAGGATAAATTCAATGAGTATATAGATGATACTGAATGGCTCAAGCGTGCTGGTAAAATGCTTCAAAAAGAACGTACAGGTGAAGATGGTGAGCTAACAAGCTGCACGGATAACCCGGTGTTTTTGTTAGTAGCAGAACGCTTGTACGAACTGGAGCCGTCTGCTGGAGCAGCTAGATCAATGGCAATATTGGGAGTACGCAATAGTGACTGGTCGATGGCCAAGAAGTATTACCGAGAGGCAATTGATCAGGAAGAAGATCTTCGCAAAACTACTGACGATTATATGGGACTTGCCTACGTAAATAATAAGATGGGTGATTTGCCTTCTGCCAAGCGAAACTGTTTGAAGGCAGGGCAATTACGCAAGAATTGGGGTAATCCTTACTTATATTTGGCAACGATATATGCGAGTGCAGCAGGTGAATGTGGTGCTAATGCTGTGGAGAAAAATGCGGTTTATTGGGCAGCAATTAACAAGCTAACTTATGCAAGAAGTATTGATCCTAGCGTCACTGATAAGGCTAATCAATTGATATCAGCTTATTCAAAAGTAGTACCTGATAAGGGTGTTGCTTTCCAATTAGGCTTTAAAGAAGGAGACAGCATCGACATAGGCTGTTGGATCAACGAAACAGTGTCTATTAAGTTTTATTAATAGAGGCCTCTTAAGAACAAGTTGAATCCCCGAGCGTTTACGCTCGGGGATTTTTTTTCGATGTACCTTTATCTTAATAATAAATACCAATCGTGGATTTATATCGTGTATGTTTTGGTCTTATTATAGGATCTTTTTTCGCAAGCTGTTCAAACAACACATTGGAAGTAGAGCAGGTTAGCGCAACGCCCATACTGTATCCTCTAAATGAGCAACATCACGCGAGAATTGTATACAGTGATAGCGGTATAAATGTTCTTGAGATAGCGGCTGGCATAGTACAAGATTATGGCAACATGGAGCCTCCCTTTGTCTTTTTCGGAAGAAGACTGGAAGTTCGTTTTTATAATGGCGCAGCTATTTCGTCTACGGTATTGACGGCTGACACAGCAAGGCAACAAAAGAAGGAAGACCTCTGGGCCATTGGGGGGAATGTAATAGTTACAAACGGTAAAGGGGAGCAGATGGAAACAGAACTACTTTATTGGGATAAGGCTAACGAGAGGATATATAGTGAATCTGCCGTGCAGATAAAGACTGATGGTCAATTGATCATTGGTAAGGGATTCGAGGCCGATCAAGAATTTAACAATTATCGCATATTTAAAGTGCAAGGACAAATAACAATAGATGATGAATAAAGCAATGAAATTAGTGGAGATACTCTGGATAGGAGTTGCAGCGATCAGCACTTTCCACATTTATTTGGACTGGGGGACAGATTGGAACTCAACCATGCGCTATTCACTTTTTTTTGGTGTAGCCGTATTTATGTATGCTCTTCGCCGGAGATCACGTATCAAACATCAACAAAACAATAATTAATTTGAACATACTGGTCTTAATTACTTTAGCGGTTATTTCCTCAGCCCTCTTTTCGGGACTCGAGATGGCTTACCTAAGTATAAATAAGCTTCATGTTGAACTAGAACGTCAAAAAGGAGGCGTTTCATATAGAGTCTTAGGATATTTAATAGATCGTCCGGCAGCCTTTATTGCTGCTATTTTAGTGGGAAACAACGTGGCGTTAGTTCTGTATGGAAATTACATGCACCGACTACTTGGCCCCATCCTTAGTGAGTGGTCTACGCTAGAATATGTCATACTTCTATTAGAAACTTCTTTTTCCACGGTTATCATTCTGGTATTTGCTGAGTTCTTACCTAAAACACTTTTTAGGCAAAATGCGGAAGGGATAATGCATTGGTTAAGTTTCCCTGCATTCATTATTTTCTGGCTGCTGAGATTACCTAGTGCGCTAATGCTAGGTTTAAGCCAATTCTTCTTAAAGTACATATTCCGATTAGAAGTGGAGGAGGAAACAATTGTTTTTGGTAGGTTGGAATTGAATCATTTTTTCAGAGAACGAGCTCCAATCGTAAATAAGGGAGAGACTGAGGTCGATCCTGAGTTTGAGATTTTCAAGAATGCCCTTGCCTTTCCGGAGACAAAGGCACGTGAATTCATGGTGCCCAGGACGGAAATTGAAGGTGTTGAAGTGAATACCTCACCAAACAGGGTTCGTGAACTATTCATTGAATCCGGCTACAGTAAGCTGATTGTGTTTGAGGAAAATATTGATCGAATAATCGGTTACGTTCATGCTTTCGAGTTATTTAAAAAACCAGAGAACTTGCAGCGTGTTTTGCGTCCCGTTAGCTTTATTCCGGAAAGTATGCGTGCTGATGAAATTTTAAATCTTTTTACCCAGGAAAAGCGCAATATGGCGGTGGTTTTGGATGAACATGGTGGGACAAGTGGTATGATCACGTTAGAGGACGTGATTGAAGAGATTTTTGGAGAAATTGAGGATGAGCACGATTCAGAAGCACTCCTTGAGCGTAAGATCAATGAGGGTGAATGGTTGTTTTCAGCTCGAATAGAGGTATCAGATATCAATGAAAAATGGGGCTTAAATATCCCCGAAAACGAGAATTACAATACGTTAGGAGGCTATGTGTTAGACGTCTTTCAGAGCCTTCCGGAGAAGGGTACAGTGGTTCGAACAGAAGATTATTTGCTTATCATTCAAAAAACTAGGTCAAATAGACTCGAAGAGGTACTTGTAAAGGCTATTTAATTGGCCGTAAATCTTATATTCGCAAACTCATTACTTTAACTGCATTACAATGGCAACAATTCAAAACATAAGAAAGCGCTCTGGAC
The DNA here is from genome assembly GCA_963925515.1 of uncultured Flavobacteriales bacterium. Classification (GTDB taxonomy): domain Bacteria; phylum Bacteroidota; class Bacteroidia; order Flavobacteriales; family Schleiferiaceae; genus UBA10364. The sequence goes on from CAWURU010000002.1 coordinate 73,403, forward strand.
TATTAGTAGTCGTCGTTTTTGTAGCACTCATGGCTTTCCTTTTAGGTGATTTATTCAAATCAGGAGGGTCTAAGTTTTTTGGAGATCCCAACGTGGTGGGTTCTGTCAATGGTAGAGACATTTCTCGTCTGGAATTAAGCCAGGCTATGGAAGAACTCAAAACAGGTAATCCGGATCAATATTCCACTGCTAGTAGCATTCAGCTTTCAAATTTAGTTTGGAACAGCATGATGTCAGACGAAATATTAGCGGAAGAACTTGATGCTTCAGGCATGAATGTAAGCCAGGAGGAAATCTATTTAGATATCATTAACAACCCGAATATTCGTCAAAGCTTTGCTGGAGCGAATGGCCAGTTTGATGAAAACATGTTCCGTAGTTACGTGGCACAGGTTCGCGATAATCGTGATGTGAATGAACAGAGCACAGAGATGTGGACTCAATGGTTGGCATTTGAACGTGCGGTGAGCAGCCAAGCAAAGAACTTCAAGTTCACAAATGCACTGGAAAAAGGTGTGTTTATGCCAGCAAGCCTTATCGAGGCGGATCTCGCAAGAGGTGATGCCCAGCATCCTGCGCAATACGTATACGTTCCTTATATCGGCGTTAACGAAGATGAAATCGACATTGCAGAGTCTGATGCTAAATCATATTACGCTAAAAACAAAGCTGATTTCCCTCAGAAGGCAGCAAGAAATATCGAGTTCATCAACTTCCCACTTGCACCATCTCAAGCAGATCGTGATGCTGTTCGTTCTGAATTAGCGTTACTAGCAATTGAATGGTTCAGCATTGAAGACGATTCAGTTTTTGTTAATCTTCATAGTGACGTACGATTCATTTCAGAATACTTTACCGCAACTGAATTGGTAGGTACGGGTTTAGATACACTTGTTGCAGGACAGGACATTGGCTATCAAAAGGGCCCTATCGATCTTGGAACAGCGTTTTCTGTCATGAAGATTGTAGATAGAAAAATGTTAGCGGATAGTGTTAAAGCACGTCATATACTCATACCATTTGCTGGTGCTACACGCGCTGAGCCAAGTGTCACGGCCAGTCCTATGGAAGCTAAGGCAACTGCTGATAGTTTATTTGCTTATTTGAAGATGAACCCTTCTGCTTTTGAATCGATTAGTGAGCAGTTCTCATCTGATGTTGTTGCAAAGACTAAGGGAGGAGATTTAGGATACTTCTCGAGAGGAGCTATGGCGAGACCTTTTGAAAACTTTTGTTACCTAGGTAAGGAAGGGGATTTAGGCCTGGTACCAACGCAGTTTGGTTTCCATATCATCGAAATCGTTGACCAAAAGGGTGCTAATGAAGCGTTCAAAGTAGGTCAAATTATACGCCAAATCTCACCATCAGATGAAACTATTCAATTACTATACGGGCAAGCTTCAACTTATGCAGCCGCCGCTCAGTCTTCTGATGACTATAGAACACTAGCTGCAGAACAAGGCTTATCCTTACGCCCTGCGCGTAACCTTGTTAGATTTGATGAGGTTATTCCTGGACTAGGTACGTCTAGAAGAGTTGTACGTTGGGCTTGGGATGATGACCGTGAGGAAGGAAATATAGGTTTGTTAGAGAATGATGGTAAAGGATATGTCGTTGTAGTACTTACGGATAAGCTTGAGCAGGGTACGACGCCTTTTGCGCTTGTTTCTGATCAATGTGAAGAAGGTGCAAAGAAAAATGCAAAAAGAGATATAGTTGTAGAACGTATGGAATCTGCCATTTCAGGTACAACCACTATTGATGCTTTTGCTGCAGCTATAGGTAGCGAGCCACGTTCAATGAGTTTCAGAATCAGCAATGTAAATATTGCAGGAATTGGCAACGAACCTCAAGTAGTAGGTGCTATATGTGGTTTAGAACCAGGGGAAATGAGTGGTGTGATTACAGGTGAAAGTGGTGCTTTTGTTGCGATCACACAGCCCGCACAACCGGCTCCGGCAGTTGATTATTTAAACCAAGCTAGGTCCACTCAACGCAGCTTAAGAAACTTAGTAAGTGTACAAGCTTACAAGGCTCTTGAAGATAAGGCGAGTGTTAAGGACAATCGCTACATGATGTTCTAAGACATTTAGATTTTAAAAAAGCCCCCGAACATCCTGGATGTTCGGGGGCTTTTTTTTTTACAGTTACTTTCGGACCATTAGTCCCAACACTCTAGGAGAGCCTGTTCCATCTTTCAGCATCTAGTTTCACAAATATAAACAGCAGTAAGGTGAAGCCCCAAAGCGATGAACCACCATAGCTAAAGAAAGGGAGTGGAATTCCGATAGTTGGTACAAGTCCAATGGTCATCCCAATATTGATGATCCAGTGCGAAAAGAAAATACTAGCAACGGCATATCCATAAACGCGACTGAAGGTGTCTTTTTGTCTTTCAGCTAACCATAATATTCGACCGATTAATAAAGCAAAACTGACCATCAGTAGTAGGGTACCAAGAAAGCCCCACTCTTCTCCTACAGTACAAAAAATGTAATCGGTGCTTTGCTCTGGTACGAAGTGAAGTTTAGTCTGCGTACCGTTTAGAAAACCTTTCCCCATCCAACCACCGGATCCTATAGCAATTAGGGACTGAAGGGTATTGTAGCCAGCTCCTGATGGGTCATCTTCAAGCCCTAAAAGGACTTTAATCCTGACTTGCTGGTGAGGAGCAAGTACGTTTTCCATGACTCTACCAACGGCGAATACTATCGAAGACGACACTGCGAGTAAGGAAAGATTAGCGATAATTGGCTTCGTCTTTTTCGGCAGTATTAAGAGGGTAATAAGTGATATAGAACCTAGTATGATCAAAGCAGTTTGAAGCTCTAGGATCAGTCCTGTGATGCTTAGAACGACCATGATTAGAACTCCACCGATGTAATAACCAGGCATCCCTTCTCTATATAATACCAATACAAGGCTCAAATAGACCAATGTAGAACCAAGGTCTGGTTGAATGGCTATAAGTAAACCGGGTGTCAATACAATGGCCAATCCAACAATACGATGTGGCCATTTTTCAAAACTTTTACGCGGCAGCCCTGCGTAAAAGGCGAGCATAAGTGCCGTGGCAAATTTTCCGACCTCAGAGGGTTGTAAACTGAACCCACCTAGCCCAAACCAGCTTCGAGCACCACCAATTTCCTTACCCACGATGAGTACGGCGAGCAGGAGTAGAATACTAAATGCATACCAGATTGGGGCAAAATTTGTCCAAACTCGATAGTTAGTAACAAAGACAAGCAGGATAATGCCAATCCCTCCCGCTAACCAGAGGCTCTGTTTTCCGTATTCTTTGCTAAGGTTAAATATGTTATGTGAGTCTTCGTCATATACCGCTGCATATATACTGAGCCACCCCCAAAAGCACAGGAAAAAGTAGAGCGATACAATCACCCAATCTACTTTTAGTTTACCTCTGTTTCGTGCTCCGTACATTAGAAATTAGCTTGATATGTACTGTCTTCTCCATAGATTGACAAATGTTGTAAGCGGTATTCTTCATGAAGTGCTCCGTCTACCATTCTTTGCTCAATGGCGGGTCTAGTAATGGTATCTGTCAGATATTTCTCGGTCATCAGACTGGCGATTGGTGCAGCCCATCTAGATCCCCAATAACCATTTTCAATGATTACGGCAATGGCTATTTTAGGATTGTCTTTAGGTGCAAAACTCACGAAAATACTATGGTCTTGTCCGTGGGGGTTTTGTGCTGTTCCTGTTTTGCCGCATTGAGAAATATGAGACAATCTAGAGCCTCTAGCGGTTCCCGTTTCAAACACATCATACATACCTTCAACAACTATATTGAAATGTTGAGGGTCTATTGTGGTATGCTTGGCTATACTGAAGCTACTGTCTATTTCGGATCCCACTATTGATTTTACGATATGAGGAGTGAAGTAGTAGCCTCTGTTTGCAATCGCAGCAGTCATGTTTGCTAACTGTATAGGTGTCGCCACTAGTTCGCCTTGTCCTATACCATTAGAGACGGTCGTTGCTCCTTTCCATGATGTGTATCCTAAGAATCTATCATAGTAGTCAGCATCTGGCACTAGCCCCTTACGCCCTGTTGGGAGGTCGTTCCCTAAGTATTTCCCCAAGCCAAAACTTTTAACATGGTCACTCCATACATTCATACCTGTGCGTGAATCCCCATGGTTATCTATAGTACGCTGGTAGATCGTGCAGAAATAGTTGTTGCAACTCTCCGATATGGCTTGTTTCAAGTTTAACGGACCTCCCTTGCAGTGGCAAGCAACAGTAAGGGATCCAAAATGAAACCCATGGTGACATGTAAGTGTCGTAGCTGGTGATATGACACCTTCTTGAAGCCCAATTAATGCATTGAGCAATTTAAACGGAGAGCCTGGAGGATACTCAGCGAGAATACCCCTATCAAATAATGGCTTATTTATACTGTCGTAATAAAGCGCTGTATAATTACTGCTTCTAACCCTACCTACGAGTTCATTAGGATTGTAGTTGGGTGCACTGATCATTGCTAATATTTCGCCTGTTTTTGGTTCTATTGCAACAATGGAACCGCGTTTACCGGTCATTAGTAATTCACCATATAGCTGAAGCTCAAGATCAATGCTGCTGGTCATGTCCTTTCCGGGAATAGGTAGCTCGTCATGGGCACCCTCTTTCCATTTGCCAATTTTTCGATTTCTGTGGTCTACCACATAATACCTTTTGCCGTGTTTCCCCTTGAGGTCGGATTCATAGCTTTTATCAATCCCGCTTTTACCAACTAAATCCCCTTGACTGTATTCTTTGTTTGCATTGATAAACTCTGTGTTAACCTCACCAATAAATCCTACAACATTTGCTCCTGCTGTACTTGGATAATTACGTAGAATGCGTTTTTGAGCAAAAAATCCAGGAAACTTTCTGAGCTCTGTATTGATCTTTGCATAGTGTTCTTTAGGGAGCATTTTCATAAACATGCTGCTTCTGAAGTAGCTGTATTTTTTTGCTTTCTCTAGACTTTCGCGAATCTTCTCTGGAGATATTTCAATGAGTTCGCTCAAGCTAATCGTATCTAAATTACTAATGAGATACGGACTTACCATGAGGTCATAAGCAGGACTGTTGCCTATCATTAATTTGCCATGGCGGTCATAAACATAGCCTCTAGGTGCATACAGTTTCTCACTTGCAGTTGCATTTCTTTCTGCTCTTGCGGCGTAGTCGTCATTGAGGATCTGCACGTAGAATAATCGAACACAAAGCAGTAGTGTGACAAGAATCAATACAACGAAAAAAAGTCCTTTACGCAGCATACTTTCTCGAAAATAGTAGGTGACCTATACTTAGAAGGAAAATAGTGAGTGTTGTAGAAACCAGAGTGCGTAGCACAAGCTCAGAGGTATGATTTACTCCGGAGTTCTCTATGAAATACAGTACGGTGTGGTGTAGAAGAACGAGTACCGTAGTCTGTGTAATAAAATTAGGCAGTGGTAGATGTATCAACCCCTCGTCTGACTTACCATCTTTAAAGCCATAGAGTACGTTTTCAATGTAGGGCTTCGCAAAGATCATAGCAAGTGATGCCACGGTATGTGCACCTCCACTTTGTTCTAGTCCATCTATGATACTACCTAGAATAAAGGCGTATAGGTAGTTATTGAATTTACTCGTGTTAAAAGGCAAGACCAGAAAGACCCACAAATAGATGTAAGGGTTCCCAAACCGCGACATAGGAAGCTCCTGAATAAATCCCCATTGTAGTAAAACGGCGAGACATGCGATTGCTATGATTCGAAGTTCCTTCATTCAAGTTTAGATGTTAATGAATCCAATTCCATGGATCGATTAAACTTGCATACGTATAACCAGTTGATATTTGAAAAATCCACCGTAAGATCAACCTCAGCCTTCCAACTCAGATCTTCTTGGTTTTGTGAAACAGTGGTAACTATTCCCGTCAGTATAGGAGGTGCAACGACTGCTCTCGTGAAACTATAAATACTGTCACCTTTTGTAGGTTTAAACTCGCGTTGTAGATCTGTAAGTGTTCCTTTATTTGGGTCACCTTGCCATACAAGTTCACCAAGCCCCTTATCTTTGATCCTGGCGCCGATTGCCCCCTTCGAGTGAATAAAAGGGGTCACAAACGCAAAACTTTTTGTGGTTTTAGTCACGGTGCCTATCCATCCTTTCGAGCTTATAACTCCCATTCCCTCTTTAACCCCCTTAAGGCGCCCGGCGTCAATGAGAATGTAGTTGTTTAATTTTTTATAGGAGTATTCTATGGCCTTTGTTGGTATGAAGGAGTACTCCGTACTCTGGGCAAAGCTTGGATGCGAATTTTGAAAAAGTGATGCTTTTAATGCAGAATTTTCTCGAGTTAATTCCTCGTTAACCTCGTCTAAGGACCAATAATATTTCCAGTTAGAAGTGAAGTTCTGAAACTCTGCAGAAGCACTAGAAAGGGTTTTATTCAAGTGGTGCTCTGAAACAGGGTTTTTCAAGGAATGACGAACCAGTGCCAACAGCAACAAAGCTATGAACAACAGGTTATTACGATACTTTGATATGAAAAGTATCAGTTGCTGCATAGCGGAGTGGAATTAGCTTTCTAGTATATTCTTGAAATGCTCAATATTCTTCAGTACGATACCAGTACCTCGAACAACAGCCCTCAACGGATCCTCTGCAACATATACAGGAAGATCAGTTTTTCTAGAGATGCGTTTGTCTAGACCTCTAAGCATAGAACCTCCACCAGCTAAGTATATCCCCGAGTTGTAAATATCTGCGGCTAATTCCGGTGGCGTGTTGCTCAAGGCCTCCATTACGGCATCTTCAACTCTTGTGATGCTCTTTTCAAGAGCACGTGCTACCTCACCATGGGTGACAAGAACTTGCTTAGGTTTACCTGTTAATAGATCTCTTCCTTGAACAGCGAAAGGCTCAGGTGGGTCATCTATATCCTCAAGCGCAGCACCTACTGAGATTTTAATACTTTCTGCGGTTCGTTCACCAACAAATAAGTTATGCTGGGCACGCATATACATTGCAATGTCATTCGTAAACACGTCTCCGGCGACTTTGATGCTTTTGTCACATACGATACCACCCATAGCAAGGATGGCAATCTCCGTGGTTCCACCACCAATATCAATGATCATGTTTCCTTTAGGTTCAAGAACATTTACCCCAATACCTACCGCAGCAGCCATGGGCTCATGTATAAGATATACTTCCTTCGCATTAGCGTGTTCAGCACTGTCTTTTACGGCTCTTTTTTCTACTTCTGTTATGCCTGAAGGAATACAAATAACCATTCTTAAACTTGGAGGAAATAAACGCTTCTTAAAAGCCGGGATACTTTTTATAAGCTCACGTATCATGTGCTCAGATGCTTCAAAGTCAGCAATGACACCATCCTTTAAGGGACGTATGGTCTTAATGTTTTCGTGCGTTTTTCCGTGCATTTGACGTGCTTCCTTGCCTACAGCAATGATCTGTCCAGTGCGCCTATCCATCGCAACAATTGAAGGTGAGTCTACGACCACCTTATCTTTATATGTAATTAGCGTATTGGCTGTACCCAAGTCAATCGCTATATCTTCTGTCATGAAACTTAACCAACCCATGCCTTCAAGGTAATAAAAATTAGTGCTTAAAATGACGAATTCCTGTAGTAACCATTGTCATTTTATGACTGTTACAGAATTCAATGCTTTCTTTGTCTCGAATAGAACCTCCAGGTTGAACTACACAGCTAATACCGGCGTTTTTAGCAATCTCCACACAATCTGGAAATGGAAAGAATGCATCTGATGCCATCGCGGCGCCTTCAAGGCTGAAATTAAATCTAGCTGCCTTTTCTATAGCCTGATTCAAGGCGTCCACTCTTGATGTTTGTCCAGTTCCTGAGCCCAATAACTGGCCTCCTTTTGCCAAGACAATGGTATTGCTTTTCGTGTGCTTACATACTTTAGCTGCGAACAACATGTCTTGAAACTGCTCTTTCGTTGGGGCTAAGTCGGTAACTGTATTCATATCCTGAATAGATTCAGTTTTTTGATCTCTTGCTTGAACGAGAGTTCCATTCAAAACACTTCGTATACTATATGCCGGAACTTCAAAATCCTTCATTAAAAGAAGTACTCTGTTTTTCTTGCTTTTTAAAATGACCAAGGCATCTTCATCAAAACCAGGTGCAATTAATACCTCAAAAAACAAGGAATTCATTTTTAATGCAGTGGCATTGTCTACTACTCTGTTTGAAGCGATAACTCCACCGAAAGCACTCACCGAATCTCCTGCCAAGGCGTCATCCCAAGCCTGCTCTAATGTGGGACGGGTTGCGAGGCCACAAGCATTGTTGTGCTTAACGATCGCTATAGTAGTGTCCTCAAACTCCTTTATTAAATTGACTGTCGCGTCAATATCGAGTAAATTGTTGTAGCTCAACGCCTTGCCGTGAATCTGTTCAAGAGCATCATCTATATTGCCATAAAAAGCTGCTTCTTGATGTGGATTTTCGCCATATCGTAGCGTCTGCTGGGTTCTGTTTGAAACCTTCAAATCCAATATGTCCCCTGCGAAATAGCGGTATATAGCAGTGTCATAATTACTACTCTCGTCGAATGCTTCGAGCGCATATTTACGTCTGATATCTAGTGTTGCACCATGTTCACCTTGTAGAATCGATAGTGCTTCGGTGTATTGATTTCTGTTCGAAATAATCCAGCAATCCTTAAAATTTTTAGCCGCTGCACGGATAAGTGATATACCACCGATGTCTATTTTTTCAATGATATCTGTTTCCAATGCTCCAGAAGCAAGAGTCGCTTCAAACGGATAAAGGTCTACGATCACTAAATCGAAATAGGGAATATCAAATTCCTCCATTTGTGCTCGGTCACTCTCGTTTTCTCGTCTTGATAGGATACCGCCAAAAACCTTGGGATGCAAGGTTTTAACTCTTCCTCCAAGTATAGAAGGGTACGATGTTAGGTCCTCAACACGCTCGACTGAGATTCCGCGCTCTTGGATAAAGGCCTGTGTACCACCTGTAGAATAAATGGTCGTACCCGCTGCATTAAGCGCATCTACGATTGGCCCTAAGCCGTCCTTGTGGAAAACAGAAATAAGTGCGTTTTGAATGCGCATGGTATTCGTCTTTGAAGTGAGATAAATTAGAAGAGTCAAAAGTAATATTTTACATCTCCTTATTATATAATTAATCACCTAATTTTGGAAGAAACCTCTTGCCCTGTGATCCTTATTATTAGACTCGTAAAAGAAAGTTTATTCTTTGCTGTTATCTCATTAACAGTGAATAAGTTAAGGACTTTTTTATCTCTACTTGGTATTACCATTGGCATCTTCGCAATCATCTTAGTTTACTCGATTGTTGACTCCTTAGAAAAAAACATAAGAGACAGTGTTAGCCAGCTTGGGGATAATGTTGTTTACGTTCAAAAATGGCCTTGGGGAGGTGGAGGTGAATACGCTTGGTGGAAGTATCTAAACAGACCAGTTCCTTTAAGTAAAGAGGCAGATTTATTACGGAAACGAAGTCGGTTTTCTGAGAACATTGCTTTTGGAACATCATTGGGCGGTACTACGGCAAAGCGCAATGGTATGGATGCTGGGGGTATTGATGTTTTGGGAGTAACTTTTGAGTATAATCAAATCTGGGATTTTGAACTTGCCGGCGGTAGATACTTTACAGAATCTGAAATGAGCGGTGGAAAACCATATTGTATTATAGGGTCAAATATTGCGGAAGGTTTGTTTGTATCTGGAGAGAGCCCGATCGGACAGAAAATCACTATTCGAGGTCAGAAATTATTCGTTATTGGCGTGTTTGAAAAAGTAGGTGAGAGTATTGTTGGTCAGAGCTATGACAAAATGGTTCTCGTTCCATTTAAGTTTGTTAGAACGGTAGTAAATACTGATAGAAATGACGGTAATTTAATAATGATCAGCGCCAAAGAAAATGTTTCCTTGGGTCAGTTAAAAGATGAATTAACAGGTATAATGCGCTCAATTCGAAGACTTAGACCAGGTGCTGATGATGACTTTGCACTGAATGACCCATCTTTAATTTCAAAACAATTGGACAGCCTTTTTGGTGTTTTAGGCCTCGTAGGAACTGTTATTGGTGGTTTTTCAATTCTAGTAGGAGGCTTCGGAATTGCCAACATCATGTTTGTGAGTGTCCGTGAACGTACGAATGAGATTGGTATTCAAAAAGCGCTTGGCGCTAAAAATTTCGTAGTACTTATCCAATTTCTTACAGAAAGCGTCGTCTTATGTCTTTTAGGCGGAGTGGCTGGACTACTGCTTGTTTGGCTCGGTGCATATGCGGCGGCTCGAGCATTTGATTTTGAGATTTTTTTAAGCCTGGAAAACGTTCTAGTTGGTTTAGGGCTTAGTGGTGCCATAGGTTTGATATCTGGTTTCATCCCTGCCTGGATGGCGTCTCGGTTGAATCCTGTAGATGCAATTCGCATGCAAGCCTAAAGACGCTGGGCTACAAACTTTGCAATCCATGATAACAATTCATGGTCTTCAACGGTGAAAGGATCTACAGAATGAGAGTCAATATCTATCTGTCCTATGAGTTGTTCTCCAAGAAACATAGGTACCACGATTTCACTTTTTGTGTCTATACTACACGCTAGGTAATTATCCTGTTGCTCAACATCAGGCACCTCAAAAGATATTCCGCTTTCCGCAACCTGACCGCAGATCCCTTTTCCAAATGGAATAGTAATATGATCTGTGCTCGCACCCGCATACGGTCCAATCTCAAGCTGTCTTTTTTCATTGTTCATGAAGTAGAACCCACTCCAATTATAATAGGGAATGTTTGAGTCTAAAAGCGCAACTACTTTTTCTTGCAGCGCAACTCCTTGTAAATTATCATGATTTAAGATGAGTGTCTTTAAACTTTGCTTTAGATCCTGGGTCATAGGGTGTAGTTGTTGATAGAATATCCTGTTTAATGAGTATTCGTAGCACGGTTATTGCGTTTCAAGTGCGAAATTAGCAAAACCATAGTGTAAACACTGTGTGAACTTAACCCAAAAACTTCCATGAGAAAATTTTTACTCTCGATGATGATGATTATTGGATCGATGTCCATGAATGGACAGTCAACCAGTAACGAGTCAATAAGCTTGCAAGCCTGCCAAGGAGATACCATTGTATTTGGTTTTGATGTTTCATCACCATTTAATGTGGGCAACACATTCTCCGTTGAAATCAGCAATGGTTCCGGAAACTTTGTCGGCTCCTTCGTATCTATCGCTCCTTTACTTGCCTATGGTGCTAGCACTGGCAATGCGATTGATGTAATTGTTCCAGATGCACTACCTCAAGGTCTTTATTCCTTTAGACTAGTCTCTTCGAACCCATTAAGAATTAGTGATACCATTTCAAATGTCATTATAGGAGCGAACCCACTCACTGGTATGTCAGCCTATAATTGGTTTGACAAAGCTGGAGATATCACCTTTTGCGAAGGCGATACGACTCTCCTCGTTGCTAATACACCTCCTACCGGACAGTCTTATACTTACCAGTGGTTATCTGGAGGCGGAGCCATAGCTGGCGAAACAAATGATACCTTATTTGTTACCGTATCAGGGGCATATGCATTAGAAGTAAACGCTGCGCTTTGTGAGGCAACGTCCACGGATACTACAATCAACTCTTATATGCCCGGAACAGAGGTGTTTGCCAATTCTGGTGCTGGCGTTAATTATATAGGCATTGATTCTATACGAATGTGTGAGGGAACTGTTGCTACTTTGGAGTATTTCTCTTTTCCTTCACCGGGGATTGTAGGGTATAAATTTCAATGGTTGAAAAATGACAGTCTAGATGTTTTCGGCGATACCGTTTGGTATCCATCCATTAATGACACACTTGCCCTTATAGATGTGGATACTACGGGCCAGTGGTATTTAGAGGTGATTTCTATGCCGGGAGGATGTACAGACACCTCCACAGCATTCTCAGTTATAGTGGATACGGTTCCTTCCACGATTGTTTTAAATCAGCCTTGGCCTGGACAGTCTTTGCCAACTACGACTTTATGTTTAACAGATAGTACATTGCTTACTGCAAGGGATACAGTGTTATACGATTCTTGGGAATACCAATGGCAAATCGCGTATCCTTCCGGATCTTCAAATTGGTTGAGTATTGCTAATGACACCATGCCTTGGATCACCATAGACACCTCAATAGTTGCAGATACCGCGGATTACAGATTGTTGGTGACAAACGAGGCTTGTTCATTCATCACGAATGAAACCACAGTGAATTTCGTGAACTTCCCAAACATCAATATACTTCCAGGAGATTCTTTAGGGATATGTGTATATGACAGCCTTCTAATTTCTCTGAATAGTAATGCTTTAAATTTCGCTTGGAATGGAGGTCTATTTGTAGGTAAGCAAAACTACATTAGTGTCCCAGGTCAATATGTTATAGAGGCTTTTGGTGTGAATCAATGTAAAACAGTGGACACATTAGATGTCTATAATTACACCCTAGTGGCATCAGCCACTGCTTCACCTCAAATCATCAGTCCAGGTCAGAGTACAACTCTAAGTTCTACAGGTGGGGTTAGCTATTATTGGTTTGCAGATGCGCCCTCTACCTTTAGTAACCAGCATGGTGAAAGTACAGATGCACTGCCCACTGTAGATACTATTACTTATTACATTGAAGTAGAGGATATGAATGGATGTACAGATACGGCAAGTGTTCAGGTCTTTGTAAAAGAACAAGATTCGACCATTATTTACGCTACTATTTACGGTAATATTCAAAATGTCATAACTCCTAACTCGGATGGCAAGAATGATGTCTTGGACCTAAGCGGAGTTACCGCAGGCGATGACTGTGAGTTTAATGTGTATACCCGCTGGGGTACGCCAGTCTATTCTCAAGAAATTTACAATAACATGTGGGGTGGTACCACAGACGGTGGTGCCCAACTTGAAGATGGTACGTACTATTATGTTCTCACCCAAAATAATGAGATTAGGGTCAAGGCAGCAGTAACTATCCTTAACAACTTCTAAGTATGAAAAATTCAATTTTAATAGTAGCGCTACTAGTTGGGAGTTTGACTGCACAAGCGCAACAGCTCCCTTTGATTTCAAATTATCTAAATACGGCATATCTATTCAATCCGGCATTTAGTGGTATCGACGGAAAAACAGAAATCACCGTATTAAATCGTCGCCAGTGGACTGATGTTCAAGGTTCTCCTGAGACGCAGTTTATGTCGTTCAACGGCAATCAAAACGACGTTAAATTCGGATATAGTGGTTATGCCTTTAATGATGTAACAGATATAGTGTCTCGTTCAGGATTCTATGGTTCTTATGCTTGGCATGTAAAGTTCTCGGATGAGAATAGTTTGAGCCTAGGAATGGGAGCAGGTTATGTAAATAACACTATTAATATAGCTGGTATTCGCGTTCAAGATGAATTAGACCCCGTCTTGTATTCACAACTCAATAGAGGGACATTTGATCTGAATTTCGGGTTTAATCTAAAATTCGGAGATTTCAATATTGGTGCTGCGGTACCTAATTTATTAGCTCCAGCTATTGACTTTAGTGATAATTATATCATTAGCCCGTTCCAGTATCAATATATGCGTCACTTCGTGGTAAACACGCAGTATGACGTTCAAATGCAAAAAGGGTTAATGACGTTAAGTCCTTATTTAACAATTAGAGCTAATCAGGTTACTATTCCTCAGGTTGATGCTGGTTTGATGTTTAATCATAATGAGTATTTCTTTCTAGGTGCAGCTTACCGCTCTTCTTATGCTGTTACTGGTAATGCAGGTGTCCACCTAACGGAAAACATTACCATGGGCTACGCATATGACTTCTCTTTGAATACCTACGGCTTTGCCCTGGGTAACTCTCATGAGTTCATGCTTCGCTATTCTTTTGGTGAAAGCAAAAAAGATAAGCGTCTTGAGAATGAAATCAAAAAACTTAAGGATCGTCAACGTCGTCAGTCTGGTGATTTAGAAGATCTTTTAAACGATCGTTTAGATGAGTTTAAAGATGAAGTAACAGAAGGGCAGAAGGCCTTGTTTGACGCTGAAAAAGAAGCCATGAAAAGTGAGCTAACCACGGCGGCTGAGGCAGCGGCAAATAGTTCTCAATCTGCTCAAGGCGGTTCTAACTTAAATTCTAACGGATCTAATCCAGGTGGAACGCTAAATAATACGAACCCATCTGGGGATGGGGGTACAATAGCTACTTATCCGAACACCCCACAAGGAGGTCCAACGAACAGTAACATTAAAGGATACGATCCTACCCAGTACGCTGGTAATGTTAAGGCGGGATCGCAGGGATATTATGTAACAGCAGGTGTTTTTGGTGCGAGGAACAACGCTGCTAAACTTCAAAATAAGTTGCGTTCACAGGGCGTAGGTGCTGATGTATTCCAAGATCCAAGTAACAATATGTTCTATGTGTTCTTGCTAAAATTCAACAACTACGAATCTGCAAAGCAAGCAAGAGAATCAGGGTTTAATGGCCAATATGGAGGAAAACTTTGGATCAAAGTCTTATAATATTCATTTGAAACAGAAGTCAAAAAAAACCGGTTGCTCAGCAACCGGTTTTTTTTTGCAGTAACTTAAATACTACTTTATTCTTTCAGCTCTGTTGGGGTAGATGATGTCTGCGTTATTGGAGTGTTGCTCACGCGCAAGATGACCACCGTTAAGAATGCGCTCGGCCTGGTTAAGATGACGTCCTATATGGGGAATCAAGTACTCAATAGCAGTCAAGGATTTTATTTTTAATAAGGGTCTTGTTGTGTTTAGCTTAGCGTTGCATAAGATCCTGCTTGAGCCTACGATGCTAACAACTTTCTTAAGTTGATCTAGATCAGCAATGAAGTTTTCCATTGCCTTTTGTGAACTGAACTTATGACCAAGATTTTGTAGTCTTCGTGGCTTTAAATTATCACCTGCGCGCATACTGCTGCTCCAAGAGCCGGCATTATTGGTCATGAGTTTTCTAATAAAAATAGAAGGCATGTTCAGGGGAACCTCAGTTTGCTCTGTAACAATGGCATCTGACTTACATATTGCAGTGAGCTGAGGTAAGTAGTGTTCTGAAACGAAATTGAGATGTTCTATACACTCAATGGCCGCCCAACTTTCTCCATCGGGTATAAACAGGAGTTCTTGGTCTTCTAAAAAATAGAACAGTCTTTGAAACGTTTGTTGATGTTGACTTAGCTCTGCTGTGCGTTGTTTCAGGTACTGATCTACTTTCATTTGGTTAATATTGTTTTTTCAGTAGTCGTAATGTCTTCTAAAATGCTATGGATTTGCTCTAAGGCAATGATATCTTGGACTACAAATGTCAATTTTTCACCCTTTTGCTTGACTTGTATTTTTCTGGGATTTCGCTGCAGATAGTTTAATATAGCAGAGAAGATGGGTAATTGATAGTAAACTGAATTATTTTCCGCGGCAAAATGACCGATCAGCTTACCACCTTTGATAATGAGCTTGGAAAATCCAATATGTTTCGCTAGCCATTTTACACGAACTGAATAGATTAGCGCTTCAACGGGCTCTGGAACAGGTCCAAATCTATCCTCAAGTTCAAGTTTAAAGATATCAAGTTCTTTCGTAGAGTCTATTGCGCCGAGCCTTTGATATAGTTTAAGTCGCTCTTCGATGTTATTGACATAATGGTCTGGAAGGAGTAATTCTAGATCCGAGTCTATTTGTACCTCATCAACAAAGTCAGATCCTTTCTCTTTGACTTTTTGTTCATAGAGGTCTTTGAATTCATTTTCTTGTAATTCTTTGACTGCCTCGGCTAGAATTTTCTGGTAAGTATCAAACCCCATATCTGATATAAACCCGCTTTGTTCTCCTCCAAGCATATCTCCAGCACCTCTGATTTCTAAATCTTTCATTGCGATTTTAAAACCGCTGCCAAGATCTGTGAATTGTTCTAATGCTTTCAAACGTTTTCTAGCTTCATCAGTTAGTGTTGAGAGCGGTGGGGTGATAAGCTTACAGAATGCTTTTTTATTGGAACGCCCTACACGGCCGCGCATCTGATGCAAGTCTGACATTCCAAAGTGGTTGGCATTATTGATTAGTATGGTATTGGCATTAGGTACGTCGAGTCCACTTTCTATAATAGAGGTTGCTACGAGTACATCAAATTTACCATCCATAAAGTCGAGCATGACTTTTTCTAGCTTCTTGCCATCCATTTGTCCGTGTCCAATTCCTATGGACGCGTCAGGTACAAGCCTACTAATCATGCCAGCTACTTCCTGAATATTACTAACGCGATTATTTATAAAGAATACTTGTCCACCACGCTGAATCTCATAGCTAATAGCATTGCGAATGGCTTCTTCGTTGAATCCTATAAGCTCGGTTTCAATGGGTTGTCTGTTCGGTGGAGGAGTAGTCATGATACTCAGATCACGTGCTGCCATTAGTGAAAACTGAAGTGTTCGTGGAATGGGAGTGGCGGTTAATGTAAGGGTATCTACATTCACCTTGAGTGATTTTATTTTGTCTTTTACGCCTACGCCGAATTTCTGTTCTTCATCTATGATTAACAGACCTAAGTCTTTGAATATAACGGATTTACTGACAAGCTTGTGGGTTCCTATGAGTATATCTATTTCTCCTGTCGCTAACTTTTGAACAGTCTCCCTTTGCTGTGCAGCACTTCTGAACCTGTTGATATAATCCACAGTGACTGGAAAATCACTTAGTCGCTGGGTAAAGGTCTTGAAGTGTTGGAAGGCCAGTATGGTAGTGGGTACTAATACAGCGACTTGTTTCCCGTTGGCGGCAGCTTTGAATGCTGCACGTATAGCAATTTCGGTCTTCCCGAAACCAACATCGCCACAGATCAGTCGGTCCATAGGCATAGTACTTTCCATATCCTTTTTAATCGCCTCAGTAGAGCTTACCTGATCAGGAGTGTCTTCATAGACGAAGCTCGCTTCAAGTTCATGTTGTAAATAACTATCCGGTGCGCAGGGGAAGCCAATAGCTTCTTTTCTCTTAGCATAGAGCTGTATAAGGTCAAAGGCAATTTTTTTAACTTTTGCTTTGGTTTTCTTTTTCAGTGTTTGCCATTGTGCACTACCTAATTTATGAAGTTGCGGTGCCGTGCCGTCTTTTCCGTTGTATTTACTGATTTTATGTAACGAGTGTATACTGACATATAGTATGTCATTGTCTCTATAAACCAGTTTAATAGCTTCTTGAATGGTACCGTTGTTGTCTACTTTTTGTAATCCACCGAACTTACCTACACCGTGATCAACGTGGGTTACAAAGTCGCCAAATTCAAGAGCATTGATTTGCTCTAGAGTTATGGCTTGTTTTTTTTGTGCGCCATTTTTTATATTGAACCGTTGGTAGCGATCGAATATTTGATGATCTGTGTACAGGTATAGTCCTGCATGACCATCCTCGAACCCTTCGTGCAGAGCGACCTCTGTTGTGCTATAGTTGGGCAGAAGTTTAATATCTTCGAAAATGGCAGCAAAGCGCTGAATCTGCTTTGGGTTTGAGCACATCAAAACTGTTTTGATATCGGTCTTCTCTGCGTTTAAAAGTGTTTGCGCAAGGAGTGAGAAATCTTTATTAAATGCACGTTGCGGTAATGCCTTACTCTCAATTGTTGTGCTATGCCATTCTGGACGTCCAAACTCCACTCTCGAGTACTCCATAAGACTCCGCTTGAGTGCGCTACCGGATAAGAAAAGCTCGCTTGGGGTCGCTCGTTTAAGGGTCTCCCCTAGATTGCCATAGGTTTCATGCGCCAGTTCCATTAGTCTTTCCAGCCGTGAAACGACCATGGACGGAGTGTCTACCCATATGGTGGTGTCTTTTGGCAAATAAGTAAGGAAGGTGACCCGAGTCTCGAGGAAGGATTTATTTTCAACGTTGGGTACGATGCTCATTTTTGTAACACGTCCAACCGCTCTTTGTGTTTCTATGTCGAAGTAGCGAATACTCTCCACCTCGTCGTCAAAGAACTCGACGCGATAGGGGTGGTCTTTTGAGAAAGAAAAAATATCAACTATTCCCCCACGAACAGAGAATTGACCTGGATGAACGACAAAGTCTACCCTTTCAAACTCATACTCAAAAAGGGCCTCGTTTAGGAATTCGAGACTAATACGCTCACCGACATGTAATTTTAATGTATTAGTTTCTAGCTCCTTTCTAGTCACAACTTTTTCGAAAAGTGCATCGGTATAGGTGATCACTATCGGGGGACGACGTCTACTGCTTAAGTGATTTAATACTTCAGCTCGAAGTAGCACATTTGCATTGTCAGTTTGTTCTATTTCATACGGCCTACGGTAGGACGCTGGATAAAAATAACACGGTGCTTTCCCCAGTAGTTTCTCTAAGTCATTTTGTAAGTATGCAGCATCCTCTTTACTATTAGTGACAATAAGTTGTGCTTTGCCAGTACTTAGATAAGTAGCAGCGCTTAATACAGCAGTATGCGAGCAACTGGCCGCTCTAAAACCTATGGAAGTTTGAGTACCACTTTTAGAGGCAGAAATTAATTCTTTTACTAAGGGGTGATGGTCGTAAAGTGATAATATATCTGCCAGTTCCAATGCTTATTCTTCGTATTTGCGTAAAAACGCATGGGCTGTATCCACCATTTTAGGAGAGCCTATGAAGCATGGAACTCGTTCGTGCAATTCGCTCGGTTGAAGTTCCATAATTCTACGCTTTCCGTCTGTTGCGGTACCGCCTGCTTGTTCAACAATAAAGGCGAGTGGGTTACACTCGTACAGGAGCCTCAGTTTACCTTTTGGAGCCATAGTTCCTGTGGGATAAAGATAGACCCCACCTTTGATAAGATTGCGATGAAAATCAGAAACTAATGAGCCTATATATCTTGAAGTATAAGGTCTTCCAGAGGCTTCGTCATATTCTTGACAATATTTGATATATTGTTTTACACCTTCAGGGAAATGAACATAATTCCCTTCATTAACACTGTATATTTTGCCTGTCTCAGGGATGTGCATATTGGGATGAGATAGACAAAACACGCCAATACTAGGGTCTAGAGTGAATCCATTCACACCGCTCCCTGTGGTATACACAAGCATAGTAGATGAACCGTAGACAACATAACCAGCTGCAACTTGAGCGTCGCCAGGTTGCAGAAAATCTTCCAGTGTCACAGGAGTACCAACGGGCGTTATTCTGCGGTAGATAGAGAAAATAGTCCCAACACTGACATTTACATCGATATTACTTGAACCGTCTAACGGATCCATGAGAACTACATATTTTGCTTCGTGATGGATGTCGTCATCGAAACTCACGAAGTATTCTTCTTCTTCTGAAGCGACCCCACAAACTTGTCCCATACTTCTGAGCGCACGCATAAAAGTGTCATTAGCGATAACATCCAATTTTTGCTGTGCTTCACCTTGAATATTCTCCCTGCCAATAGCACCTAGAATATCAACAAGACCGGCCTTGTTTATTTCTCGGTTTACCACCTTAGCGGCCAGTCGAATAGAGGTTAATAAATGACTAAGTTCCCCTGTTGCATAGGGAAAATCTTGCTGGTTCTCAACGATGAATTCGCCGAGGGTAGTTGGTTGTACCATGGTTAGTGGATAATGGTTTGTAATAGGACATCGCAAGTTACGTTAATATGGCTTTAACTCGAAGTTCAAAACCTTACCTTTACAACCATGAAGTATAATGGACAAGTACGAGCTAAAAAGCACTTGGGTCAGCATTTTTTAAAGGACGAATCCATCGCGGAACGTATAGCGAACGTAGTTCCTTTTGACGGAGTTGATAAGGTGTTGGAAGTGGGACCTGGAATGGGGGTCATGACGAAGTATTTATTACGAATGCCTCATGTTGAGACATGGGTAGTAGAAATAGATAGAGACAGCGTAAGTTATCTGAAGGCAAACTATAATGCCATCAGTGCTCGGATATTAGAAGAAGATTTTTTAAAGTGGAATCCCTCGTTAACATTTGGGGACGAGCGTTTTGCATTGATCGGTAATTTCCCCTACAATATATCTTCTCAAATAGTATTTAAAGTACTCGAGAACAGGGATCAAATCCCTCTGTTTGGGGGTATGTTCCAGAAGGAAGTTGCCCAAAGATTATGTGCTGGACCAGGCAACAAGACGTACGGTATTCTTTCGGTGTTGTGCCAAGCCTATTTTGACCTCACTTATGATTTTACGGTACCACCGGAAGTTTTCAGTCCACCTCCTAAGGTTGAAAGTGGTGTCATGCACATGGTTCGCAGAAACTCAGAACCTGGTATATCGTTTAAGTTGTTAAAGCGAGGAGTTAAAGCTGGATTTGGGCAACGTAGAAAAACACTGCGCAATGCATTGAAAGTCATTAACTTGCCGGAAGGTTTTGACCACCCGTACTTAAGTAAACGTGCGGAGCAATTGGGATATGAAGAATTTGTTGAATTGCTAAACGCCATAGAAGATGGAAGAGTTGAGCATTAGATCACGCATTATAAAAGCGATGTCAGCCCTGTCTGATGTTGAGTTTTTACAACTTCTTGAAGGAATTCACGCGGCTGATATAGCTGAGGTGTTGGAGACTTTTGAGCCAGAAGAACGTTCCTTTATTTTCGAGAAGTTATCTCCGGAAATGGCAGCTGATGTTTTAGTGGAGTTTGATCAGGACGAACGTGCTGAGCTTATTGCCAGTTATTCATCCGAAGAAATTGCGCAAGAATTAGTGGGTAATATGGATTCTGATGACGCTGCTGATCTGCTTTCGGAGTTATCAGACGACCTCACGAGGGAAGTATTATCTCAGGTAGAAGACGTAGAGCAAGCGAAAAGAATTGCCCAGTTACTTACTCATGAAGAAGACACAGCAGGAGCTCTTATGGCTACTGAACTTGTCAAGGTAAGTGAAGACTTGACGGCACTTAGATGTGTTGCCGCCATGCGAAACCAGGCTGAGAATATTGATAAGGTACATGCTGTTTATGTGGTTAATGATGATGAAATTCTCGTTGGAACTTTAAGCTTGAAAAAGCTTCTTACAGCGAAGCGTACAGACAATATCTCGGATTTGTACAGACCTATTGAGCATTCCGTTTTGAGTACGGTGCCTGCAGAAGATGTGGCTAATATGATGCAGAAGTACGATCTATTTATTCTTCCCGTAGTGAATGCCGCAGGTGAGTTATTAGGCCGTATTACTCTGGATGATGTGGTGGATTTCATACGTGAAGAGGCTGAAAGAGATTACCAGTTAGCGTCTGGACTTACGGATGAGGTAGAGAGTGATGACAGTGTGTATGAGGTGACCCGAGCACGCATACCATGGCTATTGATTGGTCTTTTTGGAGGATTGATAGTAGCCTTAATAATCGGAAAAAATGAAGAGGACATCAAGCTTGTTCCCGCTCTGGCTTTTTTCATGCCTTTAATTGCCGCAATGGCGGGGAATGTTGGTGTTCAGTCTTCTGCTATTGTTGTTCAGTCACTTGCTAGCCACCGGAAGCCTGAAAATATGGGTAAAAAACTCATCAAGGAGTTATCAGTAGGCTTGTTTAATGGACTCATCCTTTCGATAGTGATGTATGGTGCAGGCTTATTATTAGGCTATGACCAATTGATTACGTTAACGGTTAGTATCTCTCTACTTACGGTAATCGTTTTTGCTTCTTTATTTGGAACATTTATTCCTTTGATGCTCAACAGGTTTAAGGTAGATGCAGCGTTAGCAACAGGACCTTTTATAACGACCGCTAACGACGTGATTGGATTGATCATTTACTTCCAAATAGGAAGGCTTATCATAGGTTACTAATGAAGGCTTTATTACTGGATAATACTCATCCTTTTTTAGAGGAGGCGCTCATTCAAGGAGGCTTAGAGTTGATTAGGGATTATACCAGACCGTTATTAGATTTCCCAGTTTCATACTTTGATAGTACGGTGTTAGTTATTCGATCTAGGATGCCTATTAACGCGAAATTTCTATCTCAATTTCCCCATCTAAAAGTGATAGGACGAATGGGTGCGGGTCTAGAAAACATAGACTTGAGTCAAGCTAAATCACAAGGTATTACTTGTGTTCGGGTCCCAGAAGGCAACGCTAGAGCAGTAGCAGAACATGCTTTAGCTATGTTGTTAAGTGCTTTAAATCACTTGCCGAGGGCTGGCGCGGAAGTTCGAAAAGGTATTTGGTCACGAGAAGAAAACAAAGGCCGTGAAATACACGCACTCAAAGTAGGCATCATAGGGTATGGAGTGATGGGAGCGGAATTTTCAAGACTTCTTTACTCCATGGGCGTTCAGGTATATACGTACGATAAATATCGTTTTGACTATGCCGAGGGTACTATGATAGAATGCAGTTTAGAAACACTACAGGCGGAAGTAGATGTGGTTAGTATTCATTTGCCATACAGCAAAGAGACGCACTACTTCGCTGATGAGATATTCTTTAATGGATTCGCAAATCCTGTTCATTTTATAAATACAGCACGTGGACAAATCACAAATACGACTGCACTATTGGCTGCACTAGAATCTGGTCGTGTATTGAGTGCCGGTCTTGATGTACTTGAATATGAAAACTCAAGTTTCACTTCGCTATTTGATGGTGAATTACCAGTTGCATTGAGTGCATTACTGCTGTTGGACAATGTGATCATAACTCCTCATATAGCTGGATGGACTCAGGAAAGTTTTGAAAAAATGGGTAGAGATTTAGGCGCTAAAATATTGGCTACGCTTAAGACCTTTTAAAAACAAACTGAACCGTATCTGGCGTTCTTTGCTCCTGTAAAATATGGAGTCCTTGAGTTTCTCTCTGCTCATCTTCGGAAGAATAATGGCGTATCGTTAGGAGCTCTACCTTTTCTTGAAGCTCTACCTGAAAGGTGGTCTCCAATTCTCGGGTTACTTTGGGTACAATAATGCGGTCATTATTGATACAAAAGATGGCCTTGGTCGCTGTGTTTCTCATGAGGTTGACCACAACACCGTTACTGGCGAATAGTTCATATACAGCACTCAGGTGACGTTCTACGATAAAGGCTAAATCAGTTGTGCTTATCTCAAGCAGAGCCTGGTTCCTCTTTAATATGAAGTTAGCTATTTCTGGATTCGAGATCCCCACTCCGCTAATTACTGTTCCAGCCGCTGTAGGATTCATGAAGCTTTTTATGTAAAGCGGAATAGACCTTCGTTGCATGGGTTGAATGGTCTTTGGATGTATAATAGAGGCACCATAAAAAGCCAACTCAATTGCTTCAGAATAAGGTAACGAATGGATCTTCTGTGTATTCTTAAATATTTTCGGATCGCCATTCAACATACCAGGTACATCTTTCCATATGGTCAAGTTTGCGGCTTTCAGGCAATAAGCGAAGACGGCACCTGAATAATCAGATCCTTCTCGTCCTAAGGTAGTTGGATTGCCGTCTGGATCACTACCTATAAAGCCTTGAACGAAATTAACCTTGTTCAATTGTATACTTGCTAGAATGGCCGTTTCAGTTGCCTGCCAGTCTACTGTTGCTCTCCTAAAATGATGGTCTGTTTTAACCATTGTGGTGGTGTCTAACCACACGGATGGGGTGAATTGTTGGACGAAAGTTGAAATAATTCTAGTAGAAATAAATTCACCAAAATGTACAATAAAATCGTACTGCTTCGAGTAGCTAACCTCTGTTATTGATACCCCATATTTAAGTGATTCCATCCAAAGATCGATTTGCTCGAGCAATTCTACAGGTGGGATTTCAAACAGGTCATCAATGATTTTTTGATGAAATTTCCCTATCGCTTCTATTTCGTCTAAAGCAAGGCTGGTATTTTTATTGTTCCAGGCTTCTACAACTCTCTCAAAGGCGTTGGTCATTTTGCCCATAGCACTCACCACCACAACCATTGGGCGTGAAGGGTAGTTGCTAATAATCCTAGCAATGTTTTGGACGCTTTCTGCATCTTTTACCGACGCACCTCCAAATTTAAAAACTACCGGCGTATTCATTTAAATTTTTGTAATTGTTCGTTGCTGAAAGTACCTAAATACCACTCCGGATCTAATGTTGCGTTGTAGGTTTTATAAAACTCAATCGCAGGCTTATTCCATTCAAGTACGGTCCATTCCATTCTACCTACGTTATCTTTTACTGCTATTTTCACGACTTCATCAAATAGTTTTCGACCTAACCCCATCCCCCGGAATGACGGTTGGATATAGAGGTCCTCTAAATGAAGCGTGGATCCTTTCCATGTGCTGTATCTAGGATAGTAAAGTGCCATGCCTACAATTTTGGCTGTAGCTACGTGTTCT
Organism: uncultured Flavobacteriales bacterium; assembly: GCA_963925515.1. Classification (GTDB taxonomy): domain Bacteria; phylum Bacteroidota; class Bacteroidia; order Flavobacteriales; family Schleiferiaceae; genus UBA10364. Next base: position 97,776 of record CAWURU010000002.1, read on the forward strand.
GCTAAAAAACAGTCGAACTTGTTTAAGTCGAAACCATCTCTTTCTAAGTCTTGGACGGAAATAGTCACGGCATCAGGCTCTTTTTCATAAATAGCGAGTTCTGTAATCAGTCCATGGACCGCTTTCATATCTACTCTTTGTGCAACTCTAATTTCGATCATGAGGCTAATTTAAAACAATAACTCTAGCGCGCCGGCTTTGATTTCTTCCACAACGCTAGGATCTAAGAGGGTAGATGTATCTCCAAGGTTACTGGTATCTCTTTCGGCTATTTTCCGCAATATTCTTCGCATGATTTTACCAGAGCGCGTCTTGGGCAGGCCTGGCACGATTTGTATTTTATCAGGTTTTGCAATTGGACCAATTTCTGAAACAATTTTTTCTATAATCGATCGATGTACTTCTGCAGCTTGATGGTCGCCATTTTCTAGAATCACATAAGCATAGATGCCCTGGCCCTTGATTTCATGAGGATATCCTACTACGGCACTCTCAGTTACAAAGTGAGACGCATTAATGGCGTTTTCAATTTCAGCGGTCCCAAACCTATGTCCACTTACGTTAATGACGTCATCAACTCGTCCGATGATTCTATACATACCGTCTTCTCGACGAGCACCGTCACCTGTAAAGTAGTAACCCTTATAGTTGCCGAAATAAACATTTTTACACCTCTCATGGTCTCCATAAGTAGTGCGAATCATCGATGGCCATGGGTATTTGATACCTAAGTAGCCTTCTACACCATCGCCTTCAATTTCGTTGCCTTCATTGTCCAATAGCACAGGTTGAACACCAGGAAGTGGTTGTCCTGCGTATGTGGGTCTTTGATCACTAATTCCACCTAGCCCGGAGATCATAATACCTCCAGTTTCGGTTTGCCACCAGGTATCTACAATCGGACAATTTTTATGACCAACTTTTTCATGGTACCATTGCCATGCCTCAGTATTAATAGGTTCACCGACAGAGCCGATCACTTTTAAAGAATCTAGATTGGCCCGTTCTACAAACTCATTACCACAAGCCATTAAGGCACGTATAGCTGTAGGTGCCGTATAAAATTGGTTGACCTGGTATTTATCGCATATCTCCCAGAAACGGCCCGCATCTGGCCAGGTAGGGACTCCTTCGAACATAAGTGTTGTAGCTCCATTGAGTAGCGGTCCATAAATAATATAGCTGTGTCCTGTGATCCAGCCTACATCTGCGGTGCACCAGTAGACGTCACCCCTTTGGTATTGAAAAACATTTTGAAAACTATATCCCGCATACACCATATACCCTCCGCAAGTGTGGACCACTCCTTTTGGCTTTCCTGTGGATCCGGACGTGTATAAGATGAATAACAAGTCTTCAGCATCCATTTCCTCTGGATGACAGCTCTTTTTCACACCAGTAACTTCTTCATGGTACCAATAATCGCGTCCAAGTAACATATCAGTTTCACGCCCATCTCGTCGAACTACAATGACACTGTGCACTGACCCACATTGAAGTAGTGCTTCATCTACGGTGGTTTTTACGGAGAGTGACTTTTCGCCACGGAACATGCCATCTGAAGTCAGCACACATACACATTGACTGTCATTAATACGGTCAGCTAATGCGTTAGCAGAGAACCCAGCGAATACGACAGAGTGAACTGCACCAATTCGTGCACATGCTAAAACACCAATAGTTAGTTCCGGAATCATAGGCATATAGACGGCTACCCGATCTCCTTTTTTGACCCCGGTTCTCTTGAGTACATTCGCAAACCGGCACACTTCATCGTGAAGTTCCTGATAGGTTAGGCGGACTTCCCTCTCTTTTGGATTATTGGGTTCCCAAATTAATGCGATGTCATCTGCTCGATCCTTCAAGTGACGGTCCAAACAGTTTTCCGTGATGTTTAACTTACCCCCTTTAAACCATTTAATGGTAGGCGTTATGAATTCCCATTCTAGAAGAGTTGTCCATGGCTTCCTCCATTGATAGTTGTCTGCAATGCCCTTCCAGAATTCTTCCGGACGCTCGATAGAATCCTGGTAAGCCGCTTTATAATCATCTTGGGTTTTGATATGGTAATGGCTCATTAGATGGTGGTTTAGTCTGTCGGAAGGGACAATTGTTTAAAATCTTGGATGGAGTCGCCTTTCCACGTAGTCACTAAGAACCCGTCTTCTATAGCTGTGATTATGGTTCCACTATTTATCATGTTGTCCCTTTTCGCTATGAATTCTTGTAGTTCATGGTAGTCTAGCACTTTATGGCTAGTTTTTACATGACTATCTCCAAAAGGTCGCTGTATTTTATAGATTTTCACCCAATTCATAACGCTCACGTGTGATACGCCTAGAATGCGTTCTATTTCTCGATAACTAATTCCTTCGATATAGAGCTGTAGTGCCTTAATAACGACATAATCATCTATTTTTTTACCAAGTTTTTGAACCGAAAAATAGTAATTACAGCTTTTGCACTTATAGCGCTGACGTCCCTTAATGGAGCCGCTTTTTACATACTCTTGGCTTTGGCACTTTGGGCAAGAAATAGTGGAAGACATAATTGTTTGATGGCAGGTGCAGGGTTAACAGGAAAATGCATACCAATTTAGCGAAATCGTGCTAAAAGATTATGATGAGAATAAATATTTAAGCTAAAAAGCTGGACTTTATTTTTCTATGGTGTTTCTAACGCACGTCCTCAGATCTTGATTCTTGGATAACTGATGTGATGTCTTCAAGGGTCGAGAAGAACTCTTTTGCCCGATCGTCTCCAATTGATTCGCGAACCTTGTTGTTAAAACCGAAAACAGCCCTGCGGCTATGGTTTCTTTTCTCTTTACCGCTTTCTGTTAGCTTGATCATCACAGATCTTCGGTCATTTGGATTGGGTTCTCTGATAATGAGTCCCTGTTTTTCCATTGATTTTAGTACCCTGCTGAGAGAGGTGCTTTCCATTCCCATTTTTGGACCCAACGCTGTGGAGGGCGTTCCTTTTTGAACATCAATATTAAGCAGCGCAAAACCAACCGAAACTGTTATGCCATAAGGGGCTACAAGCTCGTTGTACATTTTCGAAAGGCTTATCCAGCTTTTTCGGATTTGAAAATCAAAAGTTTCCTTCGGTTTCATGGGTAAAAATGAATTCCGAAATATACATAGATTTACTATGCACGCATAGTACAGCGTGCCTAATATCCTAAATTACGTTCTAATTGGGGGAGTATAAAGAAGGCTATGTTATCTGAGAACTCGCTCTTTGCAGCTTTTATTGCTGAGTCTTTATTCGCACTTATTGCAGAATTCTCAACGGTCTGACTGCTCCAGATAATTTGTCTATTCATGCTGTGTTGAAGTATGAATTGTCCTTGAATGACACATTTTGAACGTTCGTTACTGATAGCGATCACACGAATGTCACCATTAAAAACTAATGTCAATGGAGCATTTTCATCCATTGTAAAAGACTTTGCGATAGCGCTGCCCACAACCTCGTTAATGCCATTTTCTGCGTTGACCTGTATAGTTGTATTTTGAAAATACAACGTGGTAGCTTTATTCCAGCTGGACATGCTTTGTAACCAATATACGGAGGGCCTATCCAGGTAGGGCAGCAGTTCTTTATAGTCCATGCTGATGTTAAGCTTCACTGCATTATTCTTGCCGGTGTGTTGACAGATAACGGCTCCGTTGTCTTCCTCTAAACTGAAATTCCCGGAGCTTGAGCTCAGGGTTAATCCAGCGAGGATGGATGAATCAGAAACTTTAAAAACAGTCGAGAATTGCTGAGGTATGCCTAAATAGAATACGGATTCGGGTGTCAAATAGTTTCCTTGTAGGTCACCTTCAACGGCGCGTAAAGCCCTTACTAATTTAGTCTTGATATTAACGGAAAATGTGGGGTCTATCAAGAAATTTCGGTCCATGGCCTTGTGCACAGCATCACCCATAGCGATTATTCGTTCAAGGGCTAAGTTTGAACCATCAGAGGCTATTGCAATCTTCTCATCTATCCATGAGATAGCCAGGTGGTCATTATTGGCTTTATTTTCAAGATAATCGGGCAAGTATAATTTATATAAAACATAATACCGATACTCATCGGCGTAAGAAGCAACTACTTGATAATCCTCTAATTTTACCTTTGAAGTAGTCAAAGTTTCTGAGCTAAAAGCACTTTGCATACCATTCGTATCTTCTTTTTGCAAAAGTCGAGTTTCGTCAAATATTTGACTCTCTACTTCTTGGGCAAGGTCAGCCAATGCATTAGAGCGCGCTGCCTGTTGGTAAGAAGAATTGGGATTGACGTAGCTCATGCCGAGTCCATAGACGAACTTACCCGATGGATCAATCGGCTTGCCTGTAACCCATTCAGGTATTACTGTTTTTTTAATACCACAAGCCATTAAAAGAATGCTAATAAAAATGATCAATAGGTTTCTCATGGTTCAAGCTTTAAAAGCTTCACTGCGGAAGCACTTTTTGAGGCAAACGATGCGACAGCATCGTTTCTCATACTAACAGGACTCTTCACAGACCTACTCGCTTTTTTAAGACTCGCTAACTGACGACGCTTTGACTCGTTAATTTCTTGCCGGTCGCTATAGTGGGCTTTGTTCTGATATTTCCAATAGCCGGGGAACAAATTATCCCCACTGTATTCAATGTAATGAGCTCTATCAGAGTTAGTATACTCGTAACTTTCCACGGCAATTATTTTTGAAGTCGCTCTATCGGTTAAGGTCAACTGGGCCGTGTAATGTACCTTGTTTTCCTTCGTGAATTCTTGGTAGCGAACTTTTGTGTATTTAGCCTCCTTTATAGTTTTACCCTCGTCGTCTTTTTTGTCTACGTAGTAACGCTCGTACCCCGTCTTACTCTGAGAGATAAGCGATCCTTCCTCCTCATCTACACTGGTTACGACTACTTTTAAGTAAGCGTGCGCAGATAGCAACTCCTGAGTTACCGCTTCCTCAGAAGTCCCGCCGTTAATGATAGCCTGTTGCTCATCTTGTAACAAATCAAAATTTGTACGGTCTAATAGCTCAATGAACGGATCCTTGTTAGCATACAACGCACTGATTAAGCGTGACTGCAACGCGGCTGAAATAGCCGCTGCTTTACCTGTAATTTGTGGATCAGAGATGATGCCTAATCTGTAAATACCTCTGGAAAGGGCCTCGTCTTTTAAGGTTTGTAACTCCTCTTGTTTTGGATACTTCAGCAGTATAGGTTCAAGAACGGCGAACGCTGCTCTATATGATCCTTGTTCAAAAAGAGTTAAGGCTTTAGTATATACAGGCTCAACCTCGCTAAAAGTGAGAAGTTCAGTAACATCCCGAAAGCCGGGTTTTAATGTCTCCAGTTCACTAAGCCTTAATTGGGCTTTATCAAAATAACGACTCCTTACCAAGAGTTTCGACCGGTTATATACGGCGTTTGTGTAGTTTGAAAGCTGTTGCTGATAGTCAAGCTCATAAAATCCCTCATAGCGATCAACGGAAATATACTTCTTCAGGTAGGTGGTCCATTTGTCAGCCTCTAGAAATCGGTAAACAGACAAAGAATCATTACCGTCGGCAAAGCGATAGTTGGTATATAATTCTTCCAGCAAAGCGCTGCCTTGATGTTCCATAGCAATCAGAAATTTGACTTTTTTAGGTTTTTTGTCTAATGCTTTTTTGTATTCGGTTACAGCAGGCTTCAACATATGAGCTTGGGCGAATTTGTTTCCCTGCTTATAATGGTATTTCGCACCATGGCAAGAGGTGAGTAATAGGCAACCAAGAAGGAAGAGTAATCGTATGTTCATAAAGTTCATTTGAATTGACAGAACAAAAGCTATGCCTTTAGCGATAAAGTTAAGACTCTTAGTATTTTTGGCTGCATGAAAAACCCATTAGTATTATTGTCTCCATCAAAAGCAATGGCGAGTGTTGGTGAGTACACAGTTCAAAAGGATCCTGTGTCGGCTCATTTTAATCAGTCTACAAAAGCGGTTGTAGAGGCGGTCCAGAAACTTTCGAGCGAAAAAGTTCAAGCTTTATTAAAGGTAAGTGATGCAATGCTTCCCAGAGTTAAGTTTTTGTGGGAGCCCAAGCCTGAGGAATTCGCGCTTCCTGAAAACGGTATTAGCGGACTACACGCTTATCAAGGCGAGGCTTTTAAACAGCTAGATATAAATAGCCTTAGTGAGAAAGCGCTGTTTCGTGCGCAGCAGTCCTTAGCGGTCCTTAGCGGTTTGTATGGCGCGGTGACTGCGGATATGGCGATACTTCCCTACAGATTAGAAATGCAAAGTAAACTTTCAGTGGGGGAGCACGCTAATTTATATTCGCTGTGGAAGCCAATTATAACCTCTTGGGTCAATGAGCATTCTACACCTTTTATTGTGAATTGTTGTAGTGGGGAATACAGCAAAGCTGTTGATTGGAAAAAAGTAGATAAGCCCGTAATTCATGTGGACTTTAAGCAAATGAGTAACGGTGTTGCTAAATCGATATCTGTATTTTCAAAACAAGCAAGGGGCGCAATGGCAAGATGGATATTTCAAAAAGACATCCAAACTATTTTTGGCTTAGCTTCGTTTAAAGAAGACGGTTATAGCCTTTTCAGTCAAGAAGAGGATAAAATGATATTTTTAAGAGAATGAAGAATAAAAACACCAGAAACAATTTTCTGCTAGGAATGGCGATACTTTTCCTCAGCTATTCAGCTAATGCCCAGCGCTCAACATCGTTTTTAGAGCTTGGTGCCTATGGTATGACGCAGAATTACCTCGGTGATGTCAATAACAATAGTTTAGGTGCCTTAACTCAAGAAGCGAGGTTTGGAATGGGCACACAATTAAAGTACAATTTCAGTAGCATACTCAGTGTGGGCGCTGATGTGAATTATGGAAGCATATACAGTCATGACAACTTACATGGCAACGTGGATCGAGACTATCAAGTAGATACAGATTTATTGAACCTAAATGTGTTTACTAATATTCATTTTATTCCATTTGGGAAGTATAATTTACGCAATACACATACTCCCTTTATTCATATCGGAGTAGGTGCACTCACTTATCAACCTCATTTAAATACAAATGCTCAATATCCAGATGAGATAAAGTTATATCCTGGTACAGGACAAACATTTACCTATGCGCTTGGTTTTGGATGGAGAATTCGTAGGTCATTGAAAACGTTTTACAACCTTGGTATATATTACAATGGTTTTGGCGTCTCAAATATTGAAGGATTCAACTATGACCAAAATGATGTAGCAGGTGGTGGAGAGGTTTTAAATACTTTGGACGGATCTGTTACATTCAAGTTTGGAATGAGTCTTGGCTTCTTCGACCAGTAAAAAGTTCGGCACAACCTTTGAACTTTATTAAAGGCCCTCTTACGGAGAGGCCTTTTTTTAGCTATTTATGACACCGTGTCGTAAAATGAGCCTATCACCATGTCAACCAACACGTATTATGGACAGTTTGTCACTTAACGATATTATAAATGAGAATACAGAATTCATCCCTTTGATGATTTCTGATGATGAGGTAGAAATTAATAATGAACAGCTGCCGGAGCTTCTGCCGATACTCCCTCTGAGAAACACAGTCATTTTCCCTGGAGTCGTAGCTCCAATAACGGCTGGTAGAGATAAAAGCCTCCGTCTTATTCGCAGCATAACAGATGAGCCCAAGTTTGTGGGTATGATCGCGCAGAAAGATGGAGAAACAGAAGAACCAGGTGCTGGAGATGTTTTCCCAACGGGAACTCTAGCACAGATTGTAAAGAGCTTTAAAATGCCTGATGGAAATACAACCATCATTATTCAAGGAAAAAAACGCTTTCGAATACTGGAATGGACGCAAAACGAGCCTTTTAATATGGCGAAAGTTGAGTTTTTACCTGAATTTGTACCTGGAGAAGAGGACATTGAATTCAATGTGCTTATGGACAGTATCAAAGAAGTCGCTGGTCGTTTAATACAAGAAAGCCCAAATATTCCTTCCGAAGCCCAAGCGGCTTTAGATAATATTAAATCGAATACGTTCTTGCTAAATTTCATTGCGTCTAATAGCAGTATGACCTTGAATAAGAAGCAGGAGGTTTTGGGATTAGATAGTCTGAAAGAGCGGGCGACTAAAGTTTTGGAAGGACTCAATCGTGAACTAAGAATGCTTGAGGTGAAAAATGAGATTCACGATAAGGTAAAGCACGAGTTTGACCAACAACAACGGGAATATTTCTTGCACCAGCAAATGAAAACCATCCAAGAAGAATTGGGAGGGAATAGTAGTGAGACTGAGATTCAGGAAATGCGTCAGAAATCAACGGCTAAAAAGTGGAATAAAAAAGCATCCGATCATTTTGAGAAGGAGTTAAAAAAGCTTCAACGCCTGAATCCGCAGATGCCTGAATTTGCTATTCAAAGAAATTATCTAGAGTTCCTTTTAGAGCTTCCTTTTGAGTCTAAGGGCAGGGCAGATATAAACTTAAAAAAAGCAGAGAACATTCTTCATAAGGACCATTATGGATTAGAGAAAGTAAAAGAACGTATTCTAGAGCACCTCGCTGTGCTCAAGCTCAAAGGAGATATGAAAAGTCCGATTTTATGTTTAGCGGGCCCTCCTGGAGTGGGAAAGACATCACTTGGGAAAAGTATTGCTGATGCATTAGGCCGACCATATGTCCGAATGTCTTTAGGCGGTCTTCGCGACGAAGCAGAAATCAGGGGACATCGTAAGACATATATTGGAGCTATGCCAGGTCGTATTCTCCAGAATATGAAGAAGGCTGGCTCGAATGACCCAGTGTTTATTCTTGATGAAATAGATAAATTGAGTTATGGTAACGGAGGAGATCCGTCCTCTAGTATGTTGGAGGTTTTAGATCCGGAGCAGAACGACAGCTTTTACGACAACTACCTTGAAATGGGTTATGATTTGAGTAAGGTTTTCTTTATTGCAACAGCAAATAATCTAGGTGCTATACAGCCTGCCTTGCTAGATAGAATGGAAATCATCGATGTGACCGGTTATACTACTGATGAGAAAGTGGAGATTGCCAAGCGTCATTTGGTGCCAAAACAGTTAGGTAATCACGGTATCACTAAGGACCAATTTTCAATTGCTAAACGTGAGCTAAAGTCTGTTGTAGAAGGGTATACTCGTGAAAGCGGAGTAAGAAATTTAGATAAAAAAATAGCCAAGCTTATTCGTAGTACAGCTAAGGACATCGCCATGGGTGATGTAGAAAAAGCTAAAATCGGAAAGAGTGATTTAGAGACCATTTTAGGCCCTTCTCGAGAACGCGATGTATACGAGGGAAATGACCATGCCGGGGTGGTTACAGGTTTAGCCTGGACTCCTGTTGGTGGGGATATTCTCTTCATTGAGAGTTCCCTGCACAAAGGAACCGGAAAGGTGATTATCACCGGAAATTTAGGTGATGTGATGAAAGAAAGCGCCACTATAGCGATGGCTTATCTCAAGGCAAATTCAGATCAAGTAGGTATCGATGCGGGTCTTTTTAATGCCTATGATATCAATATTCACGTTCCACAAGGGGCAATTCCTAAAGACGGTCCTAGTGCTGGAGTCACCTTACTTACTGCTCTTACCTCCTTATTTAAACAGCAACTAGTAGCTCCAAAACTAGCAATGACTGGAGAGATTACACTCCGGGGGAAAGTACTTCCGGTTGGAGGTATTAAGGAAAAAATATTGGCAGCTAAGCGTGCGAAAATTAATACGATCATCCTTTGTGATAAGAACAGAAGGGATATCGAAGAGATAGAAGACCACTACATTAAGGGTATGACGTTCCATTATGTTTCTGAAATGCAAGAGGTATTGGAATTAGCTATATTAGATAAAAAAGTAAAAGGTGCTAAAGTTTTAGAACCGTCTTTAAAGAAGGGTTGATTAGAATACTAACCATATTATTGTTATGTTCCTTTAGCGCTATTGCTCAAAGTGGCGCTGGTGGTGTATTTACTTTTCTAGATCGAAGCATATTTGCCGGATCATCTGCTTTGGGGAATACCAGTTATATTCATCCTGGTCCAACAGGTGCATATGCAGTACAAAACCCTTTACTGCTTTCTGACAGCTCCATACATCAATTAGAAATCAGTATCGGTAGCTTAGGAGATGGCGTGCAGCTATTACAGGGCAGCTACGGCTTCAAGCTTATGGGAAAACCTCTGATTGCATCCGTTCAAAGTGTGCAATACGGAGAATTTACAGCTACTGATTCTTGGGGAACTGTTTTAGGGGAGTTCAGCGCCGGCGATTTAGCCATTAATATAGGAACTCAACTAGGGTCGTTCAAAAACATTTCGTTTGCGGTTTCTGGTAAGTTAATCAACGGTACTTACGAAAGTTACCAGAGTTGGGCCGTAGCCTCAGACTGGGTAGCCATGTATAGCGTTGCTGCAGGACCAGATGTAGCTTTGATAGTTAAGAATGTTGGTATGCAACTTACTACTTTCGGAAATCAACGAGAATCTCTACCCACGAACTTGTTATTTGCTTTTGGTGATAAACTAGAGTATGCGCCGTTTCGTTGGACGTTTGTGATTGATCAATTGTCCCGTTGGAACTTAGGTTATCAAGACCCCAACTTAGTAAATATAGACCCTGTAACTGGTGAGCAAACCCAGGAGACTTTTTCGATGCTCAATCTTGGATTGCGTCACCTTTCTGGCTCGATAGAGTTTTTACCCACGCAAAGATTACACTTGATGGTGGGGTATAATTTCCGTCGTCAATTCGAAATGTCTTTACCAACCCGAAGAACTTCTGGTGGGTTCTCTCTGGGAGCCGGTTTGTATTTTAATTCCTTTCAGCTCCATTATGCAAATGAGCTTCGGAGCCTAGCCGGACGAATGAATACCCTATCTTTAAGTTTCAATATTTAAGTACTACAACAACGATGCATAAACCTTTGACTATTGCCATAGACGGACACAGTTCTACAGGTAAGAGCACCCTTGCCAAGCAATTAGCAACGGAGTTGTCGTATGTCTATGTGGATTCAGGTGCGATGTATCGTGCGGTTGCCCTCTATGCCCTCCGAAATGGATGGGTAAGTAAAGAGCATGGCTGCCAGGATGATGATATAATTAGAGCTATCAAAGGTTTAAATATCACTTTCGAAATAGATGAAAGAGGTAAAAATAATACCTATCTCAATGGAGAATGTATTGAAGAGCAAATTCGCACCATGGAAGTTAGTAATGTCGTTTCACATGTAGCGAAGCTTGTGCCGGTGCGAAGGAGGCTAGTGGCCCTGCAACAGGCCATGGGTCAAAAAGGAGGCGTTGTTATGGATGGCAGGGATATTGGTACGGTGGTTTTCCCAGATGCTGAGTTAAAAATATTTATGACTGCCTCAGATATGATTCGCGCTCAAAGACGTAAATCGGAATTAGACACCAGCGGTCAAGAACACTCTGTCATGGAAGTTCTTCAAAATTTAAAATCTAGAGATAAGGCGGACATGGAGCGTTCAGACTCTCCGCTTGTCGCAGCTGATGATGCTAAGATATTAGATAACAGCGCTATATCCAGAACAGCACAGTTCGATGTAGTCTTAAAATGGATCAAAGAGGCCTCTGAGAAGCTACGTTAGAGGCTGTGAGCAGTTCTGTTAAGATCTATTTGCTAGTACAGTAGTAGCGCCTTTAACGACATCACCTTCTTTGACTAGTATCTTACAATCCAAAGGTAAAAATACGTCAACCCTAGAGCCAAACTTGATGAATCCAAATTCAGAGCCTTGTTTCACTAAGTCTCCCTGTTTCGTGTACATCACTATTCTTCTAGCGACAGCACCAGCAATTTGACGAAACACGACCTTCCCCCAAACAGTATTCTCGATCGCTACAGTAGTTCTTTCGTTAAGAGAAGAACTCTTCGGATGCCAAGCAACAAGAAATTTTCCGTGGTGATGAACAGCGTGTAGTATTTTTCCGCCTAAGGGGAATCTATTCACATGTACATTAAATGGCGACATGAAAATTGACATTTGAATACATTTCTCTTTTAAAAATTCCTCTTCGTAAACCTCTTCTATAGTCACTATTTTACCATCTGCAGGACATAGGAACGCTTCCGGATTAACCAGAATGGTACGCGTAGGATTGCGGAAAAACTGAAGTACGATAGCATAAAGAACAATGCTCGTAATTAGAACGGCTACTTCAAGCCATTGTGCCGTAGTAAGCCATTGTACAAGAGCGTTCACCGCCACTAAAACAATGAATGATAACCCTAACGTTCCCTTTCCTTCTTTATGAATGGTCATATCAAATGTTGGTATATAAGTATTGAAATTGGTGCCGCAGTTATAAAGCTGTCTAGTCTATCTAATGCGCCTCCATGTCCAGGTAAAAATACACCTGAATCTTTAACATTAGCCTCTCTTTTAAGTGCAGATGCTACTAGATCGCCAAAAGGCGCGATTAAACTCACTGTCACAGCAAGAGAGAGCGCGGTAGGCATTGATGTTAAACCCCAGAAATGATTAGTAACGGTACCCACAACTAGTGTTCCTAGTATTCCTCCTACAAAACCTTCCGTAGTTTTTTTAGGAGAGAGCTTAGGTGCGAAAGGGTGTTTCCCAAAACCTCGGCCTACTAAATAAGCGAAAGTATCTGAAGACCAGATCATAATAAAAATGAAAAGAATGAGTTTAGGGGATTCAACAGAGGTCTGGATGACATAAATCATAGGTACATAGACGTATATAAGTCCAAAAAAGCTCTTCCTCATTTCAAGTGCCGGCTGCTTAGCTCTGAGAAGAGTAAGAACGAGCAATGTACTGAGCATTACCGTTGACGTCACGATGTTGTTATTATCGCCCCAGTCAAACATTGCACCGGCTAACAGAACAAGGAACGTGAATACCAGTAATGGAACTTTACTCTCCATCTTTAACAAGCGAGAAACTTCATTCATTAGGAGAAGGGCAAATACAGCGAGTAGGTAAGGCCCAAAAGATGTAAATCCAAAAATGCCAATCAAGACAGTGGCGTATAATCCACCAAATAATGCTCTTTTCCCCATGCTATGCTTCGTCTTCAATGAGAATCAAGAACACCGTTCTATCCTTGTTAGGATCTGCTGCTGCTAATTCTACATTCTGGTCATGAGGTGCACGAATGACAGCTATGTTTCCAGGTCTGTTTTCTCTATATTTTTGATTAATTGCTGTCATACCATCTCTAAGATTAGCAACAATTTGTGAGGTGAAGGCAATGAGTATGTGGTTTTTAGGAAGATCTGCTAATTTTCGTCCTCCCGTATGATGTCCATGAACCATAATACCTCCGTTGAACGCAATTAAGGCTTCACAAGCACTCAGTACTACAGGGAACTGTCCATCGTTCTGGAAAGTAGTTTTAATGGTGATTTTGTTCTCCCATTCCGCGAGTTCCGGTGATGAAATAAAAACACCTTTCCAGCCTTGTTCTGAGCAATAATGGGATAGAGATGTAACAGCATCTATTTTGTTCGCGCAGTAGACGAAATTACCACCTCCTTCAGTGAACTGAGAGACAAATTTTTCATCCAATGGAAGTTGATCCAACGGTGCAAATTTTCCCTTTTCGGATTTAGAGGATAGAGCCTCTTTTCTAAAAGTAGAAGTGAGTTTGGAGAAAAAACCGCCGCTTTTGGCCATGGTACAATTAATCGTTTATCAAAAATAGAAAAGCATCGCTAGACAAGCCTTATGCTTTCGAAGAGCTTTCAACAAAAAAAGCCACACTAATTTATAGTGTGGCTTTTAGTAAAAGCAGAGATGATTACTCTGTTTTTTCGTTAGAATCTGATTCGTTTTCAGATTCAATATCTTGTCGTTCAGACTCTTGAGTGGTTTCGATATCTGTAGCTGGTACTTCCTCAGCCACAGGGACTTCTTCAATCACAACCTCTTCTTCTTTGTCCCAAGGTCGTTTCCCAAAGATGTCTTGCACATTTTCACGGAAAATAACTTCCTTTTCCAGGAGAATATTAGCTAGAGCATCGAGTTTGTCTCGATTGTCTGCAAGTAAAGAAATGGCTCTGGTATATTCACCTTCAATGATCTTACTAATCTCCTTGTCAATGATAACTGCTGTCTCTTCTGAATAAGGCTTGCTCATTGCATAGTCATTTTGACCTTGGCTGTCGTAGTAGGTAATGTTGCCAATTTCTTCGCTTAGGCCGTAAATAGTAACCATTGCTTTTGCTTGCTTTGTTACTTTTTCAAGATCACTCAAAGCTCCTGTTGAGATGTTATCGAAAACAACTTTCTCCGCCGCACGACCACCCATGGTGGCACACATTTCATCCAGCATTTGTTCTGTAGTAGTAATCTGTCTTTCCTCCGGTAGGTACCATGCGGCACCCAATGAACGGCCTCTTGGAACGATTGTTACCTTTACCAAAGGAGAGGCATATTCTAGTAACCAACTCACTGCAGCATGACCCGCCTCATGATAAGCGATTACTTTTTTCTCTGCTGGGGTAATGATTTTCGTTTTCTTCTCTAGTCCACCAACAATACGGTCAATCGCATCATTGAAATCCTGTTTTCCAACAGCCTTATTCTCTTTACGTGCTGCTATAAGTGCCGCTTCATTACAAACATTTGCAATATCCGCACCGGAGAATCCAGGTGTTTGTTTGCTCAAAAGATCTATATCTAGACTATTGTCAGTTTTGATACCCTTGAGATGAACTTGGAAAATAGCTTTACGCTCGGTTAATTCTGGTAAATCAACGTAAATGATACGGTCAAAACGTCCAGCTCTCATGAGCGCGCCATCCAATATGTCTGCACGGTTAGTAGCTGCAATAATGATGACATTTTCATTTGTTCCAAAACCATCCATTTCTGTCAGGAGTTGGTTTAAGGTGTTTTCTCTCTCATCGTTGCCTCCTGAGAAATTGTTTTTCCCACGAGCACGTCCAATTGCGTCAATTTCATCTATGAAGATGATACAAGGCGATTTTTCCTTTGCCTGCTTGAATAGGTCTCTCACTCTGGAGGCTCCTACTCCTACGAACATTTCAACAAAATCTGAACCAGACAAAGAAAAGAATGGAACCTTAGCTTCTCCAGCAACGGCCTTAGCAAGTAAGGTCTTACCTGTTCCTGGTGGGCCCGACAGCATGACTCCCTTTGGAATGCGACCACCTAAGTCTGTATACTTCGTGGGGTTTTTGAGAAAATCAACAATTTCAAGTACCTCCTCTTTTGCTCCAGTCATACCTGCGACTTCGTCAAATGTGGTTTTAACCTCTGTGTCTTTGTCGTAAACCTTAGCCTTTGATTTACCGATATTAAAAATCTGCGATCCACCGCCACCACCTGGTGATCCACCGCCAGACATGCGTCTCATAATAAATAACCATACACCAATCATCAGAACTAAAGGAAACACCCAAGAAATGATATCCCCCAAGAAGTTTTCTTGGGTTTGGTAGTTCACAGCAATCGGATCTTCGCTGTTGTGGTCTTTGTAATACTCTTTAATACGATCTTCGAAAGCACTTGCGGGCATCTCGAAGACATAGTGTGGCCCTGGATTAACCTCCTTACTGAGGTTGCTATTTTTTACCTCATTATAACGCTCATTCGAAGCAAGTCGGTCTTCTTTTATAAAGACTTGTATTTTTTTTTCATTCAGAATATTAACCCTGTCGACATCTCCTAGTTGAAGGGATTCCTCAAACTCACGAAAATTTGATGTCTTTGCACGAAAACTCATGGCACTAAAGACCTGCATCCCAATAAATAGAGCGAAGACTAAACCATAAACCCAGTAAAAATTAAACCCAGACTTCTTTGGTCCTCCAGGTGTTTTTTGGTTATTTGATCCGTTATTTCGAGCAAATTGTTTTTTCAATTTGTCGATTTGACTTTCTTTTTTTTCGTCTGCCATTACTGGTTATAGGTTTTCAATGGTTGTTATTTCCGCATCACCCCATAGGCCTTCTAGGTCATAGAATTCGCGGATACCTTTTTGAAAAACGTGGACAACGACGTTCACATAATCCATAAGTACCCATTCTGCGTTTGAGCGACCTTCGACATGCCAAGGTCTATCTCCAACACTTTCGCGCACACTTTTGTGCACACTTTCTGCTAAAGCATTTACTTGAGTGCTAGAATTACCCTCTGCGATAACGAAAAAGTCAGTGACAGCGGTCTCTATATTTCTAAGGTCTAATATGGTTATATTTTCGCCTTTGATGTTTTGAAGTCCGTCAACGACGAACTTTGTTACGAGCTCTGATGAAGCGTCTGGTTTTGTATGCATTAAATCTGTTCTAATTGAGTGTGTTAAATACCAAAACATATGCCATCTTAGTCCATAATACAGGATCTCGGCACAATGGCACAAAAATACCCCCTTTTTTCTTTAGAAACTGCAGACTCTACACAAGCTGAATTGAAGCGAAAACTGAGTGTTAATAGTACCTTAGCGCCCTTTACAACGGTTGTAGCAAAAAGTCAAACTGCTGGAAGAGGTCGTGGAGTGTCAGTTTGGCATGATGAGCCTGGTAAATGCGCCTTGTTCTCTGTGTACATTCCATGGGCTCCAAAACTCGAAAACAGCTTTTTAGTTAATCAATGGGTTTGCCACAGCCTCAAGTCAATTTTACCTGGTTCAATTGGCTTTAAATGGCCTAATGATTTGATGGTTGGCGATCGAAAACTAGGCGGAATGCTCATTGAAAATCACTGGAGTGGAGGAGGTATTAAATCATCGATTATTGGGATAGGATTGAATGTACTGAAGCCAGAGCGTTTACTGAAAAGAGCTATTTCATTAGAGGAATTGGGCCTAGATATTGATCCTGGTGCAGTGATAAATGAGATTCTACATTGTTTTGAATCCCAAATAGGAACGGTACAAAATAAAACATTGCTATATCGCAGATATGCAGATATGTTGTGGGGTAGAGATGAGTTTAAATCTTATCGATTAGACAGTGGCAAGGAAATTCAGGCTAAAGTTGCAGGGACAGATCAACAAGGTCGTTTGATTTTAGAAGATACGTCAGGTAAAATAACACACTATGGTATTGACGCGGTTAAATGGATTGATCCTTACCAGAGATCTTAAGACAATTACATTCCCCAAACAGAAGGATCCTTACGCCATTCTTTAAGCATATCCACGCTTTCGTTGGAAATAGTTCCTTGTTGTGAAGCTTGTTCAAGCAGATGATTGTAATCACTTAATGTATTGAGACGAACATTTGCCTTGTCGAAATTCTCTTGGGCTACAGGAAAGTCATAGGTGAAAATTGCCATCATTCCTAAGACATGTGCTCCGACTTCTTGTAATACGTCTACCGCTTTGAGTGAAGAGCCTCCGGTTGAGATTAAATCTTCGATGACCACAACATTAGATCCAGGTTTTAAAAAACCTTCAATTTGATTCTGACGTCCATGGCCTTTGGCTTTGTCTCGAACATAGATAAAAGGAACATTCAGGTATTCAGCTACTAATGCGCCAATAGCAATAGCTCCTGTAGCCACTCCAGCAATGTAATCCGGCTTACCATAAATCTCCTGAATCTGCTTCGCAAATTCAATTTTAAGCTCGCTTCTGATCTTAGGAAAACTCAATGTTAACCGATTGTCGCAATAAATAGGACTCTTCCAACCGCTCGCCCATGTAAAAGGATTTTCAGGTTGAAGTTTTATGGCTTTAATTTGCAATAAGCTCTCTGCTGTTTTGAGTGCGACATCTTTGTTCTGTATCATGTTACAAAATTACATCAAAGTTTTCATTAACCGTTCTGTATTGAGCCCCGTTCCGGGAGCCAATGCTCCGGATCTTATCAATAACCTCTCTTCCGTTAAGGACATGAGGAGGTGGCTTAAAGCCCTTCATTCGGGCAGGCTAAATGTCACCTTGGAAATAGGAGGAGATCATCATTTCTGGACACTGTTTATGTCTCTGCATACTAGTATATTAGCTGGTGGTGGTTGGGTGAAGAACTCGGATGGGGAGCTGCTTATCATTGAACGCAATGGTAAAATTGACATGCCAAAAGGTAAGCTTGAGCCCAAAGAAACGATCGAAATTTGCGCGGTGCGTGAAGTAGAAGAAGAATGCCGGGTTAAGCATTGCGAAATCACAGGACCACCTGTGAAAACATTTCACTGCTATCCTTTCAAAGGGGATTATGCCTTGAAAATCACGTATTGGTATCCCATGTTTACGGTATACTCGAAGAAACTCAAGCCGCAACAGGAGGAAGGGATTACAGATGTATACTGGGCATCACCTGAGCTGTTATCTGAGAAAATACGAGCCAAACCTGTCTACAATAGCTTGGACGAAGTACTTAGGGAATTTGCAGGGCTTCTTTAAGGACGTACAGTATCTGGTACGAAATGAGAAAAATCACCATTGTGGTTAAACACGTCTCTAACGATACTGGAGCTTATATAGGCATAACGTGCACTGGTTAATAAGAATACAGTCTCAAGATCAGGTACCATTTCTCTATTTGCCTGTGCGATTGCCTTTTCAAATTCGAAATCAGCTGGATTCCTTAGGCCTCGTAATAGAAAACTTGCATTTTGCTCTTTTGCGAAGTCAACGGTAAGACCAGCGTAGGTAACAACAGAAACTTTAGCCTCATGGCTGAAAGTTTGTTCTATCCAGTCGACCCTTTGCTCTAAAGAGAATAAATATTTTTTGGTATTATTTGTACCGACCGCGATGCGCACTTCATCAAAAAGCGGTAATGCTCGTTGAATAATATCAACATGACCCAAGGTGATTGGGTCGAAAGATCCAGGAAAAAGAGCTACTCTTGACATAGAGATTAAAGGTAGTGAAACGATTATTACTGATTTGAAGCCATAGCCTCTTCCGCTAAACTAGCCAGCATCATACTTAATGAGCATGTTCTGTAAGTAATTTGTTGAGGAACTATAGATGCAGGGCTTAGTCCAGGTATGCTATTCACTTCTATAATCACAGGTACATCATCCTTGGTAATAATGAAGTCAATTCTGACAATTCCCTTTAAATCTAAGAAGTCATATACTGCAACGGATAGCGCTTCTACTTTCCGCGTCAAATCATTTGCTATTCTCGCTGGAGTGATTTCTTCCGATTTCCCTTCATATTTAGCTGCGTAATCAAAAAAACCAGCTTCCGTAGGCACTATTTCAGTGACTGCTATGGCCTGAGTTTCTGGGGTATTGGTAGATTTATTTTCAATCAAATTAAATCGAGATCTAAAGACTCCACACCCCACTTCAGTTCCTTGAACGCCTTCTTCAATTAAGACCTGGTAATCTTCATTTTGAGCGGCAATGAATGCTTCTTTAATACCAGATTCATCCATCACTTTACTTACTCCAAAGCTGGAGCCTGACCTGTTGGGCTTTACGAAAAGCGGAAAATTCCAATCAGAGAACTCATGATTTTCAGGCATTTCCGTAATTAACCGTCCTCTTGGTACGATAAAGCCAGCGCCTCTCAACAGTCCATTGCACTGGGCCTTGTTGAAGGTAAGTGCACTTTGAAAAGTGTCGCAAGTACTATGCGGTATACCCAAAACCTTAAGAAATCCAGAAATATGTCCGTCCTCTCCTGGGGCACCGTGAATGATATTGAAAACGTAATTTATATCCAGGGACTCAAAGTCCACCCTTTGGCCTTCTACAAAGAATCCCTCTTGCGTAAGAATGACGAGCAGAGTTGGGTATCCTGCATCTTGAAATGCACGGAGAGCTGTCTTTCCAGAGGCCAAACTAATGTGATGTTCAGAAGAAAATCCCCCGGCTAATACTGCTATGGTTTTTTTTGCGTTTTCCATAAGTGTAAATGTAATGAAGAAGGTATATCGTTTAAGGTCGTATATAAAGTATCTTTACAACATGAAACAATGGCTTAAATTCATATTCTCACGAACGTTCTTAAAGACTGTTGCTGCTGCGATAGTGGTTTTTGTGGTGGCTGTTTTTTGCAGTTTGTGGTGGTTGAAAAACACAACAGGGCATGACCAAACAGTGGAGGTTCCAAATATGAAATTAATGCCTGTACAACAAGCGTTTGAAACATTGGACTCCCTAGGTCTTATTTATGAAGTGATCGACAGTACTCATTATGTACCAGGCATCCCAAAAGGTGCTATAATAGAAAGCTACCCAAAGGAATATTCTAAGGTTAAATGGGGTCGTAAGATTTTGCTCTCTACCAACCCAGGTAGATTACCAAAGTATCCACTGCCAAACTATAAGGATCAGTTGCTGAGTTACGTGAGTAGTAAATTTGCTACAAAAGGTTTTATCATAGACAGTCTATTGATGGTGCCTGACCTGAGCCATGACTTGGTTTTAAAGGTGCTTGATGCTAAAGGCGTTCTTGCTCAAGAGCAGTCACTATATCCTACAGGTAGTCACTTTGTACTGCAGGTAAGTGCAGGTTTAGACGGTCGCTTGGTTTATTTTCCTGATTTATCAGGGCTTACATTTGAGGATGCAGCTAAACAATTGACTGCTTTTAGTTTGAATTTAGGAGCTATTATGTACACCGGGACGATCACAGATACTTCGGTTGCCATTGTTCAAAGAACTTTTCCTGAATATGAGTTAGACCTTCAAGTAGGAGCAGGAAGCTCTGTAGATATTTGGCTCGCGTCAGATTCCATCGATGTATCCCTAAAAACAAATACTGCAATAGACACCCTTGATGAATTTTAACAAGATCATTACCATCATTGCTGTTATTCTTTGCACCGTCCATACACAAGGACAGGTTAAGGAATTATCATTGCCATTACAAGGAAGATTGACTGCGCCATATAATGTGACGGAATCATTAGATACCATTATCCCTCCATTTGTAGACGATTTTTCCTATCCTTCAGATATACCCAATCCTGCATTATGGATGGACCGCTATGTTTGGATCAATGATGAACTACCACTTTTTCAGAATTCTATAGGAGTGGCCACCTTTGATGGTTTAAATGAATTTGGCTTTGCCTACAAAGAGAATTCCATAGGCTCAGATACATTCGCGGATGTCCTTACTTCGAATTACCTGAATTTACAAGGTTTAACGGACGTTTATCTCTCATTTCAATACCAGTCCGCTGGTCGCGGGGAAGCACCGTCTATTAATGACAGTTTAGTTGTTGAGTTTTGGTCGCCAATCACGAATACCTGGTTGCAGCAGTGGGGTTCGGTAGGAGCAGGCATGTCCACGGCTTTTAGGTCCGCAATTATTGCGGTTCAAGGTTCAGACTATTTAGTTAACGGTTTCAAATTCAGAATAGCCGCTTATGGCGCTCGCGCTGGCGCGTATGATATTTGGAATATTGACTATGTTCAACTAGATAAGGACCGGACAAATACGGATACCATTATTACAGAGCCAGTATTCGCTAGAAATCATCCATTGATTGTAGGCTCCGGTGGTTTTACCAGCTGGCCTTGGTGGGTTAGTAGTTCCAGCAACGTAGCTAATATTCCCACTGCGCTGACCTACACTTATCGACGCAATGGCACAGTTCCCTCTGGCGGTTGGAGTTTGAACTTAGGTCAATTCCGTTGGGAGGAAAACGGAATTTTAATTCAACAAACCACTGCCGTTCCAGTAATCACGAATACCCAACACAATCAAGATCAAACCTTCGATATCACTGTTCCCGCATCAGCTTTCACCACAATCACTGGCCCAACTTCTGTTACGACTAAGGTATGGTTTGATGGTTCTGCCGCGGGTTATCGCTCTAATGATACTGTTAGAGGAGTATTGGAATTAGATAATTATCTAGCCTTAGATGATGGCACGGCGGACCGTGCTTATGCCGTTCAGAACATAACCGGAGGTAGGGTCGCGCAGTTGTTTAGATCAAGTGGCTTAGGCCCTGCAGATTCTCTTAAGGGCGTTAGGTTTCAATTTGTTGACGCAGGTATACGGTACCAGAGTACTTTTAGGATAGCTGTTTGGGCTCCTGCAGACACCGGTGATGCTCCTGGTGACATCGTTTATATATCAGATAGTCTATATGAGCCACATTGGGGGTATAACAGGGGAGATTGGATCCCTTACGAACTAGATTCATCAGTTGACATTTCCATATACCCTTATGTTTGGATTGGCTATGTCTGTACTTCTTCGGACCCCATGTACCTTGGTTTCGACACGGAACGCATATTGCCGCAAAGTATGCCACGATATTATGGTGATGGATTTAATTGGTACCCCTCATTAGACCCAGGTGTAACGATGTTTCAACCATTTTTCAGATACAGCCCTGCAGAGATGGTGACCAACGAAGATAAAAGTACCTTTGTGAAAATATTTCCAAATCCATCTCAGGATGGATTTTCATTAGACCTAGATTCAGAAGAATTATTTGACTGCGTTCTAATAGACAATCAGGGCAAAACTATTGCCTCATTCCCGGCTAAAAGTCAGGAATTTTATTCATTTAATTACCTTCCGGCTGGCCTTTACACGGTTGTTCTAAGTACTCGAGCATCTGTGTCTAGGTTCAAATGGATGAAGCTTTAATATGTTAGATTTAGAATTCCAAGAGAACGACATCCCCTTTCAAGAGAACGATAACATGGAAGAGCTCTATGTGCATCATAGTTTTGAGGCAGATCAGGGCCAGAGTCCTTTGCGCGTAGATAAGTTTTTGATGAACTTCTTACCGGATACTTCAAGGACTAGGATTCAAAAAGCTGCAGAGGCCGAAGCTATAAGAATTAATGGCAAACCTGTTAAAAGTAACCACAAGGTAAAACCCGGTAATCTTGTTGAAATGGTACTTGGTCAGCCACCTCGTGATAAGGAAATATTGCCAGAGGATATGGAACTTGACATTATTCATAGGGATGAACATGTCATCGTTATAAATAAGAAAGCTGGTCTAGTTTGTCATCCAGGACATGGGAATTACACCGGAACGCTGGTGAATGGTCTGGCTTTTCTTACGGAAAATCTTCCTATTGGAAAGCAAGGCGAGGAGCGCCCAGGACTAGTCCACCGATTAGATAAGAATACGTCAGGTGTGATGGTCGCTGCGGCGTCAGAATTGGGTATGACACATCTTGCAAAGCAGTTTTACGACAGGAGTACTTCTAGAGAATATATCGCCATTGTTTGGGGCGATGTGACTGAAGAAGAAGGTACAATCACAGGAAATATTGGACGGAGTCTAAGAGATAGGCTGCAAATGGCGGTTTTCGAGGATGAATCTGAGGGTAAACATGCGGTAACGCACTATAAGGTTGTTCAAAGATTTGGATACGTTACGGTAGTGAGTTGTAAGCTTGAAACCGGCCGTACCCACCAAATCCGTGTTCATATGAAGCACTTAGGTCATCCATTGTTCAATGACGAGCGGTATGGAGGGGATAAAATCCTGAAGGGTACTTCTTTTAGCAAATACAAGCAGTTTATTTTCAATTGTTTTAAAGCATGTCCAAGACACGCTCTTCACGCACAGAGTTTGGGTTTTGTTCATCCATCTAGCGGTGAAAACATGGTTTTTCAGAAAGAGCTGCCTGAAGATATGCTAGAAGTGATTCGTAAATTCGAAATCTACACAAGCGCTTCGCTAAAGAATAGATAGGATGATGAAGATGGGTTTTACATTAATGTGTGCATTGGTTATAGCTATAGGCTGTAGACCAGTAGAGCCCAAGCATCAGATTACGTTATTAGAATTAGATTACCCAGCTCATTTTCCAGAACCCACTTTGCCTTTAGACAATGAGCTGTCTGAGGAAGGAGTACTCCTGGGAAGGCACTTGTTTTATGATGTCAGGTTATCAGGCGACAACACACAGAGTTGTAACAGTTGCCATCGGCAGGAAAGTAATTTCGCAGAACCTAATGCATATAGCACAGGTATTGACGGTGTGGAAGGAGATATAAATGCCATGGTATTGTCAAATCTAGCTTGGCAAGATTTCTTCTTCTGGGACGGTAGGGATGGTAGCCTGGAGGATCAAGTAAAGGAGCCTATTGTCAATCCAATAGAGATGCATTCGCAATGGCCTGATGTGATTGATAAAATCGAGCAGGATCTAACATATAACCAGCTGTTTTTAAAAGCTTTTGGCACTACGGAAGTGTCAAAGGAGAATGTAGCGAAAGCCTTGTCTCAATTTATAAGAACACTTGTGACGGGAGCCTCTTCGTTCGACGCTTATGTTGAAGGCAGTTATAGCTTTACAGCTAGCGAGCAAAAGGGATTTGATTTGTTTAATGGTGAAAAAGGTGATTGTTTTCATTGTCATGGTCTAGCAACGACAGGTTATCAAATGGGAGCCTATGGCTTATTGCAATTCTCAAATAACGGACTTGACAGCTTGTATCAAATTGGGGACGGAAGGGAAGCAGTAACTGGATCTTCTTCTGATCGAGGAAAATTCAAAATCCCATCGTTACGTAACATAGAATACAGTTTCCCTTACATGCATGACGGCAGGTTTGAAACCTTGGCTGAGGTCGTAAATTTTTATAATATGGGTGGACATCTCTCAGCTACGATAGATCCTAATATGAAGGCTGCAGGTTCCGGAAGAGATTGGTCGGAGATTGAGAAAAAAGGTCTTTTAGACTTTATGAAAACATTTTCTGATCCAACTTTCCTGACGGATACTTCGTATTCAAATCCCTGGTAATGAGAGAATTGTATAAGTTTGATACTTTCTTGGAGATGCTCGATCCTATACGTGGTGGTTACAGCTGTGTGGTATTTGAAAAATCTATCGTTGATTCATTTCCACAAGGACGTAAAACCAGGATAATCCTCAATATAGATGGTTGTATAGACCTTCAATGTGGCATTCAGCCCTATGGAGATGGTCGATATTTCTCAATGATTGGCAGGTCAAAATTAGATGGCCATAGCTATGAAATGGGACAGTCTATTTCCGTAGTCGTTTATCAGGATCCAAACACATTAGGAATTTCCCTACCGGAGGTTTTATCGATTTTGCTTAAGCAAAATGATGCTATGAAGCAGGTTTGGGATAAGCTATCTGACGGCAGAAAAAGGACGTTATGTCACAAATTACTGCGTATTAATAACAATGATAAGCAAGTAGACATGTCTTTGGACTTCCTTGAAATGGAACGAGAAAAATTAGTCGAAAAGGGAAAATGGTAAAAAATGGCATGGCCTTTGGATACTACACATCAAGGTTTGTTACCTTCAAGTCACCTTATTAAACCTAATATAGTATGAAAACAAAATTTCTCTTTGTAGTAGTCGCATCAGCGAGTTTACTCTTATCGAGCTGTGGTTCGAAGATTAAAGTACCTAAAGGCGAGACCGAAATGGTATTGCCTTGTTCGGAGTTTAAGAGTGATAAAAAGACGTTCCGTGTCTATAGTTTTGGTGAAAGTGCTGATATGAACGTCGCTAAAAAGAAAGCCTTGAGTAACGCTAAAACAGAACTTGCAGGTATGGTTAACTCCACTATGAAAGTGGTGGCAGATAATTATGTAAAGAGCATGGAAGTCAATAATGTTGAAGAAGTACTTGAGAGATTTGAAGAAAATTCAAGAATGGTCATTAACCAACGCTTAAGTGGGGTTGTGGTGGCTTGCGATCGCGTAACACAAGTTGCTGCGACAAGCAAGTTCAAGTACTACATCGCCATTGAGTTAGATGGTGACAAAATTGTAAAAGACTACTATAAGGCATTATCAAAGAATGATAAGCTCATGGTTGACTATAATTACGAAAAGTTTAAAGAGACTTTTGAAAAGGAAATGCAA
Source organism: uncultured Flavobacteriales bacterium (assembly GCA_963925515.1). GTDB lineage: Bacteria > Bacteroidota > Bacteroidia > Flavobacteriales > Schleiferiaceae > UBA10364. The sequence continues at coordinate 123,539 of CAWURU010000002.1, forward strand.
AACCAGTAATCTATTGGTAGACTTTCTCAAGTTGCAACCCTATCGCATCCCAAGTATAGTTCTCGAACCATGCTTGGGATTTTTTTTGTTGAGAAGATCCAGGCAAAAGGTTCTCGGAAATAGTTTTCAGGGTGCTTTCTTCATTTGTGAAATCGCAAAACTGTGAAACTTCAGCGAGCGTTTCCCGCATGTCATCAACATCATTAGCAATAACATTAAGACCTAGCGCTGCGGCTTCCCAAGCGACAATAGAATAGGTTTCGAAGAATGAAGGCACAATCAAAAGACGGTGAGCCTGCATGATTTTCAGGATGTTCTGTCGACTCTGGTGTGGGATAAAATCAACATGAGCACCAGCAGATTCTATGCAACGTTTATAATAGCCAGGTTGATTTGCATTGGCGTCACCCACTACGGTCAGTGGCCAATTGTTTTTGGTCGCCCATTGAATCACTTGGAGTTGATTCTTGAGGTGTTCTATTCTCCCAACCAATAGAATACCCTGATTTTGCGCTCCGCCAGGTTTATTGAAAATGAAACAGTCGTCTAGACCTAATGGGATCAATAGGTGCTTGTCTTTAATTGATTTACTTAAATGATTGGACCATTGTGATATTCTTGTTAGCTCGCTCATAGATGAGGTGATAACGACATTGGATTGGTCTAAAAGCCTCTTCATACTGCGCTTTTGCCCTAGACGCAAATAGTCGAAACAGGGCCACTTGTCGCTTCCGTTTATGGCGCGAGCGAGTGTCTTTAAAAATTCAATATGGTGACTACCCAATAGCCTAGATAATCGTGGGAAGCGAATTTGATCTGCGATACTATAATCTACAAAGACGGTGCTAATTACTTTTTTACCTGGGAATTTTTTAAAATAACAAAGCGCATCCGAGGGACGGCCCAAATTAAAAAAATGTAATGCGTCAAGATCTTTTGGCAGAGCTGTTCCAGAGGTGATCATGAAGCATGTATGACCTAGTCGCTCTAATGCGGCTGCCGATTGCTTTACCTGAACGGTGTCTCCACCGGGTTGGCTGTGCAATGTTTTGCGAGCAAGCAGACCGATGTTCATTATTCCACAATCATGTTATGCTGGTCTAAAATATCCAATACATCATCTAGCGATATGTCGTCTGAAAAAGTGAGGGGCTTGTTAGGTAGCGTAATGTCCACTGACCAGTTCCCTTCTCCCATCAATGTGTTTAAATCAGGTGAAACTTTAGCAATACAATTATTGCAGTTGATTTTTGAGTTTATAGTCATTTCATGCGTTGTTTTAATAATAAAGAATTACCAACTACTCCTAACGAGCTGAGGCTCATTGCTATACTAGCCATCATAGGTGTGAGGCTTATCCCAAATGTAGGATAGAGCACCCCAGCTGCCAAAGGTATGGCAATGATATTGTAACCAAATGCCCAGAAGAGATTGCCGTAAATGGTGGTCATGGTGCTCTTGCTTAAACGGAAATAATCGTTAAGTTGAATCAATCCCTCTCGACTCAACACGACATCTGCATTTTCTTGTGCAGCAGCTGTAGCATGGGCAAGGCTAACTCCAACAGCAGCCTGTTGCAGAGCTACGGTATCGTTAATGCCATCACCAATAAATAGGGTCGGACCATCTTCTTGATACGATTGCACGACTATAGCTTTTTCTATTGGTAGCATTTCACCATGGTATTTTTTAATACCGAGTTCGAAGGCAATTTTCGCCACTGCTTGAGAACTGTCTCCTGAGAGAATGACTGGTTCTATGTTTTTATCTTTGAGCTGTTGTATGAACTGAATTGCTTCTGGGCGTACCACGTCTTCGAAGTTGATGGAGGCAATTACAGCGATGTCACTGAATAGTAGGGAAGTGGTAGTTTGTGTTTCAGGCCATGAACCGCCAGTAACTTCACAGTACCACTTTGGCGATCCTAAGTAGACGAGTTTCCCATCAAATTTCCCCTGAATACCCTTGCCAGGAATGGCTTTAAATCTGTTGACTTTACCTGAATGAAAACTGCTACCTAAATAACCATTTAAAGCTGTATTTAATGGGTGGTTGCCTCTCGAATTTAACGCGGTTAAAAGTTCAATATTGCGCGTTGTAGTCCAGTTTATATTAGTTACAATAGGCTTACCTATGGTCAGGGTTCCGGTTTTATCTAACAATGCATATTTAACAGAGGAAGCATACTGTAGTGCCGCCGCTTTTTTTATGATGATCCCTATATCCGCACCTGCACCGTTTGCTGCAATGACGGCTAAAGGCGTAGCTAGACCTAGGGCGCATGGACAGGCAATTACAAGAACGTTAATAGCGAAAATAAGTGCTCTTGGCTCACCGTTAATCATCCAAATAAGTCCAACAACAAGGCTTAACAAGATAATAGTTGGAACAAATACTTTAGAGATGTTTTGAGTTAAGGATTCTATAGGTGCTTCGGAAGCCTGTCCTTGTGCAATGGTTTCAATCAAAGATCCAATGGCGGATGTACTCCCTGTTTTTTCTACTGAAATTGTTAGGGACCCTTCACCATTCAAGGTCCCTGCCCATACTGTATCTCCTGATTTCTTATCGACCGGTATTGGCTCTCCGGTAAATGTACTTTCGTCAATGGTGCTGACACCGTCTGTTACAATACCATCTACGGGAATAAGTTCACCAACTTTGATTAGCACAGCGTCACCTACCTCAAGTGAATCAACATGTACTTTTTTCAACTCATCTCCAGTTACTTTCCAGGCATATTGTGGTTGAAGCGCAATCAATTCTAATAAGGCCCTACCATTTTGAAATTTCCCACGCTCCTCTATGAATTTCCCAACGAGTATAAAGAAAACGATGAGTCCAGCGCTCTCGAAATAACTCCCATGTCCTTCTGAAATAAAGATGTTAAAAACGGACAATAAGAATGCGCTGATAGAACCAAGACTAACAAGGGTGTCCATATTTGTAGCGCCAGATTTTAGCAGTTTCCATGCTTTTTCATGAATGCGCCGGCCGAAATAAAAGGAAAGGACAACGGCTAGAACTCCTTGAATCATGACGCTCCATAAATATTCGATATGAAGCATTCCTAACACCAATAATGGTAGTGCAAAAAGGGTTGAGAAAATCAATTCCCATTTCAAACCTTTAAGCTTCTTAAGTGCTAATTCTACTTTTTCAGCTGGAGAAAGGTATTCGCGTTCGAGGGTATATCCAGCATTCTTTAGATCTTCCTCGAGCAAGTGAGTATCGAGCACGCTCGTATCGACGGTGGCTTTAAATATACCATTTGCATATCGCACTTGGACATTTGAAATCCCATTGTGTCCCTCAGCGATGCTCGATGCGCTGTGCGCACAGCCACTGCAGGTCATCCCCGAAATTGTCCAATTTACTTGCGTTTTTGACATGGTTTAAAGATACGTCAACAACTTGGATGCCTTATATTTGGGAACCATATTCCTAACAATATTTACATGAATCCACTCATTGAATTTCAGCCGACTGTTCACCAGTCTCTTCCTTTTCATTTGATTCTTCCAGAACATTTTATGCCTGCGGCTTTACATTGGATGGAAGTGAGCAGAAATCGTCAGTCGGATATTGTTGCAAACTCTAGTGTCCCATCCTTTGCGAACACATTAGTGGAATTAGAATTTGCCAGTAGGGAATTAGATATTGTAAGCAGTTGCTTTTATAATTTAAATAGTGCTGAAACGAACGCGGAGATTCAATCTATTGCACGTGAATTAAGTCCATTATTAACTGAGTTCAGTAATGAAACAGTATTAAATGAGTCGCTGTTTTTAAAAATTAAACTGGTTTGGGATCACAGAGCAGAGGAGAACCTCACTTCTGAGGAATTAAGATTGTTGCAAGAGACTTATGAAGGTTATGTTAGAAACGGTGCTCTATTACAAGGCAAGGATAGAGATAGACTCAAGGAACTAAGCGCTACACTAAGTAAAGCGTCATTGGCCTTCGGGGAGAATGTTCTTAAGGAGACTCAAATTTTCGAGTTCTATACGGAACAAAAAACCGATTTGGAAGGATTACCTGACGATGTCATTGAGCAAGCGGAGCAGCTTGCATTTGAGAAAAGTAAAATAGGCTACGCACTAGATCTGGACATGCCCACCTATATCAGTGTCTTGAAATACGCAGAACGCGAAGAGTTGCGCGAAACATTTTATCGCGCTTTTGCAATGCGCGGCGCAAAGGCTAATGAATACAATAACCAAGAAATTGTATCTACGATTGTTAACGAGCGTTTGGCAAAGGCTAAATTACTTGGCTTTAAGTCTCATGCTGAGCTGACCCTGAGTAAACGAATGGCCCAGAAACCTGAAACTGTACTTGGATTTCTGGACGACTTGAAGAAACTAGCGAAGCCAGCGGCTGAAAGAGAGGTTAATGATGTTTCGGAATTTGCTTTAAAGAATGGCGCAAAACTTCCCATCAAGCCATGGGACTTTACCTTCTGGGCAGAGAAGCTCAAGAAGGTAACCCTTGATTTAGATGATGCGTTGCTAAAGCCATATTTTAAATTGGACAACGTCTTAGATGGTGCTTTCCAGATTGCTCATAAATTGTTTGGGCTGAGCTTTGTTCAGAACATTGATATAAGCGTTTACCATGACGATGTTGATGCTTATGAAGTTTTTGATAATAAGGGTAATTTTGTAAGTGTCTTTTATGCTGATTTTTTTCCAAGAACAGGTAAACGTGCAGGCGCATGGATGACGAGTTATAGGAATATGTTTGTATTTCAAGAACAAGAGTATAGACCGCACATAAGTATCGTCTGTAACTTCACCAAGCCGACTTCAACCACACCTTCTTTATTGACTTTTAATGAGGTCACGACATTATTTCATGAGTTTGGCCATGCCTTACACGGCATGATGGCACAGGGTACTTATCCATCATTAACAGGTACGAATGTATATTGGGATTTTGTTGAGCTTCCATCGCAGATCCTAGAGAACTGGTGCTATCAACCTGAATCCTTAAAACTATTCGCGAGACATTATTTGACTGGTGAAATGTTACCGGAAGAGTATATTGAAAGAATAAAATCAAGCCAACAATTCATGGAGGCATACATGACAATTCGACAGCTAAATTTCGGCTATTTGGATATGGCTTGGCACAATGCCACCGTGCCCTTTTCAGGAAGTATTGCGGAGTTTGAACGGATTGCTACAGCAGGTACACAGTTGTTCGATCCGGTGGAAGACATTATCTCTTCGACCGCTTTTAGCCACATCTTTCAGGGTGGGTATTCCGCCGGTTACTACAGCTATAAATGGGCTGAGGTCTTGGATGCAGATGCTTTTGAGAGATTTGAGGAGGAAGGGATATTCAATGAAGTAGTGGCAAAAGATTTTGCGAAGATACTTTCAAGTGGAGGCACAATTCCTCCCGATGAGCTCTTTGAAACCTTTAGAGGTAGAGCACCTAAAGTAGAGGCATTGTTGAGAAGGGCGGGAATAGCAAATTAATTACAAGTCTTCAGGATTGGTTTCCTGTAATTTTTTGGTCCTATTTTGAAATCTATAGTATAAGGCTATGGACGCTAAAACTAGTCCGGTGGCGAGCCCTATCCATACACCTAATGCGCCATAGCCAGCACTGACGCCTAAGTAATACCCTAGCGGAACTGCGATAACCCAATAGCTAAAAAATGCTATGACAGTGGGTATGTTAACATCCTTAATTCCGCGTAATACTCCCAATGCTGTTGCCTGAAATCCATCAGGCAGTTGGAATAAACCGGCAGCTACTATCAAGACTGTGGTGTATTGAAGAACCTCAGGATCTGAACTATAGAACTCAGGTAGTACATGTCGCATCAATATCAGTAATCCCGTGGTAATAATCATTAGAAAGAAGGTTAAGTGAAAAATACTCTGACCAGCAAGACGTAACATGGGGATATTCTTTTGACCCAACTGGTTTCCCATTCTAATGGTTCCTGCGGCGCCGAGTCCACTGACCATCATATAACTCACTGAGGCAATATTTAAAGCGATTTGGTGAGCAGCTTGTTGTACAGGGCCTATCATACCTACGATGACCCCACTCATTGCAAACGCTCCTGCTTCAAAAACATACTGTAGTCCACTAGGTACTCCGATTTTCAAAATCTCTCTGATGCATTTCCACTCGACTTTCACAGCTCTCCAGTGTCCCCAGTATTCAGCGAATTTTTCTTTCTTTCGAATGTATAACGCCATTCCCGCCAGCATCAAGAAGCGTGTACTTAATGTACTCACTGCTGCGCCTAATAGTCCTAGTTCAGGAAAAGGTCCCCAACCTGTGATCAGGGGGTAATTTAATAGAATATTAATAATATTAGCTCCTAAACTGACCTTCATGGCGGCTTTAGTGTCACTAACACCCTCTGCGAATTGCTTAAAGGCAAAAAAGCTCATCATTGGTATTATTGAAAAGCCTACAAGATGTATATACGGTAAGGAAGCTTCAACTACTCTAGGATCCTGCCCTAGTAAATGTGCACCTTTTGCGAACAAAGCTATAGCACCATAGATAATTAGTCCTAAGACGCTATTGAGTACCAAGCCGTTTTTGAAATACCTAGTAGCGGATTTTGAATCTCCTGCGCCATCAGCAGCAGCGACAAGAGGAGTAAGTCCATAGGCTACTCCCATTGCAAAAACCATTGGAATTATGATGATGGAAACGGCGAATGATGTGGCAGCTAAAGGAATTGTTCCCAGAAACTTGCCGACCATTATAGAATCAGCTACGCTCACCATTATCTGCCCCAGTGAACCTATAACAACAGGGTAGGCGAGGTTCATGCTAATCTTATACTGGTTGCTATATGTGCTCCAGCGGTACGCCACTCTAGAGATTGTAACGCTCTACTTCTCGGATATAAAAAGCTTCAGCTTCATCGATCAAACCTTCCAGAGTTTTGGTAAGATCTCCCTCGTCTTCATCACTGATGTCATCCATCCACTTCACCTCATCGTCCTCAAGGTTGAGAATGAAAGAGGGAAATTCGGTGTGAACAATGTAAATAGCATCTGGTAAATCTGTGTTGTCAGCAACCAAGAATTTCGGAAAACTCATAATCTAGTATTTGCAGCAAAAGTACGCTTATTTCCGTGCGAATTTAATTACACACGACTTAGTAATGGGGTCACCACTTAAAATATGGAGACGTTCAATCACATTTCTAAATTCTCGAATATTACCGGTCCAATTATAGTCTTGTAATGCCTTTATGGCATTAGCATGTATGTCTCTTTTCTTTACGCCGTAGTCAGATGCAACTTGCTGAAGGAAATGGCTTGCCAGTAATGGAATATCATCTTTGCGATCATTGAGTCCAGGCACCTCAATCAAAATCACACTCAGGCGGTGGTAAAGATCTTCTCTAAACCTTCCTTCCGCAATCTCAGTCTGAAGGTCCTTATTAGTTGCTGCTAATACGCGCACATCAACTTGGACACTTCTTTCTCCTCCGACAGGAGTTACTTTATGTTCTTGAAGTGCACGGAGTACTTTTGCCTGCGCACTCAAGCTCATGTCCCCAATTTCATCTAGAAACAAAGTACCAGAATGCGCCAATTCGAACTTTCCTTTTCGGTCTTTTTGTGCACCTGTAAAGGCTCCTTTTTTATGTCCAAATAACTCACTTTCGATGAGCTCGGCAGGGATCGCAGCACAGTTCACTTCAATCATAGGTGATTTTGAACGCTCACTGTGTTCGTGGATTTGATGAGCGACGAGCTCTTTACCCGACCCGTTAGGACCGGTGATTAAAACCCTAGCCTCAGAAGGAGCTACTTTCGAAATCATATCTCTAAGGTCATTCATTCCTGCACTCTCACCAATCATGGTATACTTCTTACTGACCTTCTTTTTCAGGGTTTTGACTTCCTGAACAAGATGTTTATGGTCTAAAGCGTGACGCACAGTACTAAGTAATCTATTAAGGTCAGGTGGCTTTGGTAAGTAGTCAAACGCACCTTTCTTAAGACAGTCCACAGCGGTGTTAATATCACCATGTCCGCTAATCATAATTACAGGTACTTCAGCATTCACACTCATCATATGTTCAAGAACTTCTATTCCATCTACATAGGGCATTTTAATATCGCAGAAAACAAGATCCCAATTGCCCTCCCCAAAAGTTGTGATAGCTGATTTACCATCTGCAGCTTCATGAATTTCGTGCGAACGGTCTTCCTCTAAGAGTATCTTTTTTAATACACGACGAATACCTTCTTCGTCTTCAATTAATAGTATTCTGCTCATACTTAGGGATTTTAAAATGGGCGATTTGATGGAGTGTCTGTCTCAGAAGATCGTACTTCTCCTGCACCAACTATTCCGTCTCCAAACTGCGTGACGCGCTCGGGACCGTGCCATACGGTACGCTGAGGGAATGGAATTATGATTTTCTCAGTTCTGAATTGTTTGTCTATTTCGAAACGAATCTCACTTTTTATTTTTTCTACAAAAAACAGATTTCTTGTATAAAAGTTTAGTTCAAAAATTAGCGCACTGTCACCAAAGTCCTTTAGTATTACTAGTGGCTCCTGAATAGGATCAGACTCGGGATGGTCTAGCGCAATCTTTTTTAGAATACGAGCAACTCGCTCGGTATCACTTCCAAAGGCAACACTGACAGTTATAGAAAACCTGGTGGTCTCTTCACTGTGAGTTAGATTAATGACCACGTCATTGGTCAGTCTGGAATTTGGAACAATGATTAAAATATCATCTCTTGTTCTAACTGTAGTTGTACGAAGTCCAACTGCTTCGACTTTACCTATTTGGTCCTGCATCTGAATAATATCGCCAACAGTAAGTGTACGTTCAATAAGAATGATAACCCCAGAACTTAAATCCTTAAAGGCATCTTGTAAACCCAACCCTAAACCTACAAACAACGCAGTAGATGCCGCCAGCAGTGCCGTTACCTTCACTCCAATAGTCTCTAGGGCAACAACAATGACTACGGTGTATATGAGGTATTTAGATATTTGTATGATGGTATATTTTCGGCCTTCGTCATAAGTATTCCCCGATTTATTGCGCAAGAAAACTCTAGTTAGTGCCCAAAAACCATATCTCGCCACTGCGAATAACAGGATTACTTGAAGCAAGCTCTTTACAGAAAGTCTAAAAAAATCATTACCCCATAGTTTATAACTGAGCAGGTCAGATAAAAAACTCCAAATACTATTTAATACTTCAGCCATTTATATAATTCTTTCCAGGTTACTTTTTTTCCATACATTAATATGCCGACACGATAAATTTTGCCTGCGACTCCTACGACTGCAAAGAATGACGCTACGAGTATAGCGCCACTTAGAGCGACTTCCCAAAGTGGAATTCCAAAGGGCAATCTAATCATCATAGTAATAGGTGAAGTTAATGGAATCATACTCATCCAAAATGCCAATTGGCCATTGGGCTCTTGAATGACATTCATAGCCGTTATGATGGCAATAATCATAGGAGCCGTTACAGGTAGCATGAATTGTTGAGAATCGGCTTCTTGATCAATAGCAGATCCCAATGCCGCAAAAAGTGCACTATATAGAAAATAACCCCCAAAGAAGTAGAAGATAAACCCGCCAAGAACTAATGGGAAATTAATGCTGCTTAACATATCGAATACGCCAGCGGTTTCTAAGACATTTAAATCAGGTCCATTAGGTCCGGCTATTGACTGTTGCGCAAATATTTCAGGATATACAAATTGACTTACGACCACGTAAATTAAAGAAGATAGAATGATCCAAATCAAGAACTGAACGACTCCTACTAAACCGATCCCTAAGATTTTACCAAGCATCAGCTGATATGGCCTGACACTCGAAATAATAACTTCAACTATTCTGCTAGTTTTCTCTTCAATAACCCCTCTCATCACTTGAACGGAATAGAAGAAGATGAAGAAGTAGATCATCATTCCCGCTATATAGCCTAAACCCATTTTTAATGGAGTGGCACTAGTTTCGTCTTGGCCATCTTCTTCACCGAGCGTAAAACTTTTTATAGATACCTGAGTTTTAGCTTGGTTAACCACCTCCGGATCTACGCCTTGCTTTAATAGTTTTTGCTGATTTATTTTCTCTTCAATTCGGTTTTCAATAAATCGTTGAAGCTCCATCCCTATATCTTCTTTACCGTAGAGTAGGATATTTCGCTTGATAAAGTCAGGATCCCAACCTTCTCCAGCGGGAATATATAAAAGTGCATCCTTGTCAGAATCTCTTAGGTAATCCTTGGCCAATTCTAAATCGAATTCCGTGGGATTTAAATAATCTAAAGCGAATTGTTCGTTACCAACCTCAGGAAGTAACAAAGCAGGCTCATCTAGAACGACGATATTTTTGTGATCCGCAGGCAAACTAGCGAGTACCCCAGGGACAATCATTAAAGCTGCAAACAGTACTGGTGCGATGATGGTAATTACTAAGAAGGTCTTCTTTCTAACCCTTGTAATAAACTCTCTCTCAATAATTAATAATATGGGGCTTCTCATAATGTATTGTGTTTAGGTCCATTCTGTACGATGTCTATAAATATATCACTGACCTTTGGAAGAACTTCCTCAAATGCAATCAATTGTCCTTTTTGAACCAAGTCAATCACAAGGTCTTTTGGATATACGTCCAACCTCAATACGGTTTGGTAGCCGGTATGGCTGTCGCCTTGAGAGACAAAAGTATTTTGTTCGAATTCAAATGGGACGGTTGTGGTAAAAGAATAAGTCCCGTCTTTGTAACGTTTCCGAATCTCTAACAATGGTCCCTCAACCATAACGGTTCCATTATTGATTAAACCAATATCAGTACAAATTTCTTCAACACTTTCCATGCGATGTGTGGAAAATATCACGGTAGCTCCTTCACTGTTGAGTCGTTTAATTTCGTTTTTTATCAGATTGGTGTTGATAGGATCAAAGCCTGTAAAGGGTTCATCAAAAATTAGTAATTCAGGCTCGTGAAGAACCGTGGTAACGAACTGTACTTTTTGAGCCATTCCTTTACTTAAGTCTTCCACCTTCTTGTCCCAAAAAGAACGCATGTCTAATCGATCAAACCATAAGCGAGCGCGCTCTTTTGCCTGTGCTGTGGTCAAGCCTTTCAGTTTAGCGAGGTAGAGCACTTGCTCGCCCACTTTCATTTTTTTATAAAGTCCACGCTCTTCTGGTAAATAGCCAATACGAGAAATATCTTTTATATGCAGAGGCCTATCGTTAAAAAGAATTTCACCGCTATCTGGTGCATTGATTTGATTCATGATCCTTATAAAAGACGTCTTACCTGCTCCGTTTGGTCCAAGAAGACCATAAATACTTCCTTTTGGAATATTAAGGTTGACCCCTCCTAATGCTATTTTTTCACCATAATGCTTGGTGACTTCTTTTGCTGTAATCATGGCGTATAAATTATAACGGTTAAGCGCTATTTAACTTAGGTATAAAAAAAACTCCCGTCTTTTAAAGACGGGAGTTTGAAGATATACAATTGTCTATTAAGAGAACATCTCTTTGACCCGATCAAAGAAACCTTTATCAGATTTCCCGGGATTGGGTATAAAATTATCACTGTCTTTTAATGTTTCTATGGTCTTCTTTTCTTCCGCGCTTAAAGTCTTTGGTACCCATACGTTAATGTGTATAAGTTGGTCACCACGTCCATAACCTTGAATACTAGGAAGTCCCTTGTTTTTTAGTCTAAGAATTTTACCAGGTTGCGTACCGTTATCAATAGTGATTTTCACGGTTCCATTAACGGTAGGTATCTCAACGGAGGTTCCAAGAGTGGCTTCAGGAAAACTGAGATTGAGTTCGTAGTGAAGATTCTCACCATCTCTTGTGAGATTATCATGTTCTATTTCTTCAATAAGAACAATTAGATCTCCCGGAATACCACCAAGGGCGTCATTCCCTTTACCTCCAACTCTAAGTTGCATTCCGTCTTGTACGCCTGCAGGTATTTTTACACTGACTACTTCTTCCTTACGTTCAAGTCCATCACTGCCTACGCCGTTTGGTTTTTGGTCCACAGTTTTTCCTGCTCCATTACATGCATTACATGTGGCAGCAGTACGCATTTGACCTAATATCGTATTAGTGACTTGTTGAACTTGGCCTGCTCCATTACATGTAGAACATGTTTTGAACGTAACACCGTCGGCTACTTTTGCCCTACGGATTTTAATTTTTTTCTCAACGCCTTCAGCAATTTCTTCTAAGGTGAGTTTTACCTTGATACGTAGATTTGATCCTTTGACTTGACGTGGACGACCACCTCCAAAACCACCGCTAGATTGACCTCCACCAAAGATATCTCCGAACATATCGAAGATGTCATTCATGTTGCCGCCAAAACCTGCACCACCTCTGGCACCAGCTCCTGCACCGAATGCCGAATGGCCAAACTGGTCATACTTATTTCTCTTCTCTTCGTTCCCTAATGCATCATAAGCTTCAGCAGCTTCCTTGAATTTATCCTCAGCAGCTTGATTGTCTGGATTGCGGTCTGGATGGTATTTTAAAGCCACTTTGCGGTAGGCTTTTTTAATTTCATCTTGACTTGAGTTTTTGCTCACCCCAAGGATATCGTAATAATCACGTTTTGCCATCTTATGCTTCTTTACCTACGACTACCTTAGAGTATCGTAAAACTTTTTCGCCAATTTTATAGCCTTTTTCCACCTCATCAATCACTTTACCAGCCATATCCGGGGTAGGTGCGGGGATTTGCGTAATAGCTTCCATTTCCTCAACATTAAACGCTTTGCCAACGGAACTCTCCATGGCAATAAGTCCCTTATTTTTTAAGGTATCAGTTAACTTGTGTTGAATCAACTTCATGCCCTCTAAAACAGCTATATTTTCTTCCGATTCTTCCGTGTTTTTTAGTGCTCGGTCAAAATCATCCAATATTGTCAGTAAAGCTGCTAATGTGTCTTTGTTTGCACTTTCAATAAGCTCAAGACGCTCTTTAGCTGACCTGCGTCTGAAATTCTCAAACTCAGCATAGAGCCTTAAATTTTGATCTTTCAAATCCTTTACGTCCTCTTCCAGTTTAAGAACAGGATCAATAGTAGATTCTTGATTATCAGTATCCAATGAGCTTTCTTCAACATGGTCCTCTTGTGATTCGATGTTAGTGTCATCACGTAATTCATCGTTTGAGGGCACTTCTTTTTTTGACATTGTGTGTGTGTATTTCCTTTATTCTATCTTGTTAAAAGCAAATTACTAGCCAACGCTATTCGCGCTGACAAGCTGTCAGCGCACGCGGAAAAAAACGACCATAAAAAAGGCGACGGCTTTAGCCGTCGCCTTTTTTAATTAAAATCAATTAATTATCGCTTTAAGGCCGTGAGCGTATTTTCTAGTGCTTGACCTCTTAGGTTTTTTTTGATAATGATCCCTTCGCCATCGATAAGGAATGTCGCTGGAATGCTATTTACTTTGTAAGTCTGGGCTGCTGCATTTCTCCAGTATTGGAGATCTGATACATGGTTTTCCCAAACTAATCCGTCTTGTTCAATTCCTTTTACCCACGCAGCTTTGTTTTGATCTAAACTTACAGAAAACACCTCAAATCCATCTCCATTCTTAAATGCAGAATTCTTGAATTTATTGTAGGTGCGAACAACATTAGGATTTTCCATACGACATGGTCTACACCATGAAGCCCAGAAATCAATGAGCACTACTTTACCCTTTAGGTCGGAAAGGTTTAAAACGTTTCCCTGTGGATCACGCATACTAATTTCAGGTGCCTTATCGCCTATGCCTAAACTTGCTATCTGATTTAGACTGTAGAGTTCTGGGCTACCATCTTCAAATACATTTTGTGAGGAACTGAGTACAATGCTCAATCCTATAAAGCAAATGGTGGCAAATGTGGTTTTAAAAGTTTTCATAATGATGTGGTTATTCAGTATTTCTATAATCTAATAATATCAGCACCAATCGCTTGTAATCGGCCATCTATATTTTCATAGCCCCTGTCAATTTGATTGATGTTATGAATGGTTGAAGTACCTTCAGCACTAAGTGCCGCTATTAGTAGGCTTACTCCGGCACGAATATCAGGTGAAGTCATTGTAGTGGCTCTCAATGGGCTTTGCTTGTCAAGTCCAATGATAGTGGCTCTATGCGGATCGCACAATATTATTTGTGCACCCATGTCAATCAACTTGTCAGTAAAGAATAATCGACTTTCAAACATTTTTTGATGGATCAATACAGATCCTCTTGCTTGGGTAGCAGTAACGAGGATAATACTGAGCAGATCAGGTGTGAAGCCTGGCCAAGGTGCATCAGATATTGTCATGATTGAGCCGTCAATAAAACTTTCTATTTCATAATGATCATGGGCTGGCACAAACAAGTCGTCACCTCTTAATTCCGTATGAATACCTAGTTTTCTAAACACAGTTGGTATAATACCAAGATTAGGGTAACTGACATCTTTTATGGTGATTTCAGATCCAGTCATAGCTGCTAAGCCAATCCATGACCCTATCTCTATCATATCTGGTAAAATTCTATGTGAAGTTCCACCTAATTCTGTGACACCTTGAATATGTAGCATATTAGATCCTATGCCTTCAATTTTAGCCCCCATTCGTACCAACATTTTGCACAATTGCTGTAGATAAGGCTCACAGGCAGCATTGTAAATGGTGGTCTTCCCTTGAGCCATAACTGCTGCCATAACAACATTTGCTGTCCCGGTTACAGAGGCCTCATCGAGTAGCATGTAAGCTCCTTTTAATTCTGAGGCATCTATACTGTAGAAACTGTCTTTAGAATCATAATTGAACTTTGCCCCTAATTTTTGAAACCCTAAAAAGTGAGTATCAAGCCTTCTACGGCCAATTTTATCTCCACCAGGCTTCGGCATAAAGGCTTTGCCAAAGCGTGCTAATAAGGGCCCAATAATCATCACTGATCCTCTAAGACTTGCCCCTTTTTCTTTAAATGTTGCTGTAGTTAGGAAGTCTAAATCTACATGCTCAGCCTTGAATGTGTAATCCCCTGGTCCATTCTTGGTTACATCAACTCCCATATCACCAATCAGGTCAATGAGTTTATTGACGTCAACGATATCTGGGATATTCGTAATACGAACTTCCTCTGCAGTGAGTAATACAGCGCAAAGAATTTGTAAAGTCTCGTTTTTAGCCCCTTGAGGAGTAATTGTTCCGTGAAGTTTCTTACCTCCGGTAATTTTAAAAGTCCCCATTAATATCGTCTTTTCTTAGTCGTCTTCTTTTTCTTGTTCTGGCTGGGATTACTCTTTTCGGATGAGACAATTCCAAATGTTCTTGAATGCGGTAATTCAAAGTCGTTCAAGGTCAATAGACCTTCGGACATTTCATTTAAATCTTTTACGATAGTCTCATCCGCTACAGTGTCTTTATTGTATTTCAAATAGTTCCTTTTCATCGCATAGGCTATTCCGAACACTAAAGCATCCCGCTCCTCGCTCACTTCCTGAGTTAAGGCATGCGCTATCATAGTTTTAACAATGCTTCCATAATGCCTAAATCTTCGTGACTTTTTGGGATAGGCAACTTCGTCAGGTAATCCAACAAAACTCTCTGCTGTTGGAATAGGATAAGGACTCTCTACCTCGAGCTTAAACTGGGACATGATAAACAAATGGTCCCACAGTTTGTGTGCGTAATCCGGTGCATCTCGAATGGCAGGGTTCAGATTCCCGATCACATCTATAATGCTCTGGGCTACTTTACTCCTATGTTCTTGGTCTTCTATGGTTAGACAGTAATCCACCATACGTTGCACGTTTCTGCCATATTCAGGTATGATCAATGCTGTTCTGTCTGTATTGTATTCCATATGTTCAATTAAGTAAAATCTTTCTTTAGACTGCCCTCACCTTCGCGAATTTTAGCAACAATCTTTTTTCGCCTGCATTATCGAACTCAATAATAGCTTTAGCATCCGCTCCTTCGCCTTCTAAACTTTTTATAACTCCTAGTCCAAACCGTCCGTGAACAACGCGCATACCCTCGGACATTTGATCAATACTTAGGTTATCTCCACTGGCTTCAAAACTTGCACCAGCTTTGTTAAGCGGGGTTAGCACTTTTCCTCTAATACTTGGCTTTGGTACTGCTATTGAACCTGGACCTGTGTTTTTCTTTTTAGCACTTTGGTTGCCGCTATCGCTTTTGCCCCAATTTTTATTTGTTCCTTGGTAAACCGTTTGACCTCTTTGTGAGCCTCCTCCATAACTATTTCCGAAGGCACTATTGAGTGCTTCCGAGCTAAATGACGTCGGGGAGAAATCCGGAACCTGGATATCTACAAATTTATCGTCTATTTCGTCAATAAACCTTGACGGTTCGCAATCTATAAGTTTCCCCCAACGATAGCGTGTGTGTGCATAAGTTATATGCGCCCTTTTCTTAGCTCTAGTGAGCGCAACATAAAACAAACGTCGTTCTTCCTCTAGTTCGCTTCTACTCCCGCTGCTCATTATACTGGGGAATAGGTTTTCTTCAAGACCAACAATGTATACGTAAGGGAATTCAAGTCCTTTCGCCAAATGTATAGTCATCATGCTGACTTTAGGGGTGCCGTCATCAACTTCGTTATCGCGATCTGTTAATAAAGCGACATCAGCAAGAAACCCAGCCAGAGTTGGATCGCCGTCTACGATCTCTTTTTGCTGCTCTGTGAAATCCTTGATACCGTTTAGAAGCTCTTGTACATTTTCATAGCGTGTTACTCCTTCTGGGGTTTTGTCTTCGCCTAAAACCTTGATTAGTCCCACTGTTTTAGCCACATGGGCTACCAGGTCAAATGCATCTTGTTGCTTCGCTATAACAGCAAATGAGTTCACCAGAATCGTGAAATCTTTAATTTTCCTTATGGTAGCATTGTTTAAACCAGACTCAATGGTCTGAAGTTTTTCACACGTTTCCCATAAAGAACAAGCTTCTCTTTCTGCGGCAATGGTAAGCTTAGCTAGGGTAGTTGCGCCAATCCCTCTTGTTGGGTAATTTATAACCCTTCTAAAAGCTTCTTCATCCTTAGGATTAATAACCAATCTAAGATACGACAGAACATCCTTGATTTCTTTACGCTGGTAGAAGCTAAGGCCTCCATATATCCTATAGGGAATGTTCTTTTTTCTAAGTGCGTCTTCAAAGCTACGGCTTTGTGCATTAGTTCTATATAAGATACAGAAGTCATCGTGTTTAGCACCCTCATTCATCGAGGTTTGCCAGACATTCGTTGCTACGTAATTTCCTTCATCTGAATCTGATATAGATTTATGAACGATAATTTTTTCACCACTTGAGTTCTTTGTCCAAACGTTTTTTTGAATTTGATCTTTGTTTTTTGCGATTATGCTATTCGCAGCCTGAACTATATTGTCAGATGATCTGTAATTCTGCTCGAGCTTGAATAATTTTGTGTTGGGATAGTCTTTCTGAAAATTCAGAATATTTCTAATATTGGCTCCACGGAAGGCATATATGGACTGTGCATCATCTCCTACAATGCAAATGTTCTCGAACTTGGCCGCTAAGGCTTTTACAATGAGATATTGGCTATGATTAGTATCTTGATACTCGTCAACCAAAATGTATTTAAATCGATTTTGATACTTTGCTAAAACTTCCGGGAACCGATACATCAATTCATTCGTCTTCAGCAATAAATCATCAAAGTCCATACATCCGGCTCTAAAGCATCTTTCTGCGTAGGCCTGATAAATCTCTCCGAACATTGGCATTTTAGCAGCGCTGTCTTGGGCTTGAAGTTCACCGTTTTGAAAATAAGCTTTAGGTGTAATCAAGTTGTTTTTTAAAGAGCTAATCCTCGATGCAACAGATTTCGTTTTATAAATATCTTTATCGAGTTGTTTTTCTTTAATGATGTTGGCAACTACCTTTTTGCTGTCATCAGCATCATATATGGTAAAGTTGGTAGGATAGCCAAGCTTTTCAGCTTCAGAACGTAAAATCCTCGCAAATACGCTGTGAAAAGTACCCATCCAAAGATTCTTGGCTTCCGTGTCTCCAACAAGATTGCCAATTCGCGATTTCATTTCACGTGCAGCTTTGTTCGTAAAAGTAAGTGACAGTATATTGAAGGCGTCCACTCCCTTTTCTAACAGGTAAGCGATACGGAAAGTTAACACCCTAGTTTTCCCTGAGCCAGCACCGGCAATTACCATTACTGGTCCTTCCGTTTGCTCAGCAGCTATACGCTGGGCGTCGTTAAGTTGATCTAGAAAATGTGCCAAGGGAATTTGATCTTAAATATAGACAGGTCAACAAAGTTAGCCTTTAGTATTTCTTAGGCAAGTGATTTTGTTCTCATATCTTCATGTGTTTCAGCTAGTTTTTAAACAAGTCGCATAATTATTTCATTTTGAGCGAATTATTTTAAGCACTCCGGGTTTGGTTATGGTAATATTTCCACTACATTTGCAGTCCCTTAAAAATAAGGTAATTGATTATTAGAATAATATAGAAATCAAAAGGTACGTATGCCAACGATTCAACAGCTTGTAAGAAAAGGTCGCAAACAGATCAAACAAAAGAGTAAATCTGCTGCGCTGGATTCCTGCCCTCAACGTAGGGGTGTGTGTACACGTGTGTACACTACTACTCCCAAAAAGCCAAACTCGGCTATGCGTAAAGTGGCCAGAGTGAGACTATCAAATGGAAATGAAGTAAACGCCTACATCGGTGGTGAAGGACATAACCTACAAGAGCACAGTATTGTGCTTGTACGTGGTGGTCGTGTTAAAGATTTACCGGGTGTTCGTTATCACATTGTACGTGGTGCATTAGATACCGCAGGTGTAGATGGTAGAACACAGCGTCGCTCGAAATATGGTGCGAAGCGTCCAAAGGTTAAGAAATAACAGACTCAGATTAAGAAATAATGAGAAAAGCAAGAGCTAAAAAACGTCCGTTATTACCGGATCCAAGGTTTAACGATACGTTAGTTACACGTTTCGTGAACAACTTGATGTTGGACGGTAAAAAATCTATAGCCTTCAGCATCTTTTATGACGCTATGGATATAGTCGCTGAAAAAACTGAAAGCAACGGAGTTGATATTTGGAAAGAAGCGCTAAACAATGTGATGCCTCACGTAGAAGTACGCAGTCGTCGTGTTGGTGGAGCTAACTTCCAAATTCCAATGCAGGTTCGCCCAGAGCGTAAAGTCACTTTAGGTATGAAATGGATGATTACAGCAACACGCAGTCGCAACGAACGCTCTATGGCGCAAAAGCTAGCTGCTGAAGTTATCGCTGCTTCTAAAGAAGAAGGTGCTGCAGTTAAAAAACGCACAGAGGTTCACCGTATGGCTGAAGCTAACAAAGCGTTCTCTCACTTCAGATTCTAATAGAAAATCGGCATGTCGAAAATTAATAAAGATCTTAGTTACGTTCGGAATATAGGTATTGCTGCTCATATTGATGCTGGTAAGACTACTACAACTGAGCGGATCCTATATTATACAGGTGTAAGTCACAAGATTGGTGAAGTACATGATGGTGCTGCAACCATGGACTGGATGGAGCAAGAGCAGGAGAGAGGTATTACTATTACTTCTGCAGCTACTCACTGTGAGTGGTCATATGCGGGTGATAAGTATGAAATTAATATCATTGATACTCCCGGTCACGTTGATTTCACTGTTGAGGTTGAGCGTTCGTTAAGAGTATTGGATGGAGTAGTTGCATTATTCTCCGCTGTAGATGGCGTAGAACCTCAATCTGAAACAGTATGGCGTCAAGCTGATAAATACCGTGTTCCTCGTTTGGGATTTGTAAACAAGATGGATCGTCAAGGAGCAGACTTCTCCATGGTTTGTCGTCAGGTTAAAGAGATGCTAGGAGGTAATCCAGTAGCTCTTCAAGTACCTATCGGTGATGAATCAGATTTCAGAGGTGTCGTTGATCTTATTAGCAAAAAAGCTATTGTTTGGAATGAAGACGACATGGGTATGACCTATGACGAAGTTGAAATTCCAGCTGATCTTATTGATGTTGTAAATGAAAAGCGTGCTGAACTAATTGAAGCTGTTGCTGAATACGATGACACCTTGATGGAGAAATTCTTCGAGGATGAAAATAGTATCAGTGACGATGAAATCATAGCTGCTCTCCGTGCTGCCACTATAGATATGAGTATCATACCTATGATGTGTGGTTCAGCATTTAAAAATAAAGGTGTTCAGGCAATGCTTGATGCTGTTATGCGTTACTTGCCGTCTCCATTGGATGTTGAGGGTATTGTAGGAATTAATCCTGATACTGGTGATTCAGATATGCGTAAGCCGTCAATGGACGAGCCTTTTGCGGCTTTGGCATTTAAAATCGCTACAGATCCTTTCGTAGGACGTCTTTGTTTCTTCCGTGTTTATTCTGGTTTTTTGGACGCAGGGTCCTATGTTAAGAATACTCGTTCTGGAAAGAAAGAGCGCATATCTCGTATATTCCAGATGCACGCTAATAAGCAAGAACCAATTCCGACTATTACAGCTGGAGACATTGGTGCAGGTGTTGGATTTAAAGATATTAAAACAGGTGATACGCTTTGTGACGAGAAAGCACCGATTGTTTTAGAATCTATGACCTTCCCTGAGCCAGTAATCGGTATTGCAGTTGAGCCTAAATCACAGGCTGACGTCGATAAAATGGGTAATGCTTTAGCTAAATTAGCTGAAGAGGATCCAACATTCCGTGTTCAAACGGACGAAGCTTCTGGTCAGACAATCATTTCGGGTATGGGTGAATTACACCTTGAGATCTTGATTGATCGTATGAGACGTGAGTTTAAAGTTGAGGTTAACGTTGGTGAGCCTCAAGTTGAATATAAGGAAGCGATCAATGGAACTCTTGCGCATCGTCAGGTGTACAAGAAGCAATCAGGTGGTCGTGGTAAATTTGGCGATATATCTTTTGAAATCTCTCCAGTTGATGCTGATTTCGAAGGAGAAGGTTTGCAATTTGTGAACGCAATTAAAGGTGGTAACATCCCAAGGGAATTTATACCATCCGTAGAAGCAGGTTTCAGAGCTGCTATGGTAAATGGTCCTTTAGCAGGTTTTAAAGTAGATAGCATTAAGGTTGTTCTTAAGGATGGTTCGTTCCACCCTGTTGATTCTGATCAGTTGTCGTTTGAGCTAGCTGCTAAACAGGGATTCAGAGAGAGTGCTAAAAAGGCTTCTCCTGTTATCATGGAGCCTATAATGAAAATGGAAGCCGTTACTCCAGAAGAGTATATGGGTGATATAGTTGGTGATTTGAACCGTCGTCGTGGTCAAGTGAATGATATGTCTGATCGTAACAACGCTAAGGTTATTAAGGCAGAAGTACCGTTATCTGAGATGTTCGGTTATGTAACAACGTTACGTACACTTAGCTCAGGTCGTGCTTCGTCAACTATGGTATTCTCTCATTATGCAGAGACTCCAAAAGGCATTTCAGAAAGAGTAATTGAAGAATCTAAAGCTTAATAAATAGACTATAATGAGTCAAAAAATTCGCATCAAACTCAAGTCTTACGATCACAACTTGGTAGACAAGTCTGCTGAGAAAATCGTAAAGACAGTGAAGAGTACTGGCGCTGTGGTTAATGGTCCTATACCGTTGCCTACCAACAAGCGTATTTACACAGTGCTCCGCTCACCGCACGTAAATAAGAAATCCCGTGAACAATTCCAACTGAGCAATTATAAGCGATTGTTGGATATTTACTCTTCATCATCAAAGACTATTGATGCTTTGATGAAGTTAGAGTTGCCGAGTGGTGTAGAAGTAGAAATCAAGGTCTAACGTTAGATCAAATTTAAATTCCAGAAAACATGCCAGGATTAATTGGTAAAAAAGTCGGAATGACCAGCATTTACAGTCAGGATGGAAAAAATCTCCCATGTACCGTACTAGAAGTAGGTCCATGTGTTGTTACTCAAGTCAAGACGAATGATGTCGATGGTTACAATGCTATCCAGCTAGGCTGGGGCGAGGCGAAAGATAAAAACACCTCCAAAGCATTGCAAGGTCATACGCAGAAGGCTAACACCTCTGCCAAAAGAAAATTTGTAGAATTTGCTGATTTTGAGGGAGACCTTGAGTTAGGTCAAGTTCTTACCGCTGATCTATTCGCTGAAGGTGACTTCGTGGATGTTGCCGGTACATCGAAAGGTAAAGGATTCCAAGGTGTTGTAAAACGTCATGGCTTTGCTGGTGTTGGTCAAGCAACTCACGGTCAACACAACCGTCTACGTGCTCCAGGATCAATTGGTGCAGGTTCCGATCCATCTCGTGTATTTAAAGGCATGCGAATGGCAGGTCGCATGGGTGGTAAGCGTGCTAAAGTTCAAAACTTACAAGTTTTGAAGGTTGACGCTGAAAGAAACTTGCTCGTAGTTAAAGGTTCCGTGCCAGGGGCTAAGAATTCAATCGTAATTATCGACAAGTAATGGAGTTCAAGGTATTAGACATAAACGGTAAGGAAACCGGAAAGAGCGTGAAGTTAGACGCATCTGTATTTGGCATTGAACCTAATGACCATAGTATTTACCTAGACGTAAGGCAATTCCTAGCTAACGCACGTCAGGGTACGCACAAGTCGAAAGAGCGTGGTGAAATCAATCGCACTACAAAAAAGCACCATAAGCAGAAAGGTACTGGTGGAGCTCGTGCAGGTTCATTGAAATCTCCTCTTCAAAGAGGTGGTGGAACAGTGTTTGGACCTCGTCCACGCAACTACCACTTTAAATTGAATAAAAAAGTGAAACAACTGGCTCGTCGTTCTGCCCTTTCTAAAAAGGTTCAGGGTGAGGCAATTACGATCATTGAGAACTTTACGTTTGAACTTCCAAGAACTAAGACATTCCAGGATGTACTAGCTGCTTTAGGTTTAAACAATAAAAAGTCTCTATTCATAGTAGGAGATTACGATAAAAACATATATTTGTCATCCCGCAATTTAACAGGGGTTAAAGTTGTAAACTCTTCAGAATTAAGTACTTACGATATAATGAACGCTACAACGGTAGTTATGTCACAAGGTGCAGTTGAGAAGATAACAGCGATTTTAAGCTAAGAGAGCCATGAATATTCTTATAAAACCAATCATTACTGAAAAGGCAACTGCTCAAAGTGAAGACTTAAATGTCTACGCTTTCCAAGTGGCCAGATCTGCTAACAAGGTTGAAATAAAAAAAGCTATAGAAGCATTCTATGGCGTAAGTGTAGAGACTGTTCGCACTGCTATTGTACCTGCTAAATTCCAAACTAAGCAAACTAAAGCTGGTCTGGTTCGAGGTAGAAAATCGGCTTACAAAAAGGCGATGGTTCAGGTAGCTAGTGGAGAGACTATAGATTTATACGGTAATATCTAATTACAATGGGTGTAAAGAAATTAAAACCAATTACTCCAGGTCAGCGTTTTCGCGTGGTCAACGACTTTGAACAAGTTACGACAGCGAAACCAGAAAAATCCCTTGTAAAGGGTAAGACTAAGAGTGGTGGCCGTAACAACAGTGGACGTATGACAATGCGTTATGTTGGAGGAGGTCACAAACAGAAAGTTCGTACAGTAGATTTCAAAAGGGACAAGTTTGGTATCCCTGCTACTGTTAAGTCTATCGAGTATGATCCACTTCGCTCAGCATTTGTGATGTTGTTGGTTTATGCTGATGGTGAAAAGCGTTATTCTGTTGCAGTTAATGGTGTTAAAGTAGGTGATAAGCTAAATAGTGGAAAGGGCGCTGCTCCGGAAGCTGGTAATGCTTTATTACTTTCTGAGATTCCTTTGGGTACGATCATTTCAAATATTGAGATGAGACCAGGTCAAGGTGCTATTATTGCACGTTCTGCTGGTACGTTTGCTCAGTTGGCTGCAAGAGAAGGTAAATATGCAATTATCAAATTGCCTTCTGGAGAAACTCGTATGATTCTCGTTACTTGTCTGGCTACTGTAGGTACCGTGAGTAATTCTGATCACAGACTTCAGGTTAGCGGTAAAGCTGGTCGTAGCAGATGGCTTGGTCGTCGTCCACGTGTTCGTGGTGTTGTTATGAATCCTGTAGATCACCCAATGGGTGGTGGTGAAGGAAAATCTTCCGGTGGACATCCACGTTCCCGTAATGGTATTCCAGCTAAGGGTTACAAGACTCGTGCTCCGAAAAAGGACACGAACAAGTATATCGTTGAACGTAGAAAGAAATAATCTGAAAGTATATGGCACGTTCGCTTAAAAAGGGACCTTACATCCACTACAAGCTGGAAAAGAAAATTCTAGCTAATGCAGAGAATAGTAAAAATAATGTGATCAAGACTTGGTCAAGAGCTTCGATGATTTCTCCAGATTTCATTGGACAGACTATAGGTGTTCACAACGGCAAAACATTTGTACCTGTTTATGTTACAGAAAACATGGTAGGTCATAAACTAGGTGAATTTTCTCCAACCCGCAATTTCCGCGGTCACGGAAAAAATAAGAAGTAATAGATGGGAGCTAGAAAAAGAGAATCAGCGGAAGCGCTGAAGACTGCGAAAAAGGCTATAGCTATTGCTAAGCTGAATGATTGCCCAACGTCTCCTCGTAAGATGCGTTTGGTGGCTGATCAGATTCGTGGTATTGAAGTAGAAAAGGCGTTAGCCATATTGAAATTCAGTCCTAAGGAAGCATCAATTCGTTTGGAGAAACTTCTCCTTAGCGCTATTGCTAACTGGCAAGCAAAGAACGAAGGTTCTAATCTTGAAGAGGCAGGTTTGATAGTTAGAGAGGTTAGTGTCGATAGTGGTAGAATGCTGAAGCGTATTCAAGCTGCTCCGCAAGGACGTGCACATCGCATTCGCAAGCGTAGCAACCACGTGACATTAATCGTAGGAATTAAATCTTAAGAAGGGAAACATGGGACAGAAAACCAACCCTATTGGTATTAGATTGGGAATCATTCGCGGCTGGGACAGCCAGTGGTATGGAGGACGTAACTACGGCGATAAGATTGCTGAAGATGCCAAAATCAGAAAGTATATATACGCTCGTCTTGCAAAGGCAAGTATAAGTCGTATAATCATTGAGCGTACGC
Organism: uncultured Flavobacteriales bacterium; assembly: GCA_963925515.1. GTDB lineage: Bacteria > Bacteroidota > Bacteroidia > Flavobacteriales > Schleiferiaceae > UBA10364. Next base: position 148,647 of record CAWURU010000002.1, read on the forward strand.
TTCGTTTAGTCACCATTACTATTACAACGGCTCGTCCTGGTGTAATTATAGGTAAGGGTGGACAAGAGGTGGACAAGCTTAAAGAGGAGTTGAAAAAGCTTTCTGGTAAAGAGGTACAGATCAATATATACGAGATTAAACGTCCTGAATTGGATGCTAAGCTTGTTGCTGATTCAGTGGCTCGTCAGATTGAAGGTCGTGTTAGTCACAGACGCGCTATTAAAATGTCAATACAAGCTGCCATGAGAATGGGTAGTGAGGGTATCAAAATTCAGATATCTGGACGTGTTAATGGAGCTGAAATGGCAAGATCTGAGATGTACAAAGACGGTCGTACTCCATTGAGTACTTTCCGCGCTGATATTGATTATCATTTGAGTGAAGCGCATACTACCTATGGACGTTTAGGTATTAAGGTATGGATCATGAAAGGTGAGGTTTATGGGAAGCGTGACTTAAGCAACCAATTAGGTTCTTCGAAACCTACTGCTGGTGGTGGTCGCGGTAAACGTAATAATCGCAAATAAGAGTATAGATGTTACAACCAAAACGCACAAAGCACAGAAAGGTCTTTAAAGGCCAAATGAAAGGTAACGCTCAGCGTGGCGCAGAGTTAAGCTTTGGATCTTACGGTATAAAGTCAATAGACTCTAAGTGGGTAACTGCTCGTCAGATTGAAGCGGCTCGTGTAGCTGCAACACGTTACATGAAACGTGAAGGTCAAATGTGGATTAGAATTTTCCCAGACAAGCCTATCACGAAGAAACCTCTAGAGGTACGTATGGGTAAAGGTAAAGGTGGTGTGGAGTATTACGCTGCTATTGTTAGACCTGGTCGAATTATGTTTGAAATAGATGGTATACCATTTGAAGTAGCTAAAGAAGCGTTGCGTCTTGCTGCTCAGAAGTTACCAGTACGCACTAAGTTTGTGATTCGTAGAGATTTACAAGACTAATTACATCAGGTATGAAGTACAACGAGATTAAGAAATTGTCTATCACTGAGTTGGTAGAGAAATTGGCTGAATTAAAAACTGGGTACACTAATCTAACTATTACTCATAGCTTGAGTCCGTTAGAAAACCCGTTGGAGATTCGTGCGGCAAGAAAAACTATTGCTCGTATGAGCACTGAATTGAGTACTCGCTCAACTGAAGAATAAGAGTATCATGGAGAATACAAGAAATTTACGCAAAGAGCGTGTTGGCGTAGTAGCTAGTAGCAAGATGGAAAAGTCTGTTATAGTGAAGGTTGAGCGCAAGGTAAAGCACCCGAAGTACGGGAAGTTTATAAAATTCACGAGCAAGTTTCATGCTCATGATGAACTAAACGACTGTAATGAAGGCGACACAGTAAGAATTATGGAAACTCGTCCGCTGTCCAAGACCAAAAATTGGAGAGTGATTGAAGTTATCGAAAGAGCTAAGTAATTATGTTACAGACTGAATCAAGATTAGGAGTAGCTGACAATACCGGTGCCAAACAAGTTTTGGTCATCCGTGTATTAGGTGGTACAAAGAGAAGGTACGCTAGTGTTGGTGACAAGATCGTAATAACAGTGAAAGATGCAACGCCTTCTGGAAGTGTTAAAAAGGGTCAAGTCGCTACTGCAGTAGTAGTACGTGTAAAAAAGGAAGTACGTCGCCAAGACGGATCTTATATCCGTTTTGATGATAACGCATGTGTATTATTGGACGCAGGTGGTAATATGAAAGGAACTCGTGTATTCGGTCCTGTCGCGCGTGAATTGCGCGATAAGCAGTACATGAAAATTGTTTCATTGGCCCCTGAGGTTCTTTAATCGTAACGACAATCCATTAAGATGGCAAAGTTCAAAGTAAAAAAAGGAGACACTGTAAAAGTATTGGCAGGTGAGAGTAAAGGCTCAACTGGTCGTATTGTACGTGTTATACCGAAAATGAATCGCGTAGTAGTAGAAGGTGTTAATATGATTAAAAAACACCAGAAACCTAGCGCTACAAGTCCACAAGGTGGTATTGTAGAAATGGAAGCTCCATTACACATTTCTAATGTGTCCTTGGTGGATCCAACTTCTAATGAAGTAACCCGTGTGGGAAGAAAGATGGACGATAATGGTAACGTTGTGCGTTACGCTAAAAAATCCGGTGAGGTATTATCATAATGACTATGACACCCAGATTCAAGACAAGATATAGCGAGGAGATCATCGCTAAGTTGCAGGAGGAGTTTAACTACCGCAACATTATGATGGTCCCTAAGCTTGAGAAAATTGTGGTAAGCCAAGGTGTTGGTGCTGCAGTTGCTGATAAGAAATTAGTGGATCAGGCGATTGCCGAGATGACATTGATTACTGGTCAAAAAGCGGTTCCAACTAAATCTAAGAAGGATATCAGTAACTTTAAGTTGCGTAAGGGTATGCCGATTGGAGCAAGAGTAACGCTGCGTGGAGACCAGATGTACGAATTTTTAGACCGCTTAATTAGTGCGGCTCTTCCTAGAATTCGTGATTTCCAAGGAATCAAGCCATCAGGTTTTGACGGTCGTGGTAATTACACTTTTGGTATTACTGAGCAAATCATTTTTCCAGAAATCGAGATAGATAAAGTGAACCGTATTACTGGTATGGATATCACATTCGTAACCTCTGCTTCTACAGATAAAGAAGCTAAGGCATTATTAACAGCTTTTGGTTTACCATTAAAAAAGTAATTGAACGATGGCTAAAGAATCAATGAAGGCCCGTGAGGTCAAACGTGCAAAGTTAGCTGCTAAGTATGCAGTGAAGCGGGAAGCATTAAAGGCAGCTGGTGACCATGAAGGTTTGCAAAAACTTCCAAGAAATTCATCACCAGTTCGCGGTAGAAATCGTTGTAATATTACTGGTCGTCCCCGTGGATATATGCGTCAGTTTGGACTTTCACGAGTAACATTTCGTGAAATGGCAAATGCAGGCTTGATCCCAGGGGTTAGAAAGGCTAGTTGGTAATTTTAGACTTAAAGAATTATGTATACAGATCCAATAGCAGATTTTCTAACACGTATTCGCAATGGCCAGAGCGCCGGTTTGCGTGTTGTGAAAATGCCTTCAAGTAATACTAAAGTGGCGGTTTCTCAGATTTTAAAAGATCAGGGTTATATTCACGATTTTAAAGTTGAAGAAGTTGCACCTCAGAATGTTCTGAAGGTCGCATTGAAATACAATAAGGAGACGAAAGTTCCAGCAATCAGAGAGATAAAGCGTATCTCAAAACCAGGTTTGCGCCAGTATAGTAGTTCTACGGAATTACCGCGTGTAAAGAATGGGTTAGGTATAGCTGTGGTTAGTACTTCTAAAGGACTTATGACGGAGAAGCAAGCTCGCAAAGAGAATATCGGCGGTGAGGTAATTTGTACTGTCAGTTAAGAATAAGAATTATGTCAAGAATTGGTCAAGCGCCAGTAATCGTCCCTGCGGGAGTAGAAGCGAACATTAACGGTTCGGTTGTTACAGTTAAAGGGAAGTTAGGCGAGTTAACACAGGAAATTATCGGTGGAATCACCGTTAAAATGGATGGCAACGAAATCACTTTCGATCGTCCATCTGATGCGAAAGAGCATAAAGCTAAGCACGGTTTATATCGTTCATTAGTTAGTAATATGGTTATAGGTGTTAGCGAAGGCTATACTAAAACTTTAGAGCTAATAGGTGTTGGTTATAGAGCGACAAATGAAGGTCAGGTCTTGGATCTTTCGTTGGGTTATTCTCACAATTTTCTTATGAGCATTCCTAAGGAAGTTAAGGTTGAAGCCATCATGGAAAAGGGTAAAGCCCCTGTGATTAAGTTGACCTCTTTTGATAAACAATTAATAGGAGCAGTTGCAGCGAAAATTCGCTCATTGCGCAAGCCAGAGCCTTATAAAGGAAAAGGTATCAGATACCAAGGCGAGCAAGTCCGCAGAAAAGCAGGTAAGTCTGCATCTAAATAATAGAATAAGATATGGCACTAACTAAAACAGAGAGAAGACTTCGCATTCGTAGAAGAATTCGTAAGGTTGTTACTGGTACAGCACAGAAGCCTCGTCTATCTGTATTCCGAAGTAATAAAGAAATTTACGGTCAATTAATTGATGACGTAAATCAGACAACTCTTTTGTCGTATTCGTCTAGAAGTAAAGAGCTAGAGTCTGCTACAGGTACAAAGAGTGATAAGAGCTTCCAGGTAGGTCAAGCTATAGCTAAGCAAGCACAAGAAAAAGGTATTACTGAGGTATGTTTTGATCGTGGTGGTTACTTATATCATGGGCGTGTTAAACAATTAGCTGAAGGCGCTCGTGATGGCGGCTTGAAATTCTAAAATGTCGGGTACTATGCAAAACTCACGTAAAGTAAAACCTTCGGGTATTGAATTGATTGATCGCTTGGTTGCGGTGAATCGTGTAACTAATGTAAATAAAGGTGGTCGTACTTTTAGTTTCTCAGCGATCGTTGTTGTTGGAGATGAAAATGGTACTGCTGGTTTTGGATCAGGTAAATCAAAAGGTGTTAGCGAGGCTATTGCTAAAGCGGTTGATGATGCAAAAAAGAACCTTTATCATATCCCTTTGCTCAAGAGTACTATACCTCATGAGGAAAACGGTAAGTTTTCAGGATCAAGAGTCTTTCTTCGTCCAGCATCAAGCGGTACAGGTGTAATTGCCGGTGGTGCAATGCGTGCTGTTTTAGAAAGTGTAGGTGTTCAGGATGTGTTAGCAAAAAGTAAGGGATCTTCTAATCCTCAGAACGTAGTTAAGGCTACTTTTGATGCCTTATTGAAACTGCGCGATGCTAAGCAAATTGCTAAGACACGTGGTATTTCTTTGGATCAAGTATTTAACGGTTAATATTCGTAAGTAATGGGAAAGTTAAAAATAACTCAAAAACGTAGCGTCATTGGTCGTCCTGAGCGTCAAAAGGCAACTATGGTCGCTTTGGGCTTACGTAAGATTAATGCTACAGTTGAAGTAGAGGGAACTCCTCAAGTGTTAGGTATGGTTCGCAAGGTTTTACACCTTGTTGAAGTAGTTGAACTTTAATTTAAATAGATAGTAATGGATTTATCAAATCTTCAACCTGCGAAAGGGGCAACCCACAGCCGTAAGCGAGTAGGTAGAGGCGAAGGCTCTGGTCACGGAGGTACCTCTACACGCGGACACAATGGTGCTCAATCGCGTTCGGGTTACAGCCGTAAAATCGGTTTTGAGGGTGGTCAAATGCCACTTCAACGTCGTGTACCAAAATTTGGCTTTACGAATCCTAATCGTGTGGAATACAAGGGTATTAATCTTGATACTCTGCAAATGTTAGTAGAGAGTAAAAAGATGAAATCTACCATCGTTTTCCAAGACCTTATTGATAACGGTCTTGTTGGGAAAAAGGAATTAGTTAAGATTTTAGGTAGAGGAGAATTATCCGTTAAGTTGGATATTACTGCTCATGCTTTTAGTAAATCTGCAGTCGCTGCCATTGAGGCAAATGGCGGTTCTGCAACTATATCGTAATTCGATGAAACGATTCGTAGAAACAATTAGAAATATTTGGGGTATAGAAGAATTGAAAGGGAAAATCCTTACAACTCTTGGCTTGCTCTTGATATATAGAATTGGTTCGACGGTTCTTCTTCCAGGAGTTGATCCGAGTAGTCTTACGCAATTACAGGCGCAGACTTCCGAAGGTCTTCTAGGCGTACTGAATGCTTTTACAGGTGGTGCATTTTCACGTGCGTCGGTATTGGCTTTAGGTATTATGCCTTATATCTCAGCTTCAATTATTATCCAACTGATGGGTATGGCAGTTCCTGCGGTACAGAAAATGCAGAAGGATGGTGAGAGTGGTCGTAGAAAGTTGAATCAGATTACACGTTACTTGACTATTTTGATAGCTGGTGTTCAAGCACCTAGTTACTTGGCTAATTTAAGTGCACAAGGTGTTGTGTTAACCCTAGATCCAGCGACCTTTTGGTTCCTTGCATGGGTGACATTAACCACTGGTACTATTTTCGCGATGTGGTTAGGTGAAAGAATTACTGATAAAGGAATTGGGAATGGTATTTCACTATTAATTATGGTGGGTATTATTGCAACACTTCCACAGGCATTCTTTCAGGAGATGCTGTCACAGGTTAATCAAGGTGCGGGATGGGTTGCATTCATTATTGAGTTATTCGTCCTATTTATTATTACAATGTTTGCCATTGCTTTAACTCAGGCTGTAAGACAAATACCGGTTCAATATGCGAAGCAAGCTGCAGCAGGAAGAACTACAGCAACACCTGCAGCTAGACAGTACCTTCCTATGAAGGTAAATGCAGCTGGCGTAATGCCGATCATTTTTGCTCAAGCAATAATGTTTATACCTATTACAGTTTTACAATTCAGCGGCGCTGAGGGTGATAGTGTGAGTTGGTTGATTACCGTGTTTGGTAACATTCAGGGTTTGGGTTATAACCTTACCTTTGCATTATTGATTATTGTGTTTACTTATTTTTACACTGCAATACAGGTAAACACTACAAGCATATCAGATGATTTAAAGCGTAACGGTGGTTTCATTCCAGGTATTAAACCAGGTGGACCTACAGCTGAATTTTTAGATACTGTGTTGAGTAGAATTACTTTACCAGGATCTATATTGTTATCTGCTATAGCTATTCTCCCAGCACTTGCAATGGCGGTAGGTTTGAATACGCAGTGGGCATATTTTTATGGTGGTACATCCTTATTAATTACTGTAGGGGTGATATTGGATACACTTCAGCAGGTGGAAAGTTATTTACTCAATCGTCATTATGACGGTTTAATGAAGACTGGAAAGCTAAGAGGACGAACTCAAACGACCACATTTTAATATGGCAAAGCAAAATGCGATTGAGCAAGACGGTAGTGTCACAGAGGCGTTGTCCAATGCGATGTTTAGAGTTGAGTTAGAGAATGGTCATGTTGTGACCGCACATATTTCAGGTAAGATGAGGATGCATTACATCAAGCTTCTTCCTGGAGATAAAGTTAAACTAGAAATGAGTCCTTATGATTTATCTAAGGCTCGTATAACGTATAGATACTAAGGAAATGAAAGTTAGAGCTTCAGTAAAAAAGCGTAGTGCGGACTGTAAGATTGTTCGTCGTAAAGGTCGCTTATATGTAATTAACAAAAAGAACCCCAAGTTTAAGCAACGTCAGGGTTAAGCAATAATAGATAAACAGAACTATGGCAAGGATTGCAGGTGTGGATTTACCTAGAGCTAAGCGTGGTGTTATTGGCCTGACGTATATTTACGGGGTTGGATTGAACCGCTCGAAAGAGATTTTAGCAAAGGCAGATGTCCACGAGGACATCAAAGTACAAGAATGGACTGATGATCAGTTAACCGCTATTCGAGGAGTTATTTCCGAAGAGTATCGTGTTGAAGGTGAGTTGCGTTCTGAGGTCCAATTGAACATCAAGAGAATGATGGATATTGGGTGTAACCGAGGAATTCGTCACCGTTTGGGTCTACCGTTACGAGGTCAAAGGACTAAGAACAATTCTCGTACGAGAAAGGGTAAGAGAAAAACGGTTGCTAATAAGAAAAAAGCAACTAAATAATAGTTAGTTATGGCTAAGAAACAAGGAAAGCAAACGAAGAAACGTAAAGTGCGTATTGACGCACTGGGCCAAGCGCATATCGGTTCTTCATTTAATAATATTATAATCTCATTGACAAATCAGCAAGGGCAAGTTATTTCTTGGTCTTCTGCTGGTAAGATGGGGTTCCGCGGGAGCAAAAAGAACACTCCTTACGCAGCTCAAATGGCTGCTGAAGATTGTGGTCGTGTTGCTTTGGAGGCTGGCTTGAAAAAGGTAAAGGCTTACGTGAAAGGTCCAGGTAATGGTCGTGAGAGTGCTATACGCTCTTTACACAACCTAGGTATCGAGGTGGTGGAAATCATTGATATCACTCCAATACCTCATAATGGATGTCGTGCGCCTAAGAAGCGTCGAGTATAATTTTAGAATAATAGTATTATGGCAAGATATAGAGGACCAAAAACAAAGATTGCTCGTCGTATGGGTGAGGCGATCTTTGGCCCAGATAGCTCTTTCGAGAAGCGTAAATATGGACCAGGTCAGCATGGTAATACCCGCAGACGCGGTAAGAAGAGTGAGTATGCTGTTCAATTACAGGAAAAGCAAAAGGCTAAATACACTTATGGTATTTTAGAGCGCCAGTTTGCAAACATGTTTGACAAGGCATCTAGAAGTAAAGGAAAAACAGGTGATGTTCTTCTTCAGCTTTGTGAGAGTCGTTTGGATAATGTTGTGTTTCGCTTAGGTCTAGGTAAGACTCGTGATGCGGGTCGTCAACTAGTTGGACACCGTCACATCACTGTTAATGGTGAAATCGCAAGTATTCCTTCTATGATCATCAAAGCAGGTGATGTAATAGGCATACGTGAAAAATCTAAATCGCTGGTTGTGATTTCTGATTCAATGGCTTCTAAAAATGCTGATTCCCCTTGGTTAGAGTGGAACGACAGTAAGCAGGAGGGTACATTCTTAAATGTTCCTTCTCGTGACGCTATACCAGAGAATATCAAAGAACAGTTGATCGTAGAATTGTACTCTAAATAATAACACCTTATACCCATTTATATGGCTATTCTTAATTTCCAAAAGCCGGATAAAGTTATCATGAACGCATCAACTGACCGTAGTGGTCAGTTCGAGTTCAGACCTTTGGAACCAGGCTACGGTCTAACAGTAGGTAATGCTCTCCGTAGAGTGTTGTTATCAGGTCTTGAGGGTTTCGCCTTGACTTCATTGAGAATTGAAGGTGTAGACCACGAGTTTAGTACTATTCAAGGCGTCGTAGAAGATGTCACGGAGATGGTTCTGAATTTGAAGCAGGTTAGATTTAAGCAACAAATTGAATCCACTGATACTGAGATCGTTAAGATCACGGTTAGTGGTAAGGAGCAATTAGTGGCTGGTGATCTAGCTGCTCATATTACTGCTTTTCAGGTTCTCAATCCTGAGTTGGTAATTTGTAACATGGATCCAAGCGTTAGTTTGTCTATGGAACTTATTATAGACAAAGGAAGAGGGTACATTGGTGCTGAGTTCAACAAGAAGCCTGATGCCGCTATTGGTACGATAGCTCTAGATAGTATTTATACTCCTATTAGGAATGTAAAGTACTCTATAGACAATTATCGTGTAGAGCAAAAAACGGATTACGAGAAGTTAGTTTTAGATATTGAAACTGACGGTTCTATCCATCCAAAAGAAGCGCTAACTGAAGCGGCTAAAATCCTTATTCATCACTTTATGTTATTTAGTGATGAGCGTATTAGTTTGGAAGACGAGGAGTCCTCTGATACTGAATCGTATGATGAGGAAGCTTTACACATGCGTCAACTGTTAAAAACTAAGCTGCATGACATGGATCTTAGTGTACGTGCATTGAATTGTTTGAAGGCTGCGGAAGTAGATACTTTAGGTGATTTAGTAACGTTCTCTAAGTCTGATTTAATGAAGTTCCGCAACTTTGGTAAAAAGTCGTTGACTGAATTAGAAGAGCTTGTAGATAATAAAAACTTGAGTTTTGGAATGGATATTTCCAAGTACAAGCTCGATAAAGAATAATCATGAGACACGGTAAGAAAAACAACCACCTCGGAAGAAAAACTGCACACAGAAAGGCTATGCTTAGCAATATGGCAGGATCGTTGATTATGCATAAGCGTATCAATACTACTGTCCAGAAGGCTAAAGAGCTACGTAAATTTGTGGATCCATTGGTGACTCGTTCTAAGGATAATACAACACACAATCGTCGTATGACTTTTGCGGCTCTTCGTCAGAAGGAAATAGTTACTGAACTATTCACTGTAGTTGGTCCTAAAGTAGGTGATCGTCCTGGAGGTTATACGCGTATTATCAAAACTGGTAATAGACTAGGTGATAATGCTGAGATGTGTATGGTGGAGCTAGTAGATTTCAATGAAATTTACGGCAATGATGAAAAGAAGAAGACAACTCGTCGTGGTCGCCGAGTTAAAACTTCAACAGAAGAAGTTATTACCGAGGTTGTAGCAGAGGAAGTAGTAGCTGAAGCTTCTACAGAGGATGTTAAAGAGGAAACGGCTGAATAAAACCTATCTAATGTGCCTAATTGGTCATTGTTAAGTAATTTAAAGGGGAAATAGGGTCATGCCTACTTTCCCTTTTTTTTTGAAAAAACGAATATGAAAGACACATCTAAAAAAGCCCTCTTATTACTAGAGGATGGAACAGTTTTTTACGGTTCTTCTACAGGTTTAGACGGCACTGCATTCGGTGAGATTTGCTTCAATACTGGAATGACGGGTTATCAAGAAATTTTCACCGATCCTTCTTATTTTGGCCAGCTAATGGTCATGGCGTCTGCCCATATAGGTAATTATGGTGTACGCACGAATGAGGTAGAGAGTGATAAAATTCAGATTGCAGGCTTGATCACAAAAAACTTCAGTGAGGTTGCTTCAAGATCAGGAAAGTCGGACAGTCTATTTGGTTATTTTGACAAAGAGAACAAGGTAGCAATTAAGGATATTGATACAAGAGCACTCGTACGTCACATACGAGATGCTGGAGCTATGAATGCTATAATTTCAACGGAAATACACGACGTTGAGAGCTTAAAAGTCAGACTTCGGGATTGTCCTTCAATGGAAGGCTTAGCACTTGCTCCACAGGTGAGTACTGTTGAAGCTTATGAAGTGGGCGATGCCACGAGTAATTTGCGCATTGCTGCTTTAGACTTGGGAATAAAAAGTAATATTACGAAGTGTTTGACAGATCGTGGCGCCTTAGTGAAGGTCTTCCCTTGGAATACTTCATCAGAGGAAATGTTGGAATGGGAACCAAATGGTTTGTTTTATTCCAATGGTCCGGGTGATCCTGCTGCATCTCCAGAAGTTGTTAAAGAAGTAGCGAAAGGAATTGCCAGTGGTTTACCGGTTTTTGGTATCTGTTTAGGACATCAGATGATTGCATTGGCAAGTGGGTTAACCACTTTCAAGATGCATAATGGCCATCGAGGTATCAATCACCCTGTTAAGAATCTTGCAACTGGCTTAGGAGAAATCACTTCTCAAAATCATGGCTTTGTTGTCAACATGGATGATGTTAAGGCTGCAGCTAATGTTGAATTGACTCATCTACATTTAAACGATCAAACAGTAGCTGGTATAAAGCGCACTGATGCGAATTGTTTTTCTGTCCAATACCATCCTGAAGCTTCACCAGGTCCTCATGATAGTCGCTATCTTTTTGACCAATTCATAGAAAACGTTAAGAACCACTAGTCCGATCATTGAATTAGACAACTAACATTTAAAATTTAAGATTATGTCTGTTATTACGCATATTCATGCCCGTCAGATTTTGGATTCACGTGGTAATCCAACCGTTGAAGTTGATGTTATTACTTCGTCAGGTGCAATGGGAAGAGCTGCAGTTCCTTCAGGAGCATCTACAGGAATTCATGAAGCAGTCGAATTGAGAGATGGTGATGCCTCCATGTATATGGGAAGAGGAGTTCTCAAGGCTGTGGAGAATGTAAATGACATTATAGCTCCTGAGCTAGAGGGTGAAATCGTAACTGAGCAGGCACACATTGATAGAATATTGATTGAGCTTGATGGCACGGAGAACAAAGGTAGACTGGGCGCGAACGCTATTCTAGCAGTTTCTCTTGCTGTGGCTAAAGCTGCTGCAGAAAGTACAGGACAGCCGTTGTATAGATATATTGGAGGGGTTAATGCACGTACACTTCCTGTGCCCATGATGAATATTATCAATGGAGGTTCGCATGCGGATAATTCTATTGATTTTCAAGAATTCATGGTGATGCCATTTGGCGCCAATTCTTTCAGTCAAGCATTACGTATGGGTACTGAGGTATTTCATAACTTGAAGACAGTTCTTAAGAGTAAAGGATATAGCACGAATGTAGGTGATGAAGGTGGTTTTGCACCTTCAATTGGCTCTAACGAGGAAGCTTTAGAAATCATTCTTGAGAGTATTGTGAAGGCGGGTTATAAGCCAGGTGTGGATATTTGGATCGCGATGGATGCTGCCGCTTCAGAATTTTACAACGCTGAGACAGGCACCTACATATTTCATAAGAGTGATGGACGCGAGCTAACTTCAGATCAGATGGTAGATTATTGGGCCAGTTGGATTGAGAAATATCCTATTGCTTCCATTGAAGACGGTCTGCACGAAGACGATTGGTCTGGTTGGGCTAAGTTGCACGCGAAAATCGGAGACAAAGTTCAGCTGGTTGGTGATGATTTATTCGTTACAAATGAAAAGCGTGTCGCGCGAGGTATCGAAGAAGGAAGTGCTAATAGTGTTTTAATTAAAGTGAACCAAATTGGTACCTTAACGGAGACTATAAACACTGTTTCTTTGGCCAACAGACATATGATGACCACCGTTATGTCACACCGCAGTGGAGAAACAGAGGATACTACAATTGCTGATTTGGCAGTGGCACTAAATACAGGTCAAATTAAGACAGGTTCAGCTTCACGTTCGGACCGCATGGCCAAGTACAATCAATTATTAAGAATAGAGGAAGAATTAGGAGAACTCGCTGTGTTCCCTGGGAAAAACTTCCGCTTTATCAGCTAATAAAATATAATATACCCTTATCATGGATAGAATTAAAGAGCAGTTCCGAGACATATTTCCCTCTATTATTGCCGATACTAAGGCTTTTCTAAAGGCAAATGCCGATGAGAAAATTGCTGACATCAAATTGGGGCAACTTTATGGAGGTATGCGAGGAATGCCGGCGTTAATTTGTGAGACGTCTAAATTAGATCCGGATGAAGGTATTCGTTTTAGAGGATACAGTATTCCCGAGCTTCAGCAGAAATTACCTAAGTATCCCGGTGGTGAGCAACCATTACCGGAAGGTCTTTTTCACTTGATGTTGATGAATGAGATTCCAACTGAAGACGAAGCTAGGCGCTTGAGTAACAATTGGGTTCGCAGGAGTAATGTGCCGGTGCACGTTTTTAAGGCTATAGACGCGTTACCTATCAAGACGCATCCAATGACCCAGTTCTCTATTGCAATTATGGCAATGGGGACAGAGAGTGTGTTCTCAAAGGCATATGCTAATGGTGTTCACAAAAGTGAATATTGGGACTCTACTTATGAGGACAGCATGAACTTGATCGCACGTCTACCACGTGTAGCTGCCTATATTTATCGTAGAATGTACCACAGTGACCAGCACATTGAGCCGGATCCTAAACTTGACTGGGCAGGAAATTTCGCCCATATGTTGGGCTTTGATAACGATGAATTTAAAGAGTTGATGCGCGTATATCTTACTATACACGCAGATCACGAAGGTGGTAACGTAAGTGCCCATGCAGTTCATTTAGTTGGGTCTACGTTAAGCGATGCTTACCTTAGCTTCTCCGCTGGCATGAATGGTTTAGCAGGTCCATTACACGGCTTAGCGAATCAGGAAGTGATTAGATGGATCAATAGCATGCGCCAGGAACTTGGTGGCGGATTGCCGACTAAAGACCAAATCGCAAACTATTGTAAAAAAACGCTTGAGGCGGGTAAAGTTATACCTGGCTTTGGACATGCAGTTCTACGAAAAACTGATCCGCGCTATACTGCACAACGTGAATTTGCATTGGCTAAAATGCCGAACAGTGAGCTATTCAAGATCGTAAGTATGATTTATGAGGTTGTTCCTGATATCCTTGCTGCAACTGGAAAGGTTAAGAATCCATGGCCAAACGTTGATGCACACAGTGGTCAGCTGTTAACACATTATGGTTTGGTAGAATATGAATTCTATACGGTACTTTTTGGTGTTGCTCGTTCACTCGGTACGTTGACTAATTTAATTTGGGATCGTGCTATGGGTATGCCATTAGAACGTCCAGGTTCAACCACTACGGAATTGTTAAAAAAACAATTTGACAAGTAGTAAAAAGCGTATTGATTACAGACCCTGATTCATTGATTTGAGTCAGGGTTTTTTGTTGGTTAACATTTAGATTTCTAGCTATTTATAGTATATATTTGCACCCCCTTATGGACACGTAGTATGCATACATAGGGGTCTTTTAAATATAAAACCACTCTCAAGGGAAAGTGATAGTTGCATACAAGTACCTGGGATACAATTAAATCTCTCATGTCAGAAGAGAATCAAGCACCTCAAGAAGAGGTGAAGAAGGATATTCCTGTTCAGGAAACTCCAAAAGTCGAAGAAACTGTTGTTGAAGAAACTGCTGCTGAAGAAACTGCAGTAGAAGAAGCTCCAAAAGAAGAAGTAACTGTTGTTGAAGAAGCTACTCCGGAAGTAGTTGCTGAAGAAGAAACTGTCGCTGAAGTAGCTACAGTGGAAGAAATCATCGCAGAAGAGTTCAATTGGGCTGACGTAGAAGTTAGTGCAACTGAAATGAATGCAGAGCGCATAGAATTAATGGCTGCTTATGAAAGCACTCTTGGTTCTTCTGTGGAGCATCAGGTAGTTGAAGGTAAAGTAACCGTTAAGACGGAACGTGAAGTAATCATCGATATTAACTCTAAGAGTGAAGGTGTAGTGAGCTTAAATGAGTTCCGTTACAACCCTGAACTTGCAGTTGGAGATACCGTTGAAGTACTAGTTGATCGTCAAGAAGATAAGTTTGGTCAGTTGGTTCTTTCGCATAGAAAGGCACGCTCGATCAAAGCATGGGATCGTGTTAACGAAGCTCATGACAACGATGAGATTGTTAAGGGTTATGTTAAGGCTCGTACTAAGGGTGGTATGATCGTAGATGTTTTCGGACTAGAGGCATTCTTGCCAGGTTCGCAAATAGATGTGAAGCCAATCCGCGATTACGATCAGTATGTTGACAAAACCATGGAATTCAAGGTTGTTAAAATCAACCACGAATTCAAAAATGTTGTTGTCTCGCACAAGGCGCTTATTGAAGCTGATCTTGAAGAGCAGAAAAAAGAAATCATCTCCAAACTTGAAAAAGGTCAAGTTCTTGAAGGTATCGTTAAGAACATCACTTCTTACGGTGTATTCATTGATCTTGGTGGCGTAGATGGGTTAGTACACATTACAGACTTGAGCTGGAGTCGTATTAATCATCCGTCTGAAATTGTTGAGCTGGATCAAAAGATCAATGTTGTAATTCTTGATTTTGATGAAGGTAAAACACGTATTCAGTTGGGTCTTAAGCAACTTGAGAAGCACCCTTGGGATGCACTAGATGCAGAATTGAGTGTTGGTCATAAGGTTAATGGTAAAGTTGTAGTTCTAGCGGATTACGGCGCATTTATAGAAGTATTGCCAGGAGTTGAAGGTTTGATCCACGTTAGTGAAATGAGCTGGTCGGCTCACTTACGTAGTGCTGGTGATTTCATGAAAGTAGGGGAAATTGTTGAAGCTGAAGTATTGACTTTAGATCGTGAAGATCGTAAGATGAGCCTAGGTATCAAGCAATTGACTACTGATCCATGGACTGATATTACTTCCAAGTACCCGCAAGCTTCACAGCATACAGGTACGGTACGTAATTTTACGAACTTCGGTATTTTCTTGGAGCTTGAAGAAGGGATTGATGGTTTGATCCATATCTCTGACTTGAGCTGGACTAAGAAAATCAAGCATCCGTCAGAATTTACTACCATAGGTGCGAAGCTAGATGTTGTTGTCTTGGATATCGACGCTGATAATCGTCGTCTAAGTTTAGGACACAAGCAAATAAGTGTTAATCCATGGGATAACTACGCAACTGTATTCGGAGTAGGTACTACCCACTCAGGTACAATGGTTAACTCTGGGGATAAAGGTGGTGATGTAACGTTCGCTGAACACGATGGCATTGAAGCATACTGTCCTGCACGTCACATTACTAAAGAAGATGGAGTTAATCTTGAAAAAGATGAAACCGCTGACTTTAAAGTAATTGAGTTCAACAAGGAAAACCGTCGTATTGTAGTATCGCATGTTGGTACTTACAAAGAGGTTGAGTTGAAGAAAGCTCGCAGCGCTGGAAATACTGGCGGTGGTAGCAAAGGCGGAAACGTTTCGGTACCTAACCAAAATGTAGAACGCTCAACTATGGGTGATCTAGATGCTTTAGCAGCTTTGAAAGAGCAAATGGAAAAAGGCGGTAAGTAAGCCCCATTTATTTTGATATAGAAACCCTCGAGCGAAAGTTCGGGGGTTTTTTTATGTTGAAAAAACTAACTTAGACCTATGAAAATAAAAGATATTATAGAGGTTTTAGAATCATGGGCTCCGCTCAAGCTTCAAGAGTCATATGATAACAGTGGGTTGATTGTGGGTGCTCCCCACTGGGAGACCAATGGCGTATTAGTTGCCTTAGACTGTCTTGAAAGTGTGGTTGATGAGGCTATTTCTAAGGGGGTTCATTTGGTAGTTACTCACCATCCTATAGTATTCAATGGCTTAAAGAAGTTCAATGGGTCAAACTATGTGGAGCGGGTAGTTATGAAGGCCATAAAGCATGATGTTGCGTTATATGCTATTCACACTAACCTTGATAATGTTGCTTGGGGAGTGAATGGAAAGATTATGGACGTATTAGGTATTTCTAGCCATGTCGTTCTAAGTCCAGCACAAGGTATGTTGAGGAAATTTCAGGTGTATGTTCCTGTTGAAGGAGCGGAGGAATTAGCGAAGGCGGTTTATTCCGCTGGTGGAGGAAAAATAAGTAACTATGAAGCGTGTAGTTTTAAATCGATTGGAGAAGGAACCTTCAAACCGATCAGCGGTGCTTCTCCTGTTATAGGCTCTGTTGGGAAACATGAATACGTACAGGAGGCTAAAATAGAGTTTATGGTTCCTTCTTTTGCTTGTCAAGCTGTTGAACTTGCAGCTCGGGCGTCGCATCCTTATGAAGAGATGGCGTATGATTGGATTGATCTGGTTAATACAGCTACTGAATACGGTGCTGGTGCATTAGGTGTATTGAAAGAGCCAGTGGACTTCATGTCTTTCTTACACCGAGTAAAGTCTGAGTTCGGTGCTACAATAAAATATACAAAGCCTATAAAAGATCTAATCAAGACCGTTGCGGTTTGTGGCGGTTCAGGCAGCTTTTTGCTAGATGCCGCGAAACGCGCTAATGCTGATGTATTAATTACTTCGGATTTCAAGTACCATGAATACTTTGATGCTGATAATTCAATCTGTATCTTAGATATCGGACATTATGAGAGTGAGCGCTTTACAATCGATTTGATCACAGAGAGACTGTCGAAAAAATTCCCTAAATTTGCCGTTCTCAAAACAGAGGTCAACACAAATCCTATACAGTACTATTAGTATGGCTAAGAAGGCAAAAGAGTTAAGCGTAGAAGATAAGTTAAGAGCGCTTTATGATCTTCAAATTATCGATCGTCGTGTAGACGAAATTCGCGCAATGCGTGGTGAGCTTCCTTTGGAAGTTGAAGATCTAATAAGCGAGGTCGCTGGTTTAGAAGCCAGAATGGATAAAGTCAATCATGAAGTGTCTGATCTAGAAGTAGATATCAAGGAAAAGCACCAAATGATTAAGGATTGCCAAGAGAAAATGGCTAAGTATGTCAAGGATCAAGAGCAAGTCCGTAACAATCGCGAATTTGAGGCGATTGCAAAAGAAATTGAGTACCAAGAATTAGAAATTCAATTGGCTGAAAAGCGTATTCGTGAGTTTAGTGCTCGTATCGACTCGAAAAGAGAAGGTAATAGTTCAAGTGTTGAGCGATTGGAAGAGCGTAAAACACACCTTACTCATAAAGTAGCAGAATTAGACAGCATCATGTCTGAAACGGCTAAAGAAGAAGAAATGCTTCTCGCTAAAAGTGTAGAGTACAAGGAATCAATAGAAGATCGTCTTGTTAAAGCTTATGACCGAATTCGTTTGGCTACAAAGAATAAGCTTGCAGTTGTTTCCGTAGAGCGTGGCGCATCGGCGGGATCATTCTTTGTAATTCCTCCACAACGTCAAATGGAGCTCGCACAACGCAAGAAAATCATGATTGACGAGCATAGCGGACGTATTCTTGTTGACCCTCTATTAGCTGCAGAGCAAGAGGAGAAAATGGATACCATGATTGCTGCTTGGTTGAAGTAAGAAAATAGAAATAAATAAAAAGCCCGTACTGTTTCAGTACGGGCTTTTTTTATAGTTGAAAATTCGTTTCAAATGCTATTTAGTACAGATGAAGAGCATTTCGCGTTTGGGTAAAGCGTATTTCGTGAACCAACCCGCTGGGAGCTCCTGTTCAGCGTCGAAAGTGGTTACAGTGAATCCAGCAGCTTTTAATCTGGCAGGGTAGTCTTGCCCGTAAAGACGGACATGGTCATATTGTCTAAACCTTTTTTCTCGCTCTACAGGATCGGTAATGGTAATATCTTCGTCTGTTAACGCGTAGTCCGGATCAAGAGGAACCTGCATAATTGCCAATCCACCAGGCTTAAGGATACGACACATCTCACTCATTGCTTTTAGATCATCATCAACATGCTCTAAAACATGGTTACATAGAATAGTATCATATGAGTCGTCTTCCAACGGGATGTTTTGAACATCGAATCGCAGATCGGCGAGTGGCGAAAACAGGTCAGCTGTAGTGTAGTTTAGGTTATTCATTTTCTTGAATCGGCCATAAAAACATTGCTCAGGTGCTATATGTAATAGCTTTTGCTCTTTTGTTAAAAAGTCTGTGTAATCCTTTAAGTATAACCAAAGTAGTCGATGTCTTTCTAGGCTATTGGTTCCTGGGCATAGCGCGTTTGGGCGTTGATTTTCTCCATAGCCGTAGGGAAAGAATTTGGAGTAGCCTCTTCCGTCAATGGGATCTACAAATTGGTCTCCTTTAAATAGCACGGGGCTTAGCCATTGAACTATGTAGCTGAGTCTAATTAGTAATGGACGGGGTACAGAGGCGAGCGCCCATTTCATTATTTTTGCGATCATATCTTTTCGTATTCAGCAGCATCTATTCCTAGTGCGTCATAAATGTATTGGAAGGTACTTAGAATTTCAGGTTTGCCGTTAATCACGGCAACGTCGTGCTCAAAATGTGCACTGTTCTTCCCATCCGCAGTTAATATGGTCCATCCATCAGGGAGCTGCTTTATTCTATGGGTACCTAAGTTTATCATAGGCTCTATGGCTATAACGAGTCCTTCTTGAATTTTTTTACCTCGACCACGTTTCCCGTAATTAGGTACCTGAGGATCTTCATGCATTTTCGTTCCAAGGCCATGTCCTACCAGTTCTCTGACCACACCGTAGCCCCTACTTTCTGTGTATTCTTGGATAGCTGCGCCAATATCGCCTATTCTATTTCCTTCAACTACTTCTTTAATTCCAGCGTAGAGAGATGCTTTAGTGACTTCAAGCAGCTCGGAGGTCTCTTTCGATACTTCTCCGACAGCGAATGTATAGGCGTGATCCCCATAGAACCCATTCATAAAAACACCACAATCTACGGAGAGAATGTCCCCGTTTTGTAATTCTTTTTTCCCGGGAATACCGTGTACTACTTGGGCGTTAGGAGACATACAAAGGCTATTTGGAAAGCCATACATACCTAAGAAACCTGGTTCACCACCGTGGTCACGGATGAAAGTCTCCGCCATTTTATCTAATTCCAATGGAATGGCTCCAGGTACGATGTATGGAGCAAGTAGCCCCAAGGTTTTACTAACGAGTTGTGCACTTGCACGCATTAATTCAATTTCCTCTGTAGTCTTATATTTGATCATTACTTAGAAATCAGTAGATTATTCCCAGTCATTTCAGACGGCTGTTTAACTTCCATTAAGGCAAGCAGAGTAGGCGCTATATCACCTAGTTTACCCTCTTTCAGAGAGAATTGAGAGGTACTACTGCCCACCAGAAAACAAGGAACCACAGTTGTAGTGTGTGCTGTGTTTGGCGTGCCGTCTTCGTTGATCATACAATCGGCATTACCATGATCTGCGAGAATGATAAATTGATAACCTGACTCAAGTCCAGCAGCAACAACATCGCGCAAACAACTATCTACTGTCTCACACGCTTTTACAGCTGCTGACATTACTCCAGTGTGCCCAACCATGTCGGGATTCGCAAAGTTTAAACAGATAAAGTCGGTCGTACCTTCTTTGAGTTTTGGAATAATGGCATCGCGTATATCAGCGGCACTCATTTCAGGTTGAAGGTCGTAGGTGGCCACTTTAGGACTAGGGCACAAAAGACGCTGTTCTCCTATAAATGGAACCTCTCGACCACCTGAAAAGAAGAATGTTACATGTGGGTATTTTTCTGTTTCCGCAATTCTTATCTGGGTTTTATTCGCTTTTTCAAGAACTTCACCTAAGGTATTGACCAAATTATCTTTTCTGAAAACAACGTTTATGTTCTTGAACGTATCGTCATAGCTGGTCATTGTTACGTAATGCAGCTGCAATGGCGTCATGTTATATTCACTATACTCTTGCTGTGTTAACGCCTGGGTAATTTCTCTTCCGCGATCAGTTCTGTAATTAAACATGATAACAATATCATCCTTCGAGATCAGAGCCAGTGGTTTTCCATCGGTATTGGTAGCTAAAATGGGTTCCATGAACTCATCTGTAATTCCCATATGGTAAGAATTTCGTACAGATGAAATAGGGTCTGTAGTTGGCGTGCCACTGCCATTTACAAGAAGATGATAGGCACGAGCTACGCGCTCCCATCGCTGGTCACGGTCCATCGCATAATAACGACCAATAACAGAAGCTATTTGCCCTGTAGTTTTATCCATATGTTTGGTTAAGTCCTCGAGATATTGAGCACCCCCTTTGGGATCGGTATCCCTGCCATCCGTAAATGCATGAATGTATACGTCGTGAAAATTCTTTTTATCTAACCAACTGCATAAGGCCTTAACATGGCTAATATGTGCATGAACCCCACCATCGGAAAGTAATCCCATGATATGAATTTTCTTATTCCCTTTTTGTGCTGTAGTTAATGCTTTTTGTAGTGTGGGATTTGTCTCAAATTCTCCAGATTTAGCTGCTAGATTTACCTTTACTAGGTCTTGGTAAACTACTCTACCGGCACCTAAGTTCATGTGTCCTACTTCAGAGTTACCCATTTGTCCTTCAGGTAGCCCAACGTCCAACCCAGATGTTTTTATCCAAGTCGAAGGATAGTCAATATACAGGGAATCTACATAGGGCGTATGAGCGAGGTCAACAGCGCTCACTTCAGGATTGTCAGCGCGTCCCCATCCATCGAGAACAATAAGTGCAGTCTTTTTCATAGGATCTTTTGGAGGAGCAAATTTACGGATTCTTTAGGCAAAAAAAATACCCGCTGAAACGCGGGTATTATCAATTTCAAATTGATTTTTTTAGAATTCTACAATCCAACAATTTTCAAAGTCTAACACCAGTTCTTCTTGATTATTTTTTGCGTCTTTATAAGTGTCGTAAATATCGTAAGCTACCCTGAATCTTGCAATCTCTGGAACAGGGATCACCTGCGCTGTGTTCCCTAGCTCCCGAGCAAGTGATTGTGCTACTTCCTCCGATTTATAGCTTGCAATGATAATGGCATATCTTTTAGTGTTGCTTGTTTTGACCGTAGAAGTATTATCGGTTTCCTCCGTGCTCTTTAAAGTCGTTTCAGAAGACACCTCAGAAACAGGCTCCTCTACTTTAATAGGCTCGGTTTTCATTGACTTTAACTGTAAAACAGCCTTTTCCATGGCCTTTACTTTTGCTTGTGCGATTCTAAGTTCTTCTCCTACTGTATGGGCGTTTTCTGGAGCTGTTTTATGACTTACCTTATGGTTGGCAGCATCTGACCCTGTTATATCCCAGCGGACAGTTGTGTAGAAGCTACCTAAGACATCTCCCAATAAGCTGATCTCCAATTAACACACTCTCCTCTACTGAAGTCAGAAAAGACCATTTATGAAAAGGCTAGAAAAAGTTAAGAGCAGTATTACGGTAAACTTCATTTGGATAAGTTTTGGAGTAAAAAAATACCTACTATAAATTCAATCAGCAACTAAATAATACGCAGGTCCAATCGGTTCTTGATTTCCTCATTTCTAAAGTAATTGATCCGACTAGATTAAATGCAAGAGGAGCTGGAATAGCGCAACCAGTTTTGCCTAATAGCAGTGTTCAAGGACGTAAGGTTAATAGACGTACAGAAGTTGTACTATACTAAAGTATTGATTTAGGTATTTCGAGTGTTTCGTACGCGTCTTCATTAGCTAAAAATATTCTAGCAGTGGAATCACCTTTGAGTACAACCGAGTTTTCCTCAACTCTAATCCAAGAGCCTTCTCTCAAACCAATAACTGGGTGGTTATTAAATTTGTGGAATTCTCTAATACGCGTTTCACGTGTTTCACCCATATGCTCGATTCCCTCAATAGGATCTAAGTAATGAGGGTTGAAGTTAAAAGGCACCCATCCAAAGGCCTCAAAGCTTGACGGGTATATAATAGGCATGTCATTGGTCGTAGAAATGGATATACCCGTCATATTGCAGCCCGCAGAAGTACCCATATAGGGTTTCCCCTCTCTTACATGTTTATCTATAAGATCAAAGTAGCCACTTATTCTGAGCTCATTGGCCAAAACAAAAGTATTCCCTCCACCTATAAAGAAACCATCAGCCCAATTGCATCCATCTTCTGGATTCTCGAATTCATGAGCTCCTTTAAATTCAAATCCCAAATCTTCAAAAAATACTTTTGCCTTAGAGGTATACTCGTCATGGGTTATTCCTCCAGGACGTGCAAAAGGGATGAAGAGAATCTTCTTACATTGTTTAAAGAAATCAGGACACTCGTCTGTCAAATAGCTTAGGTAGGGTTCGCCATAAATAGTTGAGGTGCTCACAATAAGTAATCTCATCACTAAAATTTTTCGTTATATAAATATGTCCAAACTGATTTTTTGCTGTCTTTAAGCTCAGTCCAAATGGGTCTTACGACACCACCATAAGCAGATATGTGATTGTAGTCACCCATGAAAACCGCATTAGAAGGGGAAAATGGCGCATCGTTTATTTGTTGCTCTGTCCAACTGCTGCCTCCATCTTTACTTATCGCTAAGTAAGTGTTCGTTTCAGTCTTTTCCATGGTGTTCCTGCGGTCGTAAAAGACAGCGTATAGAAATCCAGAGGTTGGGTCAATGGTGATCCATGGAAGAAACTGATCAGAAGATCCGCCATTATTTGAAATGCCCATCGGCTTTGACCAATTTTCACCTGCATTGTCACTGTAACTCATATACACTTCACCACCGGTTTGCTTAGATTTATCTCCCCAGCAAATGAATATTCGGCCATAAAAAGGACTGCTTGGGCATTGATCAACTACGGTTATCGGCATTCCATTACATCTTGAAAATCCATCGTAAGATTGGGTCCACCCAGCTTTTTGACTAGCTACCTCAAACTCCTCCCAGACCAAGCCATCCAAACTACGGTTAAAGTAAATTTTATTATCCAACGCCCATCCAACGTATCGCTCATTTTTGAGCCCGAAGGCCGGTACTGCTCCCTCAGCAGTTTTGTCATCATCTACACAATCGCCTGTCCGCTCTGAGATGATCGTAGGGGATGACCAAGTGTCTCCCCTGTCGATACTTTCGCTGTAGAGAATGGTACTTGTGCAGGAGGGGTCCGTTGTTCCATACGAGTCAAACTGAGTCCAACTGAGTCCAATCGTTCCATTGGATGGATGCACTGCTGCCCACTCTTTGTCGTGTTTTTTGCCATTTATTTGTGTGAAGCTACCTTCGTTAAAGTGGTCTTCTGGTCCATCCTTACTTTGACAAACCATTCTGTCAAGTATGCGATCACTTCGCCAATTTGTCCCTTCAGGATCGCTTAAATGAAAATAATAAGTACGTCCACTGTAGTCTGTGATGATACAGGGATCGCCCCAAACACCATGAGGACTTGTGATAGTAGAGATGGTCCAAGTCGCTCCGGCATCCGTACTCTGGTAGAAGTTGTTTAATATGCTACCCGCATAGATGTTGTTTCTGTTCGTGGGGTCCACGGAGATGCTTGGTTCGCAAATACCAGATTTGAAGGCTGTGCCCTCATGAATTTTAACGGCTTGGGCATCCGTTGATTTTGACATTAGTAATGTCGCGATAAGGGCTGCAAATGCTATAAATTGGTTTATTTTCACAGTCATGAATTTACTATTGGTCCTTTTTACTTCATTCCCGGTTTTACTTGGTACCGTATCCCCTAAGATACAGCACGAGTTTTATGTGAGCATCACTGAACTAAGGGTTGATTTAGAGCAAGATCGTGTTACTGCGTCTATGCAGTTTTTCCCAGATGATTGGGAACGGGCCATGAATGCATTAGTGACGGAGAAGGACGTAAGATACCATGCGATGTCGGAGCTACAAAAGGATTCACTCCATGCCTATGAGCTGGCACGAACATTTATTATTCAATGCAGCAGAGAGGATGTAATGACTGAACTTATGTTCTCGTTTGTTGGCAGTGAGACAGATAATGAATATGTAAAGCTTTTTTTTATTTTTTCAGGACTACCAAAAGAATTAAATGACTCTAACTGGATCATTAATTGCTCAACTTTAAGTGATGTCTTTTCAAAGCAAGAGAACATCATCACGTTTTACAACGAATTGGGCCGTCGTGCGACAAGTAGCTGCAGGGTTGAAAACGACTATTACACGAGTTTCTTTTAAATATGTTTTACGTAAATCTCGGCATTCGCCACATCACCGATCTTCAAGGTTTCGATCATATGTTGTTTCTTATAGCTCTCACTCTGCCTTTAAGCGTGAGAAATTGGAAACCAATTTTAAGCTGGATCACAGCGTTTACAATAGGCCATAGTATTGCCCTTGCCCTTACCGCGACGGAGCTATTAATTGTGCCTTCGAGCCTTATTGAACTGGCAATTGCTTTGAGTATAGGTATTACTGCAGCGTTACACCTTTTTTTAGGATTCAAAGTGAACCGTATGGGTATGTGGATAGCCGGTTCTTTTGGACTAGTGCATGGTTTTGGTTTTGGCTCGTATTATTCATTTATAGCTCAAAGCGATTCTTTTTGGTGGGCTTGGATTCCTTTTAATTTAGGTATTGAACTGGGTCAATTCATTGTAGTGTTGGCCGTGATTTTAGTATATTGGTTTTTAGATAGAATCAATATAAAACCTCAGGTATACCGATTGGTAATATCTGGTGGAATTTTAGTATTTAGTTTTCAAATGATCTTAGAGAGAATACCTACTTAATTGACTTAACAATCGCTTAAATGAAGAAGATTTTATTCCTAGTGGCAACAATAGCTAGCTGCTCATTACTTGCGCAAAACGTGAATACCTCTAAGTTCAGACAACTTGGTGAAGAATTACCCACGCCAAACGTTTACCGAACAGCTTCAGGTGCACCTGGCCACCAGTACTTCCAGCAACAGGCAGATTACGATATGGAAATCACTCTAGATGATGAGACCCAGCGCATTTATGGTAAGGAAACCATCACTTATACGAATAACAGTCCGGATGAATTGCGATACCTATGGGTGCAGTTAGATCAAAATATGCGAGCAAAGAACAGCACCACTCAAGAAATTAATACTGAGGGTATTTTTTCGCAAAGAGGCAATACTGCTCAGACAGCTTTTAACGAACTTAAGAAGAACCAGTTCTATGACTTCGATGGTGGTTTTAAGATTGACTATGTTCAATCCACTGGAGGTACCAACCTCAGGTATACTGTAAATAATACGATGATGCGTGTTGATCTGCCAACTCCGCTTGGGAAGGGTCAGAAGTTCAGTTTCAATATAAAATGGTGGTTCAATGTGAATGACCGCATGGATATTGGTGGTCGTTCAGGCTATGAATATTTTGAAGAAGAGGACAATTATTTATATACAATTGCTCAATTTTTCCCTAGAATGGCTGTCTATGATGATATAGTAGGATGGCAAAACAAACAATTTTTAGGTCAAGGAGAATTTACCTTGCCGTTCGGAGATTATAAAGTTAGTATAACCGTTCCTGGTGATCATGTTGTAGCGTCTACAGGAGAATTGACGAATGAAAGTAGAGTTCTGACCTCTTCCCAACGTGCGAGATTAGCTAAAGCAAAGAAAAGTTATAAGGATCCAGTCATTATAGTGACTCAAGCCGAAGCCGAAGCGGCGGAAACAAAGAAAAATTCAAATACGAAGACCTGGATGTTTGAGGCAGAGAATGTTCGAGACTTCGCTTTCGCATCGTCAAGAAAATTCATCTGGGATGCTATGGCTTTAGATATCAATGGAAAGACAACGATGGCAATGAGCTACTATCCGAAGGAGGGCAATCCGCTTTGGGAGCAATATTCCACCAGAGTTGTAGCACATACGCTTGAAGTCTACAGTAAGTTCACTATTGACTATCCGTACCATAAAGCCATCTCAGTACACACAAAGTGGATTGGAATGGAGTATCCCATGATTTGCTTTAACGGTGGCCGCCCTGAATCAGATGGCACCTATAGTGAAGGGACTAAATATGGGATGATAGGTGTTATTATCCATGAAGTAGGTCATAATTTCTTTCCTATGATCATCAACTCCGATGAACGTCAATGGACTTGGATGGATGAGGGGTTAAACACTTTTGTACAGTATCTAACCGAACAAGAATGGGACCATGACTATCCATCGAGAAGAGGCCCAGCGAATAATATAGTTCCTTACATGAGCGGGCCTAAAGATAGAATGGTTCCGATAATGACTAATTCCGAAAGTATTCTCCAGTTTGGGAATAATGCATACAGTAAACCGGCAACGGCACTGAATATTTTGCGTGAAACAGTAATGGGCAGAGAGCTGTTTGATTATGCTTTTAAAGAATATAGCCGTCGCTGGGCTTTTAAGCATCCATCTCCCGCAGACTTTTTTCGTACCATGGAAGATGCATCAGCAGTTGATTTAGATTGGTTTTGGAGGGGGTGGTTCTACACAACGGATCATGTAGATATTGCGATGACTGATGTGAAGTGGTATCAAATGTCCAGTAAGAACCCGGACCTAGAAAACCCGATCAAACAAGACCAGTTCATAAAGGCAGATGCCCATGTGGGTAAATCGCGAAATAGTATAATCCGTACAGTCGTGGATGAAGTTCCAGCATCTCGCGATTTCTACAATGGATACAATCAGTTTGACGTAAGCGATGCTGATCGAGAAGAATACCAGCAATACAGAAGCCGTTTGTCTCCAGACGAGGCCGCTATGTTAGACGCTGGTTACCATTTCTACGGAATATCTTTTGAAAATAAGGGTGGATTATTAATGCCTTTGGTATTGAGGTTTACCCTAGAAGATGGAACACAGGAAATAAAAAGAGTTCCCGTGGAGGTATGGGTGAAGCATGAAGAGTCGTTTACTAAATGGTTCAACTTTAGTCAGCCTGTGGTGCAAATCACACTGGATCCCTTCCTCGAGATGGCAGATACAGATAGAAGAAACAATTATTGGCCAGCTCAAGTTGAGCCCAGTAAGTTTGATGTGTATTCTAAAAACGCAACAAGCAGATGGCAGCGTAATGGGCAAAGTAATCCAATGCGCGAAGCAAGCGCTATTGCAAAATAACAGACATAAAAAAGCCGACTCATTTCGAGTCGACTTTTTACATGATCTATTTCAAAAAAATCTTAACCCTTTACCATGTCAAGGTATTGGCTAAGCTTCGCTTTTAAATTTTTGCGTTCTACAATGAAATCTAAGAAGCCGTGTTCCAGTAAAAACTCAGATTTTTGAAACCCCTGTGGAAGATCTTTACCTATAGTTTCTCTTACTACTCGCGGACCAGCGAATGCAATAAGTGCATTAGGTTCCGCAATATTAATATCACCAAGCATAGCAAAAGATGCCGTTACACCACCTGTAGTAGGATCTGTCAGGAAAGATATGTATGGAATTTTTTTATCGTCTAGTAAGGCGATTTTAGCAGCTGTTTTCGCCATTTGCATAAGCGAAAAGGCAGCTTCCATCATTCTGGCACCACCTGATTTTGAAATCATGATAAAGGGAGCGCCTGTGGCCAAACTTCTGTCCATCGCGCGAGCAATTTTCTCACCTACGACTGACCCCATAGAGCCACCAATAAAGTTGAAGTTCATACATGCAATGACCACTTGATGTCCATTCATTTCTCCGTAACCTGTTGTTATGGCATCCTTAAGACCTGATTTTTTCTGACCAGCTTTTAGACGATCACTATAGGGTTGAGTATCCTTGAATTTTAATGGATCTATAGACTCCATTTTAGGATCTAATTCAGTAAATACTCCTTGATCAAATAAAATCTCAAAGTATTCTTTCGCGTTGATACGGTCATGGTGTCCGCAGTTACCACAAGTCCACATCTCAGTGGCATGGTCTTCAACGCTCACAATCACCTTACACTTAGGGCATTTGTGCCATAAGCCATCTGGCGTTTCTTTTTTATCCTTAGTCTGCGTGGTAATACCAGCAGTTGTTCTTTTAAACCAACCCATACGTGTTGTTTGTCCTGTTTATAGCGTGCTAATGTACTAAAAAAGGCACTCTTCGATAGAAGAATGCCTTTTAGATGATAGTCTGTATTATGCTTTAAGCAAGCGTAATGTCGTCATTCAAGTAGACATCTTGCACAGAACGCAATAGAGCGATACCGTCCTTGTAGTCTTTCTGGAATGCTTTACGGCCTAGGATCAATCCTTGGCCACCTGCACGCTTATTAACCACTGCAGTTAATACAGCTTCTTTTAAATCGTCAGCATCGTTGCCAGTAGAAGCGCCACCTGAATTAATTACACCAATACGCCCGTTATAGCTATTTAAAACCTGGTAACGAGTAAGGTCGATTGGATTGTCAGAAGTCAATTCAGAGTATACTTTTGGGTGAGTTTTCCCATGACCGGTAGCATTGTAACCACCATTATTCGTTGGGAGTTTTTGCTTGATGATATCGGCTTGTATGGTCACACCTAAGTGTATTGCCTGAGAAGATAAATCTGCAGAAGAATGATAATCTACACCATCAACTTTAAATGCATTGTTACGCGTATAACACCATAATATAGTCGCCATTCCAAGCTCATGAGCACGCTCAAAGGCCATTGCAACCTGTTCGATCATTTCACGGCTTTGTTCGTGACCAAAGTAGATCGTCGCACCAACTGCAACTGCTCCCATGTTCCAAGCATCTTCCACGGATCCGTAAGGGCTCTGTAAGAAAGTGTTTGGGTAAGAAAGAAATTCGTTGTGGTTGATTTTAACAACAAATGGAATTTTGTGTGCATACTTACGTGCTACAGTAGCTAATACCCCAAAGGTGGATGCAACAGCATTACACTCAGCGTCAATGGCCATTTTAACAATGTTTTCCGGATCGAAGAACATTGGATTTGGCGCAAAAGAACCTCCTGCACTGTGCTCAATACCCTGGTCAATGGGCAGAATACTTAAATAACCGGTTCCACCTAAACGGCCTGCGCCATAAAGAGTTTGGAGCGAACGCATCACGGGGATGCTGCGGTTAGAGTCTGTGAAAGATTCCGTGACAAAGTTGCCGCTTGGTGTGTGTGCCAAAGAATCTACAGGAATAGTAGTAGAAGTGTGGTTCAACAAAGCATCGGCTTGATCACCGAGCAACTCTCTAATTTTGTCAATGGACATCATAGTTTCTGATAGTATTAGTGAACGGCTAAAATAAGATGAATTTATCTAGCGCCCGCTTAATAATTAAAAGGGATATCCAATACCTATATTAATATTCAAATCTCGTAGTTTAGGATCACTAATCACCCAGTTAGAGCGGTCCACAGCACCGGGGTGGTGAATTTTTAATCCTAGGTCTGCACGCAGAATAAAGAATTCAATGTCATACCTAAGCCCAATTCCTGTATTCAAGCCAAGTTGTTTGAAGAAAGTATCCCAATAAAACTGACCCAACGCTATTGCCTCTTGTTGGGCAGCATTGAATACGCCACTATAGTCCTTTGCGTAAAGCCACATGTTGCCAGCATCAATGAATATAGCACCCTTGAGTGCCTCTTGAATTGTATACCTGTACTCTCCTGAGAGAATTAGTTTTATGGGTGCTGCAGTAAAGAAGCCGTCAGATTGTAATAGGTTTTCAGGTGTTGCTCCAGGCCCAAAGTGGTAAGCTGTCCAGCCTCTCATGTCATTAGATCCACCCATGAAATAAGATTTTTCGAAAGGGGTAAATATGTTGCCTTCTCCCCAAGATTGACTCATACCAAGAAAGCTTCGGAAAGCCAATTCCCTCTTTCGCACTAAGGGTTGGTAAAATCGAAAGTCAATAGAAGTTTTTACAAATCTGGATATAGGTAAGGAAACAATACTGTCTCTATTTAGCGCATTCCATAGATGTCCTCCAGACTCAAGATCTGCAGCAAGGAAGTATCTGCGGTTAGCGTTACTCCATGTTTCACTGAATCTATAAGCAGTTGAAGCGAAGACAAGGTCTTGAAACCCCACAAATAAAAATGGTGTGGACTGTGATACGGTATTAAGGTCAATGCGAATCAATGATAATTGAGCAGGGGTAAGGGTGTGCTTCGTTTTACCGATTTTCCAGTGATAATCCAGTCTGTTGGTCAGGTTTAGACGGTTAAATTCATTCGCCCTGAATTGATACGAAATCTTACTTATAATTTCTGTCCTGGGAGACCATTTTTTTGATTTTCCAGGAATCCAAGCGCCTGGTAGAAGTAGTTTAGGTATACGGAGCGTCGCAGAACTATTGAGTTCACGTGCGTCAATCAGCCAAGTATTGTTGGTAGAATTTCTTTGTTCTGTTACGGAACCACCCATGGACAGCCTGAGAAGTTCTCCTCCCTTAAATAGGTTGCGATTGTCCCAACTGAAATTCCCTCCAATTCCTAAGCTACCATTGTTGCCAAGCCCTTCAATAGCAGCTGTAACGGCGCGTTTAGGAAGAGGCACAAGCTTAATACGAGCCGTCAGAGTGCTGTCCAGGTCTTTAATGTCGAGTTCTATATTTTTAAATACACCAAGTGCGGTCAGGTTCTTGAAGGTGCTGCGAAGTTCTGAATTATTGTAATATGCGCCGCGAGCCAGGAATATTTGGTCATCCAGAAAACCAGGTCTAAAACTGCGTGAACGCTGTAAAATGTCCATGCCATTTAAGGTGCGCACACTGTCTCGAACGGCTAGAGTATTTGTGTAACTGTAATTTGGTTCTACAGTTATTTTACTCAAGGTTTTTCGCTCAATACTCCCTCCGTATATGTAAGGATCAACGATACAAGCAATTTGACTCGTGGAAGGACCTCCGGTTGTGTCAACTTCAAAGTATACCCATCCCAACTTTGCCTGGTAGTAGCCATTGTTCTTTAAGAAATTAAGAACGCTTAATTGCTCGTTTTCTAGAGTTTCAGCAACGATAGCGTCGCCAGTAGTTAATAAAGGGGCGTGAAAAGCAAGTGCGGAGTCTATAAATCTACTAGTGGAGGTAATGCTATAGTTACTGATCGTGTATTCTGGTCCTGTATTTATGCGGTAATGAGCAACGACTTTTTTTCGTTTGACTGTTTCATAGGAGGTTACCTCAGTTTTATAAAAGCCTAGGTTAAAGTAATGCAAGCCTAATTGAGCAGCACTATTGACTCTTGCAATACTATCGTAAACGGCTGGGGCTTCGCCAATTGACTTGAGCCATTGACCAACGACATTCTCACCAAGTGATGTTCCAATCTGGTGGAGTGAAAGAAATATCCTAATGTTTCCAATTCCCCTGTTCGGACGTTGGCGCATAATATCAAAGTCGTCGTCGGATTTAGTCGTCCTTCCATTGACTTGAATATTGTTCTCCACCAGCAATGGAGCGATCTCATCCACCGCTCTAAGGCCACTGCAACTAGATGCGGTAAATAATACACCAAGCACCATAATGATGTGCTTAGATTTAGCGTGTATTTTAGCCTTAAAATGTATCACAGTGGTTACTAAAAATTCAGAGAAACTTATTCGCGGTTTAGCTTTACGAAAGAACCGAAAAAAAACGGGTCTTTTTATTGCTGAAGGCTTGAAATTAGTGACTGATTTCGTTTCGGCGGGAGTGGAGGTTGATATTATTTATCATGTTGGACCTATTCCTGAGGGATTGCTAGGTGATCGGACTATGGAGGTATCAGAAAGTGATATGAAGAGAATCACTTTTTTAGAAACATCATCTCCTGTATTGGCTGTTTTTCATCAAAGAAAAGAAGATCTGAAGTCTTTTATTGACGCACCCATTATTCTCTTACTAGACCGTGTTCAAGACCCTGGAAATTTAGGGACACTTTTACGTACGGCATTATGGTATGGCGTAGAGCATATTGCTTTAGTGAGTGGGACAGCGGATGTATGGAGCCCTAAGGTTGTTCAAGCCAGCATGAGTGCATTGGCTCATGTTAAAGTAGTATTACTAGAAGAGCAAGAATGGTTGAATTTCGCTACTGAGAACAAGTTTGAACTGGTTATTGCTGACATGAACGGTACGCCTGCAAAATCTTTTGAATGGTCACGCAAACAAATCCTTGTAATGGGCAATGAAGGTCAGGGAGCTAGCGACATCTTGAAGTCCAGTGGTCGGACGATTACGTTGCCTGGGGATTCTAGTAAAATGGAGAGCTTAAACGTTGCTGTAAGTGGCGCTACGTTACTTTACGAGTACGCTTCTTCTCGACGCTTTTAAACCGTAAATTCATAAGTACTCCTCCAATGACTAAGGCTATTCCCAAAAACATTTGAGCATTAGGGATAAAGTCAAACAATGCAATGTCCCAGGTCAGTGCGAAAATCACTCCAATGTATTTTAAAGGTGCTACAGTGTTTACTTCAGAGAGCTGGTAGGATTTAGTCATATATAACTGGGCAAACTGCGTAAGAACACCAAGTCCTAAGAGTAAAAGCCAATCTGTCCCTAAAGGTGTTACCCAATTAAAAAGGCTAAATACCAGCATTACGGGCGTTGCGACCAGAGGGAAGTACATGACAATGACTAAGGGCTCTTCATCTTTTAGTTTTCTTATTGCATTATAGGCCAGTCCAGAGAACATACTAGAAAAAACACCTAAAGCTAAGAGCATAGGGGGTATATCTGCACTGGAACCATTTACAACTACTATACCTAAGAAAGAAACTAAGAAGAACAACCATTGTGCACCTTTCGTCTTTTCTCCTAGTAAGAAGCCTGCAATGAAAGCAGTGAAAAATGGGCTGAGGTATTGAACAGTAACGGCTGCAGAAAGCGGCATTTTTTGAAGCGTATAAAAAAAGATAGTAAGCGCGGTAGTGCCTGCTATGCCTCTGATCAAGAGCCATGACTTATTGTTTCCCCAAGGATGTATTTTCTTTTTCTTTAGCAGGCTGTAACTGATTGCAAAGGTGATGAGTGATCTAAAAAGCACCAATTCTGTTGCAGGCAGATGAGGTAGGAATTTAACAAGTAGATTAACTCCGGCGAAACAGCCCACGGAGATGAGCATATAAATGATACCTTTTTGCACTATTCGAAGGTAAAGTTGACCAATATGGCTCGGTTTCTAATCGCGTCAAATGCTTCGACAGGAAGCGTGCCATCTTGAACAAGAAGATTGGTCAGGCCCCAAGAAGCTCTAATTTGAGGTGAAAACTTAAAATATTCGAAGTAAAAATCGGCCCCAAAACCAAACTCGTAATCCCCCGTATGACGTTGTAATTTAAAGAGGTTGTCATCCACTACCTTAGCCCTAGAGGCCAAGTCATTGCAATAACGTAGTCCACCCATTAGGTAAATACGGTAGTTGTCTACGCGTACACTTTTGAATTTTAAATGAACTGGGAATTGTACATAAGATGACTCAATCTGACGGGTGACTATCCTGCGCTCGTCACGAATAGGGTCTATTAAGTCAAAATGAATTTTACGCACTGTTGCTGCAAATCCAGGGGTGAACCTCAGGTCTAAATGCTCAGTTAATCGGAGGTTAGAAATAATATTGATATTATAACCAGGTAGGGCTTCACTTTCCACTCCAAAGATGTTGTTCACTTCGCTCAAGTCCTTTAGGTCCATAGAGAAGTTGTAGCTATTAATACCAATATGAAACCCGAAATGCAACCCACTCTTATCGTAAAGTGGTTGGTTGCGCAGTCTTGCAAATTGAGCATAGCTACTTAATGGGGCAAGAATAGTTACAATAATTAAAAGGCGGAGTTTCATTAGGTAGACAACGTTTCTAAGCCTCTTTTCTTGCTTGGTAAACAGAAGCAATACCGAAAGTAACGGGTTTTGTTAAAATAGGCTTTAGGCCAGCTCGAACTAATTCCGCCTCGAAATCCTTACCGTGAGGGAAGGCCTCAACACTCTCTGGAAGGTATGTGTAGGCTCTCGGATCTTTGGAAACTAATTTACCTACTGTTGGTAATACCGCTTTAAAATAAAGCCAATAAATTTGTTTGAAAGGAAAGTATCGCGGTTGACTAAACTCCAATACTACAATTTGACCACCAGGCTTGAGTACCCTAGCCATGTCTTTTAGACCATTGTGAAGATTTTGAAAATTTCGAACACCAAAAGCAACGGTAATCGCATCAAAAGTATCATCTGCGTAAGGTAGATTTTCGCTATCTCCAAGTTCTAGAACGATGCTTTTATGCAATCCTTTTTTCGCCACTTTTACTCGGCCAACTTCAAGCATTCCTTCACTAATGTCAGCGCCGGTAATGCGAGCACCTGTTCCCTTTGCCAGAGCAATGGCTAAATCAGCAGTGCCTGTAGCTACGTCTAGAATAACCTTTGGCTCATCAGCCTTCACCAAGTTTACCACTTTACGTCTCCAGCCTTTATCTATGTTTAAGGACAGTAGGTGGTTCAACAAGTCGTAGCGCTTAGAAATATTATTGAACATTTCAGCGACTTGCTCTTTCTTTTCCGCATCACTATTGTGGTAGGGTTTTATGTTTTCTGCTCCTGCCATTATTGAAAAATTGAAGCGCAAAGGTAGGCCATAAGGCGTAACTTCGCGGATATGAGTAAAACTAGTGACGATTCCTTAAAAGGAAAAAAAAGCAAACGCAAACCGTTGTCTGTAAAGGATTTAAAGAAGCTAAACAAAATATTTGCTTATCTACGTCCTCAACGAAAGCTCTGGGGTCTAGGCTTCCTCTTCTTGCTTATAACCATGGTAACCTCATTGTTGTTCCCGAAACTTTTAGGAGGTTTAATGGGCTCAACACCAAGCAACCTACGTGACAATATGTTGCAAATGATGGGATTGCTTGTTATTCAGAGTATTGCAAGCTTCTTCAGGGTTGTAATTTTTGTAATAGTTACAGAACGTGCCTTGGCCGCCATACGTGAAGATTTGTATGGACACCTGATTCATCTGCCCATGAGTTTTTTTTCTGCAAAACGGGTAGGAGAGCTGAACTCAAGAGTAGCATCAGACACGTCTCAAATAGGTGAGACATTAACCACCACTTTAGCAGAGTTATTGAGAGGAATTTCGATGGTAATTGGCGGAATAGCCATATTAGCGTTTACCTCAATCAAGCTAACACTGTTCATTGTGGGTGTAATTCCTCCATTAATTATCGTGACCATCATATTTGGAAAATTTATAAGAAAGTATTCTAAAAGCGTGCAAGATGAAGTGGCTGCTTCAAATACAATTGTAGAAGAAACTTTTGCAGGGATCCAAACCGTCAAAGCATTTGCTAATGAAGCCTGGGAGCGCAGCAGGTACGCTTCAAGAATTAAAGAAGTTGTAGGCTTGGCGGTAAAGGGAGGATACTATCGAGGAGCGTTTGCTAGTTTCATCACTTTTGGATTGTTTGGTGCGATTGCCTTGGTAATTTGGTTTGGTGCGGGAATGGTTCACAATGGCGAATTAGCGGCAGATAAGTTGAATGAATTTATTCTGTATGCCTTGTTTATTGGAGGCTCCATTGGTGGGTTAGCGAGTGTATATGCACAACTTCAGAAGGCGATTGGAGCTACAGAGACCATTTTTGACCTAATGGAGGAGCAAACAGAGATGACAGTAGACCGTGTTGAAACGGTAGCTGTGGAGATTGGCGATATTGTATTTAACCAGGTGGAGTTTAGCTATCCATCTCGCTCAGATGTTTCAGTTTTAAAAGGACTCAGTTTTAAGATACCTAAAGGAAAAACGATAGCGCTAGTGGGGAAGAGTGGTTCAGGTAAGAGTACGATCGCATCCTTGCTTATGCGTTTTTATCATCTAGAACAGGGAGGGATTCTCTCGAATTCAAAGCCATTGAATGAAGTTGATCTGGCGGCTTGGAGAGAGGAATTGGCACTGGTGCCGCAGGATGTATTACTTTTTGGAGGTAGTATCAAAGAAAATATTGCGTACGGAAAAACTGACGCCAGCGAGGCAGAGATTATAGAAGCAGCGCAACAAGCAAATGCGTGGGAGTTTATTCAAGGCTTTCCGGAAGGTTTGGAAACCACCGTGGGTGAACGTGGTGTCCAATTAAGCGGTGGTCAACGCCAAAGAATTGCTATAGCTCGTGCATTACTTAAAGATCCACAACTACTGATACTCGATGAAGCGACGAGTGCTTTAGACAGTGAGAGTGAGTTTCTAGTGCAGGAAGCTCTCGATCGTTTAATGCAAGGTAGAACCTCGGTGGTGATCGCTCATCGACTATCTACCATACGTAATGCCCATGAAATATTGGTGATTAATGAAGGTCAAATAACAGAGAGAGGAACTCATGATCAGTTACTCAACCTCGGTGGGACCTATTCAGAATTGGTTAGGTTACAGGATCTAGGGGGGAGCGAATTTTTACAGTCAAAGAATTCAATCGCCAAGTCTTAAAGCCTTTCCTTAAATTAGAGCTATGAAGAAACTACTGAGCCATCGTTTAATAAAAATCCTGACGAACAAATATGTCTTATCAGGACTCTCATTTGCGTTTTGGATGGTGTTCTTAGATACCAATAACTATTTTATTCATTCAGAATTGGACCAGCAATTGGACAATCTTGAACGCGACATAGATTATTACCAGTCTACCCTTAAAGAGGACCGTGTCTTGTTGGAGCAGTTAGAGACTGATCCTAAGGCTTTTGAACGCTATGCACGAGAAAATTTCGGCATGCTTAAGAAAGGCGAAACGATAACCATCATTGAATTCGAAGATTCATCAAATGAGTGATACTCCTAAAAGAACTTATCCTCACGGTTCAACCGTTGAGCCAGTATACACGTCAGGCCCTCATCTAGATCCAGGATTTAGGGCTAAGCCATGGTGGATAATGATACAGGAGCATACGGTAGAAAAAGAATTTGCAGCCAACGATTGGGCTTTAAATCGATTAGATCATGGCGCATCTGGTTTGTTGTTTTACATAAATAGCGATCATTATCTACCTCGCGTATTGAGAGATGTCAAATTGTCTTACATCAATATAGGATTGGTAGTAGAAGGTAGCGGTCCTGATGTAATGGAGGCTCTACTTCACCATGCACATGATGATGGGAACAGCATAGATGGCTTACAGGGCTTTATCAATATTGACCCTGTAGAAATTGCGGCGCGAACTGGTGTGTGGCATGAAGAGAAAATGTATGACCTCGGCGAAATTAGTCGATTAGCACCTTCTCAATTCAAGTACATGTGTTGTAATGCGAACTTTTTCGGTGCTTGTGGGGCATCTGCAGCGACCCAGTTAGGTTTAGCAGCGGCCCATTTAGATTTTTATTTAGACGCTTTTGGAGAAGTAGGGTATTCCCAGTATTGGTTGGCACTAACCAGTGGTACCCATTTGTTCGAGGAGATTGCAAAACACCGTGGTATAAGACTTCTGTGGGCCAGATTACTCGAGGAATATGAATTGTCACCAACCCATTTAGAATTGTATTCAGAGACCTCTACAATGCATCAAACTGCCTACGATGAGCATTCTAATTTACTCAGGGCAACATCTGCTGCGTTTGGGGCTATAGTTGGAGGAGCAGATTCTGTACAAATACGTCCTTATAATTCACTGACTAAAGATGCTGATCCAGAGGGAGAAAGACTTGCCTTGAACCAGCATTATATATTGGCTTATGAGAGTTATTTAGACCGAGTTGAAGACCCCGCTGCTGGTTCTCATTTTATTGAAACTAAGACGGAAGAATTGTGCACTGAAGCATGGAGTGTGCTTCAGGAAATTCGCGCGTTGGGTGGAATAGTGGAAGCACTGCGTAACGGATGGGTTCAGGATAAGCTAGATGCTGAAGTTCAAGCGGCAATACCGGAGAAATTTCTTGGGGTAAATATTTTTCCGGAAATAAGCCAGGTTCTACCTGCAGATTTGCAGTTAAAGCCATTGAAATTAAGGTCTGAACATCAAGCAGCTCATAAAGATAAAGAGATCGAACCATTGATCCCTGTGCGGTGGGCTGCAAATTTAGAGCTGGAACGCTCACTTAAAGAATCTTCAAAGTAAGAGGGTTATGTCGCAGAATAACATGTGGAAAACACCAGAACAAGTAGTTGTAAAACCGAAGTATAATCAAAAGGATTTGGCAGAGGCACGACATTTGGGAACCTTACCTGGCGAACCCCCTTTCGTGCGTGGACCCTATAAATCTATGTATGTTGGACGTCCATGGACTGTACGTCAATACGCGGGTTTTTCGACAGCGACTGAGTCTAATTTGTTTTATCGGAGAAACCTAGCTGCTGGGCAGAAGGGTCTCTCTGTGGCCTTTGATCTTGCGACGCATAGAGGTTATGATAGTGATCATCCACGTGTGGTAGGGGATGTAGGAAAAGCGGGCGTTGCAATTGACAGCGTTGAAGACATGAAAGTGCTTTTCGATGGAATACCACTGGATGAAATGTCCGTTTCAATGACAATGAATGGCGCTGTATTACCCATTATGGCTTTTTATATTGTTGCAGCCCTTGAACAAGGAGTTGATATTTCTTTGTTAAATGGGACCATTCAAAATGATATACTCAAGGAGTTCATGGTGCGTAACACCTATATATATCCTCCAGCACAAAGTATGAGAATCATTAGTGATATTTTCTCCTTTGCTAGTGAACACATGCCTAAATTCAATAGTATCTCTATTTCTGGATATCATATGCAAGAGGCAGGAGCGACCGCTGATATTGAAATGGCTTACACGTTGTGTAATGGATTGGAATATGTTAAAACAGGAATTAACACAGGGCTTGAAATAGACACCTTTGCACCTAGGCTAAGTTTTTTCTGGGGCATAGGAATGAATCCATTTATGGAGATTGCCAAATTACGTGCTGCCAGATTTATCTGGTCTAAACATATGGCTGAATTGGGTGCTAAAAATCCAAAATCTTTAGCTTTAAGAACACATAGTCAAACCTCTGGTTGGTCTCTGACGGAACAGGATCCTTTTAACAACGTTACGCGTACGACGATTGAAGCCATGGCTGCAGCTATGGGGGGGACGCAAAGTTTACATACGAATTCTTTGGATGAGGCACTTGCACTTCCTACAGATTTTTCTGCACGAATTGCAAGAAATACACAATTACACCTTCAGCTTGAAACGGATATCACCTATACAGCTGACCCATGGGGTGGTTCCTATTATGTAGAGAAACTTACTGCGGATCTAATTGTCCGTGCTGAGCATTTGATGAAGGAAATAGATGAGTTAGGCGGCATGACCAAAGCCATTGAGGCGGGTATTCCAAAACTTAGGATTGAAGAGGCTGCTGCACGGAAGCAAGCCAGAATTGATAGTGGTATAGATGTGATTGTGGGTGTAAACGCATTTCAGTCATCAAAGCGGGCTTCACTAGATATACTTGAGGTTAAGGGAGCTGAGGTGCTTAAGGAGCAGTTAGAGGGCTTAAATAGTTTAAAAGCTAATAGAGATCAAACTTTAGTCTCTCAAGCGCTTGACGCACTTGAAAAGGCTGCTGGTAGAACAGATCAAAACTTATTGACTCTAGCAATAGAAGCTGCTAAGGTTAGAGCAACATTAGGTGAAATATCAGCAGCTTTAGAAAACCCCTGGGGCAGGTATGTTGCTAAGACACAAACCATCAGTGGTGTGTATTCAAACGAGATGAAAAAAAACAAAGATTTTGAACAGGCCCTTATTGCTTCTAACGAGTTTGCTGTTAAAGCCGGCCGGCGCCCACGTATTATGGTTGCTAAAATGGGACAAGACGGTCACGATCGTGGAGCAAAAGTGGTTGCTACTTCTTTTGCTGATTTAGGTTTTGATGTAGATATGGGTCCGTTGTTTCAAACTCCTGCAGAGGCAGCCAAGCAGGCTGTAGAGAATGATGTTCATGTATTAGGTGTTAGTTCTTTAGCAGCGGGACATAAGACACTTGTTCCTGCGGTAATGGAAGAGTTGACAAAACTTGGCCGTCCAGATATTTTGGTAATCGTTGGAGGGGTTATTCCTTCACAAGATTATGATTATTTATATGATAAGGGAGTAGCAGGTATTTTTGGTCCTGGAACTGCTATCGCGAATGCAGCGAAGTCTATAATAAAGGTTTTACAGGACAGCATGAGCAATTAGGAGGGGTAATGCACTTTATCTCATTTTACAAAAAAAAGCCCAAGGATTACCTTGGGCTTTTTTTGCAATAGGGTTAGTTGAATTTATTTAGCTGAGCGCTTTCTGTCGCTCTCGTTTAATAAAATCTTTCTAATACGAATACTTTCAGGAGTAACTTCTACATACTCATCAGCACCAATATATTCCATGGCTTCTTCTAAGCTGAATTTTATAGGTGTAAATAAGGCAGAGTTGTCATCTTTTCCTGCAGCTCTCATGTTATTCAACTGCTTAGCTATACAAGGGTTGACGACTAAATCACCAGGTCTATTAGCTTCACCAATAACTTGTCCTCCGTAAAGTTCTTGACCAGGCTCAATAAAGAACTTACCGCGATCTTGAAGTTTATCCATTGAATAAGTACTTGCTTTACCTGCTTCTTTAGCGACTAAAACTCCGGAAATGCGGCGCTCCATATCTCCTTTATAGGCCTGGTAATTTTTCAAACGGTGCGCCATGATCGCTTCACCAGCTGTTGCTGTCAAGACGTTATTCCTTAGACCCATTAATCCACGTGAAGGAATCTCAAACTCTAGACGCGTTAAATCACTTTTAGCTTCCATCACTAAAAGTTCTCCCTTACGTTTTGTTACCATTTCGATGACCTTACCGGCCGTAGCTGCCGGAACATCTACTGTAAGTTCTTCAATAGGCTCGTGCTTCTTGCCATCAACTGTTTTGTTGATTACTTGAGGCATACCTAGTTGTAATTCGTAGCCTTCACGACGCATAGTCTCAATTAAGATACCTAGATGAAGAATTCCACGTCCATGAACGATAAATTGATCAGCAGATCCTGTATCCTGGACCTTAAGCGCTAAGTTTTTTTGAATCTCAAGCATTAAGCGCTCGCGAATCTTCTGAGAAGTAACATGCTTTCCTTCTCTGCCGAAGAATGGAGAGTTGTTAATAGAGAATAACATACTCATTGTCGGCTTATCTATCTCCATTGTAGGTAACGCTTCAGGGTTTTCTACCGAAGCTATGGTGTCACCAATTTCGAAATCTTCTAATCCACTAACAGCCACAATCTCTCCTGCATCTGCATCTGCAACCTTAGATTTACCCAAGCCTTCAAAAACCATTAATTCTTTGATCTTGGCTTTCTTTATTGTTCCGTCTCTTTTGCAAAGAGAGATTTGCATATTTTCTTTTATACTACCTCTTTTTATACGGCCAATAGCTATACGGCCCGTAAATGAACTGAAGGCTAATGATGTAATCTGTAACTGTAAGTTACCTTCTTCAACGGCAGGTTCTGGTATTGTTTCAATGATAGAGTCAAGAAGATAGGTAATGTCATTCGTAGGCGTTTGCCAATCAGGACCCATCCATTTTTCTTTTCCTGAGCCGTAAACGGTCTTAAAGTCAAGTTGATCGTCGTTTGCTTCTAAATTAAAGAATAGTTCAAAAACTTGGTCATGAACAATATCGGGAGCACAGTTGGGCTTATCAACCTTGTTGATGACCACAATAGGCACTTTGTTCAAGCTCAAAGCTTTCTGAAGTACAAAACGCGTTTGAGGCATAGGGCCTTCAAAAGCATCTACGAGTAAAATAACCCCATCCGCCATATTCAAAACACGCTCAACCTCTCCACCGAAGTCACTGTGACCTGGGGTATCAATAATGTTGATTTTAGTGTCTTTCCAACGAATACTTACATTTTTAGAAAGAATAGTGATGCCACGTTCTCGTTCGAGATCATTACTATCTAACAAGAGTTCTTCTACTTGTTGATTGTCTCTAAATAACTTAGCAGTGTGCAGCATGTTATCAACTAGGGTGGTTTTCCCGTGATCAACGTGTGCGATGATGGCGATGTTGCGCAATTTCATTTGACGTCAAATTAATTTGGCGCAAAAGTACTCTCTTTTATCGCGGTAGGCTAACTTATAAGTAAGCAGTTTTAAATAACCTAAACCCCTTTACTATGAAACGCATCCCTTTTCAGGGGTCACTATGGTGGCGCCTCACTTTGTTATACACTATTTTACTGGGTGTAAATAGCATTTTAGTATCTGATAATCAATACTTTAAGTGCATTTTAGTGCAAAAACAAATTTTTTCAACCATCGTAGACAAATGGCTATTAAGATCCTATCATATTGATGATGCGCAGGAGAAATTTGTCTATTTTTCAGCAGCTTCAGGTGTAAATAACAGCTCAATTAGCAATGATATATCCACGATAAATTCATTAAACAGGTCGTTTTTGAAACCACCAAAAGCCGATAAATCGTCAACTTTTCCGGAGAAGTTTAATTTAAGCCTTGGTTCTGTGGTGTTTGATTTCGTTACTTCTGGTAAATCATCTCAAAGTTTCATGCCTTGTTGTGATCAACTCTACATTGGTAGTAAACTAGACCCTCAGGTTTCTATTAAAAAGAACTCGTCAAGCATGTCAGTGGCACATTATCCTAAAAGTAGTTTTTACGAAATTTTTGCTGTAGGCCAAGGAATAGTAACCGCTAGTGGATCTCCCGGCTATTTTTTTGTTCCTCCTAATATATACTTTGGCCATATACCCCTCCAATTACTCGGTCCTGGGCCACATAAAATTTATTGGCTCGAGGCTGATCATATAGATGAGACTGGACATTTACAAGAGTGGCTAGATTCCTCATCAGTATCTATTGGGGAAACGCACTATCCATATTTTCAAGAGGGAATAGGATCGGGATATGATTTTTTAGGGCGAACTAGTTCAGAAAAGGGAGCATTTAAGATTATGCGAATAGATGGTAAATGGGTGAAGGTCGTTACGGTGAAGTAGAGTAGAAAGTGCTATGTTGCAGCGTAAAACGAGAACTATGTACAGTACTCCTTGGATGAGTGATATTGTGGTTGGTACCATGCGCTGGGGCGCGTGGGGCGCTAATTTTTCCACGGCTCAATATGAGCAAATGATCGAAGCTTCTTTTGAACTGGGTTTCACGACATTTGACCATGCCGATATTTATGGTGATCATACCACCGAAGCGGATTTCGGTGCTGCGTTAAAGTTGCACTCGGGCTGGCGCGAGCAGATGGAAATTGTTACTAAATGTGGTATTTTAAGAGTGTGTGATAATAAGCCTGCATATAGACACAAGGCCTATGATTCTTCACTAGAGCATATTTTAAAAAGTGTAGATGATAGCTTAAAAGCACTCAACACAGATTATATAGATGTCCTTCTATTACATCGCCCAGATTTATTAATGGACGTGGATGAGGTCGGAGAAGCATTTGAATTATTACATAGTTCTGGAAAGGTGACAAGTTTTGGTGTCAGTAATTTTTCTGCTTCACAAGTAAATATGCTACAGAAGACGGTACCCATCGGTTGCCATCAGTTGGAAGTTTCGATAAAGCGTCTTGATGCTTTTAATGATGGAACTCTTGATCAGTGTATCTCAGACGGTATTGTTCCGATGGCATGGTCACCTCTAGGAGGAGGTTCACTTCCTGAATCCGTGGATGTGATATTAGAAGAGCTTTCCAAAGAATTTGATACAACACCCCACGTGATTGCGTTGTCATGGCTAATGAAACATTCTGCTGGCATACTTCCGATAGTAGGAACAACAAACCAAGACCATTTAAGCAATACTAAGCGGGCATTATCAATAGCACTTAACCGCGAGCAATGGTATCAAGTGTACCAAGCCGCAACAGGAACTATATTACCTTAACATGGAATATCAAGAGAGTTTAGCACTAAGTGCAGCAAATTACGAGACGCATGTTGGATTAAAATTCCAGCTCTATAATAGTTTGTTCTTGACACTGCCATTGGATGGTATCAAGAACACTGGGATTTTTATTCCAGTGCTAAATGAATACTGCCTCACAAGACTAGCAG
This sequence comes from uncultured Flavobacteriales bacterium, assembly GCA_963925515.1. Taxonomy (GTDB): domain Bacteria; phylum Bacteroidota; class Bacteroidia; order Flavobacteriales; family Schleiferiaceae; genus UBA10364. The sequence goes on from CAWURU010000002.1 coordinate 193,148, forward strand.
ATGGCCAAAGCCCTAGGGAAATCATCAAACAGTTCTTTGCAGAATTCAAGGATAGTGATGACGAGAAAGAGCAGTTGAATTTCTTATTTAAGGTGTTACAATATATTGAGCGTCAAGTCGTACTAGTTGATGCTTTAGAGGATGCTGCTTATGGTCAATTAAACAACCTCTCCGGAAAGGGTTCCCTTAGCGAGTTTATGATGCGCATGGAGCGCGCAGGGAACTTAGAAGAATTAAAACAGCGGCTTCAAGAGTTTTCTATACGTCCGGTCTTAACGGCTCACCCTACTCAGTTTTATCCAGGAAGGGTATTGGCAATTATTACTGATTTAACTGGAGCTATTCGTGAAAACGATCTGAGTTCTATTCGTATGTACTTGAAACAATTGGGTAAAACCCCCTTTTTTCAGAAATCAAAACCTAGTCCATATGACGAAGCCGTAAATTTGATATGGTACCTACAAAACGTATTCTACCAAAGTGCGGGGGATATTACTGCTGAAATGCGCCGTAGTCTCCCTGACTGGGACGGTACATTGAACCTGATCAATCTAGGTTTTTGGCCAGGAGGAGATCGCGATGGAAACCCTTATGTGAGTATTGATATTACAAAGAAGGTAGCCAACCGACTCAGAGATGTGCTGTTGCAATGCTATTACCAAGATCTGAGAAGATTACGTCGTCGCATTTCATTCAACGGGGTTTATGAGGATTTGATGGATATTGAGCAACAAGTATTGAGGTGTATTCGCGATCAGGATGAATGGGATTTCATGGGATTCCGTGAAGCTCTGCGCTCAGTTCGCACAAACCTTATTGAGTATCACGATGCCATATTTGTTGAATTGGTTGAAGAATTACTCGACCGTGTAGCACTTTTCGGTTCTCATTTTGCTAGTATTGATTTACGCCAAGACAGTCGTGAAATTAAACGGGCGTTTGATGCGTTATTAACTCAGTTAAATATCCCAGAGCCAAAGCGTCCAGAGGAGTTGTTTACAATGCAGGCTAATTGGGACGGTACCTTGACAGGGGACGAAAGTATCGACGACACGTTGCAAAGTTTTCAGGTAATTCGTGATATTCAGGCACAAAATGGTCCAAAGGGTGCTCATCGTTATATCATTTCTAATTGCAGGGGTGCGATGGACGTCGCTAGGGTTTTTGCTTTGGCACGGTGGACTACTTTTGGTAGTGATAAGATCACTGTAGATATTGTCCCCTTATTTGAGACTATTGATGATTTAATGGGCTCAGGAGCTAGTATGAATACATTATACTCTGACCATAATTACCGCACCCACCTTACCCAACGTAGTAATAAACAAACAATCATGCTGGGATTTAGTGATGGTACCAAAGACGGAGGCTACATGTCTGCCAACTGGAATATTTACCGGGCTAAAGAAAACTTAACTCGTATCTCTATACAAAATGAGATAGATGTCTTGTTTTTTGATGGTCGTGGAGGCCCACCGGCTAGAGGCGGTGGCAACACTCATAATTTTTACGCATCCTTAGGTCAGAACATTGCATCCTCTCAGATACAATTAACAGTTCAAGGCCAAACCATATCGAGTAATTTCGGGACACCTCAAAGTGCCCAGTTTAATATGGAGCAGCTCATCACGGCTGGACTAGAAAATAGTCTTATGATAGACGAAGCTAAGGTACTTCAGCCCAATGAACGCAGTATTTTGGAGCAGTTGAGTGACATTAGCTTGAAACATTATACGCTTCTGAAGGAGAATCAATTATTTACAGAGTTCTTAGAAGAGATGAGCCCGTTGAATTATTATGGTTTGGCTAATATTGGTTCGCGTCCATCAAAACGTGGACAATCTGTAAAACTAGAACTTGATGATTTGCGTGCCATTCCTTTTGTAGGAGCATGGTCGCAGTTAAAAATGAATATACCTGGTTTTTATGGCCTAGGAAAGGCGTTAGAGGAATTGAGTCAAGCCGGTAAATTACACGAAGTACAAAGTTTGTATAAACGATCAAAGTTTTTTAGAACTCTCATAGAGAATTCAATGCAGAGTATGTGTAAAACGTTTTTTCCTCTTACCGCTTATATGGCAAATGATCCTAAGTATGGTGCTTTCTGGAGTCAATTAAGCGAAGAGTTCGAGCGAACCCAAAAATGGGTTTTGACCATCTCTGGACAACCTGAATTACTCAGTAATAACCCAGGAATTAAAGCGTCTATTGCATTACGTGAGAATATAGTACTCCCCTTGCTTGTGATTCAGCAATATGCACTCATCACTTTGCGTGAGAAGGATATTTCGGATAGACAACGAGCTGTCCTCGAGAAGCTTATTGTAAGATCTCTTTATGGTAATATTAATGCTTCTAGGAACAGCGCCTAGGGAAAATTTTGAGATTAAATCTAAAAGGCCACCCATTGGGTGGCCTTTTTTATAAAAAATAATCCCGCTAAGGTTTTCTTAAATCGTATCTCCAGCCTGCATAGACCTGTCTTCCCATGATGGGCCCCCATACAACTGACGCATCAAACCTATCTTCGAATGGCAAGTCGCCTCCCATGATAGGGTTTAATTGCCGCACGTTCAGCATATTTTGAAGTCCTAGATAGACCTGTCCGCGCTTTCTGAACTCTTTGCTGACTTGACCACCTAGCATGGTAAAAGCTGGGCTACGATCATTATAACCAGCACTTGGTAGGCGTTGAGATGAATTGTAGGTGGCATTTAATTCAATACCTAACCCTTTTGTTCCAGCGTAGCTAATCCCCCCATAGAGCAGGTGAGGAACGTTTAGAATCACTTCCTCTAGCTCGCTGTCTATTCCTTGGTTAATCGCAGTAAGATTGAGCTGTGTAACTTTCTGATACCGGTATGCGAATTTAAAGAGTGTCCTGTGTAGAAGTTCATATTGTCCTCCAAGCTGGGCTGAAAGTGAATAAGGTTGATCTCCCCATTCATTCATCGTCCAGCTTCTGTTGTAGAATAAAGCAGTTTCAGTGTCTTGATCAAGGTCAAGGGTCATCTTGCGATCGAATTTTGTTAAAAACACATCTCCAGTTATTTGCAGCTCTTTAAATGCGATGTCTTTCGTATATGCACCGGATGTCCCTAGCGTCCAAGAGCTTTCAACCGCTGGTGCTGCTGAACCACTACGAAACTCAAAGACACGATTATTAGCCATGTATCCCATGTATTCCGCACCGAGTGTTGTGTAGCGGTAAGAACGACTCGCTTGAGAACGCAAGGACCAGGCTCCACTATTGTACTTTACGTGAAGTCGTGGAACATAGAACAACTTATTGGCATTACCGGTGATGTTTAGTTGATCTAACCGTTGGCCTAAAATCATGCTCAATCCCTCTCCGTCAGGACTAGCCACATAGCTGTACTCACCATAAACACCAAACGTAGAGGCGTCATAATCTCCGTTGTATCCCCACATCTCTTGTTCAACGTTGTGAAGGTTAAAATCGGCACCAGCTTTAATGGTTCGACGTGTATCTATAATGTTGTCTTGAAAAATAAGATTTCCATAGGTTCTAAACTCTTTCGCTACGAACAGTCTTTCGCCAAAATAACTATCGAGGTCTTGGTAGTTAGCTGAAAATTGAGTGCCAATACTTCTATTAATACCACCCTTCAAGAAATAGCCTCGTTTTGCCCAGAGTTCATATCTGTCTGTTTGAAGTTCATGACTCCAAACAGGTGCGAAAGTTTCCTTACCATAGAGTGTGCTACCGCCTATGTTATCCACAGAACTAAATTTAATGCCTAGTTGACCTTCGCTATTCTTGCCATTAAATTTCCATGCATTTTGAACAAAAAAGTGTTGAGACAAAGGCGTATCTAGGTAGCCGTCCTTGTTCCCATCCCAGCGGAAGAGTTGCTGGCGACCATGGACCATAATATTAGAGGACCACTTTTTACTTTGATGCCAGGTGTAGATTAGATTTTGCTCAAACCTACCTGGCCCTGCAAACAAATTGACATGTCCTATTTGTTTGGTAAAGCTCGGTCGTAATTCATAATTAATTTGACCGCTAATGGCCCCGGCCCCATTAACCACACTCCCAGGTCCTTTAGTCAGTTGTATACTTTGTATCCACGCACCGGGAATGAATGCCAGTCCCATAACAGAAGCAAGTCCCCCCATGGTCGTAACATTTCCCTTTGTGTATAAAGCATATGGACCTTCCAATCCTAGCAGCTTGATTTGACGTGTTCCGGTGACAGCATCAGTGAATGATGCTGAAATAGAAGCATTGGTCTCGAAACTTTCGCTTAGGTCGCAACAAGCAGCCTTACGAAGCTCTACTTCCGAAATCAATTCTTGAGTGATGATCGCTTTTTTAGACAAGCTAATGCCTGGGTCACCTCCAATATTTACTTGGTCGAGTGTTTCGAAAAGCTGTATTGAAGTACTGTCGGATTGTCCTAAAGCAGGATTAACCGTACACCCAAAGGTGACGGCTAAAATCATTGAAAAAGACCTCATTAATGCTTATCCTTACCGCCGTGCGCGTGGTGTTCCTCGTGTGTTTCGTTCGGCTTACACAATGCATCACCCAGTCCATGAGCTTTCCGCATTTCCGCATCACGATAGGTGCAGCAGCCGTGAATAGTAGCATACTGCTCATCAGTAGCTATATGGTCTTTGACATCATGACCTGCACTATTAATAGCAGTAATGATTTCTTGCTCGTTTACTTTGTCGTTGCGGTAAGTCAGAGCTAATTCGTGAGAGGATAAATCCCAATTCACTTTTTTAACCCCTTGAATATAAGCGGCGTTTTCGATCCGTTTTTTACACATTCCGCAAAGTCCGTCCACTTCTAGAGTGGTTTCTGTGATATTTGATTGACCAAAAGAAGGAATGGTAAGAAAGACGATGGCAGCTGCCAAAATTGTTTTGAGTTTCATAATGATTGATTTTTTGTTAGAAAAGTTTAGACCGGTAATATTGGGCTAAATCAGTCATATAAGGTCAATCTATGAAACATGATAAAGAGCGGAGGTCCGTTGTTTTCTACAAACCTAGTTGCAGTAATACATGGAGCTAAAGAGTTGTGAAACGTAGTGGTAAGTGGTCTAGAATGTGCAGAAACTACACTTTTGATCAGCTTAGATTCCTGTTCTGAAAAATCAAGATCTATATATGTATTCGCGCAACAATCATCATTTTCAGAGGTATGATGCAATTCCTTCTCTAGAGAATCGCACCCATGAATACTCATTACGTCACTACAACAGGGCACTTCTTGATGATCATGCTCTCCTAACGAAAGATGTACGGCTTCTTCATGTCCGCAATAGTGTAACAACGAAGGAGCGCCACTACTCATAGTAGCGTACAGTATAGTGAAGATGAAGCTCAGTACGTTGCGCATAAAGCGAAATTAACTAATATCTTTGACAAACATTCGATTAAACTATGAAAAAGGTGATGTTATTGGGATCAGGGGAGCTTGGCAAAGAAGTGATTATTGCATTGCAAAGACTGGGTTGTTTTACCATCGCCTGCGATTCCTATGCAGGCGCGCCCGCTATGCAAGTGGCAGATGCCTTTGAGGTGTTCTCTATGCTCGACGGTACCTCCTTAGATGCAGCAGTTGATAAGCACCAGCCAGATATTATTGTCCCGGAGGTTGAGAGTATTCGTACAGATAGATTGTACGACTTTGAAAAACGAGGGATTCAGGTCACGCCCTCTGCTCAAGCTGCAAATTTCACTATGAATAGAAAGCTCATAAGGGATCTTGCGGCAAAAGAATTGGGGTTAAAAACAGCTCCTTATCAATATGCAACTACGTTTCAGGAATTCAAATCTGCCGTTGAAGCTATAGGTATGCCCTGTGTTATAAAGCCTTTGATGTCTAGTTCAGGAAAAGGACAGAGCGTAGTTAGGGAGGATTCAGAACTTGAGTATGCCTTTACGTATGCAATGGAAGGATCAAGAGGGGATTTAAAAGAAATCATAATTGAAGGATTTATTGATTTTCATACGGAGATAACGCTGTTGACAGTCACTCAAAAAAATGGTAAAACCTTGTTCTGTGCACCTATTGGTCACCGCCAGGAGCGAGGAGATTATCAAGAAAGTTGGCAGCCTTGCGCCATGGATAGTAACCAATTATTGGAAGCACAGCACATGGCGATAAAGGTAACAAAAGCACTTGGTGGCGAAGGTTTATGGGGCATTGAATACTTTCTTGCATCTGATGGAGTATATTTCTCGGAATTAAGCCCAAGGCCTCATGATACAGGTATGGTAACGTTGGCTGGAACCCAGAATTTCAATGAGTTTGAATTGCACGCCCGCGCCTTATTAGGACTTCCTATCGTGGAAATAGAACAGCGTTATCCGGGTGTGAGTGCTGTGGTTTTAGCGTCAGAGAATGGTGTGCCAAATTACGGGGGTCTAGACAAAGCCTGCGGATATGAGCAATCTGATATTAAGATTTTCGGTAAACCTACGACTAGACCATTTCGAAGAATGGCAGTAGTATTGACCTACGACAGGACTGGAGTAGAGTCCATGGATGAGTTACGTGAACGAGCAGCAAAGATCGCCTCAGAGATTACAGTTCATTGATCTTGAGCCGAACGGACTTAGCAAATTCATCTATCACATCGCCATCTAAAGCTCCTAGAGTCTGCCCTTCTAATTTGTGGTAGCGAAGTCCCCGTCGAAATGCGTTAATGATCTTTGGATTGGAGCTTTTCATGTAATTAATAGATCCGTATGAGAACATTACCTCGCTGTGGTTAGGGCCAATTTCAACCAATGCACCATCACTCAAAGTCAGGTAATGGCAAAGTATCATTTGATATGGCTTGCCTTTCTCAGTTTGTTCGCTCTTAACGTTTTGAACTAACTTCTCCAGAACAACATCTAATTCTTCTTTGAGTTGGTCTTTTATTCGTTTAGACATTCGAGAGGAATCTGCAACGTATTTGATTTGACCAATGAGATTATCAAATGCACTAGGTACCCAAAATTCAGTTGATTTTATCCCTTCACTTAAAATTGTCAACTCACGTCCTTTATCAATCAACTCCTGTGGAATGTCTTTCGGATCAAAGCGTTCGTTTTTCCTCATGTTCTCCATGATCCATAGGTAATACCTGAAGGCACTGAGGCCTGGCATGTCCATATATCTGTAAAGAGGGACTTCTTTTGCCGTGAAATAAAGCTGCGCAGTAGGTTGGCTGATGGCTAATTCTAGATTTCTTTTTGTATTGTCTAGATAAAAATCGATATCAGCATAACTCTGGATGGGAGGTAGTGTGGTACAAACAACAACATGGCTATTTTCCTCAGAATGAGTACGTAGAGCGTCAATGCTTAATGAAAAATGATTGGCGAGTTTAATCAACTCATCTGCTGTTAATGGAGTTGAGCCGGTCCGTTTTCTATATAAAGATGCTCTCGAGCAACCTAAAACGGCCATTAAGTCCACAGTAATCTTAGATTTGCCGGTGGTTGCGCCGAATATCTGCTCGAACAATTGTTTTTGAAAAGCGTTGGGGGTAAACATGATCTTTATCTTATAATTACCATAAAAGTATTCTATTTACATTCAATGATCACGACCCCGTTAGAAAAGTCATTATTAACTTACGTTCAAGGCCGAATTGTCCAATATGACAATGACGCCAAAGGGCTTCCGATTTGTATTCCGGAATTCAGAAGGAGTTCAGGAAGCTATCTCAAGAAAAGAGGCTTAAATGTGATTAATGCGTTTATTAGAAAGGGTGTTTTAGAAGTGGTCGGTAGTCCTTGGTTGCCTGGGTTTTGGGTTCAAAAACCGGAGGTACTGCAGTCGCTAATGAATTCCCGTGATTTTAAACGTCCTATTCTTCTAATGAGTGTTTCTAATGCGCCTGTATCTCAGAAGAATTGGACAAGCTTCAGGGCAGAGCCCTTTATGGTCATAGACAATAGGTGGAATAATTTTCAGGAATACATGGATTCAATGAAGACGAAATATCGATCGCGTTTAAAGAAGTCTATGCAGTTCAAAGAGGGATATGATGTAGTTGAGCTAGAACAGAATGATGATAATATCGCGCTGTGCGCTGGTATGCTCGAGAGGACGCTAACAGATAAAATAGCGGTTCTTCCAATCGACTTAAAAGAATTAATTCTACGGTTTAGAATTTGGTTTAAGGGAGATTATAAAATATTTGGAATTCAGAACAAAGGAGAATTAAAAGCATTTATATCCGTCGTAGAAGACGGGGATTGTCTTCGTGCTATGCATTATGGCACGTTAAAATCTGGTTCAGATCTAGTTTATAGTGTCGCTATGTTCCATGTAATTGAGCATGGCATTGAGCATGGTTTTGAATATATTAATCTAGGTCGAACGGCTACGGAAATAAAAAGTACCTATGGCGCTCGGGCTGCTGAAAATTATTTTTCGTTTTACACGCGTAATCTGCTACTTAAGTCAATGTTATATATTGCTAAGCGATCATATATACCTAAGGAGTATCAGCTTAGATCTCCATTCAAGCAAATCGAATATGAACTATAAGGTTTTTTTATGTTTCATATCAATGTCTACCATATACTTTAGTAAATAAATACTTTCACAATGCAAAGATCCTACGATCAAGTTTTTGAGAACAACAAAAAGTGGATTTCAGATAATTTAGAGAAGGATGAAAATTTCTTCAAGCATTTAGCTAAGGGCCAGAGCCCTGAATTCTTGTATATAGGATGCGCGGATTCAAGAGTTCCTGCTAACGAGATAATGGGACTAGAGCCTGGTGAGGTTTTTGTGCATCGTAATATTGCCAATATGGTGGTCAACACGGATATGAATGCGCAAAGCGTAATTCAATATGCCGTGGAACATCTTGAGGTAAAGCACGTGGTGGTTTGTGGACATTATAATTGTGGTGGTGTCAAAGCCGCAATGGGAAATAGTAATCTCGGTTTACTGGATGGCTGGCTCAGAGAGATTCGTGATGTGTATAGACTGCATTCAACCACTCTTAATGCTATTAAAGACGAGCACGAACGTTATAATAAACTGATCGAGTTAAACGTGATCGAACAATGCTTTAACGTGATGAAAACAGCGTTCGTACAGAAGAGTTATGCTCAAAAGAAGTTCCCTCAGGTTCACGGATGGGTCTACGATCTAGCAAATGGAGAATTGATAGATCTAAATTTTGATTTTGATGGTGCACTTAAGAAAATCCAAGAGGTCTACGATATAACCAAGTAGGAGTGGCTCTTCATTTCGAAATTGAATTCGGAAAAATGCGGATGGGACCTCAAAGAGGTGTTCTGTCTCGTTCGACACTTTCTATAACAAGGTTACAGCGAATCTTGTAGTTCCTCAAGACTAACTCCTTTAGTTTCAGGCATCATGAAATGAGTGAAAAGTAGTTGAAGAACCATGAAAATGGAGAAGAAGGCGAATATAGTCCAGCTTGGAAATGCGTCAATAACGACCTCTCCTAACATGGTTATAATAGCCGCAAATACCCAGTGGGTTCCGGTGCCCCATGCTTGGCCTGAGGCACGAACACTATTTGGAAAAATTTCCGAAATAAACACCCAAATGACAGCTCCTTGCCCTACGGCATGAGATGCAATAAAAACTAGGATAAATGTCAAGTTAAATGTGGCACTTGCATCCGTCTTAAACCCATAGGCTACCATGGAGAGTGAGATTATATAGCCAATTGATCCAATATACATGAGATTCTTGCGGCCTACACGGTCTATAAGATAAACACCCACAAAAGTGAAAATGAGATTGGTCCCCCCTATTGATATTGAACTCAATAAAGAGTCTGAGGAAGCGAATCCAGCTTTTTCGAGGATAACAGGGGCATAGTATAAAATAAAGTTGATGCCACTTAACTGGTTAAAGAAGGCCAGTAGAAATGCTAGTGTTAGTGGTTTTTTAAACGCGCCGCTAAAGAGATTTGAAGAACGAGATTCCACTGTGTTATGGTCTTTAATGCTTTGCAATTCATCCAGGGCATCTTGGACGTTATCGTGAATAAGCTGAAGAGTAATGAGTGCAGAGGTTTCATCATTTTTCTCTATCACTAGCCATCGAGGACTTTTTGGGACGCCAAATATTAATACACAATAAACTGCGGCGGGTATGGCCTCAATGCCTAGCATAAAGCGCCAGTCATTTGCACCACCTACTCCGCTTAATAAGTAGTTTGAAATGAAGGCAAGTAGAATTCCGAAAACGATGTTGAACTGGTAAAGCGCTACTAGTCTACCTCGAGAATGTGCAGAGGATATTTCGGATATGTAGGCCGGAGCTGCTACAGTTGATGCCCCCACACCTATCCCTCCAAGAAACCTAAAAAAACTAAAGCTATAGGGATCTTGTGCAATGCCTGACCCGACAGCAGATATGAGGTAGAGTATTCCCACCCATATTAAGGTATTCCTTCGTCCTATTAGTTTAGTTGGTATTCCCCCTGCTAATGAGCCTAAAACTGTTCCCCAAAGGGCCATGGACATAATGAACACTCCGTGGAACCAGGCAGAGGTCTCCCAGAGCTCTTTAATAGGGGCGTTTGCTCCGCTGATAACAACTGTGTCAAATCCAAATAGAAAGCCGGCGAGAGCCACGGTCAACGACCAGTTCCAAGTTTTGTTCATTCATGTGATGATTAACTGCCCCTAATATACAATCCTTAGTTGAGGTTCTCGAAACTGGCGTTTATTTTAGCCGTAACTTGCGGCCAGTTCTCACAACCCCGAGGACCGTTAAAATCACTCTATGGCATTTGATGCGCTTGGGCTCGACCCGCAAATTCTATCTGCCTTGAAGGAACAAGGTTATACAACCCCAACCCCTATTCAAGCGCAGAGTATCCCCGTTTTACTTGAAGGATCAGATTTACTAGGTACCGCACAGACGGGGACTGGTAAAACTGCTGCATTCGTTATACCTATAATACAACACTTGTTGTCTCAGCCAAAGAGCAATCGTCGACAGGTAAAAGCATTGGTCGTCGCGCCAACTCGAGAACTTGCTCTGCAAGTTGGAGAAAATGCAAAGCGTTACAGTAAAAATACTGGCCTAAGAACGGCAGTTATTTTTGGTGGCGTTGGTCAAGGACCTCAGGTCGACCAATTAAGAAGAGGAGTAGATATCCTTGTTGCGACGCCTGGTCGCCTTCTAGATTTAGAAAACCAAGGGCACGCGGACCTAGGTAATATTAGTCACTTTGTTTTAGATGAGGCTGATCAGATGCTAGACATGGGATTCATCCATGACATTAGAAAACTATTAAGAATTATACCGGCTAAGCGTCAGAGTTTATTCTTCTCAGCTACTATGCCTAAGTCTATTATAGAGCTTAGTTCTCAGATATTACGCCCTAATTACAAGAGTGTTCGAATAGCAGTGGATAAGCCTACAGCAGAGCGTGTTACTCAGTGTGTTTACTATGTAAGTAAGAAAGAAAAGCCGGCCTTACTACTTCATTTGTTAAATGAAATGAAAGGTGCTGTATTGGTTTTCGGACGTACTAAGCATGGTTGTGATAAAGTGGTGCGCATTCTTCAAAAGGAAGGTGTATCAGCCGCTGCTATTCATGGTAATAAGAGTCAAAACGCTAGACAAAAGGCATTAAAGGGCTTTAAAGCTGGTGAAATTCGTGTTCTTATAGCAACAGATATTGCAGCTAGAGGTATTGATATTTCTGGCTTGGAGCACGTTGTTAATTTTGAATTGCCAAATGTTTCAGAAACCTATGTACACCGTATCGGACGTACTGGTAGGGCTGATGCTTCTGGTTCGTCTATTTCATTCTGTTCTGCAGATGAACGCGGTTATCTCAAGGATATTGAGAAACTTATTTCTCAGGAAATAGACCTTGTAAGTGAGCACCCATTCAAGGAAGGAGCAGCCATAGAATGGTCAGATCCTGAAAACAGAAAACCCATTAAGCAAGGTGGTGGTGGTGGAAGAAGTCAACGTCCCCAGCAAGGTGGCGGTTCATCTCGTGCTCGTTCTAAGGACGGAAATTCACGTGGCGCGCGTCCTGCAAAAAGGAAGTGGTAGGCTAGTTAAATGGATGTCGACATTAATCATATTGTCCACTTTTTCTATTGAAAAATAGAGAAAGTGGACTTTTTTTGTAGCTAAAACATCTTGTGTTTAATCGTTAATTGCCTTAAAGTTCTATGGAGTAAGTTTGAAGGATGATAAGATTATTAATTCTGATATTTTACATGCCCATAATTTCATGGGGTCAAATGGCGTTAATCAAGACGATAACCGTTCAACCGTATATGTATACCCAGAATTATGAGCATTTTAAAAGAATGGTTCTTGAATCGCCTGATTCCGAGGCGGAGTATATTGATGGATTTGACTTCGGGTGGGGGTACTATTATACCTTAAACGTCATAGAAACTAAAGTCGGACCATTATCTGATGGGACGCGTTATGATTACGCCTTAATAAAGGTGATTTCTAAAGTAAAGGTAGCGGATTCAGTGCTATTCAAAATGTATGTTGAACCATTAAGATATTATCATAAACAAGAAGAGGATGACCTCGCTAATTATACTCTACAGCAATTAAATGATAGTACCCACCTTTACATGGATAACGTGGAGATTGAAATTCCCAATGAGCTACGAGAGTATTTCAGAAGAACCATTGACAATGGAGTAGGTTTTAGAGGCAATTTCCGGTTTATTAATGAATACAGAATTAGGCTAGTAAGTGTCGAGTAAAAACAAAACCCACTCATAGAGTGGGTTTTGTTTTTTATCACCAAGTATAATCGTTTGAATGCCTTTTGACAGAAAGTTTAGACCTCTTGAAATATCGTAGTTGATAGTTCACTGATACTCATCGCCTTTTTTAAGGATTTCCTCTAGAGCGTTTCAATACTCATATGAAAAATAGCGTCACCCTTATTTACTATTGGCGTGGTGTTTAATCCAAAAATATATCCATCTATGGGAGCAATTACTTTTCGTTCAAAATCTCCATAAGGATCTGATATAATCCCCAAAATCATCTTCCTCGTAACCTTCGAACCATTTTCAACAGTTGATTGAAATAGACCAGAATGTTGGGCTCTTATCCATCGACTTTTTGTAATATAAATTGTTTTTTCTGTTTCAGATGGCTTCCCATCTTGAAGACCCAAGTGCCTCATTACATTCAAAGCACCGTTCACACCACAATCGATAACTCTTTGGTCTAAATCAAGCGATTTTCCACCTTCAAACAAAAGAATGGTTTTACCTAACTTATTGAACAGCTCTCTTATGGAGTGAGGGATGTATTTTGAGTTTACTATAAAAGGAGCTCCAAATACTTTGGCAATATCCAATAGCTTTTGTTCTTGAAAAACACATCTAATATTAGGATAATTTTCACGTTCTCCTCCACCTGTATGAAAATCAATAACATAGTCTACTAAAGGAGCTATGTCTTTCGTAAACTTATATGCGATTTGGCCGGCTAACGAGCCGTTTGGAGAACCTGGAAACATTCTGTTTAAATCTCTTCCATCAGGGAATTCTCTTTTTTGATTTAAATAGCCAAAAACATTAAAAACAGGAATACAAATAATTGTTCCTCGTACAGGCTTATGATATTTTTTCCGAATGATATCTCTTAAAATGCCAACGCCATTAATTTCATCGCCATGCACACCTCCTAAAAGGAGTAGTACTGGTCCATCTATTTTCCCTCGCTCTACAATTACAGGCATACTTAACCTGTTTCTTGTATGTAACTTTGCAAAGTTCACTTCAAGAATGGCACTTTCCCCTCTTTTAATTTCTCTCCCAAGAATTTCAAATGTATCCTCAGACATTTCTTTCAATGTATTTTATAATGTCTTTTGCAATATCCTTTTTAGTGGCTGCTTCAATTCCTTCAAGACCCGGAGAAGAATTTACTTCTAACACGAGCGGACCTTTATCCGATTGTAACATATCAACACCGGCTACACCAAGACCCATAGCTTTTGCTGCATTTAGTGCAGTATTTTCTTCCTCATCGTTTAATTGAATAATTTCTGCGCTTCCGCCCCTGTGTAAATTAGATCTGAACTCTCCTTCTTTTCCTTGTCGCTTCATAGCGCCAACAACTTTTCCATCAACAACAAATGCCCGGATATCAGCTCCGCCAGACTCTTTGATGAACTCTTGAGCTATTACTCGTGCCTTAAGTCCGTTAAAGGCTTCTAATACTGAGGTAGCAGCATTTTTTGTTTCTGCTAGAACAACACCCAAACCTTGTGTGCCTTCCAAAAGTTTTAGAATAAGAGGTGCGCCACCAACGGCTTTGATTACGTGGTTTACGTCTTTCGTATAGTTTGTGAAAATGGTTTTGGGTAAACCAACTCCGGCGCGTGCCATCAATTGTAAACTTCGAAGTTTGTCTCTAGACCTTGTTAAAGCTAAAGAGCCAACCACAGAAAATACTCCCATCATTTCGAATTGGTTAACTACAGCGGTGCCATAAAATGTAACAGAAGCGCCTATTCTAGGAATAATAGCGTCAATATCGTCTAAGTATTTGCCATCGTAGAAAATTCTAGGGCGCTTTTTTTCCAATTCAATGATGCACTTTAAATGATCTACAACGATTACTTCGTGACCTTTTTTCTCTGCTGCTTCTACAAGTCTTTTTGTAGAATATAGTTTGGGGTTTCTCGATAATATTGCAATTTTCATGAACTTTATTTTTTCTTCAGTTTTGTGTAAGTTGTAACGGATAAGTCTTCTTTAGAGCTGTCCACTACAAAACGGTTGTTTAAGAACTTTCTTCCTAAGAGCACGGGAAACTTCATGTCTCCACGATTTGTTAACGACAATTCAATGGGGTAATCTTCCCCAAAGAATATAATAACTGTTTTAATAATATACCTCACTTCAGAGCTTCCATTAGAGCTTTTAATTTTCTTTTCTGAAAAATTAGAAGCCTTAAAAACTTGATCGTTGTATTCCGGATGAGAAGGGTCTAAAATTTTAAACTCAATAATGCCATTTACTTTTTTTATTTCATGGCTATGAATACTGGATGTAAAAGCACCAGTATCAATTTTCACATCTACTTGGTCAATAAACAACTCTGGGAAACTAGCTTTATCTATTCGGCCTATTATTTTCATACTTGTTCATTTATTTTCGTTGCTAACGGTTTACGTTACAAATAGCATTGGTGCCGGAGCAATACACTTACTACTCACTTTTTTCGATATTGGATTGATTGTTCAATCCACTTTTCTGCCAGCTAGTAATTTATAAGGTGCTTAACGAATCCTCCTTATTATTGGAGTCTGTTTCGTACGCGTTAAAAGTAATAGAATTCACTTGCTTGAGTTAAATAAAAAATCTAAAGTTCTTGTTCTAAAAAAAAAACTAACCAGAGTCGATCAGGCAATCCTCAGGTTTAGTCATTAAAACCAAGTTAGCAAAGAGTTTGTCATAAATAGGGAATGCCACGGTATCTTGGTAACACGACAATTATACTGAATGAAAAGAACCAAACAGTCAGAATAGAAAGAATGAACTCAGCCAGACATCGTGCTAGGCGAGTGTCGTGATTATCTGTATAGAAAAAGCCGGATCCCCTAGGTCCCGGCTTCGTTCTTCTTTTGCGATCACCAAGTGGAGCTGGCGGGAATCGAACCCGCGTCCAAACAAGGAAGCCTGAGGCTTTCTACATGCTTAGCTTTTTATTAGGTTTTCGACCGATCTCTGAGAAAAAGCACCCTAATCACGGCTTAGCTTCTTAACTTGAACTAGCCCGCGAAGCGAAGGCAAGTAGCAGTCCTGAGTTTTCTACACCTCGTAATCAGTCGCCTCAAGACGGGGGCTCCTGCGAGATGTTCAGCTCCTACACCTAGTGCAGGATTAGCAAAATCGACATACAGTCAGATTAAGCGGCCAAAGCGTAAGAATCTTCGCCAGTTATAAAAAATTGGAGCGGTGTATTAACGAGCAGCCCCTCCAGCCCTCGGCATGCTTACATCAACCTTCGACTTGCTGTCAAAACCAGTCAGCCCCAGGTAATGTTACTCACTTCTAATACAGCGAGCGCGCAAAGATACGTGGAAAGAATGTGAATTGAGCCTTAGTGCAATAGGAAGACTCTAAAAAGAGCCGATTTTCTTCAGTACTTTTACTGTAATGAAAATAGGAATAGTAAGAGAGGGTAAAGTCCCTATAGACAGACGAGTGCCTTTAACTCCGGCTCATTGTTCAACGTTAATGGCATTATACGATTGTACAGTCGTAGTGCAGCCCTCGTCTATACGTGCCATTATCGATCAAGAATATCTCCATGCAGGGATTCCATTGCAGGAAGATTTATCTGATTGTGATGTGTTGTTGGGAGTGAAAGAGGTACCCATTAGTCAGCTAATCTCTGGAAAAACCTATTTTTTCTTTTCACATACCTATAAACTACAGCCCTATAATGCTGCACTACTGAAGGCCTGCGTTGATAAAAAAATAAGGCTTATTGACTACGAACTTCTAACAAATGGAAGGTCTAGGGTAGTGTCTTTTGGACGGTTTGCAGGACTTGTCGGCGCTTATAATGGACTCCGTGGTTGGCGTGAGAAGTTTGGTGGCTCACCGTTGAAGCCTGCACATGAGTGCCATGATCTTATAGAGATGTGGGACGAGTTAAATTTTCAAACATGGTCACCTGATTTAAAAATTATTGTCACTGGCAAAGGAAGAGTTTCCGGCGGTGCCGTTGAAACATTACTAGCTGCTGGGATTAAAGAGTGTTCAACAGAAGCATTCGTATCCGGGGTTTCTGGCCCAGTTTGGACACAATTGGATGCCGAGGACTATTATGCTTCTGGAAATGGTGAACCATTTAGCAAAAAACAGTTGTACAAGGATCCATCTACTTTTGTAAGTAAGTTCATGGATTATGCTCCGCATGGCGGTTTGTTTATTGCTGGACACTATTACGATGCGAGAGCTCCATTTATTTATTCGCGTAAAGATGCTCGCTCTAGGGATTTTAAGATAAAGTACGTAGCTGATGTGAGCTGTGATATAGATGGTCCAGTCGCATCTACCTTAAGATCATCAACCATTGAGGATCCCTTTTACGGCTACGATACTATTAAAGAAACAGTGGTGGATCATCTAGATCCAAGTGCGATAGGAGTCATGGCGGTTGATAATTTACCCTGCGAACTACCTAGAGATGCATCATTAAGTTTTGGAACCGATTTATTAAAAGAGGTCCTTCCGGCACTTTTCAATGGAGATAAAGATCAAGTTCTTTCTAGAGCTACACAGTGTAAGCAAGGAAGCCTAACAGCTCATTTCGAATATCTTAAATCTTATATTTCTAAAGTATAGTGGCAAAAAGCACTCTACATATCACTAAAGGAGTGGAAGACGCACCGTCCATCAACCCTAAGTTGAAGGCTAAGCCTTTTACCAGAAGAACTCCTCAAGAATTGGCTCCCATGTTAGCCATGGGCGATCTCTCTGCCTTAGCTCAAGGAATTACTTTGGTAGAAAGTCAAGCGCCAGCTGATCAATCAGACGCATCTGAATTATTGAACTTACTCATGTCAAAATCAGGTAATGCTATCCGAATAGGAGTCAGTGGCGTGCCTGGCGTTGGTAAAAGCACCTTCTTAGAAAGCTATGGAATGTACCTCTTAGAAAAAGATCCTAAGGCAAAAGTGGCTATTCTGGCAGTTGACCCATCTAGTGCGAAGCATTGTGGAGCCATTCTAGGCGATAAAACGCGTATGGTTGAGCTTGGCAAGCATCCACGAGCGTTTATCCGTCCCACAGCTGCTGGTGGTGCTCTAGGCGGAGTTGCTCGAGCGACAAAAGAAGCCATGGTTCTATGCGAGGCAGCAGGATTTAACCACATTTTTGTGGAGACTGTTGGGGTTGGTCAAAGTGAAACCATGGTTTCACAACTAGCAGATTGCTTTTTGTTCTTGGCCATGCCTGGAACCGGTGATGAACTTCAGGGTATCAAGAAAGGTATAATGGAAATGGCTGATCTTATTGCGATGAATAAAAGTGAAGGAGAATACCGCACTGCAGCTGAGCGAGGGGCATTAGAGGTAAAACGGGCTTTAAATTTGGTTACGAGAAGCCAAGAGGAGTGGATTCCCTGTGTATCGCTTATCAGTGGATTGTCTTGTGAGGGATTCGAAGCGCTCGAAGTTGATTTTGAACGTTATTTTCGTCATGCTAAGATCAAGGGTGCCTTTGAGCAAAAGCGAAACCAACAAAACCAATTCTGGTTTGAACGGTCTATTTCTGAAGGAATACAGTCTTTGTTTGCATCGGATATGAACTGGATCTCACTAAAGTCGGAATTGAATAAGCAAGTACTTTCTAAAGAGATTTCCCCATTTGAAGCGAGCCGCCAATTACTGAATAGTCTGAAAGAAAAACTTTAGAAATTGCGGGCTGCCTCATGTTTGATGAGAAGGACCGCTGCTCTTGTAGGAAAAATATCAACGATCATTTCAGCTTCTATTAATTTTCTAGATAGATCCATGGCTGTGGCTTCCGCACCTAATTCAGCTGCTGTTTTGTTGATTAAGCTCACTACCTGGCTTTTCGCGCTTACTACGTGATTCCAGCTCTTGTCTGAAAAGTAAATCTGTTGAGTAATGTTGTAGTCGAACTCCTGTCTTACACTCTCTACAAGAATTTTCCGATATTGACTGATCGATTGTGATTCTGGTCGAACACGAATGACTAAATGGTTTGGCGTAATTCGTTCTAACAGCATTATTACGCGTTCAAATGCTTGAAAACGCAAGGGAAACGCCTGTTTTTGCATATCTTTTCTTAAATAGAATGCCCTACTCTTCTCTTCATTATCCACAAAGTTGGATAATATTAAGTATGTGAGCAGCAGCATTAAAGCTGCTGGAAAAGTGTATTTAAGGATTTCAATAAATGCTTCCATGAAAGTGTGTTGAGGTTTACAAATATCGTTATTTTTGTGGTCTTACAATAGATTTATCATGCAACCACTTTCGCAACGTGCCCAGGAGATGGGTCTTCCTATGACAATTGAAATGGCGCAGAAAGCTCGAGAGCTTAGTGCTACTGGAAAAGACGTCATTAGTTTATCACTAGGTGAGCCAGATTTTGATACGCCGGATTTCATCAAAGCCTCTGCAAATGAAGCTATGATTCAAAATTTCACACATTACATGCCCGTTCCGGGTTTTGCAGATGTCCGTCAAGCCATAGCAGATAAATTTAAACGGGATAACCGCCTAGATTATACTGCTGAGCAGATCGTGATTAGCACTGGTGCTAAACAAAGTCTGTTAAATATTTTTCTTGCACTCGTAGATCCCGGGGAAGAGGTTATTATTCCAGCCCCTTATTGGGTGAGTTATATGGATCAAGCTAAATATTGTGGAGCTGAGGTCAAGATCCTACCTACGACGATGGAATCGGGATTTAAAATAACACCAGATCAACTTGAAAATTCGATTACTGACAAATCTAAAATATTCATATTTTCATCTCCTAACAATCCATGTGGAGCGATATACACGGAGGATGAACTCGCTGCTATTGCCGCGATTATAGCACGGTACCCGAACCTATATATCATCTCTGATGAGATATATGAATTATTGAATTACGGAGAGGTAGCTCATACGTCGATGGCTAGTTTTCCAGCGGTATACAACCAGACTATAACAGTGAATGGCTTATCAAAAGGGTTTGCTATGACTGGTTGGAGAGTCGGTTATATAGGTGCGCCGGCATGGATCGCTAAGGCATGCACTAAGCTACAGTCAAACTTTACTTCAGGTGCTAATTCTGTTGCACAGCGTGCTTGTAAAACAGCTGTAGAAGCGGACCCAACTCGAGTACAGTACATGGTGGATACTTTTGCGCAGCGTCGTGACAAAATGGTAACTTGGATGAACGAGATTCCTGGTTTTGAGTTAAACAGTCCGCCTGGAGCATTTTATGTTTTTCCGAGAGTAGCTGAACTTTTAGGAAAAAAGTTCGGTGAGAAAGTAATGGAAACATCCATTGATTTAAGCATGTATTTGCTCGAGGAAGGATTGGTGAGTACCGTTCCAGGAGATGCATTTGGATTACCCGGATATATTAGATTTTCTTATGCGGCAGCGGAGACTGATTTACAGGAGGCTGTTCGAAGAGTAAAGGCCGCAGTGGCGAATCTAGAAGACTAATACATATATAGTTTTGGAAATATCAGTTTCACACGGAGAAGTAATAGACAAGCATACCATTCTCGTTATCAAAAGCGAACGAATAGTTGATTTAGCAAAACTTGAGCACATTAATAAGGAGCTCAGGATACTTGCCGCATCAGTATCAGTTATTTATAAAAACGTATCAGATCACGCGTCCCTTCACCATCTTGCTAAAAGGCTCAAGGGGGTTAACGAGCAACTATGGGATGTAGAGGATGCGCTTCGGGTGCATGAGAACAATTCGGACTTTGGATCAGTTTTTATAGAAAAAGCGCGGAGTGTTTATTTTTTAAATGACGAGAGAGCGGCTATTAAGAAGTCAATCAATGTATTGACTAAGAGCATTCTTCATGAAACTAAGTCTTATGAAGATTATTCCAATGGCAGTAACAAATCGGTAGATTAGCGTACTTTGGGTACTTGTTAAATAGGATAATTTGAGTCTTGAGAATCAAATAAAAACGATCAGGGAACGTGTTAATATCCGTCTCTACGATAGCAGAGATAGTGCTTTGAAGCTATTGTCTTTAGGTTCGCTATTTGTGGCTCTCTTTACAATTGTGTCCCTTGTGATCTATCACGGTTTCCAGTTAAACGATGTACAGAATAAAATCATAGGGTACATCGTTCGTGGTTCAATAGGTTATTACTTGGTCAAGTTCATCTTAGAATTAATTTACAATTTTCAACCTCGTCAATTTTTATTGGATCGTAAATGGGAGGCTGGACTCATGGCCTTTTTGATAGTCAATATATTGGTTATCAATATAGCTCATGTTGAATTGCTCTATTACCTAGGCAATGTTTTGGGAATTCCTGGTTTGCAATCTGGTTTTATGCTTTTTCTTCAGTTCTATGTGCTCATTATTGTAGGCATGGAGTTTGGTCGAGTAGGAGAGTTCCTTCCAAGGAGTAATTTTAGTGCACCATCGTTATTGGTCTTTAGTTTCTTATTTTTAATTATCCTGGGAACACTATTGTTAATGCTTCCTGAGATGACAGCAGGATCCGGACATCTTGATTTCATAACTGCGCTATTTACCAGTATATCGGCCAGTTGCGTTACCGGATTAAGTTTAGTGGATGTCTCCGCAGTACTCAGTTTTAAGGGCCAATTCGTTTTAATGGTTCTTATGCAGCTGGGCGGCTTGAATATTATCTCATTTGCAGCGCTATTTGCTATTTTAAGAGGTGGTTTTGGGATGCGTCAGCAAAATTTCATGAGTGAAAATCTTGGTGAAAATTTAAAGCAAAGCAGGTCGCTCGTAGGGTCTATTTTTCGGTTAACGTTCACCCTAGAACTCATAGGTGCATTGCTTCTAGGTCTTATTTGGTATAGTTCATTTGATTCTTTAGGAGATACTATTTTCTTCAGTTTGTTTCACAGTATTAGTGCATTTAATAATGCAGGGTTTTCATTATTCTCTGACTCTTTAGCCACGCCTGGAGTTGCTTCAAATGGAGGTATTCATGCTATAATAGGGATACTTATTGTTTTGGGTGGTATAGGTTTTGGAACCATATCTGACGTCTTACACCAGCCTTGGAGGAAACAACCATTGTCTAAATCGTGGAGAGGGTTGAGAATTGGAACGAAATTGGGTCTTGTCGTCTCTGGAATACTCATCGTCTTAGGAACAGTGATTTTGGCAGCTACAGTTGCTCCAGATCAAGGTTTGGGAAAACACATCGGTCAAAGTATATTTCAAAGTATCACGGCCCGTACGGCTGGTTTCAATACTCTAGATATAGGTTCGATGGCCGCACCTGCACTATTACTAATAATATTTTTAATGTTTGTTGGAGGTGGTTCCGGTTCTACTGCTGGAGGAATTAAAACCAGTACGTTTGCACTCGTTTTTTTAAGTGCCGCTGCAACTATTAAGGGAAAAAAGAACATTAATTTATATAAACTTCAAATCCCGTGGGAATTGATGAATCGTGCCTTTGCTGTGTTTTTATTCGCTGTGGTATTTATGTTTATAGGTATTTTTGCTTTAGCGGTTTTTGAGCCCAAAATGGATCTTTTAGATCTGGTTTTTGAGGAGGTAAGTGCATTTTGTACGGTGGGTCTTAGTACGGGGATTACAGAGGATCTTTCGTTAGCTAGTAAGGCTGTCCTCATGGTGAGTATGCTCGTGGGTCGTGTAGGAACCCTTACCCTTGCCTTTGCGCTTAGTGCTAAGCGTCCTGAATTTAATTACTTTAAGTATCCTAAGGCTCGTATGAACGTCGGATAACAAAAAAGGCCACTATTCATAGTGGCCTTTTTTGTTATCCGATAAGTAAATCACTTGTTCTTATCTTGAAAATCTAAGTCGGTAATTCCAAGTGCTTTCAATAATTTCTTGCCATTAATTTTCAGTATTTCTTTTAAGCTTGTCGCGATTTTTCTAGCAGCATTGTCTTCTGGTCTGGATACAAACTTAGAGTCTCTGTAAGTTATTCCCTCGGCAGGCTTTGTATAGTAATATGTGTAGAAACTCTTTCGAGACTCTCCTTCAGGAATGTTTATTTTCTTGTAACCATGAGGACTATTATCATCTGTATAGAATATCACTGCTGTGTTAAATGTAGGAGGTACTTTAACGACACATTCGGTCATCTCTTTATTCCATAACTCTAAATCGCCACCGTACTCCGGTTGCCAATTTTTATTGAGGTAAACGAGCAGGTTAATTCTACGCCAAAGCCCAAGTTTTGGATTCATATTGACATCAATGTGAACATCAACATAGGATCCGCTTTTACCTTGATGAACTCCCGAACCCAAGGCGTCTTTGGTTGTATGTAAATCTTGAATTCCTGTTATTCTGGAAAGTTGTTCTCCCCATTCAATAGATCCTATGGCTTCACGAACGAGCGAGAAAGAAGGGTGCCAACGATCGAAATGATAATCTTCACTTTTATCTTCGTTTAGACTCTTACGTTTAACGTTTAAATCCTGGATTGGCGGAAAATTTTCAAAGAGCTCATTGGCAATTTCTTCGGTGAAAAAATCCTCCATGACAAGGTATTTACAAGGTTTTGCGTTCAGATAACTATTGCTCAATTCTTGAGCGAAGGCCTGATCTAAAAACTTTGGATTGATTATACCTATTGCCATGAGTGTGGATTTAACTTTTTCAAATATAGCAGTTAGCTTTTCTTCTTTCTTGTGATGTCAGTGAGTTTTCCATAAATAAAGAAAAACAAGGTAGGAGTGAGGCGTTTAAATAGAACAGAAAGTGTCTCATAACCGCCTATAAATACTTGTTTAGATGGGTTTTTGCGTCTTGATTTCTTTAAGAATATTCGAGCCAATTCCTTCGGATGCATTCCTCTTTCTTGGGCAATACTGTTTTTCCCGATTGGCTCACCCTCAGGACCAAGACTACTCAGAGTGACATTTGTGTTTATAAACCCGGGACTTAGAATACCAATATGAATGTTGGTATTTTTCATTTCGTACTGTAGACTTTCAAAATAGCCAACAATACCAAACTTACTAGCTGAATATGCTGCTAACCGCGGACTTCCGAAATAGCCTAAAATACTAGCTACTGTCCATATTTGACCAGTGTTATTGCTCATCATGTGAGGTAAAACAGCCTTGGTTAACGCAACGCTTCCCCATAGGTTAACTTCCATTACCTTTTTTTCGATTTGTAGGTCCATGGTTTGTACCGATCCCAGATGCCCAACGCCTCCATTGTTAATAAGGATATCTATGTTACCTGTAGGTTGAAGTGCATCATGTACCCATTGTTGGGCTTGATGATGTTGTTCAAGGTCAAGTGGGAGAATTAGACAACGCTCGGGAGAGGATAAGTTTTTCCTAAGTTCCTCCAGTAGGGATGTTCTCCTGGCGGAGATAATAACAAAAGCGCCAGCATGGTTATAGGACTGGGCTAACGCCCAGCCTATACCACTGCTTGCTCCTGTAATCCAAACGGTTTGCTCTTTCATGATAGTAGCGTGTTGTTTGGCAATTTAATATTTATACGCTTATTTGCGTTTAGGTGCACCTTTAAATTTAGAGGTACCCTTGAATTTCGTTCTTCCACTGCTTCGGTCAGTACTTTCAGCACTTCCTCCTTCAGTACGTCTTGCTCCACGATCACCTTCAGAGCGACCAGCGTAACCACTGCCACCTTCAGTACGACGTGCTACTCCACGATCACCTTCAGAGCGACCAGCATAACTACTGCCACCTTCAGTACGACGCG
Organism: uncultured Flavobacteriales bacterium; assembly: GCA_963925515.1. Classification (GTDB taxonomy): domain Bacteria; phylum Bacteroidota; class Bacteroidia; order Flavobacteriales; family Schleiferiaceae; genus UBA10364. The sequence continues at coordinate 217,572 of CAWURU010000002.1, forward strand.
CTACTCCACGATCACCTTCAGAGCGACCAGCGTAACCGCTACCACCTTCAGTACGACGCGCTACTCCACGATCACCTTCAGAACGACCAGCGTAACCGCCACCACCTTCAGTACGGCGCGCTGCTCCACGATCACCTTCAGAGCGACCAGCGTAACCACTGCCACCTTCAGAACGACCAGCGTAACCGCCACCACCTTCAGTACGACGACCAGCGTAGCCACCGCCACTGACACCGCCTTCGCGACGACCACCTTCAGAACGACCAGCGTAACCGCTTCCTCCGCCATCACGTCGACCACCTCGATCTCCTCCGCCTTTATAGCCGCCACGACTAGCGCCGCCACCGCTATAAGATGAAGAACGCTGAGGTCTCCCGCCGCTTTTACTTTCTTCGGAATATGCTTTTACTGTATACGAACCAGTCGTAGATCCAGTTAGTTTCGTTGCAATTTCATCAGCAAAACGCTCTTCTACATCAATTTTTGAAAATGTCTTGTCCATGTCAATCTTTCCGATTTTCACTTTTTGACCTTCCATAATGTCGTTGATCAAGCCCATAAGTCGGCTCGGATTTACGTTTTGACGATATCCTAAATCAACTACTACTGTTTTGAAACCTTCTTCAGAGCCGCCTCTACTACTACCTCCGCCTTCGCGACGTCCATGCTCTTTAGCTGCTCTTGCTGCTTCATTAATATCTCCTGCACCGCGGTAGCGCTTGAGAACCAATGCTGTTTCGTGTCCTAAAAATCTTTCGATCAATTCAGCTTTACTCAAATGAGCTAGTTTATCTAAGGCTTCTTCGAGAAGCTCTGCATCTAATGCGGCTTGTGGTTTGAGTGCTACTAAATCATCAATAGCTCCACGCATTTTAATCTGACAAATCGCGTCACCTGAAGGAACTTCCTTAGTTTCGAATGTCTTACCAATCAATCGCTCAAGCTCCTTAACTTTACGCATGTTCCTTCCGTGTGTTATTACGATAGAAATTCCGCTAGCACCAGCACGACCTGTTCGCCCAGAACGGTGAACATATACCTCAGGATCGTCAGGGATATTCAAGTTGATTACGTGGGTCAAGTCTGTTACATCAATTCCACGGGCAGCAACATCGGTTGCGACCATGACACTTAATGACTTTTTACGGAAACGTGCCATAACATCATCACGCTGAGCTTGACTTAAGTCACCATGAATAGCTTCTGCTCGGTATCCGTCATTGACGAGTTGTTCGGCAAAACTCTGTGTCTCACGACGAGTTCTACAGAACACAATACCATACATATTAGGGTTGAAATCCACAATACGGCGCATTGCTTCGTATGTGTTTCTCGGGCTTGTAACATATAACTCGTGCTCTACATTGGAGGCACTTATGTTTTTCTTACCAGCAGAGATCTCTTTGGGATCGTTTAGGTACTTGTTGGTCAGTTTTTTCATGCCGTCCGGCATGGTAGCACTGAAACATAATGTTTGCTTCTCTTCAGGGGTATTGGCTAGAATGGCGTCCAATTCGTCTTGGAATCCCATACTTAGCATTTCATCTGCCTCGTCTAATACTAGGAATTGGACATCCTCAATTCTAAGCTTTCTTCTGTTAATCAAATCTAACGTGCGTCCTGGAGTACCCACAACAATTTGAGGTCTTGCTTGAAGATCTCTTATTTGATTTGTTATAGGTGACCCACCATATACAGCGGTCACTCTAACGTCCATGAATTTGGCGTAAGACTCAATGTCTTTAGAAATCTGAAGACACAATTCACGAGTTGGAGCCAATACAATGGCTTGAACGTGTTGAACATTTGCATCTAACTGGTTCAGTATAGGAAGCGAAAAAGCTGCCGTTTTACCTGTACCCGTTTGAGCGAATGCAATTAAATCTGTTTTGTTTTCCAGTAAATGCTCGATACTGAGCTTTTGGATTGGTGTAGGAGTTTCGAACCCCAACGCTTCCACACCTCTGATAATATCAGGATGCAGACCACTGTCTTTGTAACTTTCCATAAGGTTGGCCCAGTATTGTACGGGCCTTTTTTATTGCCCAGATCCGCTGGGTGCGCTAACTGAGTGTCAGCGCTTCCGTACAAATTATTAGCCTACTTGGAAGATGGACACCCCTTAAATTTCATGCAAAGGTACGCTTTTAAACGAAATGAAAATTAATTACTTTATACCAATAGCTTTGATGACCTAAGCCTCTCCGTTGTGGTATTCCCCTTCCTGAAGTTTTGTTTTTTCTTCCCATGCTCTTAGCGACATGGAAATAACAGTAAACAATAACCTCAACTTTGATAGGGCATTCAAAAAATTCAGCGTCTGCAAGGCGATGATTTATAATATAACCCTGTTCCTAATATAGTGCAATCACTTTCCCCCCTTGAGTACTTAAGTCAAAAGCTACTACGTTTCAGCCTTTGTAGAGTGCATGAACCGCATTGCGTCCTTCTTCCTCAGCGAGGAATAAAATGTTTCGGGTGTTAGTTTTTCTAATTCGTTTGCAAAGAATTAGTTAGGAGCTTTCCATAAGCGTATTGGGTTTTGGAGTATCGAGTATTCCATATTTTCTCAAGGTCCATGTGAAAGCTGTTTAAGAAGTTATGCAAGATAGAATGACCAAATAAACATAGTTTCGAAAAGAGTACTTTTGTTTTCTTTAAAGGATTAGGGTGTGAAAAGATCCTGCAGTGCATTGTTTCATGGGATTGTTGGTTATAAATACTTCTGAGAAATTCTTTTTAGTATGAGTTGTCATTTTAAAAGTCTGTTATATATTTGCAGCCCCGAACAAGACCGGGTAAAATTTAGTAGTTATGAAACGTACATTTCAACCGAGCAATAGAAAACGTAAGAATAAGCACGGTTTCCGTTCTAGAATGGAGAGTGTTGACGGCCGTAAGGTAGTAACTGCTCGTCGTTCTAAAGGACGCAAGCGTCTGACGGTTAGTGATAAAGTAAATTACAAGGGTTAATCAATGTTAACAACCTTTTAATAATATACAGGTGTTGCTGAAAGCAACACCTTTTTTTTGGTCCCAACCGTAGTTAACTTTGTAGAAATCATATAGCAAATGCCAAGAAACAACTCCATCAAACATGTTCTCATTATTGGTTCCGGTCCTATTGTCATTGGACAGGCTTGTGAGTTTGATTATTCTGGATCACAGGCATCCCGTAGTTTGCGGGAAGAGGGAATTATCGTGACCTTAATTAATTCTAATCCTGCAACCATCATGACTGATGAGGTGATTGCGGATAACATCTATTTGAAGCCGCTAACGGTAGAGAGTATTGAAGAGATTCTTAAGATCCATCCTGATGTTGATGCAGTATTGCCTACTATGGGCGGACAGACCGCATTAAACTTATGTATAGACTCAGATAAGCAGGGTGTATGGGAGGATAACAACGTTAAAATCATTGGTGTTGATATTGCCGCCATCAATATTACAGAGGATAGAGAGGAATTCAGAAAGTTGATGGTATCTATTGATATTCCTATGGCCCCATCACGCCCGGCTAAATCTTTTCTAAGAGGAAAAGAAACCGCTCAGGAGTTTGGTTTTCCTTTATGTGTTCGTGCTTCTTTCACCCTTGGTGGTGCTGGCGCAACCTTTGTTCATACAGAATCTGAGTTTGACGAGGCGTTGACGAGAGGATTAGAAATCTCTCCAATCCATGAGGTCATGATTGATAAAGCCCTTTTGGGTTGGAAGGAATATGAGCTGGAGCTACTCCGTGATAATAATGACAATATCATCATCATATGTTCCATTGAAAATATGGACCCAATGGGTATCCATACTGGGGATTCAATTACCGTAGCCCCAGCGATGACATTGAGCGATACCACGTATCAAAAGATGCGTGATATGGCCATAAAAATGATGAGGAGCATAGGGACTTTTGCGGGGGGATGTAATGTCCAGTTCGCTGTGAGTCCTGATGAAAGAGAAGATATTGTGGCCATTGAAATCAATCCACGAGTTAGTCGCTCCTCGGCACTGGCATCAAAAGCCACAGGATATCCAATCGCGAAAGTAGCTGCCAAAATGGCGATAGGATACACCTTGGATGAATTGAATAATCAAATCACCAAGACCACTACAGCCTACTTTGAGCCTACATTAGATTACGTAATTGTAAAGATTCCTCGATGGAATTTCGAGAAGTTTGAAGGAGCAGATACCCGTCTTGGTATCCAGATGAAATCGGTAGGAGAAGTGATGGCCATAGGTCGTAGCTTCCAAGAAGCTCTTCATAAAGCCGCCCAGTCACTAGAAATCAAACGAAATGGTTTGGGTGCAGACGGCAGAGGATTGACAGATCAAGACATCATCTTACACAAATTAGAATACGCCTCTTCAGATCGTTTGTTTGTTATCTATGATGCCATTCAAATGGGTATCGGATTACGTCGTATCCATGAAATCACTAAAATAGACATGTGGTTCTTGATGGAGATCGAGGACCTGGCAAGAGTTCAGTCTAAAATCGAAAAACACAACATATCATCTATTCCAAAAGAATTGATGCGAGAAGCAAAGATGAAAGGTTTTGCCGATCGTCAGATTGCCCATATGATCAATGCTCTTGAAAGTGAGGTTCACACGAGACGTACTGACCTTGGAATTAACAGGGTATGGAAGTTGGTAGATACTTGTGCGGCAGAGTTTCCTGCCCAAACACCTTATTACTATTCCACCTTTGAGATGCCTTTTACCAATTCCCTTGGAGTTGAGATGGTAGAGAATGAAAGCGTTGTTTCAGAAAGAGAAAAAATCATAGTTCTTGGTTCTGGTCCGAACAGAATTGGCCAAGGTATTGAGTTTGATTATAGTTGTGTGCACGGTGTGCTGTCTGCTCGGGAAGAGGGATATGAAACTATCATGATCAATTGTAATCCTGAGACGGTAAGTACAGACTTTGATACAGCTGATAAACTCTACTTTGAGCCTGTCTTCTGGGAGCACATATATGATATCATTCTGCATGAAAAGCCCCGTGGTGTTATCGTTCAACTGGGTGGTCAAACAGCGTTGAAACTTGCTGAAAAACTGAGTAGATATGGTATTGAAGTTATTGGGACTTCTTATGAAGCACTCGATTTAGCAGAAGACCGTGGTAGATTTTCGAATTTATTAAAGGAGATCGACATACCATATCCTGAATTTGATATTGCGACAACAGCAGATGAGGCTTTAGATATTTCGGATAACCTTGGTTTTCCAATTCTTGTGCGTCCTTCTTATGTTCTTGGTGGACAGGGGATGAAAATTGTCATCAATAAGCAAGAGCTCGAGCACCATGTAGTGAATTTATTTAGAGAGTTTGAGGGCAATAGTGTATTGTTAGATCGATATTTGGATGGCGCTATTGAGGCTGAAGCTGATGCAATCTGTGATGGCGAAGATGTTTACATCATTGGTATCATGGAGCATATAGAGCCGTGTGGTATACATTCAGGAGATAGTTCAGCGGTATTGCCGCCATTCAATCTAGGTCCACTGGTAATGCAACAGATCAAGGAGCACACCGTGAAAATCGCGAAAGCCCTAGAAACAAAGGGCCTTATCAATATTCAATTTGCTATTAAGGATGATGTTGTCTATATTATTGAAGCTAACCCGCGAGCTTCTCGTACGGTGCCATTTATTTGTAAAGCCTACAAAGAACCTTATGTTAACTATGCAACAAAAGTAATGCTAGGTACTAAGAAGGTCAAGGACTTTAATTTTAATCCTCATCTTGAGGGATATGCGATTAAGATTCCGGTGTTCTCATTTAGTAAGTTCCAGAATGTGAATAAGAAACTTGGACCTGAAATGAAGTCTACGGGTGAAAAAATCCATTTTATAAAGGATCTAAAAGACCCCGTGTTTAAAAAACTACATAGCGAACGCAGTTTATATCTGAGTCGTTAATTAAAATGTAATATTCCATTGAAAAGAATCCCGGTGCCCTTGGCCCCGGGATTCTTTTTTATCTTGAGAAAAATTTCCGCCCCATGTTGCGATTTATTGCCATGACCATTTTAGCCTACTTTATCTTCCGTTGGCTTGACAGAATCTTTGGGGGCGGTTCTGCCTCGCGAAGAGGAAAATCGACTGCTTCGAGAGGAAGTACAAATGCTAATAGTGATTTCACCGGTAAGCAGCCTAAGAAGAGCAAGGTCTCTAATAGTGTAGGGGAGTATGTTAAGTACGAGGAGATAAAAGACGATTCTCAGGGATCAGATAAATGAAAAAATTAGGTATCATAACTTACTATTGGCCACCCGCGGGTGGGCCAGGAGTGCAGCGCTGGCTTAAACTCAGTAAGTACCTCGCTCGTCAAGGCGTGGATTTATATATTGTTACTGTAGATGCTGATAAGGCTACCTATCCTCTAGTAGATAAAGGCCTATTGGATGATGTTCATGAAAACATTCACGTTACTCGCACGACTACCTCTGAAAAATTTGGTGCATATAAAAAGGCGACGGGAACGACTCAAGTACCTTTTAGTGGATTCTCGGGGGAAGAGGTCAATGTATCATTTGTCCAGAAAATTGCTCGATTTATTCGCGGAAATTTCTTTGTTCCAGATGCTCGTAAGGGTTGGAACGTACATGCCTATAACGCTGCTGCAAAACTTATTAAGGAGCATGATATTCAACATTGGGTAACTACTTCTCCTCCGCACAGTTCTCAGATTATAGGCCGCCGATTACAGAAAAATTTAGGTATTCATTGGACAGCAGACTTTAGGGATCCTTGGACGGACATCTATTATTACCGCAAATTTTATCCACTAGCAATCACACGTTGGTTCGAGCGAAAACTTGAACGTAGTGTGTTCAGCGCATGTGATGCTTTGATCAGTGTGAGTCCATCTTGGAGCATGTTATACATCTCAAAGGGCGCAACACCAGCTGATAAAGTCCATACGATCACGAATGGCTTTGACGTAGAAGATTTTTCCTCGATTTCACCAGATCGGCCGGAGTTATTTACCATTACCTATGCAGGTACCTTAGCGGCACAATATCCGGTTGCCGATTTTGTAACAGCTTTGAATGTATTGGATTTTCCGGTGAAATTGAGCATAATCGGCTCCTGGGATGCTTCCAGCCGATTGAAGCTTGAAAGTGCATCTGCACATGTTGATTTGGAATTTATCTCTTATGTTCCAAAGAAAGACTTGAATGCGTATTTAGTCAATAGTCACTTGATGTTGTTTCTGCTCCCAGAGGTTGACAGTGCGTCTGGACATGTTCCTGGAAAACTATTTGATTATTTAGGCGGAGGTAATCCAATCTTGGGACTAGGTCCTATCAAGGGAGATGCAGCGAAGATCATTCGTGACGCTCAAGCTGGTCAAGTATTTAGTTACGATGATACAGATGGAATCGTGAATTTCATATCTAAAATGCACGACACTGGCGCGCCTAAAACACCTTCAAATAAAATCGCTCCTTATGAGCGAAATCAGCAGGCAAAACAGGTGTTGTCCGCTATTTTCGGATCTGATTGATAACAACGTATGCGGGAGAGTTAAGCTTCTGATCTTCGGCTCTTTTCTCTAAAAGTACTCCAGCCTAAATAAATCATTAACACTAGAAGTAGAGCAGATCCCGCCATATTGACGTTTCTCCCTGTGTAGTAGGATTTTGGGGCAAACTTAAATACGATGTCATGCTTTCCTGCAGGAACTTTCATACCGCGAAGGAGGTAGTTTACCCGAATATGCTCAACGGCTGCTCCATCTATATAGGCTTGCCAGTCATTGCCTGATCCTTGATAAAATATCTCGGAGAAAACAACAAAGCTTTCTCCACCTTCGTAGCTATATTCCATGAACTTAGGATCATAATTTGTCAGGCTGATTCCGCCATCAGATAGGGCGGGGGTATTGCCTAGGTAAGCGGAGTAACGCTGATCAATAACTACGGTTGTTTTTGGGTCAAAGCCAGATAATGCATTCATTTCTGCATCTGCATCAGCAACTAAATTTATTTTGCTCACCGTCCATGCATTTCCGCAAACGTTAGGGTTGCGTTGTGCTTGTGGCTGACCATTTCCCCCCTGGGCAATCACATATTTCATATTGAGCATGTCGAAGCAAGCCATATTTTGCTTGCTCAACTGGTTGTCTATTAAATCTTGATAGCGTTGCAGTTTAGCGCCGTGATATCCACCTATGCTTTTATGGTGGTAACTGGTATAGCTATCAGAGGTCAAGGAGGTCGTGCTGTTCCAAACACGGAAGTGCGGATCTTTGTCCATCAATATGGATTGATTAGCAGCGTTTGGAGCATATTGTGCTTCCCATTTCCTCTTGGTTAAGAAGTCGTCAGTCTCTAATTGGTCACGGTCGAAGATGAGAAGATCGCCTAACGTTATCGTTGCTAAAGCAGCAATGGCAAGATTCAGCCCCAGCTTTCCCGTGTGCCACATCCAAAGTGCGGCTGTAATCAAAACCCCTATGAATAAGGTCCTCATAGCAGATGACGTAATGATGCCTCTTCTATCACTTAATAGCTGATCTATCGCAAATCCTTGTTGACTGAATTGGGCATCTCTTGCGGTTTCTAGATCCATGATCATTGGAGCTATTAATCCAAATAGAATCACAAATCCACCAAACAAGCCAGCTCCCTTTACTAAGGCATTCATCCGTGATGACTTGTCCATTTCAAACCAGGCGTTGAGTCCCAGTATTCCGTAAAAAGGAATGCTAAAAAACAGAACCACCATCGCCATGGAAGGGACACGAAATTTATTGTACAGTGGCAAGTAGTTAAATAGGAACCTATTAAAAGACTCGAAATTAGATCCCCAGGCCATGAAAAGGAATAAGATGCTTGATACAATAACCCAAGTCCGGGTTGCTCCTCCCACCGTAAAGAAGGCTATACAGAATAAAAGAAACATACTAGCCCCCACATAATAGGCTCCGTTTCCCATGCTTTCACCGGTCCAATTCATAAATGTGCCCCCCATGTATTGAGATGCTTGAGCCTCTGCTTGATCGGGTCCTATGCCTTGCTGGCGAAACACACGAACGAGTTGGTCAAAAGTTTGCGTACCCATATCTGCATAGTTGACCATTGCACCTCCTCCAGCTGCGTTCGGTATAACTAATGCTACTGTTTCGTAAATACCTGACGACCAAGACATGGCGTAATCAAAAGACAGTCCACCTTCGCCTTGATTTTGATTTTTTGCAGTCAATTCAGAGATGCCGCCGCGCATGCTCTCGCTCGTATACACTTTAGTAGACCAGATGTTCGCAAGGTTAGGACCAATACTCAATAACCCGGCAATCACCAGCAGTCCTGTGTACTTCGCGAATTGTGGTAACGCTTTTTCCTTGGCATATTTAAAGAGATATGTAACCCAAATGACAGCCATGAATATCCCTGCGTAATACGTGATTTGAAAATGATTTCTATGAATACTGAGCCCCGCGAATAGGGCCATGAGTATAAAAGCTTTCCAATTCTTTTTCTCTAACAATAGCAGCAGTGCCATAATCATTAACGGAATAAATGCAGCAGTATTGACTTTTGCATTGTGTCCCGCAGCATATCCAATAATGAAGAAACCACTATATCCGTAGGCGAAACCTCCAATTGCGCTTAGCCAAGGGTTGACTCCGAGTGCTCTAAGTCCAATGAATCCACCAATCATCAAATAGAAAATGATATAGGTGGAAGAGTTTTTTCCACCAATCGTGCGTACGATAGAAGATATGGTTTCAAAAATATTCCCCCCGTATTTAGTCGATATTTGTGCCGTTGGCATACCGCTAAACATTGCATTTGTCCATAACGGCTCCTCTCCTGTACTGGCCCTTTGGTCTCTAATTTCTTTACTCTTTGCCCATCCTAGTTTAATATCATCTTGGTCTAAGACGTCTCCTTGGAAATAGGAAGGACTAAGGAATGCCATATTAACACCTAGTAGTAGTACCATAGGCAGTAACCAAGTCTTTAAAAAGGGTGTCATTTTCGTGAAATCCATAACTTTGTTTGAATTGGACCTCCAAACTACAAAAGTTGTGGAATAATAGGAGCGCTTATCATTGATTATCCTCGGAATACGCAGTATTTTTCACTCTCCAAACGAAATGCATTTAAAAAAGGTCAAGCGAGCATGATAATTAAAACCGAAATTTCAAAAGTACTTTCAGAAGGATGTGACGAACGTGTTCATATTATTGAGGCAACAGGTAGAAATAAATACCATTTGAATCCGGTTAAATATGAGTCTCTACTGCAGCGTGGGTCATGTACGGCAAACTTACTTACTAACCGATCTCATGGTGTAGCAAAGGCCTTTTTAGGTAAGTACGAGGAATTGAGCTATGACAACTTATTAGAAACCCAAGCCACACGAATCAAGCAGTTGGTTGGGAGTGAATTCAACGATCCTTTCGATGTTTACTTTGCGCCGTCTGGTTCGGATTTGGTTTATTATCCGTTGATGTTTCAGTTCATGTTGAACCCCGGAAAAAAGGTGATAAATGTGGTCAGTTGCCCTGAAGAATTAGGTTCAGGCTCGAAGTTTGCGAGTGAAACACGTTTTTACGCCAATTATAACCAGTTTAGCGAAAACATTGTAAAAGGAGATTTCGTTGACCCTGACAATGTTAGTGAAGTGCATTATTTAGCTGCACGTGATGACCAAGGGAATATTCTTGATCGTACAAAAGCTATAAAAGATATAATATCCAAAAATCCAGAAGCAGCCGTCGTAGCTAGTTTAGTTTTTGGTTCAAAATCAGGTATAAAGGATGATCTAAATGTGATTGATTCTGAGAGCGACACCATGTGGGTTGTAGATTTATGCCAGTTCCGCGTTGATCCGAAGCTCATACATGACCTTCTGGAAAAAGGCGTGATGATCATGCTTACAGGGTCTAAGTTTTTTCAAGCCCCACCGTTTTGCGCAGCCATGCTAGTTCCTCGAAAATGGAGTGAGTTGCTCAAGGGAGTCGATGCTTCAGTTATCAAGCCTTATGGTAAACTATTTAGTGCCTATGATATTCCATGGTATATGGAAAACATGCGTGAACAGTTGCCGCGACAAGAGAATAAAGGATTACGACTGCGCTGGGAGATCGCACTAGATGAAATGGAGGCTTATAGTTACTGGTCTACTTCGCAAACAGATGAGACCATCACAAGATGGGCTACTGGAGTTATGTCAAGGCTAGAGACGTCAAACTATTTTAAGCTAATGCCTGATCAATTACTAACAAACATGTCTATCATCAGTTTTCAGGTATGGGTGAAGGGCCGCGCTTTAAATAATACAGAGCTTAAGCAGTTGTTTGAAGCCATCATTACCACTACTCATAAGGGTTTCAACAACGGCATTGATAGAGTGTTTTTTGGTCAACCAGTGGAGTATGCGAATAAAAGTTTCATTCGCCTAGCGGTTGGAGCTTATGCGGTTCGTGAATTTTTAGAAAAAGACGCGATTGATTTCCACAATGATAACAGGCTAATCGAGGTCATCGAGGAAGTCTCAGAAAAAATGTTCGGTTGATCGCAGTGAACGACATAGATGGAGCTGTCAAAGCAATTATCCCATTACTTAATGAGGAAGATACCAGTGTCATGCTGGTTCACTTACCTCGTCTGAAAGAAAGGTTGAAGCACTTAAGCTCCTGTTTTTCAAAAGATGTACAGCACTCTATAGCTGTTAAGACTAATCCTCATCCTGAAGTTTTAGCTCAGCTGGTGGAATGGGGCTATGGTCTGGAAGCAGCTTCACTAGAAGAAGTGCGTTTGGCACAAGACGCGGGCTGTCCAGGATCAAAAATAATTTTCGACTCTCCAGTCAAAACTAGAGCAGAGATCGCCTTGGTTTGTCAAGAACCTAAAATGTTGGTAAATGTTAATTCTATCGAAGAATTGGCTCGGTTTCCTCAAGAGGTTTTGTGCACGCTCGGAATACGCGTGAACCCTCAGGTTCATACTGGAGCCCCAGAAATGTTTGATGTCAGTAAAAATGAGAGCAAGTTTGGCGTTGCAGTTACCGAACGCACTCAAATTATAGAAGCTGCATTGTATTATCCTGTTTCAGCATTGCACATTCATAGTGGCTCTCAAATGAAGGACCTTGAGGTACAACGTGTTGCGCTAGAGTCCTTAAGAGATTTAGCTCACGAGATAAATACTCATCTACAAGGTAAAATAAGTGTACTTGATATAGGCGGAGGTCTTCCTTCTGAGTCTATGAAAGACCAAACAAAAATGAAGGCTTACGGATCTCTAGTTACTGAAGTATTTAAGGGGTGCTCTTTTAAACTTGTAACTGAATTTGGACAATGGGTACATGCTGAAGCAGGATTCGCCTTGAGTCGCATAGAATACAAACTTGAGCCAAATCGGTTGTTCATTCACCTAGGTGCAGATTTTTTTATGCGTGATGCGTATACAACGCCTCGTTCTTTTCCGCTCAGTGTTTGGAACAGCAGTGGTGAAGAATATCGAGGTGAAAAAGCAGCATTTGATCTTGCTGGCCCTTTATGTTTTGCTGGCGATTATTTAGCGCATGGCGCACTAATAGACCCCTCCGTGAAGGAAGGTGATTATTTGGTAGTAGACCATACAGGTGCGAATACATATGGATTATGGTCTAGACATTGCTCCCGTTCGGTGCCTTCATTATGGGCTTGGGATGGCGAAAAAATGAAGAAGTGGAGCCATAGGCAAACAATAAATTATTAATGTTATTTTTGAGCTACAAGCAATTCTACATGAAGAAAATACTTCTCTTTTTATTCACAGCGGTTTCACCAGCTCTCTTTGGCCAGGTAATGACGGTTACTGTAGATCAAGATGCATTTTCAGTATGTCCTTCGGACGTAGTGGATGTCAATGCAACAAGATCAACACCTTTGAACAATTCGTTGTCATTAAATGGTTTTTCACAGTACTTGGAGATTCCAAATAGTACAGCTACGAATCTTGGAACATCGAGCTTCAGTTTGGAATTCTGGGTAAAACTGAATGCATTGAGCGGCTTGACCTATTTAGCAAGCAATAGAAATGCCGCCGGCGTTGGTTGGGCTGTTTTTGTTGACGGATCTGGTTACGTCGGATTTGGCGTTCGGGATGCTGCAGGCTCTTTTGATGTTCAGTCAGGTACTATTTCGAGTATCAATGATGGAAACTGGCATCACATAGCCGTGACTTGGGACAGAGGTTCTACGGTAATGAATCTATATATCGATGGTGGATTTGAAACCACAGATAACATGGCTGTAGGAGATGTAGGAACAGCGGCTTCAACTACGGTGGGTTATGGAGTAAGTCCTTTCTCCGGAAACGCCACGTATTTGAACGGAGGGATAGATGAATTTAGATTTTGGTCAGAACCTCGCTCTAGTGGTGATATCCAAACCTATATGAGTGCGCATTTAAACCCGACGTCATTTACCACGTTGGTTCAGAACTTTGATTTTAATGAACTTACGGTTTTAGATGGTTGGTTCGACTGCGCTGGTTCATTAACAATCAATTCAGGTGTTAATTCACCGTCTGTTGATCTTGCCGGAGGTCCTTTGATGACCTTTAATTTCTCTATGAATTGGTTGACGTCAAGCGGCTTGAGCCAAAATGGTCCTAATTTTCAAGAAACTTTCAATGCTGATGACACTGTGTTTGTGACAACGGGTTATTGTAAGTACGAGGCCATGGATACTGTGTTTGTAACTGCTCTAGATTGCGACACAGCTCAAGACCCTAGAGATGTAGCCGCTGTGTTTACTCCCACTGCTTTTACGCCTAATGGAGACACAAAGAATGATTACTACCTCGTTAAGGTCAATGCAATTAGCTACTTTGAAATGCAAGTGTACAATCGTTTAGGTAACATTCTTTTCTATAGTAAAGACGTTAATACTGGCTGGGATGGCACGTTTGAAAACAAGACTTGTTATGAAGGAGTCTACATTGCGAAAATCTTATATAGAGATTTAGAAGGGACTGAGTTTATAAAATACCAGCAATTCAGTTTGATGCGTTAGGGATGAATTACCGTTAAATAAAAAAGCCTCGAGGAAACTCGAGGCTTTTTTATTTTGTGTTAGTGATTAATTATTTTCTTGTTCTTGTCTTGCTCCAGACATGCTAGCGTTTAATTCAAAACCTATGATAAGACCAAAAGCATTGATATAGATCCACAGTAGCATAATCAGTAACGTTCCTATAGAACCATAAAACTTGTTGTAAGTTGAGAAATTCTCCACGTAAAACCCAAATCCTTGTGAAGAGAATATGATTAAAAGAGTTGCTAGTAGGCTTCCGGGACTTATAAAACGCCAATTCCTATTCCTTACAGGACCGTAGTTGTATACAGCAGAGATACCTAATAGGATGGTTACAAGTAGCACAAAGATTCGACCCCAGTAAATGATTTGCGTAGTATATTCAGATAGATATCCCAGTTCGGATAGCCATCCGGTAAATCCTTGTGTAAAGATGAGTGCTACTAGAGCAATCATGATAAGAATTGATAGACCTATAGTGAGTAAAAATGCGCTGAAGTATTGTAGCCAGAAGTTTTTCACGTCAACAGCATTTTGGCTGATTCCTAGGTTTGAGATTAAACTTAGCGTGCCGTTCGTAGCGAAGAGTAATGCTGCAATAAAGGTAACAGACAGTAATCCACCACGTTTAATAGTTAGGATATCTTGAATAGCATCAAAGGTCATGTCTTGTGTGCTTGGCGGCAGTACATCAGACATCACTTGGAATAATTCGTCTTGAAAGACATCGAGAGGCAAGTAAGCTACTAGAGTAAAAATAAAGATGACTCCTGGGAAAAGCGCGAGAAAAAAGCTAAAGCTCACAGAACCAGCACGAGTAGAAATAGCTCCTTCGTAAATACCGCGAATAAAAAAACTTAGTACATCCCAAAGAGACAGGCCATCAAATAACGGCGGTTTTACTCGTGTCAGAACGAGCTCTAAGGTTTTGGTGATGCGTTTAAATCTATTGTCCATTATATCAAAGGGCTTTCAAGCTCATGTCTATACTTTTGATTTGATGGGTTAAAGCCCCAACGCTAATATAGTCTACTCCACATTCTGCATAAGAAACCAAGGTGTCTTTTGTGATGCCTCCACTACTTTCTGTTTCTGCCCTACGATCAATTAATGCAACAGCCGTTCGCGTTTCCTTCGTTGTAAAGTTGTCCAGCATTATTCTGTCCACCCCGGCAATCAAAGCTTGATGTACTTCATTTAAATCTCTGGTTTCGACCTCTATTTTCAAGGTCTTTCCTTTGGCTGAAAGATATTCACGAACGCTATTCACGGCGGGTATTATACCTCCTGCAAAATCAATATGGTTGTCTTTAAGCATAATCATGTCATAGAGTCCCATACGGTGGTTCCCACCACCACCAAGTGAAACAGCCCATTTTTCTAATACACGTAGACCTGGTGTGGTTTTTCTAGTGTCAAGAATAGTGGTTGATGTGTGGGCGACCATGTTAGAATACTCGGCGCTACTTGTTGCTACTCCTGATAGGCGTTGAGTGTAGTTTAGAACCAACCGTTCAGCTTGTAAAAGTTTGATTGCGTTCGCTTCAACCGTTAGTGCGATGTCTCCTGGATAAACTCGTGAACCGTCCTCAATAAGGACCTCTACTTTCGCTGTTGGGTCAATATAAGTGAAGAGATATTTTGCCAACGCAATGCCAGCGATGATACCGTCTTGTTTAATTATAAGTTTTGCTTTCCCTCTTTTTGTTAAGTCCAAGCAGCTAAGCGCGCTATGATCGCCGTCTCCTATATCCTCTTTGATAGCGAAGTCAAAGGCGGTATTAAGCTCAAAAAAATCAGGTATCCAATCAGGTGAGTTCATAAAAATCGATTTCTAATCATCCGTCTCAACGCAAGTTACCATCTTTGTCGAGCTCATGAAGATTGTATTTCTAGTTATCGGTAAAACTTCTGAACGATTCATTTCGGATGGAATATCTATGTTTGAATCTCGTTTACGTCATTATGGCAAGTATGAAAGCTTGGTTGTGCCTGACGTGAAGGGTGGTGGCAAAATGAATTCTGACACGCTTAAAATAGAAGAGGGACGTGCTTTTCAAAAGCATTTGTTACCGGGTGACCGTCTTATACTGTTAGATGAAAATGGAAAGCAATACTCTTCACGAGATTTTGCCAGCCAGGTTCAGAAGTGGATGAATTCAGGCCCTAAAAGATTGGTCTTTGTTGTGGGTGGCGCATACGGATTCAGTGCTGAGATGTATGGTATTGCTGAAGGAAAGCTTAGTTTAAGTTCGATGACTACCTCTCACCAACTAGTTCGTGTGTTATTTTTAGAGCAACTTTATCGAGCGTTTACTATTTTAAATAACGAACCTTATCACAACGATTGATGGCTGAATATAGCTTTGAAGGCATTATGCGCGATTTGCGATCCGGTAAGTATGCACCCGTTTATTTTTTCGCGGGCGAAGAGTCCTTTTATGCACAGCAACTTATTGACGTAATTGAGCGTCAAGTTCTCGATGAATCAGAGCGAAGCTTTAACCAGATCATACTTTATGGTAAAGAAACCAGCATGCTTCAGATTCTTGAGGAGGCCAAGCGCTTTCCAATGATGAGCGAGCGTATGGTCGTAGTGGTTAAAGAAGCTCAGCATCTCAATGCGAACGACTGGGACTTGCTTCTGGGTTATCTGGAACAACCACAGCCTTCAACCGTATTGGTTTTTGGCCATATGCATAAGAAGTTAGATAAGCGATCTAAAGCAGGTAA
This sequence comes from uncultured Flavobacteriales bacterium, assembly GCA_963925515.1. Taxonomy (GTDB): domain Bacteria; phylum Bacteroidota; class Bacteroidia; order Flavobacteriales; family Schleiferiaceae; genus UBA10364. The sequence continues at coordinate 234,352 of CAWURU010000002.1, forward strand.
AGCGATTAAGTCTAAAACAGTCTTTCTGGAAAGTGCGCCGTTGCGTGATTACCAAGTTATACCGTGGTTAGAGAAACAGCTTTCCGCGAAGGGTTTTCAAGTTAACACAGCTGTTGTTGCTTCTATGGCGGAGCAAGTGGGGACAGATTTATCTAGGTTGCAAAATGAAGTTCAGAAGCTCGATGTTGCTATGGGATCAAACCGTCAGGTTACACCAGAGGATATAGAGCGTCACATAGGAATTTCAAAAGATTATAATAATTTTGAATTGGTAGCTGCTATTGCGGAACGTGACGTCACTAAGGCATTCAAAATCGTTCATTTCTTCGCGAAAAACCCTAAGGAACATCCTGTTCAAATGATCACGGGTATCTTATTTAATTTTGTAAATAACCTCATTCAATACCATAGTATGAAGGGCAGCGCAGAGAAGCAGATTGCCGCGGCGCTCAAAGTTCATCCCTATTTTTTAAAACAGTTTAATGCTGCTTCACGGCATTACTCCTCTGGTCATGCACATGAAATGCTCGACGAATTATTAGTCTTTGATCGAAAATGTAAAGGTCTTATTACATCAAGCTCAGGGGAATATGAGCATTTGAGAGAATGGTTAATAAAGTGTACTCTTTAGGCACTATTTTTGACAAGATTTTAGACTATGAGAACACGTATACTCCTGCTGACTTTATTGGTTTCCTTAGGTGCTTTTGCCCAGGGAGAATTACTTCGAGGTTTTATTTATGCCAAAGACGGGGGGGAGTCCATCCCTTTTGCAAATATTGTGGTGAACTCATTAAATTCAGGTGCTACTTCGAATTTAGATGGCTATTTTCAGATTTCAGAGGTGCCTTACGGTAATCAACAGATAACGGTAAGCTTTCTAGGTTTTGAAACGTCTATTATTGAAGTCCAGGTTTCCAAGAATAAGCCTACTTCAGTGTCTGTTTACTTAAATGAAAGTAGCCAGATGCTTAATACGGTAAATATCGATGTGGAGCGAGCCCAACGAAAGGTGAAGGTGAATACTGCGGTGGTTAGTTTAAATCCTAAAATGATTGAAACATTTTCAGCGGGTGGTGATCCGGATTTAATGAAAGCACTTTCGGTACTTCCTGGAGTGGTTAGCACTGGTGATCAAGGTGGTCAACTCTATATTCGAGGTGGAGCTCCAATTCAAAACTTGGTTATGCTTGATGGTATGATCTTGTATAACCCTTTTCATAGCATAGGTTTCTTTTCCGTTTTTGATACTGATGTACTCCAGTCTGCGAATGTTTATACCGCTGGATTTGGTGCGGAATATGGTTCCCGTAACAGCTCAGTTATGGATATTACAACACGAGATGGGAATCGATCTAAAGTAAAGGCAAAGGCCTACGCATCTACCTTTATGAGTAAGCTTCTTTTCGAAGCACCGATTGGTAAAAAGGACAAAAATGGGATTGCAAACAATAGCCTATTTATGAGTGGTAAAAGGAGCTATTTGAGAGAGACAGCACCTATTTTATATCCATATGTGGAGACCCGATTTGGCGGTTTGCCCTTCACTTTCAGTGATCTATATGGCAAGTTTACCACGCAAAACAAGTCGGGGTCTAAATTGACTGCTAAGGCATTCAATTTTAGTGATGCGGTAATGCTTGACAGTGCCAAGGGTATTCAATGGAACAGTTGGGGGTATGGCATGAATTTCATGGTTATTCCTCCAGCGTCAGCAACGCTGATAGAGGGCGATTTTGCCCAAAGTCAATATTTTATTCAGAGCACTGAGAACCCAGATCAGCCTCGGAATTCGACTATTAATGGGTTTAATGGTGGATTAGACTTTACCTATTTTATAGGGAAGGCAGATGAATTTAAATATGGAATAGACCTAATTGGCTACGATACTGACTTCAACTATACAAATTCACTGGGTCTGAGTTTAAACCAGCAAGAAAGTACTACGGAGTTAGGAGGGTATTTCAATTACCGTAAAGTGGGTCCGTTACTGGTCATTGAGCCTGGTTTAAGACTACACTACTATGGATCTTTGTCCGAGCTAAGCATAGAGCCCCGTTTGGGTTTGAAATATAACTTCACTGAAGACTTTAGATTCAAAGCTTCAGGGGGGCGTTACAGCCAAAACCTAGTTGCAGCAAATAGCGATAGAGATGTGGTGAACCTGTTTTATGGCTTTCTAAGTGGGTCTGCAGATCTACCTAAAACCTTTCGCGATAGAGATATCACCTCAAAACTTCAGAAGGCTAATCATGGTGTAGCTGGTTTTGAGTTTGATTTAGGGCAACACTGGGACATAAACCTAGAGTCGTATGTAAAGGACTTTTCTCAAGTCACAAATGTGAATAGAAATAAGCTTTATGCAGATGTACCTGCCTATAGCGATCAGCCAGAAATACTGAGAAAGGATTTTATCGTAGAGCGCGGGCTGGCATATGGTTACGACGCATTGGTTAAGTTTGAGAAGGGTAGGTATTACTTGTGGGCTGTTTATGCTTGGAGTAAAGTAACGAGAGACGATGGGGTGCAAGTATATAATCCTAATTTCGATAGAAGGCATAATATAAATCTTGTGGGTAATCTTAAGATGGGGCAGAAGGAACGTTGGTTTCTGTCGGTTCGTTGGAATTTAGGTACAGGATTCCCATTTACACCCACACAGGGCTATTACCCGGGTATAGATTTCTTAGATCCGAACGGCAATCCAGATATTAATTTTGATTACACCACGGCAAATGGTGACCCAAGTGTCCTTTATGGAGAATTAAACAGTAACAGACTCCCAGTGTATCATAGGTTCGACGCATCACTAAAGTATAGTGCTCCAACAAAATACGGCTCATTTGAGTGTACTATAGGTGCTACAAATATTTACAACCGAGAGAATATATTCTATTATGATAGGGTTGCGGCAGAGCGTATAAATCAATTGCCGATCATGCCAACGATTAGCACGAGTTTAGCCTTTTAATTGGCGCAGAAAAGAGGTACTTTTGCCATGTTTTGATTCGAACTATGGCAAGCACTAAATACATCTTTGTTACCGGTGGGGTAACTTCTTCATTAGGTAAAGGAATTATCTCAGCGTCCCTTGCGAAATTACTTCAGGCAAGGGGTTACAGGGTGACTATCCAAAAATTGGATCCATACATCAATATAGATCCAGGTACACTGAACCCTTATGAACATGGAGAATGTTACGTTACAGAGGATGGTGCCGAGACTGATTTAGACTTAGGTCATTACGAGAGATTCTTAAATACACCTACGTCGCAGGGAAATAATGTGACCACTGGCCGTATCTATCAAACCGTTATTGATAAAGAGCGAAGAGGAGATTATCTAGGCAAAACCGTTCAGGTTATTCCGCACATTACGGATGAAATCAAAACACGTATCAGAATTTTAGGTGAAACAGGCGACTATGACATCGTTATCACTGAAATTGGTGGAACAGTCGGTGACATAGAAGCCGTTCCATATATCGAGTCTGTGCGTCAATTGAAGTGGGAGTATGAAAAAGACATCATGGTGGTCCATCTTACTTTATTACCCTACCTCAATGTCACGGGAGAATTAAAGACAAAGCCAACGCAACACAGTGTGAAGACAATGCTTGAAAGTGGTGTTCAGCCAGATGTTCTTGTTTGTCGTTCAGAGCATCCTGTTGATGATGATATTAAGAGAAAATTAGCATTATTCACGAACGTTCGTCCTAAGAATGTCATTGAATCACGTGACGCAACCACTATTTATGAAGTGCCCGTGATGATGTACAATGAGAAATTAGATGAGGTGGTATTAGATTACTTCAGTTTGGATTCAAAAACCGAACCTAATCTAGACAAGTGGCGTGAGTTCCTCAGTAGATTGAAGAACCCTAAGAGGACTGTAGAAATAGGTTTGATTGGGAAGTATGTCGAGCTCAAAGAGAGTTATAAATCTATCACGGAGTCCTTTATACATGCTGGAGCAGCGAACGAAGTAGAAGTGAAGGTCAGATGGATCCATTCTGAGCACCTCACTACGGAGAATGCAGCGGCTACGTGTAAAGGTCTAGATGGCATTCTCGTGGCTCCTGGTTTTGGCGAGAGAGGATTTGAGGGTAAGGTTTCCACCGTACAATATGCCCGTGAAAATGGTGTTCCTTACTTTGGGATTTGCTATGGCATGCAAGCCGCTGTAATTGAATATGCAAGAAATGTTTTGGGATGGTCTGATGCCAATACAACTGAAGTAAATACCGAAACCTCAAAGCCGGTAATAGCATTGATGGATGACCAGATGCATGTCACAGATAAGGGTGGTACTATGCGTTTAGGAGCTCAAAACTGTGTGTTAGAAGAAGGTTCTAAAGCATCTGAATCCTATGGCACTACAAATATCTCTGAACGTCATCGTCACAGATATGAATTTAACAATCAATTTAAAGAAGAATTAACTGCGGCAGGACTAAAGACTACGGGGATAAATCCAGAGACTGGATTGGTGGAAATAGTTGAGGTCGATAATCATCCGTTCTTTGTAGGTGTTCAGTACCATCCAGAATACAAGAGCACAGTATTGAATCCTCATCCGCTTTTTGTTTCATTTATCAAAGCTGCGGATGAGTTCCGCCAAAACAAATAATTCATGGAGAATAAGAATAACGGTCTAGACCGAAATCAAATTATTGGATTTGTACTTATTGCAGTTATCATGGTGGGCTTTGGCTGGTGGCAGTCAAAGAATCTTCCTGAAGTACAGCCTTTATCTACTGAGCAAAAGGAAGGGGTTAATTCCGCTACTAGTGACACTGATTCTAGACCAGAAACAACTTCTGTTACCTTAGATGCCGCCATGTCCGTAGTTCTGGACAGTAGTATGTTCCTCGCTAAGGACGTGATGTTGTCCAACGACGTTCTGCAAATGACTTTTAGTACGAAGGGAGCTGCAATGGTCAAAGCAGGCTTATTGGACTATCACAATTATGACGATACTGCGCATACGGCGCCATTGAACATTATTGACGGGAATCAGATTTTCGACATTAGTATTCCAGGTGATGAAGGCTTGAGTGCTAAAGAATTTTCAATTACATCTCAGTCCTCCAGAAGCCTCACGCTGTTTGATGGTAAGACAAAGGTGGAAATTGAATTGCCCGAATCTGGATATGACTTTACGTATGTCGTTAGTGGGAATGCAACATCTAGTGGGAAACCAGAGTTGTATTGGGAGCGCTCAGCGCAACGAACGGAAAAAGGAATTAAGACGGAACGTCAGTATTCCACATTTACCTACCGCGAAACGATAGACGGGGATACTGAGCACCTCTCTGGTCGCGGTGGTGATAAAGACAAGAGCATTGAAGGTATGGATTGGTTAGCGCAAAAGCAGCGTTTCTTCTCTATCATCGTTCATCCAGAAACAGGTTTTTCTTCTGGTCAATTAACCACGGTAAATGGTTTAGATGAGGATAACGATTTGATCAAGGATTACAGTGCAACTGCTGTTATTGACCAGACGGTTTCTGGAGCTTATTCCTTGCCGTTTAAGATGTATGTAGGACCTAACCAATATCAATTACTAAAGTCATACGATCAAGGTTACGAGAAGTCTATCAATTTTGGTTGGGGAATTTTCGGTTGGATTGGTCGTGCAGTGGTGGTCAAAGTATTCAATTGGCTTGAAGGATATGGTTGGAATTATGGCTTGATCATTTTAGTGATGGTTCTGATCATTAAAACCGTTCTATTTCCGTTGACATTCGCGTCTTATAGATCAATGGCTAAAATGCGAGTTTTGAAGCCTCAGATTGATGAGATTAGCAAGAAGTTTGGAGACAAGGATCAAGTGGCTAAACAACAAGCTACGATGAGTTTATATCGCGAAGCAGGAGCAAGTCCTTTAGGTGGCTGTATTCCTGTGATCGTTCAGATGCCAATATTATTTGCGATGTTTCGATTTTTCCCAGCATCCATTGAACTTAGAGGTCAAAGCTTTTTATGGGCGAATGATTTAAGTACGTACGATAGTGTGATTTCTTGGTCTGCAGAGATCCCGCTTATCTCAACCTTCTTTGGTAACCACCTCTCGTTATTTACTTTACTCATGACAGCATCTACCATCCTGTATACATGGATGAACCAGCAGATGACTCCTCAGACAGGGAGTAATGAGCAGATGAAGCAGATGCGAACCATTATGTATTTAATGCCATTGATGTTCATGTTTGTATTGAATAGCTTTCCTTCTGGATTGACATACTACTACTTCGTGTCGAATATCGTAACCTTCGCCATGCAGTGGGGGATACGTAAGTCGGTGAATGATGAGGCTATCCTGGCTAAAATAGATGCCAAGCGTGCGCTGCCTAAAAAAGAGAAAAAGGAGTCTAAATTTCAAAAGAGATTAGAAGACATGCAGCGTCAGCAGAACCTAAACAGGTCGCAACGCAGAACTAAAGAATAATTAGTTTTAATTACAGTATGAAAAAAAGGCCACCCGTAGGGTGGCCTTTTTTTATAGATACAACACCAGAATAAGGTTGTTGCTGCATTGCCTTTGCTTAAGACAGTTGGTAGTGTTTATACCGTCCTTAAGAACAATTGGCTCTTTGGTATATAGGTATATGTAGTATATCGTTAGGGACGGTTAAAGCAAAAAAAAATCCCCTACCTGAGCAGGGGATTTTTAAATAAATGTGGACTGATCGGTTTCTTAGTTTACGTGGGTTACTGTACCGTTTACGTAGTCATAAGCTCCTGATCCATCTTGACGCAATTGCCAAATAATAGTAGCTATACTAAAGTCAGCGTCGAAAGGTAAACTTGGCTTTTCGATTTCAAACTGAATAGGCGTGTAACGAGTTCCATAAACATCTCCAGCTGCAAAAGCATTGCCTAATGGGTTTAGGTCTCCTAGGCTCATCCCCCATGCACCAAGAGTTATGGCTGAAGTATCTGCAGTCGCTGCATCCTCACTTTCTGCCCATCCGGTGATTCCTATAGTTGCATGCTTGAATAAAACTTCGTCATGGGTGTATGTTGTTCCAGATTTGATTAGGAATATACCACCCACATCTGCTGCATCTTGAGCCCATACGGTTGGAGTACTTCCGGATCCAGTAGTTACTGTGGCTAAAGAGCTTACTTGGTTTAGATCAACACCATTACCATAATCTTTAGCAACAACACCGTTAAGTAGCAAGTAAGATTGAATCATATATACTTCGTTAATTTTCGTTTCCAAACACTTAACGCGCGGGTAAACGATAAATTTAGTGGAATCGTCAATCACGTGAGCGTCAACTCCAAATGCAACTTCATTTAGCGTTGCTGCACCAGCAGCAGCAGTTGGGTTTTGACCAACATCCGTGTTGTTAACATAGAAATTTGGTACACCTGAAGTTGGAAAGTTATCGTTAAACTTCGAAGATGCAGCGTTGTCTGTCGCAAACCAATCACCAACATGATTAGCGATAAGTACGACACTGTCTCCTAGTACACCGTCAATCATAGTCATTATTTCAGCGCCGTTAGGACAATACTGACACCAAGCACCTGTAGTTTCAATAACTAAAGGTTTTGCAACACTCGTTACTACCAGAGAGTCACCTGGGTAGGTAATTGGAGCTACATCTGGTCCATTTACCTTACATGAGGTCATAAATAAGGCACCTGTGATAGCACCGAGAGCGATTAATTTTTTCATATGTTCAAATTTCATTGATTATTACGAAAATAAGCCATTTAATTGAAATTCAACGCTTAAAAAAGTAAACGGGTAAATGATCTGAAAAACCATTGGTATAAAATTGTCCTTGCCAACGTCTATGTGGCTTAAAACCTCCCCACTTAGGATCTTTTTGAAGCAGTGTGCTTAGGGATATAATTTGACTTTTTAGAGCAGGTATATTGGTTAGACAAAGATCTATAGTTTGCCACCGTCCTTTATATTTGTAACTCCCACTAATTTTAGTGCTTTCGAAAACGGGAGGTTTAATGACCCATCCGATTGGTAGAGGATTAAAAAACTCTGCTTGAGCATTGTCATTGAAATCACCACAAATGATACTAGGGTCAAGACATGTGTCAGCAACTAATAAGACTTGCTTTAAGCTATAATCTCGCTTCCAATGTGAGGATTCAGCTCCCCCTCGTTTCGATGGTAAATGCACTATAATTACGTTTACATTAGTGGAATCCTGTTTTTTATATCTCACAAACAGTGCGTCTCTCGTAACTAATGAATCTGTTGAATATCGGATGCGATTCGAATATATTAGCCGTGCAAGATCTGTGTTCAAAAGTGCTGCACAGTCAATTCCTCTGCGGTCAGGACTGTCATAATGAATAATTTGCCAATCCCCTGTACTCCTAAAACCACGATGGTTTTTTAGGTCGTCTAGAACAGTTCGGTTTTCTACTTCGCAAAGTCCTATTAATTCTAAGGGTAATGATGTACTTAGGAAGGACAATCGTAAGGCTCGTGAGGTTTGTCTTATGCATAGTCGGTAACGTATACTACCGAACTCTTTTGTGCCTTCTGGAAGGAATTCACCATCATTCACTCCTTTGTCATCAATGGTGTCGAATAGATTTTCCGTGTTGTAGAATAGCACAGATTGAGCCTTAATTGAAATTGATAATAGAAGGTACAACAGAAGTCCAAGCGCATGTTTTGAGTGCATTAATAAGACGTTTAAGTTAACCGAGTCTGAAAAAGCCGATTTACATATGTGGCCTACTCATTGTCGAAAGCCCAGTCAGGCTCTAAAGTCACTAACGCATTTTGAAGAACGGTCTTATGGGAATGTTGGTAAGAAGAACATAGTAACAATGGTCTATAGTTTAATCAAAATAGAGTAGTGAAGAGTCCCCATAGCTCAGAAATCTATACTCGTTGTCAAGAGCATGCTTGTAAACATCATTCCATGAATCGCCTATTCCAGCACTGACTAACAAAAGTAAGGTAGATCCTGGTTGGTGAAAATTCGTAATAATACCTTGCACTGATTTCATTTGATACCCAGGGCGAATCATGAGCTGTGTCTTTAAGGCGATGGATTGAAGGTCGCGCTGTTTTAACTCATGCAGCAATGCCTTAAAGCACTCTATTGTGCTTCTTTCCTGCGGTAGGGCATAAGCGTCAAACTGGCCCAAGTGATCTAGCCGCCCATGAGTAAGTAAATTATTGCCTATCCAATGACAACTCTCTAGGGTGCGCAGGCTCGTCGTACCTACGGCGAACTTAGCCCCATGGTGGTTCAAGTATTGCTGTATCCAAGCCCGCGTGACTATAATCTCCTCTGCATGCATGTCATGCGCATTGATGTCTCCTTCGCTGAGTGGTTTAAAGGTACCTGCGCCTACGTGCAAGGTTAGTTCCATTCGCTCGTGGCCAAGCATATTCAATCGTTGAAACACTTCTTGGGTAAAATGTAATCCTGCAGTTGGAGCGGCCACAGATCCGTTATTTTCGGCGTAGACCGTTTGGTAGCGGTCAATATCATTTACTTCGGCTTCCCTGTTCATATATGGGGGAAGGGGTATCTTACCTGCTTGTTCTAAAATGACTGAAAATGAAGTGTCCGTTCCCCACTCAAAAAGGATAACGAAGACATTTCCTAGACGTTCTTTTCTGTGAGCCTTGAGAACGATTCCGCTTGGAAGGGCTAGTTCTAAAGCTTGGTCTTTCCATTTCTTAAGGTTGCCGATTAGGCATTCGAAAAGCACTGAACCTCGCGCATTCATGCTTTCTTCGACGCTCTGTTTGTGTGGCGTTAAGCAGAAAATTTCTATAGGCTTGGCTCCATCGGTTTTAATGAAATGCAAACGGGCTTTTATGACACGCGTATTGTTGAAGATTAATTGACTCTCGTTGGGAATTAGTTCTGGTAAATCTTTAAATAGCCTGTCTTTTATTTTTCCGTCAAAGACGAGCAGCTTACTTTCGTCCCTCTGCTTCAATGGATAAGTGGCTATGCGTTCTTCCGGCAAGTGGTATTCAAAATCAGATTTCTTCATGTTACATTGCTAAACAGATACAAATTTAAGGTTCGCTACTTTAGCAAAGCGAAACAATCTTGAATGAGCAAGCGAATAATAATTTCCACTACCAACGATATTGCCACTGACAACAGGGTAAATAAGGTTGCTTTGTTGCTTCTTAGTCTTGGCTATCAAGTCCATTGGATAGGAAGACTGCTGCCTGGTTCATCAGACTTGAATCTGCCTTACGAGACGTCAAGGATGCGATTATTTTTTAAAAGTGGTGGATTGTTTTATGCTGAATTTCAAGTTAGGTTGTTTTTTAAATTACTAACCAACAGGCCGGGGATGTTGCTGTCTAATGATTTAGACACGTTGTTGCCTAATTTTTTGATAGCTCGACTCTTTAGAATCCCCCTGGTATATGATTCTCACGAATATTTCTGTGGAGTTCCGGAAATTCAAGGACGTTGGGTAAAGAAGATATGGTTAGGTCTGGAACGGTATATTTTTCCCAGACTTGAGCACGTTTGGACGGTCAATGAAAGCATTGCCCAGTTGTACGAATCTGACTATGCGAAGCGCCCGCGTGTATTCCGGAACATATCATCGGTTCCTTCTGTTAAAAAAGTAAGTAGAACGTCATTAGGCTTATCTGAGAAAGGCTTCATTGCTATTAATCAAGGCTCAGGAATGAATGTAGACCGTGGCCTCGAAGAGGCGCTTGAAGCCATTTCCGGAATGCCTGACTGGAGTTTGTTATTGGTAGGAAGCGGAGATGCTATTCCTTCCCTAAAACTTAAAGCGAAGGAAAAGGGATGGTCTGATAAAGTCATTTTTGTTGACCGCGTGCCTTATGCCACCCTCCTAAAGTATACAAGGTGCGCAGATGTAGGATTGAGTTTAGATAAAGACACCAACATCAACTATAGATTTAGCTTGCCTAATAAAATATTTGATTATTTACATAGCGACCTTCCTGTTGTGACATCGCAGGTAGTAGAAGTAGCTAAAATTGTTGAGGAATTTGGCATTGGACTTACCGTTAATCCTGAGGATATTGATGCGCTTCGAAATGCAATTGCAACAGTTGGTGCGTCTAAGAAGTCTTATCGTGTCGCTCTGGAAAACGCTCAAAAGTCATTGACTTGGGAGAAAGAACAAGTTCCACTCAGGGCATTTTACGCCCAATTTTTATAGGGTGATGGGACAGCCTAAGTATCTTATAGACATCATATAAAAACAACGGTGGGTGCTTAGAGGATAACGCACTTTTTATGCTTGCTCCAAATAAGATGTTTAGAGCTTTGATAACCAGTTGTAGTTTGAATTTACGCAGCGTGTTGTAGGTTCTGAATAAAGCAACGTTCTCGTCAATTTTACCCGCATTAATTAGTGTGGCTAATCCATCTACTGCTTGTTGGGTTTTGTCCATGAAAACATCGTTTTCATCAATACCAATGTGGTACGCAGGATTATCAATATGCAGGATAGAGGCACATCTGTAGCGCAATTGCTGTCCAAACATGGTGTCTTCGTGTCCATAGCCTTGAATCGTTTCGTCAAAACCCATTTCTAGAAATAGACTTCGTGTAATGAGAAAGTTAAATGCAGAAAAACTACTGTAGGTATTCTTAGATCTAGCTTTAGGTGTTAGCTCTTCCTTTAGTATCCCTATTTTAGACCTGAGGTGATTCACCTTGAAGTCTCTTAGGTATGCTGTGCCTCCGACAACCACGCTCGATTTTGCTGCTGCTTTACAGTAATCATATAGGAACGATGTAGCTTTAGGTAAAGCGTCTGCATCTAAAAATAGTAAGTAATTTCCTGTTGATCTTTGAGCCAATTCGTTTCTATTCAACGAACGTCCTTTTGTTGTGCTGTGAAAATAAAGACTTACTCCAGGTTCCTGCCATTTTGTTGACTTAGGGTGTGGAGAAGGAAATTGATCAGAGATTAGTATATCTATGGACCAACCCGCAGGTAGTCCAAAGTGAACGCAGCGGGACAACTCACTTAATAATTCACTTACGTCATCGCCGAATGAGGCGATGCATATGCTCATTGAATTAAGAGAATTTTTGTCCATGATAGATCAGAAATTTTGAACCATAGTATCACTCACGGATCCTTGATCCACCTTAAGCGTTCTATTCGAATATTTGTGAATCAACTGAAAATCATGAGTGGCCATTAAAACAGCTTTATTTTGATCCACTAAACCAAGCAGTAGTGACATGATTTCCTCTGAGGTTCGAGGATCCAGATTTCCAGTAGGTTCATCAGCTAAAATGACCTTAGGATCATTTAATAGAGCTCTTGCTATGGAAACTCTTTGCTGCTCTCCGCCTGAAATTTCAAACGTACTCTTGTGCTTCTTATGCTGCATACCTACCATAGAGAGGACCTCTATAATGCGAGCGGAACGCTTGTCCTTGTCTTTCCATCCGGTTGCTCTAAGGACGAAATCAAGGTTATCAGCGACGCTTCGATCACTCAGGAGTTGAAAGTCTTGGAAGACAATACCTAAGTCTCTTCTTAGCGCTGGGATATCCTTATCTTTAAGGGTAGATAAATTATGCTCTCCAACACTTCCTGTGCCCTGGGTAAGGGGTAAGTCACCATATAAAGTTTTGAGTACGGAGCTTTTCCCAGAGCCTGTTTGGCCAATCAAGTAAACAAATTCTCCCGCGTCAATATTAAAATTGACATCACTCAGCACTAGATGCTTTCCTTGGAAAATATTTACGTCTTTCAGTTGAATCAATGACATGTCGTTGGTATAGGTAGGTGAAGGTTGAACCTGCGATTCAAAGGTAGAAGAAATACCAAACGAACACCATTGAGCGTTTTTTAGATGTGAATAACTCCATTGAATTAACCTTGCGCAAGTACACAAGCCCCATTGGGTAAGGTTATTTTTAGGGATAAACCAAAACGATATGAGAAAAGTATTCTCGATGGCATTTGTCTTCGTATGCTCATTAAGTGTCTTTGCACAGCAAACATCTCTAGAACAAGGAGAAGAAGCCACCTATAACACCAGTGTGGATCTGTTTGATGATGGATTGTATGCGGCGGCGCGTGTTGGCTTTGATGAGTTGTTGACATCAGATTTACCAACGCAGAGCTTCTTGAAAGAGGAGAGTAGTTATTACAGAGCTTTGTGCGCGTTGTACCTCATGAACGAAAATAGTGAGTATTTCTTGACCTATTTTGCACAGACCTACCCGTTGAGTCCACGTTGGCAGGAAGCTCATGTCACTGCAGCAAATTATTACTTCAACAATCGCAGGTACAAGAAGGTTGTGCAATGGCTTGGAGCGATTGATGCAACGGATGTTACAAAATCATTTCGCAGTGAATATTATTTTAAGCTGGCTTACAGTCAGTTAATGGTTAAGGATGTAGAAAGAGCACGCAACTTGTTTTTTCAAGGAGCCGAATATAAAGGGGAATACCAGAGTCACCATCGTTATTATTACGGACACATTGCTTATCAGGCGGAGCAGTACTCTACTGCAATGGCACAGTTCAAACTTTTGATTGGTGACGAGAAATTCGGCGGTGTTGTACCTTACTACTTGAGTCAGATCTATTATAAAACTGGAGATATCGAGGAATTACTTCGTGTAGGAGAATCATTGCTTTCTCAAGCCGTGCCAAGCCGTGCGGCTGAAGTAGCCAAATTAATAGGAGAGGGATACTACCAGAAATCTAATTGGCTACAAGCAGTATTATATTTAGAGAAACACAAGGAATTAGGCGGAAAATTAGATATCCAGGACCACTACAAACTTGGATTTGTGTTGTACAAAACGCGCCGATATACGGAGGCTATTAAGGAGTTTAGTAAAATTGATAACCGTGGAGATGCCTTAGGTCAAAGTGCATTCTATCACTTGGCAGATTGTTATTTAAAAGTCGATAAAAAGACAGAGGCACAAACCGCTTTTTTTAAAGCGAGTCAAAGTGGCGATGATATTCGATTGAGAGAAGACGCGTACTTTAATTACGCGAAATTGGCTTACGACAGTAGTACTCCCTTTGAGCAGCCGCTTGATATCTTTAAGGAGTTTCTTCAAAAGTATCCAAATAGCAAGCACAGCCAAGAGGCTAATGAGTTTTTGGCGAATTTATATTTAACATCTAAGGACTATCAGAATGCGTTAAAGGCCATATCGGCTGCTGGTATGGAACAGCCAACTATGCAAGGTGCGTATCAAAAGGTGTCTTATTTCAGAGCAGTTCAGCACTTTAATGCCATTCAGTATGATGCTGCAAAAAACCTCTTCTTGAAATCCCTCGAGTATCCATTGAATAATGTGTATTCTGCTCTAGCCCATTATTGGTTGGCGGAAATCGCTTTTCGTGCTGCTGACTATGAGGGAACTTTGGTGGAGTTGTCTAAGTTTCAGGCAACACCAGGTTCAGCGACCTTGAGCCAATATAAAAGAAGTTTTTATAGCAAGGCTTATGCGCATTTTGCTAAAGAAGATTATACTAAATCGGCTACGGCTTTTCGTCTGTTTCTAGGCCAGCAAAAACCAAATACAAAGCTGGCGAATGATGCAGAATTACGTCTAGCAGATTCGTATTTCATGACCGGGCAATATGGTAATGCTATTAATTATTACCAAACCTACTTGGGCAGGGATGTGCCTGATGCTGATTACGCGAGCTTCCAGCAAAGCTTGTGTTTTGGCTTAGTTGATGAGTCGGAGAAGAAGGCGCGCTCCTTGGAGCAATTGGTCAAGCGATATCCAAACTCTGTTTATGCTACAGATGCCTATTTCGAATTAGGTGAGACTTACATGAAAATGGACCAAAACAATCAGGCGGCTCAAATTTTCACTTCGTTTATTACTGATTATCCTAAATCTAGATTTATCAAGAATGCACATATTGCGTTAGGACTGATTTATCGGATTCAAGGCAATAGTGAGGATGCACTGACAGCGTTTAAAAAAGTAGTGGAAGATTATCCAAACACTTCTGAAAGTAGAGAAGCTCTAGGGTTAGCTAAAATACAATATTCGGAGCTCGATAAACTCATGGATTATGTGGATTGGATTCAGAATCTTACAGGTACTGAAATTGGTCAGGGGCAGTTAGATTCTACACTTTACAATGGGGCTTATGACCGCTATAGCTTTGGCGATTATCCCGCAGCACTAAGGGGAATGCAAGATTACCTATCTAAGTTTCCAGACGGGATCTTCAGGGTGCCAGCAAATTATTACTTAGCGCAATGTGCCTTCAATGATGGCCAGGACAGTGTTGCTCTTGAGGCATATGAGTTTGTAGCATCTTCCGGAGAGTTAAGTTTCCGAAAACAAACGGTAGAACGACTAGCTAGTTTGTTTTATGCAGAACAAAATTTTCAGAAGGCGTTCTTCTACTACCAGCAGGTATTAGGATTAGTGGGTAATGCTGATGAGGGCCGCAGGGCTCGTCTTGGTCTCATGCGTTGTGCAAAGTCACTACAAAACACGGCAGTAATACTCCAGTATGCTGAAAGCTTGTTACAGGATGAGGGGCTCCCGGGTGATTGGCGAACAGAGGCGTTACTTAATGCGGCACGAAGCGCCTTTGAGTTGGGCGACAGTGCAAATGCTAAGCTGTATTTTATTCAGGTCAAAAACCAGGTTAAGGGCGAGGCCCAGGCAGAAGCTTCGTACGTGCTCTCTGAATTTGATTGGGTTACAGGAAAGTACCAGGCGTCTAACGATCAAATATTCTGGATGATAGATAATTTGCCCTCTTATCCAAAATGGCGTTGGAAGTCCTTGATTTTAATGGCCAGAAACTATGCGGGGCTTGGCGATGATTTCCAAGCGAACTATACATTGGACTTCGTTATTGATAATGCAGATATTGAAAATTACTCCAGAGAAGCACAAGATTACAAGTCCGAATTAGCACTGAAGCGCGAGAGAGAGGCACAGCATACAGTGGGAGTAGACAGCTTGAGTATGGATGAATTCCTTCAACAAGAAGGAGAGGAACTAGATGATTAATTTCCTAATGAATGTATTAAAAGTTATGAGAACTAAATATATATTGACCCTTATGGTTCTGACTTGTGGCCAATTAACATTGTCCGCTCAACAGGAGACAGGAGAACAGGTAAAGAGTGTGGAGATTCGCGTTGTAGAGGATTACAAAGCCCAGGTTCGGAGTGCACATAAGATATCTGAACAACCTTCTTTTGAAGATACCACTTCGGCAAAATTGTCTGTGAATGTTCGGATTCAGCCAAAGGCAATGATCTTAGAATTTACACCAGAGCCCATTCCTTCCATTCTTTTAGGACGTGTAAATCTACCTAAGCTCCCTACTCAAAAGGTTAGTTTAGGTGGCGGCAACTATGCAGGTACCTATGCTAGTTTCGTGCTGTCTTCTCCTCGATCAAAAAAGAATGTATGGGGTGTAAGAGCCTTACATGAGGGTACTCTAAGTGGCGTAGATGGAGTGGAATACGCCAGCCAGCCAGCTTATGATAATGAGGTACTAGCGGATTTCCAGCGTGCCACAAAAAACTGGAATGTTAAAACGCAGTCCCTACTTAAGGCTGATTATGTTTCTTTTTACGGGGCTAATTCAGTCTCAACAAACCCACTTGATTCTGTGCCTGGTGTTTGGCAGCAGCAATATGGTCTTTCTCAGCAATGGTTGCGCACGAGCAATCCAACGAGTAAGGTCTCTGCCATGTATAGGTCGGGTGGTGCGGTCTATAATTTTACACATGCAGGATTAAATACGTTCGAACATTTAGTTAAAACTGCGCATCAATTTGAGCTTTATGCAGATGATAAAACAGTGTTTTTAGATCTTGGATATCAATTCTCTGACTACAACGGATGGGCGCAAGATTCAGGATCTTCACAATACCATAATTTCAGTATATCTCCTATTACTAGGGGTAAAAATGGCATTCTTACCTATGAGTTTGGCTTGAATCTTTCCGGTACACAGAGCAACGGATCAGATAGTAACTCTTTTGAGTTTTATGTTTTTCCAAGGATCAATTTACAGGCAGAGCTCCTCCGTAGAACCTTAGCTATTTATGGCGGTTGGGACGGATTAGTAGAGCAAAACACCCTTCAAAGCCTGGTGTCTAAATCACCTTTCCTGAGCATGAACCAAGAGTTACGTCTTTCAGGTCAGAACAGGGGTTATGTGGGTATGCAAGGAGCTCTTGTGGGTAAGTTACAGTATCGAGTGGAAGGTGCTATGACCTTTCTCAATGATGCCGTGGTATTCACGCGGGACTCAACGCAAGAACTAGTCTCGGTGGGTGATGCTCAATTAGCAGCTTTGCAGGTTGAATACGCGAATAACATTGTGCAGACCAGTGTAAGGGGAGAATTGAATATTCCATTAAAGTCCTTTACAGCTAGTACCTATGCCCAGTTAAATGCGTTCTCTGGTGATGATTATATAGGCAAAGAAGGTCGAGTCTTAGGCGCGATGATCAGCTATAGACTCAATGAGCTTAGTGTAACTTCAAATCTAAAATATGCTGGCGGTAGATCCATGGAAAACGGATATTCTTTAGATGATTATACGGATTGGAGTGCCTCTATTCACTACGAAATTAATACAAACTTGAGTGTTAGTCTTAAAGGTTATAACCTACTCAATCAACGTTATCAAATGTGGGAGGGTTACTACGTTCGTGGAGCTAGAGGACTGTTCATTTTAAATTACCAATTCTAGTTTTAACACTGTCTTTAATGTCCTGTATATGTTAATAAACATGTTGGTAAGTGGATCTTGCTTTTAGGCGTCTTTAGTCGCTTTATGGAGCCCTAAAAGTTATCTTTGATAGGATAGCATTAAAGCGCAACACTCAACCAAATATGAGCGAAGAGCAAAAGAACTATGACGGCGGGTCTATTCAGATACTTGAAGGACTAGAAGCCGTTCGAAAGCGCCCTGCCATGTACATTGGCGACATAGGCGTTAAAGGTCTCCACCACTTGGTGTATGAGGTCGTAGATAACTCTATTGATGAAGCATTAGCAGGACATGCTAATGACATCTACGTAACCATTAACGAGGATGACAGTATCACCGTTAAAGATGATGGTCGTGGTATTCCAACTGATATTCACCCGAAAGATGGTAGATCTTCTCTTGAAGTAGTAATGACGGTACTTCATGCTGGTGGAAAGTTTGATAAGGATTCTTATAAAGTTTCCGGGGGTTTACACGGTGTAGGTGTTAGTTGTGTGAATGCACTCTCCTCTATGCTTCATGCTGAGGTACACAAAGATGGTAAGGTACATGAGGTAGAATTTTGTCGCGGTGCGGCGAAATATCCTACTCGCGAAATTGGTACCACAGATTACCGTGGTACTATCGTAACCTTCAAGCCAGATCACGAGATTTTTGAGGTGTTAGAATACCAGTATGAGATTGTAGCAAAGCGCATGCGTGAATTGGCTTTTCTGAATAAGGGAATCAGTATTACTCTTGTAGATAAGCGTGAAAAAGATGAAAAAGGTGAATTCCTAGGGCATCGTTTCCATTCTCATGATGGTCTTGCTGGATTTGTAAAATATATAGATGCTTCACGTGAGGTTATTATTCCTCAGGTGATGTGCATGGAGGGTGAGCGTGATGGTATTCCAGTTGAAGTGGCAATGCATTACAACACGTCATACACTGAAAACATTCACTCTTATGTGAACAACATCAATACACACGAAGGTGGAACTCACTTAGCTGGATTCCGTCGTGCACTAACTCGTACGCTTAAAAAGTATGCTGACGAAAGTGGTTTTCTTGCAAAAGAGAAGGTAGAAGTGAGCGGTGATGATTTCCGTGAAGGCTTGACTGCCGTTGTTTCAGTGAAAGTTATGGAGCCTCAGTTTGAGGGACAGACCAAAACTAAACTTGGTAACAGAGAAGTTGCCGGTGCTGTGGATAAACTAGTGGGTGAAATGCTTACTAATTTCTTGGAGGAGCATCCAGCTGAGGCAAGAATGATTGTAGAGAAGGTGTTGTTAGCCGCGCGCGCGCGCGTTGCTGCTAAGAAAGCACGTGAAATGGTTCAGCGCAAGGGAACGATGTCTTCTATGGGCTTACCTGGAAAACTTAGTGACTGTTCAGAGACTGATCCTGAAGTATGTGAGATCTTTCTTGTCGAGGGAGATTCTGCAGGCGGTACAGCTAAACAGGGCCGTGATCGTAATTTCCAAGCCATCTTGCCTCTACGTGGTAAAATCTTAAATGTTGAGAAGGCCATCTCGCACAAGGTTTTTGAGAACGAAGAAATTAAAAATATGTACACGGCACTCGGTGTAAGTGTAGGGACAGATGAAGATCCAAGAGCGTTAAACATTAAGAAATTACGCTATCACAAAATTGTCATCATGACTGATGCAGATGTTGATGGTAGCCATATTTCAACGCTTATTTTGACCTTCTTTTTCCGTTATATGAGAGAGCTAGTGGATAGAGGTTATGTATATATAGCAAATCCACCGCTCTATCTAGTGAAGAAGGGATCTAAATCAGCATATGCTTGGTCTGATAAGCAGCGTGAGGGTCTTCAGTTTGAATTTGGTGGTGAGAATGCTCAAGGTGTGGGTATTCAACGCTATAAAGGTCTTGGAGAAATGAACGCTGATCAACTATGGGAAACAACTATGAATCCTGATGAGCGAATCTTAAAGCAAGTAACCATTGATGACAGTGCAGAAGCGGATAGAATTTTCTCCATGTTAATGGGGGATGAAGTTCCGCCGCGTCGAGAGTTCATAGAGAAAAATGCGAAATACGCTAATATTGATGCTTAGGCAACTCTATATCGAATGGAAAGCCTCCTTAATTGGGGGCTTTTTTGTAGCATGTAGTACCGTCTTATTTGCATGTACGAATGTTTCGTCATCTGATAAAATGGTTTTCAGATATAATGAGCCTGCAGGTATACCCACCTTAGATCCGGCGTTTGCTAGAGATAAAAGTACAATATGGGCTGTCCAGCAGCTTTATGAGGGTCTCGTGATGTTAAACGAGCAAAATGAGGTGGTTCCTGCATTAGCCGAAAGTTGGGCGATCGACTCTACAGGTAAATCCTATACGTTTTTATTGCGCGAAGCGGAATTTCACTCTGGTAGAAAAGTGACCGCTAATGATGTTTGCTATTCTCTTAACAGATTAAAGGATCCTAAAGTAGCATCACCAGGTAGTTGGGTGCTAGAGCGTGTAACGCGTATTGAAGCCCATGGAGATAGATTACTTAAAATTACACTAGACCGACCGTATTCTTCCTTACTATCTCTTCTTACCATGCCTTATTGCAGCGTTGTAGATACGACTAAAGCCGTAGGCGGAGAATTAGCAACTCATGGAGGTGGTAGTGGACCGTTTAAATTTCATCGGTGGCATTTAGGACAGAAGCTAATACTACATCGCAATGATAATTACTGGGGTAAGGATTCTTTAGGACAAACGCTTCCTTACCTAGATGGCGTTAGCATTTCTTTTCTGCCCGATCAGCAAAGTGCCTTTCTTGAGTATTTAAGTGGTAATCTGGAAATCGTGCCAAATATTGACCCGAGCTTTAAAGATGACTTACTCACCCGAGATGGTCTGTTACAGTCTAAATACATGGAAGACCATAGACTCGAACGCAGCCCTTTTCTGAATACGGAATATTTGGTCTTCAATGCTGACATGAAACTCCCTAAAGATTTAAGGTGGGCTATTCAAGCTGCAATTGATAGAGAGGTCATGATAAAAAGTCTTAGAAGCGGTATTGGTATCCCCGCTAAGGGTGGAATAATACCGTTCGGTCTCAAGGAGCATCAGAGCAATATTGGAGTTGATTATCAAAAAGATAGTGCAAAATCAATCATATCTATGTACGATACTCTTCCCGATCTGACACTTGTGACCGTATCTAATTATAGAGATTTATGCGAGTTTGTCCAAGGAGCCTTGAGTGATGTAGGTTGGGATATTGAGATAAATATTGTCCCATCGGCAACTTTACGAAGTGATAAGAGCGCTGGTAGTATCGGTTTTTTCAGGGCATCATGGATTGCTGACTATCCAGATGCTGAGAATTATTTAATGCTCTTTTTTTCTGGCTTAAAAGCACCGAATGGCCCAAATTACAGTCGTTATGATAACCCATTGTTTGATTCGTTATATCAGGCATTGTCAAAAAGCACTTCAGAAATGGAACGCGTTTCTCTTGCTAAAAAAGCAGATAGACTTCTTATGGATGATGCTGCTTGCATACCACTGTATTATGATGAAGTCCTACGAGTACTCCCAAACCGGGTGTCTGGATTAAAGACGAACGCACTCAACGCACTTATTCTAAAAGAGGTACAACTTGACGTAAACCTGAAATAGTGGTGACCAGAGGGAAATGATCACTTAGGTAAATATGATCCACATACTGGCCTGTGGCGATCAATTCTTCGCTATGTAGTGTCCAGTCAATTCTAATAGGTAGATGACGCCTTTGTAAAGGTTCAAAAGTTCCCATGGGGCCATAGCCTTTCAATATGTAAGGATCTTTTAGTTTTATTAATAGTCTCGCGTAAAGATTACCTCCTGGAACTCCATTGAAATCCCCACAAAGTATAACTGGATGTGGGCTTTGTTCAACCCACTCTACAATGTGTTCAGCCTGCAGGCCCCTGTTTTGATCTGAAGCGGCTATTTTCCTAGCCATAAATTGGCTTGCCTCCAGTAATTCCTCTCTTGTAGGCTCAACTGTCATGTCTCCATCTTGAACCCCAGTGGAGCTGAGATGAACATTAAATACGCGTACAGTGTCAAATGGCAATATTATGTCAGCGAATCCGGCACTAAACCTTGCATACGATTGCTTTTCTACCCGATCAAACTCGAGTGAACCACTGTTGATAATGGCATAGGTGGAATAGATTCCTACACTGTAGCCACTCCATTTTGGGGCATGGGTCCTGAAGGGAAAACGTTCTGCTATTGGGGAAGCTGCACTTTTTCTGATTTCTTGCATGCACAAAATATCTATGTTCTGCTCGGAAGTCCATTTGGCTATTTGTTCTGAGACAGAGGCTTCTTGATAAAAACCTCTTACATTATAGGTGGCTATTTTAATATCTTCCAAATGCTCTTCTGGGGCAGAAGCCAATGGTAATTGCGCTAGTACAGGTATTGCAGTCAATCCAATTCCTATAATAGTTATAGGCGCCTTACGAGCCATATAACGCAAAGATAATAGTAGTAAAAGGGCGTTAGGTATGATCAAAAGAGGGAATATCAGGGACAAGAGACTGGCGCCTGGCAACCAATTAGAAGAAACTAAGGACCCCAGCCCTATAAGTAGTGTGATAAGAAACACTACGCGATTGGCCCACCGTAATAGGAAACGTCTCTTTTTCACTAATCTTTGGAGATTTTAAATAAAAAAGCTTTTTCATCCTTAGTTAAGCTATCGTAACCATTGTCTTTGATCTTGTCTAGAATTTCATCCATAAGAACTGATTCTTCTAGAGTCGGCTGCCCATTAGGGCTTTGCTTCTTTGTCTTAACGTCTTTATGTTTGATATAGCTACGATCGCCAAAGCTGAAGCCTCGTTTTCTTTTTTTCTTTCCGGAGGAATATATCATACTCCGGATATGATCAATAACCTGGAATAGGTAAACATTCCATTCGTTGCCTTTCCTCATACTTTGGATAAAGAAGTACGCTACCACAGCACCGCCTAGATGCGCAATGTGCCCTCCTGCATTTGATCCGGTTAGACTAAGAATATCCAAAAGCACTAACCCTCCCGCCAGCATCCAATATTTTATTTCAATAATACCCCAAAGCCTCACCGGCATTTGCGGCATATATAAGGCGCCCGCTACAAGGATAGCTATTACGCCTGCACTAGCACCTACCATGGATCCTGACACTAGTATAGGGCTGAGGTTGTATAAGACGATATAAAGAATACCACCGGCTAATCCTCCATAGATATAAAGGGCGAGCATCCGTTTTTCTCCAAGGTATTCCATGAGCATTTTTCCAGAGAAATACAAGATGATCATATTAAACAAAAGATGTCTAAACGAAAAATGAGTAAACATATAAGTCAAAAAAGTCCAAGGCTTTAGAATGGCTTTAATTGGATCAGATGGGAGCGCAAGAACTTGATCAGCTAGTTTAGGAACCAGACCGAAATCTCCAGTAAGTAGACTAGTGAATGCGTTGACTAAGCTGTATAACAAGAACACACTAATATTGAGGTATAAGAGTCGCGTCAAATAATCGCCCTTAAACGCATCGTGCTTAACCTTATCAAAAAACTCGCTCATGATTGTTTTTAATGGGTGTTATAAATACCTGCTTTTCTTCCAGCGTCGAATAAGAATATAGCCAAACAACATGCCTCCAAGATGCGCAAAGTGAGCGACACCGCTGTTACTTACACTAAATCCATTGTATAATTCAAATAATCCGTAACCGATCACGAAATATTTAGCTTTGATAGGGAAGAAGAAGTTAAGGTAAATAACCTGGTTAGGGAAGGTCATACCAAATGCCAGTAATACGCCAAAAACAGCACCAGATGCTCCAACCATTGGGGTATTGAGCAACCTGTTTAAAGCGCCCATACTTGGGTTAGAATAATTATAGTTTCGTTGGATTAAGTCTGCTCCTTCGGAAAGTACCAGTTGGGCATTGTCTGCGCTTACTTGAGTTAAAATGGTATAGTACTCATAGCTATTTACTCCGATTTGGAGCGCGCTCGCTCCTAATCCAGTAAGTATGTAGTAAATCAGAAACCTTTGCGATCCCCAATGATTTTCCATAGCACTTCCTAAAAACCACAGCATGATCATATTAGATAGGATATGACGAAAGTTCCCGTGCATGAACATGTGAGATATCAGCTGGAAGGGATTGAAGCTTTCTGAAGCTGGGAAATAAAGTCCCAACCATTGAGTAATATCTATTCCAAAAGTTGACCGTATACTAACCATGCCAAGGAAAACCAACCCATTAATAATGAGTAAATTTTTCACCACTGTGGGCATCAAACTGAATCGTTGTTGTGAAATCATAATAGTTTAACTAAATCTTCCTGAGAGAGTTCAGTAATAATTTTTTTACCACTAGGTGAATATTGAGGATTACTACTGCTAAGGAGTTGTTCTCTGATAGCATTTAATTCTTCAGGGCTATTTGGAACTTTAGATCCAGCTGCCTGCTTAGACAATGACGTGGCTAAATTTTTGATTAATTCGGTTTCTGCAAGATCCTCCAGTTCACTCATGTTTTCTAGTAATTTTTCCATGGCTGGTATGGCCTGTTCCATGGAAAGGATCATAGGAATTCCAGTGAGTTGGATTGATGTTGAGTTTTCCGTATTGCTCCAATCAAAGCCTACCACTGCAAAGTGAGCTGCGTGCAGCTGAAGCAATTCAAATTCGGAAATATCTAAATTCATTTCAATAGGGAAGAGAATTTGTTGCGAGGCCAAGGTGGTATGTTGAAGCTTTAACCAGATCTGATCAAATAGAATTCTGAATCGAGCAGCTGCTAAGTCGATTAAAAGCAACTTATCTCCTAAAATGGTCACCGCATATTTACCCCAAGGAAGCATTTTAAGTCCATTAAATGAAGGAGTACGACTCTCTGCGACCTCGTTGCGATCATCCCAAAACGAAGAGAGGTCTTCTTGCAGTTCAATAGAAGCTAACTCTTGATTTGTGTTAAGGTTTCTCTCTGATTGCATTCTCTCATATTGCTGGTCAGGAGTTCTCAAACGTGGTCTATCCTCTGAATGGCTTTCGAAGGGGTTGAAATTAGGATTTACTCTGATCTGAGGCACCTTAGGGAAATGTCCGTTTGGTAGTGGAGGTACTTGAAAACTTGCTTCTGCATTAAAATCAATCGCTGGGCCTACATTAAATTGTCCTATTGCATGCCTGCCAGCACTTCTTAATACTGCATATATGGATCTTTCATCCTCGAATTTAACTTCTGTTTTTGTTGGATGAATATTCACGTCCAAACTTGCTGGGTCAACGTTTAAATACAGAAAATATCCTGGGTGATGATCTCCACTAAGAACTTCCTCAAATGCTTCACGAATAGCGTTATGTAAAAATGGCGATTTAACATAGCGTCCATTCACAAAGAAAAACTGCTCGCCGCGTTTCTTCTTGGCATATTCAGGTTTTAAGATAAAACCACTCACAGACACAACCTCAGTAGTTTCTTGAATAGGAACCAATCGTTCATCAAACTTGCGACCGAAAATAGCACTAATTCTTCTTCGCAATGGTTCTGCTTGAAGGTGAAAAAGCAGCTTATCATCGCTCTTTAATACCCATTCTATGTGAGCATGTAATAGAGCGACTCGGTGGAATTCGTCTATGCAATGTTTAAGTTCTATCCGGTCATTTTTTAAAAACTTCCGTCTCGCAGGAACATTGTAAAACAAGTTTTTGACCTCCACTATACTGCCTTTTGGCCCAGGAAATGCAGCTTTAGATATCACTTTGCCATCTTCTAAGTTTAGTTGGGTGCCTAAGGATGTTTCTTCGTTATTTGTACGTAAGATGACATGAGATACTGCAGCGATTGACGCCATAGCCTCTCCGCGAAATCCTCTTGTCGTAAGCGCAAAAAGATCTTCCGCAGTTTTTATTTTCGAGGTTGCATGTCGTCTGAAACATAACTCGGCATCTTTCTCGTTCATTCCCGAGCCATTGTCAGTGACTATGATACCTGTTTTTCCAGCGCCAGAAAGATGGATAGTGATTTTAGTGGCAGCAGCATCAATACTGTTTTCTAGCAACTCTTTTACTATAGAAGCAGGTCGTTGTACGACTTCGCCGGCAGCAATTTGATTGGCTACGTGATCAGGAAGAATAGCTATTAGAGGCGTCATAAATAATATTTGGCAGCGGAGATGACTAATGCAATCAGGAATAGTAAGCTGTAAAGTAACCGTTTAGCGTAGCCATCACTTTTACCTGAACTTTGAGTACTTCGGAGTTCCCAATTCTCTCTCAAACGCTCACGATACTTCTCTTTGTCATCAAATGGAATTTCACCAATGCCTTCGGGACGCTCCAATATTCTGAGACGTTCTTTACGTTCATCATGAAAGCGCGGTTTATGTTGAAAACCACGTGGCTTATTCGATACAAAAAATCCCATATTATCTTAACTTCTCCTTTTCAAAGATAAGAACCCACAGTCACTTTTCAGCCCCATGATGTATAGGATCCGAGTCGTTTTAACAGTTCTTATTTTTCCGTTGGTTTGTTTTGGCCAACTCATTGATAAACAGTCTTTTGATGTGGATTCCGTATTGTCCCAAATGACACTTCAGCAGAAAGTCGGTCAATTATTCATGGTAGCAGCTTACAGCAACCTGGGGGTGGAGCATCAACGTGAAGTGGAGTCATTAGCACGTAATTACCATATTGGGGGCGTCATCATGATGCAAGGTGGTCCAAAAAGACAGCTTTATTTTCTTCAGCGCCTTCATAATGCATCTTCATTACCATTGCTTGTAGGACAAGATGCGGAATGGGGACAGGCCATGAGGTTAGACAGTACCTATAAATTTCCGACGTCACTTACTGTGGGGGCGGCTAATAACGTAGCTCTCACTAAGGATTTAGGAAAAGCATTGGCATTTGAATGTCAGAGTGTGGGTGTTCATGTCAGTTTTTCTCCAGTATTAGACGTCAATACCAATCCTAACAATCCTATCATAGGAGCTCGTTCTTTTGGGTCAACAGTTCAGCGAGTGTCAGCACACGGTATTGCTCAAATTCAAGGTTTACAGGAAAATGGCGTTCTAGCTTGTGGTAAACATTTCCCAGGCCATGGCGATACGCATCAAGACAGCCATAAAACGCTGCCAAAAGTGGACAGATCTCTTGCGGAACTAAAACAAATGGAATGGGTACCCTTTAAAGCGGCAGTGGATAATGAGGTAGGTTCAATGATGATCGCTCATTTAAATATCCCTTCTTTAGAGCCCACCGGTAAGCCTACCAGTTTATCTAAAAAGGTGATTACCGAAGTGTTGAAAAATCAGTGGAATTTTAAGGGTTTAATAATCACTGATGCATTGAATATGAAGGGTGTAAGCGACTATGCTTCACCAGGTAAATTAGAAGTAGAAGCCTTTAAGGCGGGTAACGATATTTTACTATTTCCAATGAATGTTCCAGCGGCCTCCAAAAGTTTGATAGACTCATTTACTTCAGGAGAATTACCCATAGAAGAATTGGATCGCCGGGTAAAAAAAATATTGATGGCAAAAGCGAATACGCGGTCATATGAAGATTGGACGTTGTCGAGAAACTTTAGTTTAGAGACCACACTCACATCGTTTAATCAAGGTCGTAGATCTCTTAACGAACAAGTTAGTTTCAAGATAATAGCCGCTGCAGCAACTGCCCTGCCAGAAGGGACAGCTGAGTTACCCATTAAATCATTAGACCAAAAATTCATTCACATTAGCCTTGGTGATCTTACGGAGATTTCAACATTTGAGGCTTATTTAGACCGGTATAAAGAGATGTCTCATTTTGAGGGAAGTTCATTTCCTTTGGACGTTGCCATGGCATCAGATGTAATCATAGTGTCATTTCATCAAAACACCAAGAACCCCTGGAAGCGTTATAAACTTAATGCATCAGAGGTTAATTTGATTTCTGAGTTATCCTCTCTGGGAAAGTCGTTGTACGTGGTTCATTTTGCTAATCCTTATGGTATTTTAACTTATCCATCGCTAAAAGGTAAGCAGCAATTGATCTCCATGTATGAAAACAATGATGTTGCTCAGCTTCTGGCACCCCAGTTTCTTTTTGGGGCAAGAGCACTGCTAGGCTCTCTGCCTGTTGACCTTGGGTCATGGGGGGAGGCTGGGCAATCTCGTTTAACGCAAAGCATAGAACGTTTAAAATACGGGCGCCCTTTTGAAGTGGGCCTGAGCGAGGGCCCGCTACAGAAAATAGACAGCACGATGATTCATGCTATTAAAGCAGGCGCTACTCCCGGAGGACAAATTCTTGTGGCTCGAAAGGGAAACGTAGTATATCAGAAATCGTTTGGTACCCATACCTATGGTGGTAAGGAAGTTGGATGGAAGGACCTGTATGACTTAGCCTCAATCACAAAAATTACAGCGACTCTACCTGGAATGATGCATTGGTACGAGAAGCAGCCCTTACTGTTAAAAACAACCTTAGGTAACCATACCAATAGACTTGCAGGATCTGATAAGGAAAACCTAGTTATAGAGGATGTTTTGGCACATCAAAGTGGCTTACAAGCGTGGATCCCTTTTTATATAAAAACTATAAAAACGGACAGTACTAAGGCCTATTGGTATTCAGATCAGGATACGGAGGACTTTGTTCGTATTAGACCAAATATGTCGATTCGAAAAGAGGTGCGTGATACTATGTTTTCTATGCTTGCTAAGAGCGAGCTATCAGGATCGGATTATAGGTATTCAGACCTTGGCTACTACCTGTTTCAAGAGATGTTGGAGGAACGTTTTAATGAGCCTTTAGACCAATGGGTTACGAACACGATTTACACTCCCTTGGGTGCGCCAAGACTTACTTATACGCCATTAAAAAAGGGCTTTTTATTAGATGAGATAGTGCCTTCCGAACAGGACGCATATTGGAGAAACTCTACGGTTCACGGTACGGTACATGACATGGGAGCAGCTATGTTAGGTGGTGTTGCTGGCCATGCTGGTTTATTTGCTAATTCGAATGATCTAGGTAAAATGATGCAGATGTATTTGAATCGAGGTAGTTACGGCGGTATGCAGTTTTTTCAGCCTAGTACCATCGATAAATTTAGCTCTTGTGCGTTCTGTGAATATAAAAATAGACGTGGTCTAGGTTTTGATCGTCCACAAGAAGTAGGTACACCAGGCCCAAGTTGTGGTTGTGCTTCCGAAAACAGTTTTGGACATACTGGGTTTACAGGTACCATGGTTTGGATGGATCCAAAAGAAGATTTGTTATATATCTTTTTGAGTAACAGGACCTTCCCTGACATGGAGAACTGGAAACTGAGTAAGTTGGACGTCCGGACAAATATTCAGGAGTTTATATACGCTGCGTTGCGCTAATTGGGGTTAATTTAGAGGAATGAAGATAGGAGTTGTATGTTACCCCACTTTCGGTGGCTCAGGAGTTGTTGCTACGGAATTGGGAATTCAAATGGCAAAGAATGGCCATGAAATTCACTTTATAACCTACAGTCAACCCGTTAGGCTAGATATTCTTGAGCCTAATATTTTCTATCATGAGGTTAATGTGCGCGATTATCCTCTTTTTACCTACCAGCCTTATGAGCTGGCATTGAGTTCCAAGATGGTAGATACTGTTCTGACGGAAGGTATAGAAATCCTTCATGTACATTATGCTATTCCTCACGCCTACGCCGCTTATATGGCTAAGCAAATTCTACTTGAAAAAGGTATTTATGTACCCGTTATAACCACGCTTCATGGTACAGATATTACCTTAGTAGGTAAACATCCTTCCTACAAGCCAGCGGTGACTTTTTCCATTAATCAAAGTGATATTGTTACTACGGTTAGTGAGAGTTTGAAAAAAGACACGCTCAGCTCATTTGTTATAAAGAAGGAGATTGAAGTCATTCCAAATTTTATTGACGTAAAGCTTTATGACAAAGACCCGCTTTGCGATCGAACACAAATGGCGCCTCAAGGTGAAAAGATAGTTGTTCATATTTCCAATATGCGCAAGGTGAAACGTATTCCTGATATCATCGAGGCTTTCCATAAAATACAGGAAGTGATTCCTGCCATTTTGCTAATGATAGGAGAGGGACCTGAGTGTGAATTAGCGGAACAGCAAGCTAAGGACTTAGGGATATTTCGTCGGGTAAAATTTTTGGGAAAAACGTCAGAAATAAAACGACTTTTATGTATGTCAGATCTCTTTTTATTGCCCTCAGAAACGGAAAGTTTTGGATTGGTGGCATTAGAAGCAATGGCTGCTAGGGTTCCAGTGATCAGCTCGAATTCAGGCGGGTTACCAGAATTGAATGTTCACGGTAAAACAGGTTACTTAGTCGATGTTGGTGATGTTAATGCAATGGCCAAATATGGGGTAAAGTTACTTCAAGATGATGTATTGTTATCTAAGTTCAAAGAGAATGCCTATCAACGAGCGCTTGAATTTTCGATTGATAAAATTGTACCCATGTACGAGGGAGTATACCAACGGGCATTGGGTCAATCTCGCAAATAGGCTGTTGTCTAGGAAGTAGAGGTTTAGTATAAAAATCACGTACTCTAGCCTCCAATTCTTTTTGTAGCGAATCCTTCCTTTTTTAAGTAATCAGTCGCTTTATCTCTTACGTTTCCTTGTAGAATTATTTCACCATCCTTGACACTTCCTCCGACCCCGCATTGTTGCTTGAGTATCTTAGCTAGTGTATTTAGCCGTTGTGTTGGACCTCTGAATCCTCTGATAACGACTACCTGCTTACCGCCACGTCCTTTTTTCTCGAAATGCATCTCTAAGACTTGCTCTAGGTTAGAAACGTCCTGAGCCTCGTCATTTGTGTCATAATCAAATTCAGGATTAGTGCTAAAGACAAATCCTCCTAAGTCCTCTAAATTGATTTTCTTTGGTTTATTCTTATTCGCCATCCTATGAGCATTTTAATATCGAGTACTTCGAACCCAAAAGTAAAGGACATTGTCCAATTACTCACTAAAAGTAGAGCACGTAAATCAAAAGGTTTGTGCGTGATTGAAGGAGAGCGAGAGATACAAAGAGCAATTTCGTCGAAATGGGTACCCATTGAAATTTGGGTACTTGATGGATCTTCGGTAGCGATAGAGACGGGATCCTTTCCTGATTTTTATGTAGCAAGCCAAAAGGTATTCGATAAGATCGCCTACCGGAGCACAACAGAATGGGCTATTGCTGTATTTAAAACGCCAGACGTCTCTTTAGACGCTTCCCAAGATCTACTGGGCAGGGCAAAGGCAGTTTTAATTTTGGAAGGGATAGAAAAACCAGGAAATTTAGGTGCCGTATTGCGAAGCGCGGTTGCAGCGGGTATTGATGCCGTTTTTTTAGCTGACCCTGCGATTGATCCCTTCGGTCCTAATGTTATTAGAAATGCTACTGGAGCGTTATTTGAAATCCCATTATTTGTAGGCGATTCAAAGACGATTCAAGGGCATCTCAAGAATCATTCATTTCAGAATTATATTACACATATGCACTCTGAGGCCTCTTCTATGTATGAAATAAAATGGTCTGCAAAAACCGCAATAATTTTAGGTGAAGAAAGCAGGGGTCTGACTATGGAATGGACAGAAAAAGGTTATCAAAACATCATTATTCCAATGGAAGGAGTCTCTATTGATAGTCTAAATGTGAGCGTAGCAGCTGCGGTATTGATGTACCAGTGGAAGGGAAGCCTACCTATATAGAAATAAGTTAGGCCCGCAGAGCGGGCCTAACAACCAAACCAATAAACCTAAGCCACCAGTTAAGGTGTCCGGTAAGAAACATAACATTTCGATGCCTCTATTGTTTATTTTTTCTTAATATGGCAATGCCTGTAGGGCTTTTAGAGACTTCGCTAATTCCTTCTGGGGTCCCAGTATAAAGAAGTTGCCCGCCATTCTCTCCTCCTTCTGGCCCTATTTCAATCAAATAATCAGCACGTAGAATAACATCAAGGTCATGCTCAATAACAAGAACGGAGTGCCCCATATTTACGAGTGCATTAAGTGCTTTTAATAATTTTTTAACGTCGTCAAAATGTAACCCGGTCGTGGGTTCATCAAAAAGGAATAATGTTTTCCCAGACTTCTCTCCTTTAGACAAGAAGTAGGCTAGTTTAACGCGTTGCGCCTCACCACCTGATAAGGTAGAAGAACTCTGTCCTACATGTGCATAACCTAATCCAACGTCTTGTAACGGCTGAAGTTTGGTAGCGATTTTTGTCTGCTTTATCTGTTTAAAAAACTCAATGGCTTCATCAATGGTGCAATGAAGAATATCTGAAATACTTTTATCAGATACTTTTATCTCTAATATTTCAGACTTGAACCTATTTCCATTACAGTCTTCGCAGGGCAGGTGAACATCGGCCATAAACTGCATTTCGATGGTTACTTCACCTTCACCTTTACAGGCATCGCAACGACCGCCATCTGTGTTGAAGCTAAAATGCTTGGCTTTATATCCACGTATTTTTGATAGCTCCGTATTGGCGTAGAGGTTACGAATGTCGTCATATGCCTTTAGGTATGTGACGGGGTTCGACCTCGATGATTTTCCGATTGGATTTTGGTCAACCATCTCAACATGATCTATTGAGTCTATGTCTCCGGTCATAGCTTTGTGTAATCCGGGACGTTCTCCTACTTGTTCTAAATGTTTTTTAAGTGCTGGATACAGAATTTTCTTAACCAGTGTACTCTTTCCAGATCCACTTACTCCTGCAACTACAGTAAATACACCTAACGGTATAGAGACATCAAATCCTTTGAGATTATGTTGACGTACACCTTCTAATGTGATTTCCCCCTTTGGTTTTCGCAATGATTCAGGGAAAGGAATAGAAAGTCTACCGGTTAAGTATCCCGCAGTAAGAGAGGATTCATGAGATAAAACATCTTCTGGTAGGCCGCATGCAACAATTTCACCACCAAGGTTTCCTGCTGCAGGTCCTATATCAATCAGGTAATTTGCAGCACGCATAAAAGCTTCTTCATGCTCTACTACGACTACTGTATTTCCTTTGTCTCGGAGTGCCCGTATAATTTCAATGAGTTGGTATGCGTCCTGTGGATGAAGCCCAATACTTGGTTCGTCCAATATATATAAGGACCCAACGAGGGCTGACCCCAACGAAGTAGCGAGCTGAATACGCTGGCTTTCTCCACCACTTAGGGTACCACTGACTCTGTTAAGATTTAAGTAGGAGAGTCCCACATTTACCAAGAAGTCAATCCGAGTACTTATTTCTGTTAATAGTCGTTTTGCAATTTTGGCATCGCGATCATTAAGCGTTAATTCAGCAAAGAATATTTTTAGCTTACGCAAGGGTAGTTCTACTAATTCATGTAGCGCTGTGCCGTTTATTTTTACATATGAGGCTTCGGACCTAAGTCGCTTTCCTTTACACGTTGAGCAACTCGTTCTACCACGGTAGCGACTGAGCATAACTCGAAACTGTATTTTATAACTCTTACTTTCTAAGTGCTTAAAAAAGGAATTGATTCCTTTAAAACCTTTGCCACCTTCCCAGAGCACTTCTTTTTCGGCACTAGTAAGGTCCATATAAGACCGGTGTACTGGGAAATCTAATGCAGCAGCGCCTAAGATAAATTTATCCTTCCATCTGCTCATTGTTTCACCTTTCCATGGAGCAATACATCCTTCAAATACACTGAGCGTTTGATTAGGGACAACTAAGTCTTCGTCTACCCCAATGATGCTTCCAAATCCCTCGCAGGTAGGGCAGGCGCCTATGGGGTTATTGAAGCTAAATAAATGAGTTGAAGGTTCAATAAAACTTATTCCGTCTAATTCGAATAGACTGTTAAATTCCGAAGGTTTTTCACCATTTAAATAATCAATTAAACAGGTCCCTCTACCTTCATAAAAGGCAGTTTGTATAGAATCTTGTAGGCGGTGTATATTCTCTTGATCTCCAACCCTAACTATAGCACGGTCTACAACTAATTTTATAATCGGATCATCAAATATGCCTTCTTCAATCACTTTATCAATGCGGATAACCTCGCCATCCTTCATCATTCTAGCAAAACCTTGTTGTGCTAAAATGGTTAAATGCTGTAGTGCAGTTCTGTCTTTAAAAGTTACAGGGGCGACGATCAAAAAGCGTGTACCTTCTGGGTGCAGATCTATGTTATCAATAACATCTTCCACTTGATGGCGCTTGACCTCTGCTCCTGAAACAGGACTGTATGTTTTACCAATTCTAGCAAATAGAAGCTTCAGGTAATCATAAATCTCTGTAGTAGTTCCTACCGTGGATCGGGGATTCTTACTACTAACCTTTTGTTGAATAGCTACGGCTGGTGGAATACCCTTAATATATTCCACCTTTGGCTTGTCTAATTTCCCTAAGAATTGTCGTGCGTAGGAGCTTAAGCTTTCTACATACCTGCGCTGTCCTTCAGCAAATAAAGTGTCAAAAGCTAATGAGCTCTTTCCTGATCCGCTCACTCCTGTGATGACCACAAGTTGGTTTCGAGGTATATTTACACTAACTTCCTTAAGGTTGTGGACAGCTGCGCGTTTGATTTCTATGAATTGGGTCATGCTCAGAAAAGGGCTAAAACACAAAAGTAACCTATAAATAGACTGATGGTTCCGCCAAAAAGCATCAAATTGGAATAGTATTTGATTCTTGTCCTTATATTCACCATAAATAAAATGACTTGCTTATAGAAAGACTGCTACGCTAAATCCTTATTGTATGAACTTAGGAACACAGGAAGACCACGTTTTAGTGGCGCTGTACCGTAGTGGAAACGAGCAAGCTTTTGAGGTGTTGATCCGCAGACACCAGAAAAGAATTTTCCTCCAGATTTATTCTAAAGTGCATGACGCACAAGTTGCTGACGATCTTTTTCAAGAGTCGTTTATTAAGATAATTCGCTCTTTACGTAAATCGAATTATGAGGAAAAGGGTAAATTCCTGCCTTGGGCACTTCGTGTAGCCAGCAATACCACCTTAGATTACTTCAGAAAAGAGTCTAGAAAGAAAGAATTTCGCCCTAGTGGAGAGTTCACTGTTTTTGACTCATACGGTCAGTCAGACCGGCCGTACGAAGCTGAGCTGATAGAATCCCAAATCAACGAAGACTTGTATAAGCTCATTTCATTTTTACCGTTAGAACAACGACAGGTGTTAGAGTTACGTGTATTCTGTGATTATAGCTTTAAAGATATTGCAGAAGAAACTGGCGTTAGCATAAATACCGCTCTAGGTAGAATGAGATATGCGGTAACTAACATGCAGAAATTAATGGTCAAGCACAACATAAGTTTAGAAATGTAATCGCCATTTATACGAAGCCTAATTGGTTTTGCGTTATACAGTGAAACGTATATACATTGCCATGGCGAAAACATTACACTACGAAAACCTGGACGTGGGAGCGTCTGAAAAAACCATCCAATTTTTATTGAACTATAGTACTTCAACAGCATCTATACAGTTATCGGAAGATCTCGAAGGACTAGAAGAAATTTTTAAGAACTAAAAAAGCCCGCGTCGCGGGCTTTTTTTTTCTAGTTAGCGATGTCAGAGAAAAACTTCAGTCTAATGAGTTGTAGTTCCTGTTCTTCGTAATCTTCACCAAACTCTGTAGTTAATTCCTCAAGAGACCCTACTGTGGCCTCTTCCGTTAAATACTCAAAGAGTTCTTCAATACTTTCTTCATCGAGTATATCATCGATGTAGTAGTCTATATTTATTTTTGTTCCACTTGTGACGATGCGCTCCATTTCCTCAAGGAGCTGTGGCATTTTTAATCCTTTGGCACTGGCGATATCTTCTAGAGGGAGTTTACGGTCCGTGCTTTGAATGATGTAGACCTTCAACGCACTTTTATTCGCTATTGTTTTGAATACCATGTCCTGAGGACGATCAATGTCATTTTCTTTGACATAAGCCTCAATTAACTCTACCATGGGCCCGCCAAATTTCTTTGCCTTCCCTTCGCCAACTCCTTGAATATTTTTTAATTCCTCCAAGTCACACGGGTAAATGGTGGCCATTTCGCTCAGCGAATGCTCGCTAAATACGGCATAAGGGGGGACACTTTTACTCTTGGCAATTTTCTTTCTAAGGTCTTTTAAGTGACCAAACAACTGATCATCCACAGCCACTACCTTTTTAACCTCTACGCTGTTATTGAGCTCCTTATAGTCGATTTCCTTACGCACTCTAAAGGCTTTAGGTAGTTTCCCTGTATTGCCTTTTTCAGTGGTCTGTACGGTTCCGTAGGCGTCAATATTTTTTGCTAGGTAAAGTCGTATGATTCCTTGGCGAACGACTGCGCGAAGGTGACTTTCACTTTTATCTTTGTGTGTTCCCCATGATTTTAATGAGTTTGCGTTATTCTGGGAAAGTAGGGCTGTCATGTTTCCTCGAAGTATGTTGATGACTTCTGAGGTTTTGAATCTGCCATGGGTTTCATTTACTGCTGCAATAACGTCAAGTAATTCTGCCGAGGCATCGACTTTCTCTCTTGGATGTCTGCAATTATCGCACATTTTGTCGCAATCATCTTCATGAAATACTTCACCGAAATAGTGCAATAAAACGCGTCTTCTACACGTCGCAGCCTCTGCATATCCTGTTGCCTCTTCGAGTAACTGACGACCAATTTCTTGCTCGCTAACCGTTTTTTTTGTCAGGAATTTTTGAAGGCGTTCAATATCTTTAATGTCAAAATAGGTAATACAAGTGCCTTCACCACCGTCTCTTCCCGCACGCCCAGTTTCCTGATAATAGCTTTCGAGGGATTTAGGCATGTCATAATGAAGTACAAAACGAACGTCTGGCTTGTCTATGCCCATCCCAAATGCAATCGTGGCTACAATGACGTCACAGTCTTCGTTTAGAAAGGCATCTTGATGTCTTACCCTGGTTGCTGAATCTAGTCCTGCATGGTAGGGTAGGGCATCAATTCCGTTAATCTGAAGCTGCTTAGCAATATCCTCCACTTTTTGTCTAGAAAGACAATATACAATGGAGGTCTTACCCTTGTGCTGGCTCAATAGTTTTATGATATCATGGTCAATGTCTCTTTTCGGCCGTACCTCATAATAAAGGTTGGGACGATTAAAGCTCGAAAGGAAGATTTGAGGGTCTTCCATTCCTAATGTTTTCATTATATCGAGCTGGACTTTAGGTGTTGCTGTTGCCGTTAAGGCAATAACAGGTCGCTCGCCCAATGCTTTAATGCTCTGCCTTATGCTTCGGTAATCAGGTCTGAAATCATGTCCCCATTCGGAAATACAATGCGCTTCATCTATGGCGAAAAAACTGATTGTTAGTTGAGATAGCAACTCAATGTTAGCAGGTTTGTTTAATGACTCCGGCGCCACAAATAAGAGTTTGGTTAATCCGGACTTTAGGTCAATATGTACTTGTTCGAGTTGTCCTTTATTTAGGGAGCTGTTGAGTACATGCGCTATTCCATCCACTTCAGAATGTCCGCGTATCGCATCTACCTGATTTTTCATCAATGCGATTAACGGACTGACGATTATAGCAGTCCCTTCGGCGGCTAATGCAGGTAATTGATAACAAAGGCTTTTTCCACCACCGGTAGGCATAATAACGAACGTATCTTTCCCGGAAGAAATACTTTCGATTATGGCACGTTGATTTCCTTTAAACTCTGTAAAACCAAAAAATTGCTTTAGCTGGTGTTCCCAATTCACGGAGGACATATATTCTTGATTTGCACTTTATTCTCTTAAGATAAGGGAATTTTCCAAGGCTAGTGAAGGTACTACAGAATGTTTTTCGGATTTTTGACCCCAACATACTTATGAACAAGACGACAAATAGAATGGCAATGAATTTTTTGGACCACTTAGGTGAGCTTCGATGGCACCTTGTGCGTTCATCTATTGCTATTGTGGTTTTTTCAACGATCGCTTTTCTTTCAAAGTCAATTGTTTTTGATGTACTTATTTTTGGACCTAAGCAGCCCGGTTTTCCGACTTATGTGTTCTTCTGTGAACTGTCTAGCTACATAGGTGGTGATGTCTTTTGCTTTACGGAAATGCCGTTTGAGTTGCTCAACATGAGGATGAGTGGTCAATTTCAGATGCATTTATGGGTGTCTATGGTGGCCGGTATGATTGTCGCTTTTCCATATGTATTTTGGGAAATCTGGCGTTTTATTTTACCAGGGCTGCACCCAAACGAGCGGAAAAACTCAAAAGGGGTTATCCTATTCACGACAATTCTATTCATGCTAGGTGTCCTTTTCGGCTACTACATTATAGTACCACTAAGTGTCCAGTTCCTTGGAACGTATGTTGTGAGTGCTGAGGTAGTAAATAGGATTGATTTGACGTCGTACATCTCCATGGTCAGTTCAGTAACTTTAGCCAGTGGAATACTGTTTCAGTTGCCTATCGCCGTATACTTTTTGAGTAAAATTGGCGTTGTGACACCAGAATTACTTAAAACCTACCGGAGACATGCTATTATTGGAATATTACTATTGAGTGCTATTATCACGCCTCCTGATATTGCCTCACAAGTTCTTGTTACTTTACCGGTATTGTTCTTGTACCAAATCAGTATTTCAGTGAGCAGAAGAATTGTTAAGCGTAAAAAGGCAGCAACTTCATGAAACTAGAAGCGAAAAATATTGTCAAGAAGTACCGCTCAAGAACCGTAGTTAATGACGTGAGTTTTGAAGTAAATCAGGGTGAAATCGTAGGTCTTTTAGGACCTAATGGCGCAGGAAAAACAACTAGTTTTTACTCTGTGGTTGGACTTATAAGACCGTTTAGCGGTCATGTATTATTAGATGGTGTCCCTATAGAAAAGCTTCCAATGTACAAACGTGCTCAAATGGGGATTGGATACTTAGCTCAGGAAGCTTCTGTGTTCAGGAAACTCAGTGTGGAAGATAATATTACTGGTGTATTAGAAATGACCAAGCTTTCTAAATCTGATCAAAGAGACCGTTTAGAAGAGTTGCTGGATGAGTTTGGATTACAACGCATTCGTAAAACCAGAGGTGATTTACTCAGCGGTGGTGAACGCCGTAGAACTGAAATAGCAAGGGCGTTAGCCACCAAGCCTAAATTTATCTTGTTGGATGAGCCTTTTGCTGGGGTAGACCCTATCGCCGTGGAGGATATTCAAGAAATAGTGGCTGGACTCAAGGCGAAAAATATTGGAATACTCATTACGGACCACAACGTACAGGAGACTTTAGCCATAACTGACCGCACGTATTTAATGTTTGAGGGTAAAATACTTAAGAGCGGAACGGCAGAGGAATTAGCTTCAGACGAACAGGTAAGACGTGTGTATTTGGGTCAGAATTTCGAACTCAGAGTGCGTAGGTAGTCTTTGACCTTTGGTAAAAAAGTTTTCTTGGGAGGTTTAGCAGGAAGTCCCTGGTAGTTTTTTAATAAAGGAGCGAAGCGTTCTATGGCTGATTGATAAAGAGGGAGATCTTGTTTGTTCATGCTCTCCCAGACGCTTTGATCACTTTCATTTTGCTTGCTGCCTGAATTATGGTGCTCTACCAAGGTATTTTCCCAGTTAAAAAGTTCTCCAAAGTACGCTATAGAAGCAGCATAATGCTCTGTAAAACCTACTGCGTCTAATCTTTCGAAATGTGCCAATGCTTTTTCTAGTGCATGAGGATCTTGTAAAAACTCTTTTTGATTCAAATACCCACTTAAGAAAGCGGTTTGACGGTTGTTACTCTGTATCAGTCGTGTGAAATCATCAGGGGTATCGATGCCTTGCATGAGCAGCTCATGCTTTTCATTCATTCGTTTTTGGTAGTGATTGTAATGAGATATGGAACGGGCAATAGGCGCTCGGAAAAGTGTAACTACCGTGGCATTTGAGGCAATAATCACGGGTCTTAATGGGAAATGTCCATAAATACAAAGAATTTTAGGATCATCTAACGCTTTTGCTAAAGCTTCATCTAGATTATCGTGAGAATAAATAGCACATCGTTTGTCCTCAGGGTAATTGCTTTCCAGCAATAATCGCAAGGATGTCCCCGCAGTTTTTGGGATGTGAATAAAAACGAGTTTCTTTGAATTCCGCATTGGCTCGAAAATACATGAATAAACCCAATTATCAACGCCCGGTTTTAATCCTAGGTATGCACCGCTCTGGTACATCCATGGTTGCGCGTGCTTTGAACGAAGCTGGAGTATACATGGGGGCTATACGCGATCACAACGCTGAAGCATTGTATGCCGTTGATCTTAATGAGCGGCTTTTTGATGCTGCTGAGGCGTCTTGGTGGC
The DNA here is from genome assembly GCA_963925515.1 of uncultured Flavobacteriales bacterium. GTDB lineage: Bacteria > Bacteroidota > Bacteroidia > Flavobacteriales > Schleiferiaceae > UBA10364. The sequence continues at coordinate 274,386 of CAWURU010000002.1, forward strand.
AACCACCAACCCAAGATGATTTGAAAGGCAATATGCCGTTATTTGAGCAAGAACTAAGTCCAGAGGATCTTTTTGGTGCTCATTTAAAGCATCATAGTAGTCGTTTGGCATCATTAAAAGCAAGTTATAATGGCAAATGGGGATTGAAAGATCCTCGGCTTTGTTACACATTGCCATGGTGGATCAAACGATTTCCTGAAGCTAAGGTGGTTTGGGTATTGCGTGATGAACTTGAAGTAGTTCAAAGCTTGATGCACAGGCAGCTCAAAGAGGATGAAGCCCAAAGTGTCTTAACAGAGGAATCCGCCTTGGCATTAGTGCGTAGTTATAATGAAGCTGCAGCGTTGAATATTCGTATTTCAGGGGTGGATCATAAGGTTGTTAAATACAGTGATTTGGTTCATGAGGATGAGACGTTACAGCGTAAGACGTGGTTCTCTCTTTATCAATTTATTCACATCCGACCTGGTCAAATGACTGGTTTTAAGAGGAAATCAAAACAAATTATTAATACAGAAACTGATGTAAAAAAATCGGACTTGCCCAGTGAAGGTCCACTAGTCAGCGTGATCGTGCCTAACTATAACCATGCTCCTTTTTTACGGCAGCGTATTGAATCTATATTGAACCAATCCTATGGAAACATAGAGGTCCTTCTTATGGATGATAATTCTCCAGATAATAGCCGTGATATTTTACTTAATTATTCGGAAAATGACCACCGAGTATCGCACATATTTAACGAACATAATTCAGGAAGTCCCTTTGCCCAGTGGAAAAAAGGTGCCTCATGGGCAAAAGGGAAATATCTATGGATTGCAGAGAGCGATGATTCTTGTGATTTAGATATGCTGGCCCTACACGTTCATGCATTGGAGTCAAACGAAGATGCTGTTGTCACCTATAGCCATAGTCATCTTGTAGATGATCGGGGCGAATTTCTTAGGGATTTTAAAGATGATTATAGTTTTATTTTTGGAGATGCTTCGCGCTGGACTAATGATTTTACGGCTAATGGTCCTGATGAAGTATCTACTACCATGGTTTTTTCTAATACGATTCCTAATGCTAGCGGAGCCTTGTTTAGGAAGGATGTATTTGATAGAGTGGGCACACCTGAAGTGACATGGAAGCTAAATGGGGATTGGTTATTTTATGCCAGATTATTACAAGAAGGGGATTTGGTTTTTCATGCTCAACCTAGGAATAAATTTAGATTTCACGAACATACACAACGTAATAGAGCGATTGCGTCTTATACTGCGTTTGATGAGATATTGAAAATGTATGCTGTTTTCGAGCTAAATAATTGGGTCCCATTAGAAACTCTGCACAGGGCACGTGCACAGGTTGCTATGTGGTGGGCCGCGAATGTGTTCTCGATGGCTCGTACGTCAGACGTCTTAAAGAACAACATCAGACTATACCATTCCTTTACTGTGTATAGAAAAGGCTTATTGGCCTATATTTTGAAAAATGGTCTGATAAAAATAACGGGCCAATTCTTTATTGTCTTGGGTCTTAAAAAGCCAGTTAAGAAATTTGCTGCTAGGTTGTTTCCTAAAACTTTTTTCCCCCATTAAATGCGTATATCTGTCATCATCCCTGCCTTTAATGCGGCATCGACCATTGAGCAAACACTGCAAAGTGTTTTGGATCAAACCATGGCGCCCTATGAAGTCATTGTGGTAGATGATGGATCTACTGATCGGACATCTGACTTGGTAAATCAATTTAGTGGCTTGCCAATCAAGTTACTTGTGCAGTCGAATCTGGGACTTGGCTCAGCCAGAAACTCAGGAATGGAACTTGCCACTGGAGAAGCCTATGCTTTTTTAGATGCTGATGATCTATGGGTATCGACTAAGCTAGAAGTTGCTTTAAAAGCGCTGCGTACTCATGAAAACACGAGTTGGTTCTATACACCAATCTTGGAATGGGATGGAGAGAACAAGCGGAGAAGATCTTGTCCAAAAGTGGGCTCCATAGAGGATTTCCTTGCGTACAATCCGATCGTGCCCAGCACTGTAGTTATGAGGAATACTCTTACTTTTCAATGGGAACAAAACAGATCCATGCAAGAGGATGTAGGGGCATATTTAAGACTTTTTTCCAAAGGTATTTATCCTAGAAAAATATCCCAAATAGGGACGTTATATCGTGTGGATTTTGGTATGACGCAAGATTTGGATGACCATTATCTTAAGGTTTTCGAGGCTGTAGATGATGCGCTGAAAAATGGTTTTTTGACGGAAACACAATTTGCTCTATACAAGGTTAGAAAGGCCTATGAAGCAGCGCGCACCTACAGGAAACGCGGAGATCAACACGGCAGGGATAAATGGAAGTCAAAGATAAAAGAGGCTGCGAAAAAATGCCATATTCCATTAAAACTGAGACTTAGAATCTGGCTGCTTGCCTAAAAATAGCGTTTCCATCCAATACCTGAAAAGACAAAAGGATAGTCGTTTAGACCCACAGTGGTGTAAAGTAGTATTTGATGTTTATTCCAGACCTTCGAGATCTTAAGGTCTAAAATTCTCGGCCAATCCCCGTCTAAGAAATACCCTGTAAAGCTTCGTATCGCAGCGCTGTATTGCCACTCTTCAACCTCTGCAGACCACTTGATGTTACCTAGAAATCCGTCGTTCTGTGGATAGGCAATCCACATGGTTTGATATACTTGGAATCCTGCATCCCATTGAAAAGAGTGTTTTTGTACACTATTTCCCCAATTGCTCTGTAAATGATGAATTCCACTAAAGAAATAGCCATATCCGGGGGCATCGGTAAACCGTGCATCAGAGAGTGGTCCAGCCGCTGTTTTGGTATGGGCTGTTAAGTGAATCTCCATCTTTGAATTCGCGAAGAGTCTGGTGCTGACATTGAACAAGAAGTCACCCGCTTGAACGCCTTTACCTGTCTCGCCACGTGAGACCCTCAGATCTCTAACGTCATTACTTGTTTTGAAATATTCTAGGCTCTGGTGTTTTATTTGAAAGCGCGTATGTCCTCGTCTCCAAAAAAGCTCATTATGCCAACTATGAAACTGGTCGTCACTTCTAAAACTGTGCTGTGTGTTACTTTGGAAATAACTTTGATCCTCATCTATGAAAGCGGGTATAGGCAGTGCATTTGGGCCTAGGTAGGCGTGTGCATAGTTCATATACTCTGTCCAAGGGGTAGTGCCGTCCCAGCTATGCTGATTATTCCACCAAGCGAACTGAGCCTGGCTATTGAAACTTAAAAAAAGGAGTCCTAAGACAATCAGGCCACGTTTCATTATTCTAGATCAGTATTTATTTTCTGTCTCAAATAGACCAAATGAGGATTTTTCTTGGCCATATGTTTGAATTTCTCCTCGGGCAGATAGAGTTTTTTTACTTGCTCACTCTCGATCATTTTAATCTCAAATCGTAACGAAAAGTTATTCAACTTTTCACGTAAATAGGGTACCAATTGTTTTTGCTCATCATTAAAGTAGCCCAACTGAATATTATTGTCCAGTTCGATCTCTAAGGTGTTTTTGTCAATAATTTTTGGTGTTTGAGCAAGAAAAAGACTTCTCATCGCCGTTTTGACATGGCGTTGCTTTGCGTAAACCTCAATGGCTGATTTAAGCTCATGGTCGTTAAAGACACTTTGCGGTCCTTCTTGAGCTACTGGTGCCTGATCATCATCACCTTCACTTTTACTTTGCTCAATTTTTGTATCAGAAGCGCCCAGGTCGTTCATAGCATCCATTAGAGAAAGGCCGCCGGAGCCTACTTTTCTTCTTTTTCTAGCTACTACAGGTTTTGTTAAGGAAGGCTCTTCTTTTAAGGGTTTCTTATCTTCAATATTTTGAGCCACAGGTGCTTCTCCAAAAGCGCTACCAAGGTCTGCTCTTGGAGTAAGATGCGTTTCCAAAGAATCATCCACTGCTGAGTCCATAGACCTCTTTTTGTCGGAAACTGCGCTTAGCGTTGGTTTTTGAGGGGCCTGTGATTCGGATAACGGCTGACCTCTTCTAGGTAGCGTATCCGGTAGGTAGTCGTCAGTCGATTGATCAGTGCTGGTTATTGCGCTCGGTCGAGACTTTTTTTTTTCTTGTGAGATGAATTCAATCAATTTAAGTAGTCCTAATTCCACCAATATTCTTGGTTGACTTGACATCTTATATTGACTGTCTAGATCATTAAACACCTTAAGTCCATGCAGTAAAAAGCGGGTAGCACTCTGTGAACTTTGCGATAAGTAGCGCTGCTTTATAGCCGGACCCACCTCTAGAAGTTGCACTGTCTTAGGCTCGCGTGCAACCAGTAAATCTCTAAAGTGCTTGGACATACCCACTACAAACTCATGTCCATTAAATCCTTTTTCCAAGACTTCATTATAAAGCAATAATAAATCAGGGTAATTGACTCCTTGGGCAAGATCTATGGTTCTGAAAAAGTAATCGTAGTCAAGAATATCAAGCACTTCCACCACCTGGGCGTAAGTGAGGGTGTCTCCAGAAAAACTGACCATACGGTCGAAGAGACTCAGTGCATCTCGCAATGCGCCATCCGCTTTCTCCGCAATCATATGCAGCGCCTCAGGTTCTGCATTTATTCCTTCCTGGGTGGCAACATAGACCAAGTGATTTGCAATATCCTCTACTGTAATTCTTTTGAAATCAAATATTTGACAACGAGAAAGAATGGTGGGTATGATCTTGTGCTTTTCTGTCGTTGCTAAGATAAAGATGGCATGCGCTGGAGGCTCTTCTAATGTTTTTAAAAAGGCATTAAAGGCTTGTTGGCTCAACATGTGAACCTCATCAATAATATAAACTTTAAATTTTCCTGTCTGCGGTGCGAACCGAACCTGATCAATCAATCGTCTAATATCATCGACAGAGTTGTTGGATGCGGCATCCAGTTCAAAGATATTCAGCGCCAGTTCATCGTCGTTGAGTTTGACACCCGAATTAATTACTTTCGCTAAAATTCGTGCACATGTAGTCTTACCAACCCCTCTTGGGCCGCAGAATAGCAAAGCCTGAGCAAGATGGTCGCTTTGTACACTCTTTAATAAAGTGTCTGTAATATGCGACTGTCCAACCACGGATTCAAAGGCTTGTGGTCTATATTTGCGTGCTGATACAATGAACTGCTCCATACCACAAATATAAGCGAGGTTTTGACCTTATATGGGTGAAATAAAAAAAGAGCTGTCCACACGTTGCTAACATTAGTTGGTTCGTTGGGAAAAGTCTTGTACATTTGCACTCCTAAATTTTTAGTTCAAATAATTATGAATCAATACGAAACCGTTTTCATTTTGAATCCCGTTTTATCTGAAGATCAGGTAAAGGAAGCGGTAGATAAGTACGTTGCCTTGTTGAAAGACAGAGGTGCGAACATTATCAACAAAGAAAACTGGGGCCTCAAGAAGATGGCTTACCCAATCCAAAAGAAAAAAAGTGGTTTTTACCATTTTTTAGAATTTACAGCTCCTGGTGAAGCAATTGCGCCTGTGGAAGTTGAATTTAAGCGAGATGAGCGTATAATGCGCTTTTTGACTGTTAGAATGGACAAATATGCAATTGAGTACGCTGCAAAGCGTCGTGCTAAAAAGAACGCTTAAATAGACTGACTATGGCAACTAAAGGAAAGGGCGATGTACGTTACCTCGCGCCCATCAACGTAGAAAGCGGCAACCAGAAAAAGTACTGTCGTTTTAAGAAATCAGGTATAAAATATATTGACTACAAGGATCCAGATTACTTGTTGCGTTTTATCAACGCTCAGGGTAAAATCTTACCGCGTCGTCTAACTGGTACTTCATTGAAATACCAGAGAAAATTGTCTACGGCTATTAAGCGTTCCCGTCACATTGCGTTGATGCCTTACGTAGCTGATAACCTTAAATAATAGAGTACCATGGAAATCATTCTAAGAAAAGACGTAGAAAACGTAGGTTTTACGGACGACGTGGTAATTGTAAAAGATGGTTACGGACGTAACTTCTTAATACCTCAAGGTTTAGGCTCACTAGCTACTGAAAGTGCTAAAAAAGTATTGGCTGAAAACTTGCGTCAACGTGCACACAAGGAAGCTAAGGCTGTTACTGATGCACAAGCGATGGCTGAAAAGCTGTCTGCTATCGAATTAAAAATGACTGCTAAGACTGGTCAGGGTAACAAGTTGTTTGGTTCTATAACCAACCAGCATGTTGCTGATGAGCTTTCTAAAGGTGGAGTTACTCTAGAGAAGAAGTTTATTCAGATCGTGGGTGGTTCTATTAAGGCTTTAGGTAACTATACAGTTGCTGTTCGCTTACACCGTACCGTTGTTGTTAACATCGAGTTTGACGTTGTCGCAGAAGCTTAATACGAAACATATTGTTTTACGAATGCAAAGAAAAAGCCATCCCATCGGGATGGCTTTTTTTATATCCATATTTCTGTTATCTCTACCAGATGAATGTTTCGTGTAGTGCTTTACTCGTAGCGTAGTGCCTCTACAGGATCTAAGTCCGATGCTTTCTTAGCGGGGTACCATCCCGCTAGAAGACCTACTCCTACTGAGATAAAGAAGGCTACGGTAATCCATGTCCAGGGAATGAAAAAGCTACCGCCTATTTGATTAGCGACGACGTTTCCTATAATTATTCCGAAGATTATACCGGTCCATCCGCCTAGTTGGGTAATCATTACTGCTTCACCTAAGAATTGTGCATTGATGGCTCGTTTTGTTGCGCCTATAGCTTTACGCGTACCTATTTCTTTTGTACGCTCTGTCACGCTGACCAGCATAATATTCATCAATGCAATAGATGCGCCCAACAGGGTTATAGATCCTATGATAAATGCGCCAGAGGTGACCATATCTAAATTTTCGATTAGACTTTTCGCAACATTATCACTCCGTGTAATGCTGAAGTTATCACGTTCTTTAGGTACCAGTTTCCGAACACTTCTCATTAAAGAAAAGCTTTGTCCTTGTACAGCCTCTAGGGTTTCTGCATTGGGTGCGTTTACGCTCAGAATATAGTTTGGACTAGCTCCTGAAAAATTAGCTCTGGCATAATTCATGGTTACCCAGGCGCCTCGGTCACCTGAGAACATTCCTGAAGAGCCCTTCTCAGCTAATACACCAATGACTAAATAGGGCTTGCCTTTGATTCGTATATTTTTGCCGACCGCGCTTTCCTGATCGAAGAGGGTAGTTTTCGTTTCACTCCCTAAAATGGTGTAATTCCTTCCAGAATAAACATCATCAAGATTGAAGTTTCTTCCCTCGGCTAATTCGAACCCACCAGTGTACATGTAATTCTCATCCGTAGCAACAATTTGCGTATTTGGATTAGTGGATGTATTATCATAAGACAATTTCGCCGTACCCGAGGCCATGTAGGTTAAACTGGTTTTTGATCCAGGGTAATCCATACGCTCCTTAAATGCCAAAGCCTCTCGGTAAGTGATTTCTGGATTCTGCCTATAATCCGCGTTGTTGACAAAAAAGCCTCCTTGAGAATTGCGAATAGTTAAAGTATTTGCCCCAAGTGAGGTGAAATTGCTTTCCAGACTCTGTTTAAGCGCGTCTGTAGCGCTTAAAATGCCCACTAACGCCATTATACCAAATGAAATAATTAACGAGGTGAGCACCGTTCTTAACGGAGAGGCTTTTATGGCCGTCCATGAGAGGGATATGGTTTCTTTAAAAGCGCGTTGGTTCATTAATTGACAGTTAGGGATAAAGCCAAATTTAGCAATTACTTTTACGCTATGGCAGTGAATCCGAAACATACCATTGGCTTTTTAGCAGGAGGTTACAGAAATGTAGCTCAAATCAAAGGTGTTTCCATCCCCGAACCATCGCACTCCGAACCTAGTGAGAAAGCCAGTTCCTTACTTGTAGGTTGGGATGCAGCGGATTGGGACGTTATTAAACCATTGATGCGAGAGGGTAAGATGCCCATTTTTACAGAATTTAATCATGGATCAGTCCAAGCCAATTTAGCAACATTAGACCCACCTATATCTCCCATGTTATGGTCTTCCGTTGCGACAAGTACATGGCCTTCAGCTCATGGTATTCATGGATTTACAGAGATAAATGATGGTAAGGTACGAGCGGTTCGAGGTAGTTCTTTAAGGCAGCCTACTTTTTGGGAATACCTGGAAGATAACGAAGTTCCCGTTTCCACAGTTGGCTGGTGGCCTTCTCATCCTGCAGAATTAAGTAGATGGGGTGGTTTGCGAATATCAAACCTTGCGGCTAGTGAAGATGTAAAGTGGATTGTTGACGGTGTTTCACCCGTTTCTCATCAAAAAATACTGGCATCTTTGATTCTTCAACCTGAAGATTTAAATCCAAGTATAATAGCATCATTTTTTCCAAATCAAGATTTAGACAGTACAGACGATGTTGTACGAAGCGTTCTTAAAATAACACTGCACGCGATAAATGTACATACGATGGCCACCTATGCTTTAGACCATTGTAAGGGAGGTCATGTTAGTGTTTACTATGACGCCTTGGATCACTTTAAGCACCTTGGTATGAAATACATGCCACCAATGCTAAAGGGTATAAATGAACAGGATTTTAACCGCTATAGATTTATAATTGAATCAGCATACCGTTTACATGATCTATTCCTAGGCCAGCTTTTAGATGGGCTTCATGAAGATGGACACGCTATTGTGATGAGTGATCATGGTTTTAAAAATGGCTTGGATCGCCTTGCGGTATTACCTAATCACGCCGGTGCACCAGCGTTGGAGCATAGACATTATGGTGTATTTGCTGCCAGAGGTCCTCGTTTCAAAACTGAGTTGCCACCAAGCGGTATGAATCTTTTAGACGTTGCCCCTGTGGTATTAGCCATGTATGGCTTGGTCAAGCCAATCTCTATGCAAGGACTTGTTCCTCCTGACATGATGGAAGAACCTAATCGCATTATAGAAAGTTTATCGGTATCGCCATCTAATCACCATGAATCTGTGGAAGGTGACTCTGTTTTACTAGAGGCCCTGGTTACATTGGGTTATTTAGAAGAAAAACACCTCATTAACAATGAAGGTCGATTGCTTGAAAACATTTATTATCTCGCTAGAAGTCTAAGAGCTGAGGGGAGGTCGGAGCGAGCATGGCAGGTTTTGTCGGGATTAAACATTGACAAAGATTCTCCCTTGCGATACCAACAATTGGCAGCTTCCTTGCTGGCGGAGTCTGGTCAGTATGAAGAGCTAGATAAATTACTGTCCGGCATTCAGGAGTTTCCGGAAATGCTTATTTGGGAATATTATAAATCCCTCATTCAGATATATCGTGGCTCAACTTTGTCCATTCCAATGGGTCTCTTTGAAACAGAAGAAAGTCATGAATTGGTGCTATGGGGCAAGCTCTTTAGCAAGGCAGACAGGTTGAACGACCTTCGAAAACTTTTAGCAGGTAAAACACTCTATATTCCTGATACCTTGAATTTGAGACTTAAACTTGAGTTAGCGGAAAATAGATGGGAAGAAGCCTTAGAAACTGCACTAGAGAGTACCGCTTTGCGATATCATCAGCCAAATATTCATGGAGCTCTTGCTGTGATTTTTAAAAAGCTAAACATGCCAAATGAATCACATTCAGCAAGGGCGATACAACTTAAAATGATGGGAATGCAGCATGATGAGGCTCCATTGTTTATAGTGTCCGGACCTCCGCGCAGTGGAACTTCGATGGCGATGCAACTCATGGCGTCGGCTGGCGTTGGATTGGTTACTGATAATGCCAGGCAAAAGGACCAGTTTAATGCCCGCGGATACTTTGAACATAATAAAGTGAAAGATTGGGGTTTAGATGAGAATTGGTTGACTTTACAGCGAGGTAAAGCAATAAAAATAGTCGAACCATTGCTACTCAGTGCTCCATTGCCTAGGGGGTTAAAAGTGATAGTCTGCATGCGCAGGTCTATAGGTTCCATGCTTAAGAGTCAACGTTCTATGAGTGGGAGAGAATCCGCTCCCCTGGGCTGGGATGAACAGCAACTATGGCTGGATTACCAAGAAAAAACTAGGGTACAAATGTCAATGGATCCGCATACCGTTTTGATAGAATTAGATTTCGAAGAGATCATTCATGCGGTTGAAACGAACAAACTAGGTCATTCTTTGCAGGGGGCTTTTAAAGAGTTATCTAAATACACTCCTAATCCCATTGATATTTCTGTATTGAAAGCTGTTGTTGAACCCCAGCTGCGTAGGTTTTAGGAGTATATTTGCGCTATGAGTACAACACAATCCAACAAGATCAAGCAATACATGGCGACGGCCGCTGCCCTATTAGGAGCAACTGCAGTTCAGGCCCAAACTCAATATCTATATACGGACATCGATGACTCCACTGTTGTTGATGGTGTTTTTGAATTAGATTTAGATGGTGATACTATTGTGGACTTCACTATTGAGCACGTTCTTCTTGGTGGCCAATTGTCAAACGTCAACGCGATACTTCTCCGCCCTGGTGACAGCATTGGAGGTAACCTTGCGATGGGTATAGGTCAAAATGGCTTTTCATATGTAGAAAATGTGGTTCCAGGTACCGCACTAAATTCAAGTGCAACCTTTTCCGGAATTAGTAATAATACTGATATTGGATATTTGGCGTTTCGTGTAGATGGAGTTGCTTATCCTAATTCCAATTGGGCTGGTCCTGTGACTGATGGATATTTAGGATTGCGCATCCTGAAAGACGATACAGCTTGTTTCGGTTGGTTGCGTTTGGACGTAGCTGATAGTGCTAAAAGTTTTACCATTAAGGATTGGAGTTTTAATCCAAATAAGGACAGTTCACATACGGTAGCATTTGAACTGCTCGACGTGATGGAGACGGTGTTGAAGGACTTGAAGATTTCGCAATATAATGGATTGCTCCAAGTCTCTTTAGGTCAAGAGCTTCCGCTGAGTATTTATGATGCGTCAGGAAGATTAATGACCAAGACCTCACCAGAATTTGAGCAACGTGTTTCTACATTGGGTTGGAGTTCGGGAATGTACATAATTCGAATCGAAGGTTCTAATTGGTACCATAATGTCAAAATCTGGATTGACTAATTCGTTATTTAACACACTTAATTTTAGGGAATCAACAGGGTAGGGTGTCATTTTTTACGAATATATGAACACAAGCCCTCTAATGTTATATTTCAACTAAATCCAGTTGGAGTGAAGCCTAATTATGTGGTAAATTTACATCACTTTAAAAAAGAAAAATTCTTCTACTATGACCTTTGATATAGAGATGATCCGTAAGGTATATGAGCGTTTTCCGGAACGCATTCAGGCAGCACGTCATGCTGTAGGCAAGCCACTAACCTTATCCGAAAAGATACTTTACGCCCACCTATGGGAAGGCGCTGCTCACGGCGCGTACGAACGTGGCAATAGCTATGTTGACTTTGCGCCAGACAGAGTTGCTATGCAGGATGCAACAGCTCAAATGGCTCTTTTGCAATTCATGCAAGCAGGTAAGGACAAGGTTGCTGTTCCATCTACAACACATGCCGATCATTTGATTCAAGCTAGAATTGGTGCAGATAAAGATTTACAAGATGGAATTAACAAGAATAATGAAGTGTTCAACTTCTTGTCATCTGTTTGTACAAAATATGGTATTGGTTTTTGGAAGCCAGGCGCGGGTATTATTCATCAAGTAGTCTTGGAGAATTACGCTTTTCCAGGCGGAATGATGATAGGTACTGATTCACATACTGTAAATGCTGGTGGTCTAGGAATGGTCGCCATAGGTGTAGGTGGTGCTGATGCTGTGGATGTAATGGCAGGCATGGCATGGGAATTAAAATTCCCTAAGCTTATTGGAATCAAATTGACTGGTCGCTTGAATGGATGGACATCTGCAAAGGATGTGATCTTAAAGGTTGCAGGTATTCTAACGGTAAAGGGTGGCACTGGCTGCATTGTAGAATATTTTGGTGAGGGTGCTCAAAGCTTAAGTGCTACGGGTAAAGGAACCATTTGTAATATGGGCGCTGAGATTGGAGCAACGACTTCAACTTTCGGATACGATGATTCAATGCGCCGTTATTTATCGGCTACAGGCCGTCAAGATGTTGTGGATGCGGCAGATAAAGTGGCTGATCATTTAACGGGTGATGCAGAAGTTTATGCAAATCCAGACCAGTATTTTGACCAAGTTATTGAGATCAATTTAGACGAGTTGACTCCCCACATTAATGGACCTTTTACACCTGATTTAGCTACTCCGGTAGCAGAAATGAAGGAGAAGGCAGCAGCAAATGATTGGCCTACAGATATTGAGTGGGCATTGATAGGGTCATGTACGAATTCATCGTACGAGGATTTATCTCGCGCGGCATCTATTGTGGCTGATGCTGTAGAGAAAGGGCTACAGCCTAAAGCTATTTTAGGCATTAATCCTGGTTCTGAACAAGTACGCTTTACCGCAGAACGCGATGGTCTGATGGATACGTTCAATAAATTGACAGGTACTCGAATTTTCACGAACGCTTGTGGACCATGTATTGGGCAGTGGGCACGTGAAGGAGCTGAGAAACAAGAGAAAAATTCTATCGTTCATTCGTTTAATAGAAACTTTGCGAAGCGTGCGGATGGAAACCCAAACACGCATGCCTTTGTAACTTCTCCTGAAATGGTTGCAGCGATAGCAATCTCAGGAAAATTAGATTTTAACCCAATTACGGATACACTAACAAACATTCATGGCCAAGAGGTTAAACTTATTGAGCCTACGGGTCATGAGTTACCATCTTCAGGCTTTGCTGTTCTAGACAATGGTTATCAAGCACCAGCGGAAGACGGCGCTTCTATAGACGTAGTGGTGAGTCCGGATTCTCAGCGTTTACAGTTGTTGTCACCCTTTGCTCCTTGGGATGGCCGCAATATTACGGGCGCTAAGTTGCTGATTAAGGCTTTTGGTAAGTGTACTACTGATCATATTTCAATGGCTGGTCCTTGGTTGCGTTACCGTGGTCATTTAGACAATATCTCTAATAATTGTTTGATTGGTGCAGTAAATGCCTACACTAAAGAAACAAATGCTGTGACAAGTCAATTAACTGGAGAAGTAAACGAGGTGCCAATTATTGCTCGTTCATATAAGGCTGCAGGTGTTCCTACAATTGTGGTTGGTGATCACAATTACGGTGAAGGTTCTTCGCGTGAACATGCGGCTATGGAGCCCCGTCATCTTGGCGTATGCGCAGTGATAGTTAAGAGTTTTGCTCGTATTCATGAGACCAACTTGAAAAAGCAAGGAATGTTAGGTTTGACCTTTGCTAATGAGTCAGATTACGATCTGATTCAAGTGGATGATACTTTCCACTTCACTGACCTAGAGATTTTTGCTCCAGGTAAGCATCTATCATTGCAGGTAATCCATACTAATGGTACTGAGGATACAATCACGTTAAGTCATACTTATAATGCACAACAAATTGATTGGTTCAGAGCAGGTTCAGCATTGAATTTGATTAGTACTCAAAAGCAAGCTTAGAATTAAGTGAACTTTTCAGAATACAAAACCCCCATGGTACAATCGTTCCATGGGGGTTTTGTATTAACAGGGACAGCTCAAGAGTCTGTCAAGTTTGATTAGATGGTTTTTACTTTTTAATTAGATAACCAATTTTTAAAGTAATATTATAGGTGTATGGAACCCCGCCAGAACTTGGTCCCCTTCCACCATTGAAACCATAATTTGTTGGATTCCAGGTGTCTTTAGTAGTAAAACCATAGCCTATGCCAGCTGCATAGTCTAAAACTAATCTATCTGAGAATACCAGTTGATTACCAAAGTCTAATTGCAATGAGCCTGCTACGGCTGTTTCACGAGAAGTAGGATACATAAAAGTCACAGGATCTGGCGGATGGTTGCGATCTACCATGGTATAGTTAAACGTATTCACAAATAAATTGGGTTTAACATAGGCTCCACGTAAAATATGTCCGTACCTCATTCTTTGGGAGTAGAAATTTGGACTGCGCTTGAATTTATAACCCATATTAACGCCTGCACCCATTGGATTTTCATTTTCCCAAAGGTTAGAACCAAACCCAGCCCCAATAAATATAATCCCGGCTTCCCATGATGTACTAGGGTCAATAGCTTGTTCGTATGTAATAAAGGAGTAGTTGCTACTTATGCCGGCAATATCTATTTTAATTGCACGGTCTCGTTGACCTGCGTATACCCTTGAATCATCCATAATACTTTTACTCAAGTCCATGACCCGTCCTGATTCAAAGACGATCTTAGTTAGATAGTCGCGTTCAATACTAAAGGAGACTGAATTCTCAGGTGCTCCAAATTCTCTGTACTTGATGTAGTCAGGAGTAACTTCTATAATGCTTACTTCATCAATGGTTTTATCCTTATAAATGAGCATATCTTGAGCGCACAACTCTAGGCCGAAGCCTATAAAAATTATACTGAATAATAATTTTTTCATGTAGATCGAATTTTTATAAACTTAATCAAATATAATGCCGCTTGTGGTTGTAAATTCAGCGTCGTATGAAATTCAATAAAACCCAAAAGGGTTGGGCCATGTATGATTGGGCTAATTCGGTCTATTCACTGGCGATTAGCACGGTGTTACTCCCCATCTATTATGAGGAGGTTACGAATTCGGACATAAAGGTTCATTTTCTTGGTTCGGATTGGAAAAACACAGTAATCTACAGTTATGTTATTGCTGCATCTTATTTAACGATCAGTTTACTTAGTCCCTACTTTGCAGCCATGGCCGACAGGACAGGCAGAAGAAAGATATTCATGAATTCATTCATGATTCTCGGTGGTGTGAGTACGATGTTGATGTATTTCTTTACGGCTCAAAACCCGGGGTTAGGTTTAGCATTGGCTTATTTTGCTAGTGTTGGTTTCACAGGTTCATTTGTGTTCTATAATTCTTATCTACCCATTATTGCCCCGAAGAGCATGCAGGATAGACTCTCTGCCAGAGGCTTTTCACTAGGGTATTTAGGTAGCGCCTTGTTACTTATTTTTTGTCTTACTCTAATACAGATGCCTGAATTCTTTGGTTTACCTGATGCAAGTAGCGCTACTAGGGTGTCATTCTTGATTACGGGGATCTGGTGGCTGGGTTTTGGATTGCCAGCCATTGCTAGACTACCAAAAGACCAGGTAAAGGATTACTTTGAAGGTAAATTATTTTTTAAATCGTGGCGCGAATTACTGCTGGTCTGGAAAGAATTTAAAACTCAAAAGGAGCTACGTATGTTTTTGAGTGGTTTTTTCTGGTATAGTACAGGGATGCAGACGATTGTCCTGTTAGCCGCATTGTTTGGCTCTAAAGTTTTAGGTATGGAGAGTACGGAGCTTATAGTCACAATATTGCTGATACAGTTTGTGGCCATCTTAGGTGCTACCATCTTTTCAAGAATTAGCGAGCGTACTAGTAACGTTTTCGCGATTTCTATCGGAGTAGCTATCTGGATGCTAATCTGTGCCGCCGCTTATTTTGTTACTACGTCCTTCCAATTCTATGGCATTGCGGCGTCAGTAGGTATGGTTTTGGGAGCTGTACAAAGTTTATCGAGATCCACTTACAGCAAACTCTTGCCTGAAACAGAAGACCACAGTACCTACTTTAGTTTCTATGATGTAGTTGAAAAGATGGCGACGACCATAGGGATGTTCTCTATTGGCGTTTTAGAGGCCATTACTGGAGATCTCCGAAATTCGGCATTAGTGTTAACGTTATTCTTCGCCATTGGATTGATTAGAATGTTTAAGCTTCACTTGATCCAGCAAAAAACCTCCATTGAATCGATATAGGGTGTCTCCAAAAAAGTCATCCACTTCGACGCCATTAAAAATAGCTTTAAAACTGTGAGACCCAGACTTTGGCCATTTTTGAGTTTCAATGTCATCTCTTGAGATGAGTATACCTCCGATAAGTTCCAAGCTATGTTCTTCGTGGGCTATGATTTCGCCTTCTAGTTGAACAACATCATTCGTGTGTATTAATCCGGATTGAAATTGTCTACTAAAGTCCAGAGACGAGCCTGTAAACACAGAATCTAGATCTATCGCTTTACTAGGAGATCTAAAGTACTGATAGGTTCCAACTGATGCGGCGATCAAAACCGCAGTTATAGCGATGAAAAGGAAGTTTTTTTTCATACAGCTTAAGAGCGCATTTGCCCAATATAATTACTGGGAGTAATGTTTTTCAACTCTAATTTAATTTCGTCCGTTACGGCTAATTGATCAATAAATGTTGAAATACTCTCTGCTGTGATTTTTGTGTTTGTTCGGGTCAATTCTTTTAAGGCCTCATAGGGCTTAGGATAACCTTCACGGCGTAAGATGTTTTGTAGAGCCTCTGCAACAACTGCCCAATTTGCATCGAGGTCACTAGCGATTTTAGCCTCATTTACCAAAAGCTTACCAAGCCCTTTAGTCATGCTTGATATTGCAATGAGTAAGTGGCTATATGGAACGCCTACATTTCGTAAAACGGTAGAGTCCGTTAAGTCTCTTTGCAAACGTGAGACTGGTAATTTTGCTGCCAAATGTTCGAAAAGAGCATTTGCTATACCAAGATTACCTTCGGCGTTTTCAAAATCTATTGGGTTGACTTTATGTGGCATGGCCGAAGACCCAATTTCTCCTTTTTTTATACGCTGTTTGAAATAGTCCATACTGACATATGTCCATACGTCGCGGCAAAAATCTACAAAGATGTTATTGATGCGTTTGAATGTATCGAATTGCGCTGCCATATTATCGTAATGCTCTATTTGAGTGGTAGGATAACTTCTAGAAAGTCCTAGGTGATTCTCTACAAAGGTGTCTCCCCAAGCGTGCCAATCACGCTCAGGATAAGCGACAGCATGGGCATTAAAGTTTCCTGTAGCTCCGCCAAATTTCGCGCTGTGCGGTATAGACTGTAGCTGGGTTAACTGTACCCGTAAGCGGGTAGTGAAGACTTGAAATTCCTTTCCTAAAGTTGTTGGTGAGGCTGGCTGGCCATGTGTTCGGGCAAGAAGTGGAATATGTACCCAAGCTTTCGCGCTTGCTTCCATTGCCTTAATTAACATGTTGAGTTCAGGATAAATAACATCTTCCAATGCTTCCTTTAGTGATAATGGTATGGAGGTATTATTGATGTCTTGTGACGTTAATCCAAAATGGATGAACTCTTGAAAAAGAGAGAGTCCCATATTTCCGAAAGCTTCCTTAATGAAATATTCTACAGCCTTAACATCATGGTTGGTGACTTTTTCTATATCCTTTATTTTCTGCGCATCTTCAGTAGTGAAATTACGATAGAGATCTCTTAAAGGCTCAAAACTTGCCGCGGAAACTTCTTTTAACTGAGGCAAGTCGGATTCACAAAGCGCAATGAAGTATTCAATTTCAACCCGGACGCGGTATCTGATTAAAGCGAACTCTGAAAAGTAAGTGGAAAGCGCTTCTGTTTTAGAAGCATATCTGCCATCAATTGGGGTGATCGCGTGTAATGCAGTTGACATGGGAAAATCCGTTAAGCAACAAAATTAAAGGAGTTGTCCGCGTTTTCCTAATTCTATGACCTCAAGGTTGTCGACTTTTCCTTTGACGCCTTCATTTTCTTGAACCAAATCAAACCTTAATAGGGTACGTATCTTATGAAAACCTTGAACTCCAGAGGCTCCAGGATTCATATGAAGGCAAGAAATCTTTTTATCGTTGACTACTTTTAATATATGGCTGTGGCCACAAATAAATAAATCTGGACGTTCCCGTTTGATTAAATCTCTGGTACGTTGGTTATAACTAGGAGGGTATCCACCGATATGGGTCATCCATACTTTAACACCATTCAACACAAATTTCTGGTCCAGTGGATACCTAGAGCGCATAGTATGGTCGTCTATGTTACCAAATACAGCGATCACAGGCCTTCCAGTAGCTTCTAAAGCATCCATACTTGCATGTGACCCTATGTCACCAGCGTGCCAGATCATGTCGACACCTTTTGCGAAATCTAGGATTCGATCGTCCATGTGGCCATGATTGTCAGAGAGTAGTAGGATTTTTGTCCTTTTAGCAGTCACGTGTGTACCTTTGTTTTGAATTTGAATCAAATGTAATGCGTACACTCTTGAGATTAGCTTTTGATGGGGCTCCCTTTTGTGGTTGGCAAACCCAACCGCGCCAGCGAACGGCTCAGGGTGATTTAGATCTCGCCTTAACGACGCTCTTGCGGCAAACTATTATAACGGTTGGAGCAGGGCGAACAGACACAGGGGTTCATGCAAAGGAAATGTATGCTCATTTTGATTGGCAACCAGAATTAGCCATAGATATTGATGACACGGAACATTTAAAATATAGACTGAATCGATTCTTAGATCCTGCTATTCATGTCAGTGAAATTCGAGAAGTAGCAAGTGATTGGCATGCTCGTTTTGATGCCATCTCAAGGAGCTACGACTATTTGATGAGCGATAAAGGATCCCCTTTTTATAGAAATCACGCCTGGATGGTATCCGAAATGCCAAATGTTTCATTAATGAACCAGGCGGCCGCAGTACTCTTGACGATGACCGACTTCGCGAGCTTTTGCAAGA
Source organism: uncultured Flavobacteriales bacterium (assembly GCA_963925515.1). Taxonomy (GTDB): domain Bacteria; phylum Bacteroidota; class Bacteroidia; order Flavobacteriales; family Schleiferiaceae; genus UBA10364. The sequence continues at coordinate 292,990 of CAWURU010000002.1, forward strand.
ACGGATCAAACAATAAGACTACCCTATGCAATGTCACAAAAGCAGAATGGGTAGAAAAGGAGGAGTTGTGGGTATTTGAAATCACCGCGGATAGGTTTTTAAGAAATATGGTTCGGGCCGTGGTTGGTTCTTTATATGAGGTTGGAAAAGGGAATTGGTCCGTTGAGGACTTTATAAAAAGATGCGAACAAAAAAACAGAGGCGCCATGGGAACAAGTGCTCCTGCTCATGGCTTATATCTAATTAACGTAACCTACAATAATCTTTAGTATGTCGAAAGTTGGCGGAAAAGCCTTTGATTTTAAACTGTTTTTGAAGGTATTGGGATATGCTAAGCCTTACAAGAGGCTATTTACCTTTGCTATCATTCTGACAGTATTGTTAGGCGCCCTCGGAACTGCTCGACCTATTCTAATCCGTCAAGTTATAGATGATGCGATTTTAGGCCATGACGCACCCATGCTGTTGAACTTGACATTCATGCTTGTTGGTCTTTTGGTTATTGAAAGCATTGGTCAGTTTGGATTTATGTACGCTGCTAATTGGTTAGGACAGAGCATCATTAAAGATATTCGTGTCGAGCTTTATGATAAGTTGCAAACGTTCCGTTTACAGTATTATGATAAAACCCCAATAGGTCAATTAGTTACAAGGGTTGTATCTGATATTGAAACGATTTCGCAAATTTTTTCAGAAGGAATACTTGTGATTTTTGGAGATCTCTTTAGAATATTAGTAATGTTAGGGGCTATGTTCTTTTTCTTTGATCCCATTTTGGTTTTAGTCAGTTTAAGTATTATTCCAGTTCTTTTTATTGCCACTAGGTGGTTTCAACGTGGTATAAAAGGAGCGTTTCAGCGCGTAAGAAATGAAGTCTCGAATTTAAACACCTTCGTTCAGGAGCACTTGGGAGGTATGTCAATCGTTCAGGCATTTGGTAGAGAAGAACAGGAGTTTGATAAGTTTAAGGCCATTAATGATCGCCATAGAAATGCGAATGTGGAGAGCATATTTTATTACGCACTGTTTTTCCCGATTATTGAGGTTCTTAGTGCGATATCCATAGGTTTAGCTGTCTGGTATGGCGGCATGAATGCTGCAGTAGGTGGCTCCGTTACCGTTGGAGAACTTACCGCAATGATTATTTTTATTGGGATGCTATTTCGACCATTACGCCAATTAGCGGATAGATTCAATACACTTCAAATGGGTATGGTAGCCTCTGAACGCGTCCTAAATATCTTAGACAATGATCACGAGGTAGAGCCTAACGGCAATATCCGTTTAGCGAAGCTAGAAGGCGACATCGTTTTTGATCAGATCTATTTTCACTATAAAGAGAATGAGCCCATACTAAAAGACGTGTCATTTTCCGTTGCTCCTGGAGAAACAGTGGCCGTTGTGGGTGCCACGGGAGCAGGTAAAAGCACTATTATTTCAGTCCTTATGGGATTCTACCCGTACTCTAAAGGTTCAGTACAAATTGATGGAAATGAATTGACATCTTTAGATTTACATATTCTGCGCCAGCAAATGGCTCTTGTGCTTCAGGATGTCTTTCTATTCTCAGATACGGTTCGATCGAATATTGTTTTAGGAGACCAAAAAATAACTGATATCGAGATTATGGAGGCCGCTAAGGCTATAGGGATAGAAGAATTTATAGATGGACTTCCTAAAGGGTTAGACTATAATGTACAGGAAAGAGGTGGTGTTCTTTCCGCAGGACAGCGCCAACTATTAGCCTTCTTAAGAGCTTATATAACGGATCCTCAAGTTCTTATTCTTGACGAAGCAACCTCGAGTATCGATTCACATACGGAAGAACTCATTCAGCGTGCTCTAATTGCGTTAACTCAAGATCGCACTTCTGTGATCATTGCCCATAGATTATCAACGATACAGCATGCAGATAAAATTGTGGTTCTAGATAAGGGGCGCGTTGTGGAAATAGGTAATCACAATGAACTTTTGGCATCTAAGGGAGCTTACTATAATCTTTATGAGAAGCAGTTTGCTGCTGAGGTGTAAGTAGATTCTGTTAAAAAAAAAATGCATAAAAAAAGCGGCCCATTTGGGCCGCTTTTTTCTTTGTCTAGAATTTACCCATTCATGGAGATGAGGAATTCTGCATTGTCTTTCGTTTGACGCATGCGTTCTTTCAGGAACTCCATGGCCTCTATTGGAGTCATATCTGCCAAGTATTTTCTCATGATCCACATGCGCTGTAGAACATCGGGAGAAAGTAATAAGTCTTCCTTACGGGTACCACTTTCAATAAGGTTGATGGCTGGCCAAATTCTACGGTTCGAGATTTTTCTATCGAGTTGCATTTCCATGTTACCCGTTCCTTTGAACTCTTCAAAGATGACCTCGTCCATTTTAGATCCAGTATCAATAAGTGCAGTTGCTAGAATTGTTAATGAACCACCGTTTTCGATATTCCTAGCAGCGCCAAAGAATCGTTTTGGCTTTTGAAGTGCATTTGCATCCACTCCCCCTGAGAGTATCTTTCCAGAAGCTGGGCTTACCGTATTGTAGGCACGTGCGAGTCTTGTAATAGAATCAAGCATAATGATGACATCATGTCCACATTCTACCATTCTTTTTGCTTTCTCAAGCACAATATTAGCAACCTTAACGTGTCTGTCTGCGGGTTCATCAAAGGTAGAAGCGACAACTTCGGCATTCACGCTACGACTCATGTCTGTTACTTCCTCTGGACGTTCATCGATCAATAGAACGATCATGTAGGCTTCTGGATGGTTTGCCGCTATGGCATTTGCCAACTCTTTCATTAAGGTTGTCTTACCTGTTTTAGGTTGGGCAACAATAAGTCCACGTTGACCTTTCCCTATAGGTGAGAATAAGTCTATGATCCTGGTAGAAGTAGTTGATTGACGCGTGGTAATATTAAACTTGTCATTTGGGAATAAGGGAGTCAGATGCTCAAAAGAAACACGATCTCTGACATATTCAGGACTACGTCCATTGATACTGTTTACTTTAACTAGAGGGAAGTATTTTTCACCTTCTCTAGGTGGTCGAACTTCACCACTAACGGTATCACCTGTCTTAAGTCCAATGCTTCTAATTTGATTTAAACTAACGTAGATGTCATCAGGAGAATTAAGGTAGTTGTAGTCTGAACTCCTTAGAAAACCATATCCATCAGGCATGATTTCTAAGACACCTTCATTTACGATGATTCCTTCAAAATGAAACTCTTTTGGCCTTTTACGACGGTTCTCATTCTGGTTGTTTCGATTCTGGTTTTGACCCTCTCTATTCTTTTGATTGGGATTTCGCTGGTTTCGTTCACGATCCTTATCAGAACGAGGCTCCTTGTCGGAGCTTGGGCTTTGGACACTTTGATTTTCGTTTTCCACACGAGGCTGGACCTTAGGATTAGGTTTAGGCCTATTACCCGAAGGTTTCCTAGGTTCGATATTCAATTTATTGTCCACAGTACTTTCCCTGCGTTCAGCACCCTCAGGTGGTGATTGACGCGTAGGTTTCAATTGTGTGGTTTCAGCGCCTGGAGCATTCGTTTTACCGGTTGCTCTAAGGATGGCTTCTACGAGCTCTCCTTTTTTCAAGTACTTTGCCTTTGGAATATCCAAAGAAGCACCGAGGTCTTTTAATTCAGGCAATTTGCGAGCCTGCAAATCCTTTTCAGTCAACATGTTGTGTAGGAATAGTCTTGGTAGTTGTCGACTCAAGAATAGAGTCGTCCGATATTTTCTTCTACAATTATAATAAGATTCTTGTGTTTAAGCAGCCTTGAGAGCCATTTTTTTTTGAACTTTACCAAAATTAATTTCAGGATGATCCAACGCATTCAAACATTATACCTCTTTGCAGCGGCAATTTTAAGTGCTTTATCTGCATTCTTTATGCCGCTATACTCTTTAGAAGGAGTGAGTTACGCTGCCACGGCACATGCTGAGTCTTTCGGTGGTTTTGGCGCCTGCATGGCTATTTTTAGTGGATCCATACTTTTGTATTCTCATCGCAAACGTCAGTTGCTCGTGGTTAGAATGGGTATGTTGACGAGTTTAATCATTCTAGGATACATCATTTACCTTATTCAAGGCAATGGTGCTGAAGCGAGTTGGGGTGCTGCAGTTCCCTTTTTCCTTATTGTCTTGTCTTATATGGCGTCAAAGAATATACAAAAGGATGAAACAAAAGTTCGTTCTTTAGATAGACTGCGCTAAAGAGCTGGTAAACCTTTGATCTGACAGTTGTTTGTGCAGTCCCAGTATAAATGCTGCATGCCATTAGTAATCCAAATGAAGGGTGCATTAACTGCTGTGTTGTAGTTAAAGGCTTGGTTGAAAGTATCTTGATTAAGCTTTATTGACGGTGCTTTGCATTCAACCAATACGTGAGGTTTACCATTAATATTTGCGATGATATCACTTCTTTTTTTCTTATGAATCGTTGTAAGCCCACTTTCAACTTGTACATGGTGCGAGCTATACCCGAAGAGTATTAGATATTCTATACAGTGTTGTCTAACCCACTCTTCAGGGGTGCAAACGAGCCATTTCTTTCTGATAACGTCCCATATTTCCACGTGCATTTGATCAGATCGAGTGCGTATCGATGTTGCTATCTGCTCATGAAAATGAAGTTTTGGCATGTCCAACCTAGTAAATTTTAAGATTGTAATTCTCCGGTTTTTTTCCTTTGACAGTTGCATAATAGGCTTCGATCTTACCTAAGGTAGATTCCAAGTTATCAGGACTAATTACGGCGAGTAATCCAGCTCGTTTGATTGAGTAATCCAGAAAGCCAAGACTTATGTTTACCTCTGCTTCTTTGGCTATATGATAAAACCCTGTTTTCCATTTGTCTACTTTATTTCTCGTACCCTCAGGAGCAAGCATAAGATTGTAATTGGTCATTTTTAACAATTCTACACTGTAACCCACTAAGTTTTTTCTTTGGCTTCTACTCACACCAATTCCACCTAACCAGGTAAAGAATCCTAAAAAGTACCACTTTGTGTAACGGTCTTTGATTAAAAACTTTAAGGGCAGCCTCATTAACCAAAAGGCTCCTAAGGAGAAGATAAAGTCCTGGTTTGAAGTATGTGGAGCAGCAACAGTGACCGTGTTTTTAGCGCGTTCTATTAGTTCTGGTGTGGTTTCTAATTTCCATCCGGTAACGAGAAAAACCAGTTTAGCAATGTAATATTTCATGATCTGTAATTAGACTACAAAGATACCTCTGAGAACCATTGCTCGGGAAACCCGACTAAATAGGTTGTTTGGCTCGCTCTAGTAAGCGCCGTATATAGCCACTTGTAATAGATAGGTGACGGACCATCGGGGAGATAAGGATGTTCAATAATCACTTTTTCCCATTGCCCGCCTTGGCTTTTATGACAGGTGATGACATAACTGAATTTCACTTGTAAGGCATTGAAATAAGGGTCATTTTTAACTGCTTCATACATTTTACCCTTCGTTCTCAAATAAGCATACTTAGCCATCATTTGTTCGTATAAAGTATTGCTTTGCACGCTGGATAAGGCAGGTCCTTCTGAAGTCAACGTGGTCAGGTTGAGCAATACGTCAATGGCATTTTGATCGGGATAGTCTTCAAAAACAACAGTCGCCTCGCAGTAGGTAAGCCCATAGCGCTCATGAATATTTCTTATCGATCGAATTTGACCAATTTCTCCATTGGCAATAAAACCCATTGCACTTTCTTGAGGAAGCCAGAAGTAGTTGTTCTTAACCACCATAAACTGATCGCCTGCAGAGATTTGATCTTCTTGAAATTTAATGCGACCTCTAATACCCTGATTGTAGCTATTAGCTTTTTTATTACTCCTAACGATCATGGTATTTCCCTGGCTGTTAGAGCTATATAGTTGCTCAAACACCTCTTGTAAATGGTGTCCATCTTCTACTTTAATAAAATCGGGCCCTGTTTCGAACAATGGAGCATCAGAAGATTCCTCTTCAATGAGTTTGCGCAGTGAGGTTGCATTCTTAAGGATAAAACTATCTAAAGCTTGACGAACGACCATTCTTAGTGTATGTTCTGTTGCATTTATCCCCGTACTTATAAAATAGTTGGCATCCAAAGCGGGACTCTTAGGTTGACCTACGGGTGGTAACTGCGCTGGATCGCCCACTAAAATCAGCCCATTAGAAGGGTCCGTGAAAACGAATTGTAATAAATCTTCGAGTAGCGAATTTCCACCTAGGGTAGCATCATTTTTAGTGGCGACCAAACCCGCTTCATCAACCACAAAGGTTGTGTTCTTGTGTGGATTACTTGCTAGTACAAAACTCGCTGAGCCACTACTTCCTACCTTTGGACGATATAAACTCCGGTGTATGGTATAGGCATTACTTCCTGTCGCGCCACTAATCACTTTTGCTGCTCGCCCGGTCGGGGCCATGAGAAGGATTTTCCTCTTGTGTTTTTTATGAGCGGCTACGACGCTTCTTAGTATGGTGGTTTTCCCCGTCCCTGCATATCCCTTGATAATAAGCAGCTCCGGCATCATGCGTTTAATACTAAGATAGACGGCGAGTTTGCGTAATAACGCATCTTGATCCTCTGTGGGATCAAAGGGAAAAAATCCTTTTAAGTCAGAGTATGTGTTTTGAGGTGCGAGCAATTGAAAATTATTGTAGTTTTGAGCGCATTAATGTTGATTTAGCCCATGAATTCAAAGGTACAACTCGGAATTAAAGTAGTTCTTATTCTACTCTCAGCGTATTTAACGACACGCATTTACAAAAGTATCATGCAACCTATTAAATTTCAGCGCATTGAGCGTGTGAGATTATGTGATGTAACGGAACAGTTAGAAAATATTCGCGAGGCTCAACTGGCTTACAAAAGTGAAAACGGAGGTTTTTGTTCGTCCATAATAGAGTTGGTTGGTTTTGTAGACACGGGTTACATCAGTATTATCGAGCGTAAGGACACTAATTTCATGTACTACGACAGAGTATACCAGAAGGATATGAGCAAAGATTCTGTAATTATACGTGTTCTAGGAAAAGAGCAGGTTGGAATGCAGCTCTTTGGAGAAGGCTTTATTGCGAGTAATTTAATGACCATATCAGGGACAGACTCTACGTTTGCAATGGACGCTAGTGAAATCACGAAAAATGGCGTAGATGTCGCAACCTTCGAGGTTACTGCTGGATACGACGTAATTTTTGCTGATATTGCTAAGGATTTTCCGCAGGCTTATAGCAAAGATGCTAGTAAGACCTTGACTATTGGCTCCTTAACTGAACCTACAATTAGTGGTAACTACGAGAACTCTTACTGTAAAGCAGAATAATATAGACCCAGCCTTCCAAAACGCGAAGGCCGAGGAAAGCACATTGTCCATTCTGCTTGAGCAGGATGGACTTTCTTTTTTGGTACGAAATAAAACCACTAGACAGCTTTACTTATCAGGATTTATACCCCGTAAAGAACTTACCCCGACGGCTGTAGACGATTTATTGGTTTCTTTTCCTGTAAGACCTAAGCAAATAATTTTAGCAGTAGAGGCACCTTTAGCCGTTATTTTACCTACCGAATTTAGAGGTGATAATACGGAATGGACAACCCAGGTTTTGGGGGCCCAAGCGAATTCTATCTTCCAAAGTAAAGCCCTTTCTATGGAGGTTCACGCCCTTATCGATCCGTTGATTTTGGACCAATTAAAAACCGATGGGTTGGAGGTTCGTCATAATTGGTTGGTTCAAATGGAGCGTATAACCCTTAGTCCAAAGCCTAAAATGTGGATTCACTTGTTTGGCTCTACTGTTTTGATCATGGCAGGACAGGGAAAAGTATGGGAATTGGTAAACTCATTTCCTTGTGAGAATAAAGACGAGCTCTTATATCATATTGCCAATGCTTCTGAACAGTTGAATTGGGACAGAAAATCCTTACAGATAGAATTAAGTGGTATACAGGCTGCTGGATATTTAGAGTTTATATCACCATATTTTGGTGCTGTAAATTTATTTAAGAGCAAAGAATGGGGGCAAAAGAGTAGTGCTTTTGGACCATGGGATGCTACTGCTTTCGCCACAATTTTAAGATTATGAGAATAGTAAGTGGAAAATGGCGAGGAAAGCGCATCATTGCCCCAAAAAATCTTCCAACACGTCCAACTACAGACTTTGGTAAAGAGGGTCTTTTTAATATTCTAAGCAATCGATTCTATTTTGAAGATCTTAAGATTATAGACTTATTTGCCGGTACAGGTAACATTTGCTATGAATTCGCATCTAGGGGCGTCTTAGCCTTAACCGCAGTGGATATTAGTAAAGACTGTACCAGATTTATAGCTAAAACTTCTGAGGAGCTAGGTATTGAAATTCAGACGGTACAAGCGGATTGTTTAAAATGGATCCAGCGCAGTTCAACGTCCTATGACATCGTATTTGCTGATCCACCGTATGACTATGAGTTTTACGAGGACTTAGCTCGAAGTATTATAGAGCGGAGTATGCTGTCTCCAGATGGTACTGCAGTCATAGAACATAGTGATGAGACAGACATTAGTCATTTACCAGGCTTTATGGAGCAGCGTCGCTATGGTAATGTTAATTTTAGTTTTTTCTCGCGATTAGAAGACTTAGACAACGAGTAAGGGCGCATTCTTATTCTTTGAGAAATTTAACTAGTGCATCTATAGCCATACCTCTATGGCTTATTTTGTTTTTCTCTGAATTACTCATTTCAGCAAAAGTTATCTGGTAGCCGTCAGGTTCAAAAATCGGATCATATCCAAACCCATCGCCACCAGATCTACTTCTACGTATGGTGCCTTTTACCACGCCATGGAAAAGTTGCTCTTGTCCGTTTATAATTAATGCAATGGACGTTCTGAACTGTGCCGTTCTTAATTCAACATCGGATAACTCCGCAAGTACTTTGTCCATATTTAAGTCTGGATCTTTTTCTATTCCTCCATAACGCGCACTTAATACGCCAGGTGCACCATGAAGAGCATCGATTTCTAGACCTGTGTCATCAGAAAAACATGATAACTGGTATTTCCCCCAGATGGCACGGGCTTTAACAAGTGCATTTCCTTCAAGTGTAGATTCGTTTTCAGGAATGTCTTCGTGGTCATTTAGCTCGGTTAACCCAATTACCTCATATTTTGGAGCCAATAATTCCTTTACCTCTTGTAACTTACCGGGATTATGTGTGGCAAAAATCAATTTCATATCAGCTATTTTCATGAACAAAAGTACACGTATCATCCGTCTCTTAGGCCCTGTAACTGCAATTATTTTTGCCGCTTGGGGCCAGTTTGAAGCTGAATATTGGTTGCTCGGAATAGCCGTTTGGATGCTACTTTGGTGGATGACGGAAACAGTGAATCTAGCGGTCACAGCACTCTTGCCCCTTTTGATGTTTCCCTTGCTTGGTATAGCAGAGGCTAAGTCGTTGGGCGCGTTTTATGCCCATCCTTTGGTGTATTTGTTCTTCGGTGGCTTTGTATTGGCTTTGGCATTGGAAAAAACGGCCCTGCATTATAGAATTGCGTTGTGGATCTTAAATAAAACAGGTACCCAGGACCATGGCTTATTGGCGGGATTTATGATAAGTACAGGATTTATGTCCATGTGGATCTCTAATACGGCAACTTCAATAATGATGCTCCCTATCGCCACCAGTGTTTTAGCAGTATTACCGAAACACAAATCAGAATCTCTTTCTCGACCTATTTTATTAAGTATCGCTTGGTCAGCTAATATTGGGGGTATGGCTACGCTTATAGGTACGCCACCGAATTTGATTTTCGCAGGATTTCTTAGTGAACGACTCGATCGTGAAATTGGATTTATTGAATGGTTACCTATTGGCTTGACAGCAACTGTGGTATTAGGCCTCACTGCTTTTTTCTTGCTGCGGCGTGGACTGTCAGATTATGAACTGAACGAGGATCAGGAACGTCAAACGTCTATTTGGCTTAAGGAAGAATGGGCCAAGCTTGGTCCATTGAATATTGAACAGAAAAAAGTGGGAATTATTTTTGTTTCGACAGCCTTTCTTTGGATCGTGCGTCCTTATTTAGGACAAGTATTTACGGAAATTAATTGGACAGATACAGGTATATCGTTAATGGCCGCGTTGCTCCTGTTTTCTGTAGGTACTGGATCTAAAAAAGCACTTTTAGATTGGAGTGACACTACTAAACTTCCCTGGGGGATATTACTTTTGTTTGGCGGAGGTTTGGCATTAGCAGGAACACTCCAAGACAGTACGTGGTTTTATCAACTAAGTACATGGCTTCAAGGCTTTGGTGAAACATCGTTACTATTCTGGTTAATAGTAATGGCTGTACTGGGGGTGTTCGCAACAGAATTATTGAGTAATATGGCCTTAGTAAGTGCGCTATTACCGCTGGTATTGACAATTAGTATCGCGTTTGGTTTCTCTATGGAATTACTCACGATTCCACTAGTGCTTGGTGCAAGTTGTGCTTTCATGTTGCCAATGGCGACTCCTCCGAACGCAATTGTTTTTTCTACTGGAAAACTGACCATTCCTTATATGGTATCTCGGGGTATTGTGATGAATGTAATCTCTGTGGTTGTATTAGTCCTTTTAGGATATGTCATGAGCCTTATGGCTTAACCAGCTCCTCTGGTACCTCCAGTACTTTCTCAGGAAGATGCGCTATGATCATGGTCTCCAGTGCCTGTATCCATTCTAGCTTTAGCTGTGTTCTGGAGTGAAGAATACTGATCTCTCGACTAGGAGTAGGTTCTGCGATGGGCTTTATGAAGCTCCTATATTTATCCGGCAGGTCTATCGCGGTAAGGTAGGGAAGTAGGGTCATCCCCATTCCTCGATAGGCTAGTTTCACTAGTGTATCAAAATTCCCACTTTCAATATTTAACGCTTGGTTTCTTTCTGATTGACCTTGGCATAATTTTAATACACTATTTCTAAAACAATGGCCTTCATTTAACAGAAGCAGTTCTTTAGCATTAATTTCAGAGGCAAGTAGAAATTTATCCTTGCTCATTTCATGGTATTCAGGAACGAAAGCCATAAATGGCTCACAATACAGTGCTCTTTCGATGATACCTCTTTCCTCTAGTGGTGTAGCCGCGATGCCTACATCTATTTTATCTTGACGAAGTGCCTCTATCATCTCGTCTGTTTTCATTTCCTGCACGTGCAGTCGAATCTTTGGGTATTTTTTAGTGAATTCTGGAATAAACCTAGGAAGCAAACTGGGTGCAACTGTAGGAATAACAGCTAATCGTAGATCTCCTTCAAAGGTGCCCTTGATTTGTTTAGCCATATTCTGGAGCACATCAGACTCATAAATAACCTTTCGGGCCTGAACTAACAACTTTTCTCCGAGTGGTGTCGGGACTATTGGGTGCTTTGATCTATCAAACACCAGTATATCTAGTTCTTCTTCAAGTTTCTGAATTTGCATACTCAGTGTGGGTTGAGTAACAAAACAAGCCTCTGCAGCTCGGGCAAAATGACGGTGATTATCCACCGCCACTATATATTTATACTGAGTTATAGTCATTTCTTATCAGATAATGGTTATTGATAGATAACAAAAATACTCTTAGTTTCCGTTTAGCCCATAGATCTGCGGTATTTTTAATGCATGACCCAAGAAGAGTTTTTAAAAATCAGGGACAAGGAAGTAAACGGATCCCACCATGGTAAAATGATGCCATGGTATAGAAGGCTCATTTTGCCTAATGCTGCTAAAATCAATAAAGCTCATAAAGCGGCAGTTCTTTTGCATGTGTTTCAGGGGCCTGATGATATGGAGTTACTTTTTATGAAGAGGACGGATTACAATGGGACTCATGGAGGTCAGGTAAGTTTTCCAGGTGGCAAGCAAGAATCTTTCGATCGTAGTTTTAAGCATACCGCGCTTCGCGAGGCTGAGGAGGAGGTAGGTCTAAAAAATCAGGATGTAGAGGTGATAACAAGCCTGTCAGAGTGCTATATACCTCCTTCGAACTTTGTGGTTTACCCTTTCGTTAGCTTTGCGGGACACCTACCTGAACTGAATGCTAATCCAGAGGAGGTTGCGTATACCTTTTCTATTCCAATGGAAGCACTTTGTTCAGGAGAACTTGAGGGTAAAGCCAAGATTTCAACTAAAATGGGAAAAATGAGCGTTCCAGCCTATCATTGGAACAACGAAATCATTTGGGGAGCAACTGCTAACATTACATCAGAATTGGTCGCACTATTGTCCTAAGGTTTACCTTTGGGCACTCACTAATAGTTCGCAATGACACTCAACCCTTTTAAAAAAGACAGTTTTGGTTACAATTTGCTTATAAAGCGGAGTGTGATTTCGGTGTTTGGTTTAGTCACATGGTATAGATTCTTTAGGCTTAATAGTGTGCAAATTGTTGGTGCAGAAAAGCTTAAAGACCTTCCTGAGCAGGGAGTCTTGTTCGTCTCCAACCATCAAACTTACTTCGCTGATGTCAGTGCTATGTACCAGGTATTCAATGCTGCTAAAAACGGGGTTTACAATAGGGTGCCACTGTTTACGTTATTAAGGCCAAAAATGAATATCTTTTTTGTCGCTGCATCTGAGACCATGAAAAAAGGATTTCTCCCTAAGCTCATGCAGTACGCAGGTTCTGTTAGTATAAAGAGAACCTGGAGAGAAGCGGGTAAAAACGTCAATAGGTCTGTGGATCCAAAGGATATTGCGAATATTAAAAGGGCTATGGAAACTGGTTGGACCATAACATTTCCGCAAGGAACCACGCGCCCTTTTGTTAAAGGTAGAAGAGGAACAGTACATTTGATAAGGGAATTAAATCCTGTGGTCGTTCCCGTGGTTATCAATGGTTTTCGTCGAGCATTCGACAAAACGGGTATGTTTGTGAAGAGTACCGGTAACTTGTTAAATATTACCTTTAAAGATCCTTTAGATTTAGACTTCTCGAAGGGGAACGATGATTTGTTAGACCAAATAATGGTGTCTATTGAACAAGCACCAGAGTTTTTGAAAATAAAAGAAGAATGAGAAAATTAGTTTTATGTATGTTTTTAGGAATCTTGTTCTCCGCTTGTGAGACTGCTATTCCAATTGTAGATCCAACGGCATTAGATGATAGAAATATTTACGTTAGAGCATATAAATACTTCAATGGTGATCTTATAGACACGAGCAAAGTATTTGAAATAAATGGTGATGTAATTAAAATGGATCACATCTACATCACTCTAAGCGGTGCTGAATTTGTTAGTGAAGATAATCAGGATACAACCAGAACGGAAAGTGACCTAACCATGATAGATTTATTGACAACATCTGAGGTTAAGCTGGCCCAGCTCCCGTCAGGATCTTACAATGGCAGATTGAACTATCGTATAGGTTTAGACAGCGCTAGAGCGCATACGTCACCTGAAAATTTAGAGGAATCAAACCCTTTGGGCAGTGGTGTATTATGGAGTGGCCCAGATTTGGGGCACAGTTTTTTCCAAATGGAGGGTCGTGTTTTTGATGCTCTAGACACTGTATTCACTACCCCAAAGAGCACCTTTACTTGGCGTATAGCATCACAGGACATGGTCATTGAACGCTCTGAAAAAAGGAACTTTAGTGTTGCGTCTAACCTGGATGTGTATTTCGTGATCAACTTAGACGTAGACAAACTATTTCTGGGCTTACAACCTTCGCAGATGTCAGAGATCTATTCAGATCCAGCGAGCAGTGCGGATATCGGTTTAGCGAATATTTTGAAAAATAATTTAGAGAGCGAATTCATCTTTAAATTGTAATTATGAGATCTGTTTTTCTGCTTGTGTTAACTTCTTTTTTGGTTGCAGCATGTGGTACGAATAAAAAGAATGTTTCTTTCGAGATCCAGCTTAACTATGATAATGTCCCTCACCTAGTTGGTGATGTGATTTTCAAAAGTGATACTGCAGTTCAATTTGATTTGTTTCATCTATACCTCAGTAACCTCACCTTAGGAAATACCCTTGCAGAGGAGGTACTTTTTATTAATGCCATGGATAGTTCGAGTTTGAATTATACGATCTCCCTTCCACGTAAAGTATCCATGCTGTCTTTTGGGTTAGGTGTAGATTCTATTCAGAATTCAATGGACCCGACCACTTTCTCGACCAGTCATCCGCTCTCTAGTGCAAATGCTATGTATTGGTCTTGGGCCTCAAAATATAGATTTCTTAAGGTTGATGGAAAGGTAAACCCAACTGGTAGTATTGGCGTAGATGATGATTTTTTAGTTTGGCATACCGGGACAAACAGTCTTTATCGAACGGCAATGTTCGAACAAGACATTAGACCAGGGGACCATGTTATACTAAAAATCGATCTGAATGTACTCTTATCAAGTTTGAGTCTAAAGGATGATTTATTTACGCATGCTGGAGTAGACACGTATGCAATCGCTGAGAAAGTAACGGAAACATTGATCTCAGCCATGGCGCTTGAAATCCAGTAAAGACTTTAGGCCTCAGACTAAAATCAAAAAGCCCCTTGTAAATTCAAATTACAACGGGCTTTTTGATTTCATGGCGTATTTTCTATCTAAAGAGAATACTGATTTTTACCCCACCAAGAATCGCTGGGGTTGTATTTCTGCTTTCGTTGAGCACGTACCCTCCTGTGAATAAGCCACTTATGGGGTCGAATGTATTTACATATTCATTGATCTTCCTTGTCTTCTGACGTATGCCAGCTCCTATGAACCAATCCAATATCATTCGCTCCGACGGCCTACTTTGATATCCCATGGTAAAACCGAGATCTGACCATTGGAAGCTTTCATTAAACGTACTGTCTAAACCCGGCATGGCTAATGCGAAGTCTTGAGCGTAGTTCCTGTGGTTTAGATTAAAGGAAATGTAATAGCCATCTTGGAACGCATTTCCTTCGGGGAAAATCTTAGCATTTAGTAAGGCACTGTAAGATATTTTACTAACAGTTTCACCATCTGGTCGGGCACTGTAGCCACGAATTAGATCCTCGATGGGGTTGAAGTTTGTTAAGCCTAACCCACCTTCGAGGGTGAAGTAATCCGATATTTTTCGCTCGTAAGAGACAGGAAGATCTCCAGCAATTAATGCCGTTGGACTGAGTTTTATAGAATGATTATACCTGCTGTAATAAATTCCATTCATAGAACTGTTAGTCATCGACGGCGAGACTTGAGTGGATAAGTTTCCTGAGGAACTACCCGTGTTTAGTTCACGTTTACGCACCACTACTGCCTGTGCATCCGCTTGCGCAACAGTTAGAATGAGTAACAGTAAAGTGGATAGAAATCGATTCATTTGAGGTTTTATTTAATAGGGCTGATGTATCTTCCGTACTCTAGTTTAAACTACAATAACTTTGCCGTTTTCTATGAAATTCACGAATAAAATAATTTTGGTTGTACTATGCTTTATTGCAAGTATAACTATTCTATCCGCACAGAGTTCATATCCAATACTCGAATGGAGCCCTGAATATAGTGCTAGAAGCGCGAAATTTGACCGATTATTACAGGTTGGCGAGTCAGGTTTTTATACGTATCGGCCTGCATCTGCGTCTCTTCTTTCAGGCTCTAGAGATGAATATTTTGCCTACTATAATAGAAGTAATCTCACCGAGGAGTGGCTACTCAAAAATCCAAAGTGGGAATGGGAAGGCAAGCGAGTAGAGTATAAGAGTAGCGTGATCATTGAAAATCTTCAGTATTTATTTTATGAGAGTTATGATCGCCAGCGAGATGTTCGAAATTTATTGGTGAGGACGTTAGACACTTTGGCTTCACTTAGTGAGCCTATGCTCGTTGAAACCATGGATTCTCGTCGCAGATCACAAGGGGAATTTGCAATTAAGTTGAGCGAGGATAGATCAAAAATTGCCATTTTCACAAACCCGCCTTTTAAGGTAAGGGGTAGTGAGAATTTTTATGTGCGTATTTATGATAAAAATCTAGAGGAACAATGGAATGCAGACATAGAACTTACCTATAGGGACAGAAACTTTAGAATCATGGATTTTGACGTCACAAATTCTGGAGATGTTTTTATCCTTAGTGTCTATGATAGTAATCCTAATATAAGTCTCAGTCCCAGTAGAGATCTAGATTATAAGCTGATGCGAATCCAATCTGGAGATTATAATAAAATTACAGAATTTGACTTGGGATTGACAGATATTTCTGTTCACAGCTTGGGGATTCAATGTGATTTAAAAGACAATCAGATGTCAATTTCAGGGTTTTACGGCAAACGTAATTATTACGACATGGATGGTTCGTTGTATCTGGCCGTGGATCAGGAAAAAGGAGAAGTTACCAGCTCTAGCTTGAGTTCTTTTTCTGAAGAATTTATTGCTCAATTTAATAGGTATAGTCTGTTTAGGGGAAGAGGAATTCGCAAGAATTTTGTCTTTAGACAATTTATGCCTCGTCCAGATGGCGGTGCCTATGTCATTGCGGAAGATTATGATGTACGTGTGGTAACCACTCAGAATAGTCGTGGAGCTACCACTACAAACTACTACTATTATTACAATGATATTATTGTTTTAAGTATTGATAAAGAGGGTGAGATAGATTGGTATGCCCACGTACCAAAACGTCAAACTTCCATGAATGACGGGGGCTATTATTTAGGGTACACCTTTCTAATTAATGATGAGGGCTTGCACTTCGTCTACAATGATCATAGAAAGAATGCCAAGCGCTGGGGTAAAAAACCTTTGAGGGCCATCACAAATGCCAAAAACGGTAACCTTGTTATGGTTAGTGTATCCCACGACGCCAAGATGACTTACACTTTATTGAATAGAAACAAGAAGCAAAAATTCCGAGTATCCCCGAGGTCCTCCAGACTTGCAGACGATGGTCGCGATGGCGCTGTATTACTGTCTTTACGTGGATCTAGGATTAGATTCGGAAATTTGTACTTTGATAAGTAACCATAGATGAGAATTCATTTTATTGCCATAGGCGGATCAGCGATGCACAATCTAGCAATCGCGCTACAAAATGGGAAACATCAAGTAACTGGTTCGGATGACCAGATTTTTGAACCATCCAGAAGTAGACTTTTAGCTAAAGGCTTGCTTCCATCTTTTGATGGATGGGAGGCATCTAGAATTAATAGTCAACTGGACGCCATTATATTAGGAATGCATGCTCGTAAGGACAATCCTGAATTGCTAAGAGCTCAAGAGTTAGGTTTGAATATATTCAGTTATCCTGAGTTTCTGTTTGAGATTTCAAAAGAAATGACACGAGTAGTGATCGCAGGTTCCCATGGAAAAACCACAACAACGGCTATGGTGTTACACGTAATGCAGCACGCAGGTGTTCCTACGAACTATATGGTAGGTGCCCAATTAGAAGGCTTTGATTGTATGGTGGAAATGGAGAGTGGCTCTGAATTCATGGTTATGGAAGGTGATGAATACTTAAGTTCCCCTATAGATCTAAGGCCTAAATTCCATCTTTATCGTCCTAATATCACCGTTATTACTGGGATAGCTTGGGACCACATCAATGTGTTTCCCACCTTTGAGAAGTACCTGGAACAATTCAAAATATACTTGGACACTATTGAGCCGGGTGGCGCACTTATTTACAATGAGCTTGATCCAGTACTAAAGCAATTGGTCGAACAAAGTGATGCTCCGGTAAAACGATTCCCTTACAGCCTTCCTGAATATTCGATTGAAAAGGGAGTTACCTATATAGATACAGCGGAGGGTATGGTTCCTCTTCAGGTTTTTGGAGCGCATAACCTAAGTAATCTGGAAGCCGCTCGTTGGGTTTGTTTGGAAATGGGAGTTCAAGAACATGAGTTTCATGATGCCATAGCATCTTTCGCGGGGGCTCAAAACAGAATGCAACCAATACGTGTGGGAAAGGTTAAGGTGTTTAGAGACTTTGCTCATGCTCCGTCCAAAGTAGGAGCAGCTGTAAAGGCCATTGCAGATCAGTTTGGCAAGGTGCGCGCGGTTCTTGAGCTACATACGTTTTCCAGTTTGAATCCGGAATTTTTACCTCAATACAACGGGGTGATGGATCCTGCTCACGATGCCTGGGTTTATTACAGTCCAGACGCTGTAGCACATAAAAAATTACCAGAGCTCTCCAAGAAATCTGTAGTTGAGGCTTTTGGTCCTAGAGTGCGTGTTTTTGATACTCCAGAGGAATTGTCACTTGCACTTTCTGACCCCGCTGAAAATTCAGCAGTAGTCTTGATGAGTAGTGGAAATTTTGGAGGGATTGATTTAGAAGATATTTTCACGTCATATAAATAAGTAAATTTGCCACATGATCAAACGTGAAATCATTGATGCAAGAGAGCTGAACATCGCCTTAAACAGGTTGTGTTGTAAGTTGATTGAAAATCATGGTGATTTTACAAACACGATTCTTGTGGGTCTTCAGCCCAGAGGAGTTCAGGTTTTAGACCGGTTAGTCAGATTACTCGAAGAAGGGTATGGTGTTGAAGGTATTCGTACTGGAGCATTAGATATTACCTTTTATCGCGATGATTTTCGCCGAAGGTCTGGCGAACATCTTCAAGCCAACACTACTCATATTAATCATTTGGTAGAAGATCAAAAATTAGTTTTTATTGACGATGTTCTTTATACTGGTAGAAGTATCCGTGCAGCTATGGATGCTATCCTGAGTTATGGAAGGCCGGCGAAGATAGAGCTGCTCACACTTATTGATAGAAGATTTTCTCGCGATTTACCGATACAACCCGATTATAAGGGACGTCAAGTAGATTCTATAGCCTCTCAGCGTGTTGAAGTGCTTTGGAAAGAGGTAGATGGTCGCGATGCTGTACTAATAACTGAACCGAATTCATGAGCGAATTATCTGTGAATCATTTGCTGGGCATTAAACACCTTAATGCAGAGGATATCCAGCTTATTCTCGATACTGCCACCCAGTTTAAAGAGGTCATTAACCGACCCATTAAAAAAGTCCCAACACTTCGTGATATCACTATTGCAAACTTGTTTTTTGAAAACTCAACCAGGACACGTTTGTCCTTTGAATTGGCAGAAAAACGTTTAAGCGCTGATGTTATTAATTTCTCTGCAGCTTCCTCCTCGGTTAAAAAGGGGGAGACTTTGATTGATACCGTCAATAACATATTAGCGATGAAGGTGGATATGGTTGTCATGCGACATCCAAATCCTGGCGCATGTGAGTTTCTCGCTCAGCATGTTGATGCGTCCATAGTAAATGCAGGAGACGGTGCTCACGAACATCCTACCCAGGCCTTGCTGGATGCCTTTTCAATTAGAGAAGCTCTAGGTACCCTAGAGGGTACAAAGGTGGCTATCATAGGTGACATAGTGCACAGCCGAGTTGCCCTGTCTAATGTTTTGCTATTGAAGAAAATGGGTGCTGAGGTTATGGTATGTGGTCCAACCACATTAGTTCCTAAACATATGCATACCCTAGGTGTTCGCGTAGAGCATAATCTTCAAACAGCTATTGAATGGTGCGATGTAGCGAACATGTTGCGTGTGCAACATGAGCGTCAGGATATCAATCACTTTCCTTCCATAGCAGAATACAGAGCACAGTACGGACTTACAATGGACCATCTCGATGCATTAGACAAACCCATTGTTATCATGCATCCTGGTCCTATAAACAGAGGTGTTGAAATTACTTCGGAGGTTGCTGATAGTGAGCATTCCGTTATTTTAGATCAAGTTCAAAACGGTGTAGCAATTAGAATGGCAGTGCTTTATCTATTGGCTGAAAAACGCAAACTGAAAAACGGTAAATGAGTTTAGAGTTGGTCGTTTTAGGTGCGGCTAGTGCGACACCAACGTCCAATAGCTATACCACATCTCAATTGTTGAAAATTCGGGATCACTTCTTCTTAATAGATTGTGGTGAAGGTGCTCAAAAGCAATTGAGACGATCAAAGATTAAATTCTCAAGAATAAATCACATTTTCATCTCTCATTTGCATGGTGATCACTTTTTTGGATTAGTAGGCTTACTGAGCAGTTTTCATCTTTTGGGAAGAACCACACCTTTGACCGTTTATGGTCCACCAAAGCTTAAAGACATTGTTCTTACTCAGTTTAGGGCAGCCGGAACATTCACGTCATATCCTATTTCATTTGTCATTACGCAGCATAAAGTTCCCCAGGTATTGGTAGACACTGATTCTTATATTATTTCAACGTTTCCGTTAAAACACAGGATAGCCACAACTGGATTTTTATTTAAAGAAAAGCCTCTAAAAAGAGGATTAAATAAATCTAAAGCTGATGAGCTCTCTATTCCTATTTGCGATTACCACTGGATTAAGGAGGGAAGAGACTGGACAGATGATGATGGAGAGGTAGTGTCAAACAAATCCATCACTTATGACCCTCCAAAACCATTGAGCTATGCCTTTGCCTCAGATACGATGTATGTACCTGAGACGGCACAGTATGTAAAAGAGGTGAGTCTCTTATACCATGAAAGTACTTTCTGTGAAGATAAGTCAGAACGTGCAAGACAAACCATGCATAGTACGGCAAAAGAGGCTGGAAGGGTAGCAAAAGAAGCGAATGTAGATTGGTTACTTATAGGGCACTACAGTGCTCGTTATAAAGATTTTTCACAGTTTGAAGTTGAGGCGGCAGAGGAGTTTTCAAAAGTGTATCGGGCAAAGGAACTACATCGTTACAAGCTTACAGAACAAGGAATAGAAGTAGTATCACTTTGCCATACTCCGAACCATGAAGAATAAGGCCCTTGTCGTATTATTTCTGACCATATTTCTGGATTTGATGGGTTTTGGACTCATCATCCCAATTCTCCCTATCTATGCCAAAACCTTAGGCGCAACTGATGCAATGGTTGGTCTTTTGGGTGCTTCATTCAGTATTATGCAGTTTATTTTCGCTAGTTTTTGGGGAGGGTTAAGCGATCGATATGGCCGTAGGCCCATTATGCTTATCAGCATCTCTATCATGATCGTTGCTTACATTCTCTTTGCGAATGCCACAGTACTGTGGTTGTTGTTTGCTACAAGACTATTAAAGGGATTTGGTGCTGCGAACCTCAGTGTGGCTCAAGCGTATATAAGTGACGTGGTTCCTGTAGAGAAAAGAACAAAGGCATTTGGGATTATCGGTGCTGCTTTTGGATTAGGATTCATTTTTGGGCCTTCAATAGGTGGAATAGTTAATGAGTTCTACGGAGTATCTGGGGTAGGGTACTTTGCAGCTGCTTTAGGGGCGTTGAATCTAGTCCTAGCTTGGTTCTTCTTAGATGAGACGTTAAAAGTCAAGAGTACAACTGTGCAGTTGTTTCCAAACCCTTTCAAAGACATCATTCAATTCCGGGCTATTCCTGAGGTAAACGCACTATTTACAATCAATTTTGTCTATGTCCTAGGCTTTAGTATGATGCAAATTACCTCTACCTTATTATGGGCTGAGCATTTTGGCTTGAGCGAACTCCATATTGGTTATACGTTTGCTTACATAGGGGTACTCGCGGTAGTTATTCAAGGTGGATTGATTGGGTATTTCAACACGTGGTTTGGTGAGAAAAACTTGCTCTTTTTCGGAACGATTCTTGTCTCTATGGGGCTTTTCAGCATGCCTTTTGTGCCCACTGATAAGTTTTATCTAGAATTAGTTTCAATGACGTTATTGTCCTTTGGTAATGCGCTTCTTACACCAACGGTAAGCACATTATTGACGACGTATGCGCCGGATGATGCACAAGGTAAAATCCTAGGGACTAATCAAAGTGTTGGCTCACTCGCTAGGGTCCTTGGACCGGCTATTGGTGGAGCGGCATATGGATTTCATTACAGTTATCCGTATATCTTGGCTGGCAGCATTGCCTTAGTCGTAAGTATTTTAGCGTTAAGACTTCGCCGGAAACTCTATTAGCTAACCGTTGTGACAAATTCTCTGTTGAGATAAGACGTTTAGTGAGGTACATAAATAGTTTGATATTTTATAAATCTTAGCGTACATAAGTTTAAATGAGCATAGTTCATTTAACTTTACACTAAATAAAAAATCTAAATGAAAAAATCAGTAATAATAGCGGCTATAGGTTTCTTAGCGATAGGTTGTGCGGGAGAAAAAGCAGATCAAGCTACAACAAGTGACGCTCAAGAAGTAAACGTGTTAGCTGATGCTGTAAAAGTAGTTTTAGACGAAGGATCGGTAGTGGAATGGAGAGGGTTCAAGACCTATACGGGTAGTTCTCATAATGGAACCTTGGGTTTAGGAAAAAGCTATTTTGCTGTAAATGGTGATGTAGTTATAGGTGGTGTTATTCTGATAGATCTGAATAAATTAGATGTAACCGATTTACGTGACAGAAAGAGAGAATCCTTAATGGAGCATTTAAGAGATGCAGATTTCTTTTATGTTGATAGTTTTCCTACAGCTTTATTCGAAATAACTGCGGTGAAGTATACCGAAGCGAATGGTACTATTACTGAAGAGGGGATGAACTCGATAGTATCTGGTAATCTTACTCTAAGAGGTGTGACAAACGGTATTGAATTCCCTGCGCATATCTCAGTTGAAAATGGTTTAGTCTCTTTTGATGCACCAACATTCTCTATTGATCGCACGCTATGGGGAGTGAATTACCATAACAGGGATGATGCTTCTATTGCGGAATCTTTAAAAGATAAGTTAATAGATCATAGCATTGAGCTGACCATTTCAGTTACAGCTACAAAGGCTTAGTATTATTTGAATTTTATGATAAAAAAGCCCTACTTAAATGGGGCTTTTTTATTTTAAGACATCTCGCAATGCTTCTTCTAGGTTTTCATACTCGAAGGTGAATCCTGACTTGAGCATTTTTGCATTACTTACTTTTTGACTCATTAATGCGAGCGTAGCCATTTCTCCTAGGACCAGTTTCAATACAAAACTAGGAACGGCAGGGAGAAGCATGGGACGGTGAAGGACCTTACATATTGCTTTTGTTAAGGATTTGTTTGTAGCAGGGTTTGGACCTACTGCATTATATGGACCAGATTTGATATTCGTTGATGTGGCTGCATGGATAAACATGCGCGCTAGGTCCTTAATGTGTATCCAGCTTGACCATTGTTTTCCTGTTCCAAGTGGGGATGCGATACCTGCTTTCGCTAAAGGGACTAATTCGCCCAGCACGCCGGCGCCTTTGTCTAAGACGATGCCTATACGTAACTGAACGCTACGTCTTTTATCGTTTCCAAGTTTCACTGTATAATGCTCCCAATTTCGCGTTACTGCCGCTAAAAAGTCATCTGCTGGTAAATCACTTTCTACCATGGTGCGTTCAAAGTCTGATCCGTAGAACCCAATGGCACTTGCTGATACGCAGGACGATGGTGCTTTGTTTAGCTTTTGTAAAGCGTCAATGAGTGTTTGAGAAGTGTATACTCTAGAGTCATTAATAGACTGCTTGTATGCAACTGTCCACCGTTTTGAGACCGTGGTACCTGCCAAATGTATGAGATGATCGGCGCCTTCTAAAGATGCCAGATCAATCTCCCCTTGGGCGGGGTTCCAGTAATAGGTTTCCACGCCTTTCCACTCCAGGTTTTTCCTTGTAGAGAGGACGCGAACAAGGTGTTGTTGATTTAGTAATTGGGCTACAATAGCCTTACCAACTGATCCTGTTGCACCGGTAATAGTGAATGTTGCCATTTGTTATTTTTGTGAATGTTAAGCTAACAACCCTAGCTTAATTTTGTTAGACTTAGAGTAGAATATTTCTGGATAGACTTTTATGCATACCATTGAACCTTATTATAATTGGCGACACCTATATATAGCTAGCGAAGATCCGCAAAGCCCAATGTATGGTTACTTTAATAGTGAAGTAGAATTTACGGATCGAATTTTTGATCATGTGGTGCATCCGCAATGGGATAATATAGGATGCGAGACGTTGGTCCTTAAAATCCTGTTTGTGGATTACGCCGCTGGATACGGCATTATAGAGTTTTTAGGAGAATGGAATGATGCGGTCCATAACGATGTGATGCGGGTCAAGCGCGATATTATTGATGAGATGGTGCCCTTGGGGATAGATAAGTTTATACTTATAGGGGAGAATATCCTTAATTTTCATGCGGATATAACGGATTATTATGAAGAGTGGCTGGAGGAAGTCCCAGATGGGTGGATGACGTTTTTGAATTTAAGGCCCCATGTCGTTGATGAGTTGACTGCCTATGGTTTGGACCAATTCTTTGTACTCGGTGGTGAGTTAGATGAATGGAATTGGCGAACTAAAAAACCTGAACAACTTTACAACAAACTCGCTGAAGTAGTTAGCTTAAGATTGGGTTTTTAGTCTTACTAACTTTAAAAATGCCGCGCGATCTGACTCGAGTGAAAACCATGAAGCTTGCTTAGCTTCGAGTGGAAGCCAAATCATTTCTATTAAATTTGGGTCATTGTCTATAATTGCCCACTCTTGCTCTTTTACGAGGTTGCTAGCTATGAAATAATTCAGAAGCAGCTGTTCGTTAGGCTTAAACCTGGAGGAAAACGCATGAGTAGGAATATAAAAATGTGACCAATCTAATGGGGACCAAAGCTTGAATTCCTCCTTAATTTCCCGGTCTAAACATTCTATTAGCCCCTCACCTAATTCTAGTCCTCCTCCGGGAAGTTTTTGCAGATTGACTCCCTGCCATAGCTCTTTCATTACTAATAGTCTTCCCTGATTAGATACAATCAAAGCGTAACAACGGGCATTGAATTTGATCATCTTTTCCATGCGCGCGTCATTTCTCGTTTTCTAGGAGGTCCAGGCAGCCGTTCGACTTCAAAACCTGCAGCCTTCATAGATCGCTTTACGACTCCTTTTGCACAGTAGGTAACCAAACAGCCACCTATAGCTAATATTTTAAACATCTTTTCAAAGACTTCGTCAGTCCAGAGCTCAGGCTGTGCACTTGGCGCAAAGGCATCAAAATAAATAAGATCAAAGCTGGATTCCTCGCTATCAAAGAGTCTAAGATCAGTGGTGATCAATTCAAAATGAAATCCTGGTATAAGCTCAGTCGGCACAAACGGTGCACAACGAAGGATTAGCCCTTCCTGTTGCATATTGGAGAGTGCTATAAGATCAATTTCTTCAGTTGTTAGCGGAAATTTTTCAAGAGCTGTGTAGCGAATTAGAGTACTCCCTTTTTGTTCAAGGGTCAGCCTAGCGTTTAGGGCAGTTCCTAATCCAACCTCCAAAATACGAACCTCCGAGAGCGCGAGCGATTTTAACCCAGCATTGATAAAGACATGTTGACTTTCGGTAAGTGCTCCATGAATACTGTGGTAGTACTCGTCTAATTCGGGAACCCAAAGTGTCAAGCTCCCATCAGCGGAAGTCTTGATGTGTCTTGGGCTCGCCTGAGACATTATTGTATGTAGAGTTTTTCAATCCTTGAAATAGGACCTTGGCAAAAGTTCATATGACAAGCCACACAGCTTTTCACTAAGTTGTTATGCGCTTCTATTTGCGAAGGTACTGAAGTGGCTGAGGCTAATTCACTGTAGGAGTATATAAAGCCCTGTGCATGTGGTTCAAAAGCAGGGCCCACCATGTGCGGTTCTGTGGGCTGGGCAGTAATCATATCGAATATCAAGGAAGAATTAGCTGTGCTCAGCACTCCGTTCTCAAGACTTACTTTGCGCTCTATGCTCTCCTGATTAATAGCCCTCATGATCACTGCCAATTCACTCGGTTGATCTACTTCTGGGGACCATTTTGGCGCTACTACGTCCGATGACTCCTGCGTTGGAGTACAGGCGTATACCACAGATAGTAATATCGAAAGGATAAAAAACTTACTCTTCATTTGAAGTAGATATGACAATTTTAACACCTTTGGCTTTGAACTTTACCTCTCCAGTAGGATTCATTATTGAGGCTATTTCTTCTTCACTCGCTCCTCTATCCTCAGCGTAATGTTTGAGTTCAGCAACTGTTGTACTGTCCCAATATGCGTATCCTGTCATGACCATTTGTTGGCCCTTACTGTTGGTAGGAAGTAAAAATTCGTAATCGTAGTCTACGAAAAGGCTATTGTTAGAGTCAATTGCCGTAGACATCCAGCAACCTTTCGTGGTACAAACCTTAGTAATGGGCCCTGCAACTGTTGCGAAGACAGTATCTGACTCGCTAGTTTCAAATGCCGTTACCAGATCCGCAGCAGTCATACCGTTATCTGTAGTAAAAGTGCTGTCTCCGAAGCTAATATATTCAGTAGCTGATACTTGAGACTCTAAGATATTTAGAGACTCTACGTTACCGTTTTGACAAGAAAACAATCCGATTGTAATGAAACTAACAAGTAAGAGGTGATTCATTTGACGATTTGATTAAAATTAAAACTCTCTATTCTTACAGAGCAGAATGCTTCTGTTTCTCATTGTCAAAATTAGTACATTTGTGCTCCGAAATAATAGTATTGCCTATGAAAGTTGAATTGACACAACAAAGCCGTTTAAAGGATGTAGATTTTAACAATCTTCCTTTTGGTAAAAACATGTCTGACCACATGCTTGTTTGTCATTTTAAGAATGGAGTGTGGCAGGAACCAGAAATCCGTCCTTATGGACAATTGGAATTTTCTTATGGACTGCATGCTCTTCATTATGGTCAAAGTGCATTTGAGGGAATGAAAGCGTACAGAAAGGACAACGGTACAGTAAGTATGTTCCGTCCTCTGGACAACTTTGCACGACTCAATAGAAGTGCTGAACGCCTTATGATACCGCAGATACCGCAGCATGTATTTATGGATGGATTGTCAAAGCTTCTAGAGATTGATCAAGCATGGATTCCTAAAACGGAAGACCACAGTTTATACATCCGTCCATTTGTGTTTGCATCTTCTGAATTTATAGCAGCACGCCAAAGTGATGACTACACCTTTTGTATTATTACTTCGCCTGTAGGTCCATACTACAATGGGACTGTAAAAGTTAAGATTGAACAAGAGTTTTCTAGAGCCGCCAGCGGTGGTATAGGATATACAAAAGCAGCCGGGAATTATGGAGGTGCGTTTTATCCTACGTCCAAGGCTATAGAGGAGGGATATAATCAAGTCATATGGACTGATCATAAAGAACATAAGTATATAGAGGAGAGTGGTACAATGAACCTCATGCTTTTAGTTGATGGTGTATTTCTTACCCCTCCTTTGACCGACCGAATTTTAGCAGGAGTAACCAGACGATCAATAATTCAATTGATTAAAGCCCATGGTTGGGCTTTAGAAGAGCGCCCAATCACTGTAGAAGAACTAGTGAAGGCAGCTCGTGAAGGAAAGCTTCAAGAGGCTTTTGGAATGGGTACTGCTGCAGTGGTGAGTCAAATTGACACTATTGGATACAACGGTGAAAAATTCACTATTCCAGTTCCTGAAAATGGGAAGGCAATGGATATTAAAAAGCTACTCACTGATATTAGAATGGGACGTTCAGAAGATTTGTATGGTTGGATGATCGATCTTTCAATAGCGTCCAAATAATCTAGTAAAATTCATAAAAAAAAAGCTGAAACTATAGTTTTAGCTTTTTTTTATGCTTTTAGGTATGGCTCAAGTGCTTTGAATAGGGTGGATGTTGGCAGTCCTACAACTGCATTGTATTCTCCTTCAACTCTGTGAATATAGGTCTGTCCTATCCATTCTTGAATACCGTAGGCTCCTGCCTTGTCAAATGGTTCGAATGTGGAAACATAGTGTTCTATCGCCCATGTAGGAAGCATGTCAAAGTGTACTTGTACCACGCTGCAGTAAGAAGTAATCTTTTTTCGAGTTACAAGAGACAGCCCTGTAATGACTTGATGTGTTTTACCACTTAAAGCATGTAACATCTCTATGGCTTGATATGCGTCAGCCGCCTTGCCAAACCTCCTTTTGTCAAGCCATACTTCCGTGTCAGAAGTAATACCTAATTCATCGTCAGCTAACAGCGGTTGCAGAGCTTTTGCTTTCTGTTCAGAAATCCAAACTGCAGTTTCCTCTCCGTTGAGCTTTTCTGGAGCATTCTCATCGGCATCCGTGACCTCAATCCTGAATTCGAAGCCGAGATCAGACAGGAGCTGTGCTCTGCGGGGACTTTTAGAACCTAGGACTAAAGATCTGTTTAATTGAAGGGGCTTATTAGATTTTACCATGTTCGATCTTCCGGACGACCCCATTTATTGTGAATTTTCAATAACTGCTCCAGCACATCTCTGACGCAACCCTCTCCACCATTTATTGGACTTACGTAATCTGATATTGCTTTAATTTCTGGAGCTGCATCCTGAGGTGCACAGGACAGTCCTACGGCTTTCATTACATCATAGTCAGGTAAGTCATCGCCCATATATATAATTTCCTGATCCGTTAGATCGTAGCACATTTTGAGATCTTCGTAGGCATCCATTTTATTTGATACACTCATGTAGATGTCTTTGATTCCAGTTTCAGCAAGACGTTCTCGAACGTCTTCACTATTTCCGCCTGTAATGATGGCTATACGAATACCATTTCTCACCGCGAGTTGGAGGGCATATCCATCTTTACTGTGCATATTCCGCACGGGCTGAGCTCCTGGAATCCAAAGAACCGTTCCGTTTGTAAGTACACCGTCTACGTCAAAAATAACGGTAGTAATGTGCTTAAACTTCTCTTTATAGTTCATCTCTTTGTTTTATACTGTTGCTCATCAATACATATAGTTCCCGCAACTTGTCATTTTTAAGCTGTGAAAGGTGTTTGTCCATCGTGTTTTGATCCCCACGCTTGGCCGGTCCAGTTTGGGCTTCCAATGGTGTGGATTCAATGGCTTTCGCTGGACCTTGGTTCATGATTGGATGCAGTACTTCAAAAGGTAAGTCATAAGCGGTACAATGATCACTGGCCAGGGTATACAGATGGTTAGTAAAATTATTCACCAACACTGCCGCAGCATGTAGATTCTCACGTTGTTCACTAGAAATCCAAAAGATCTTTTCAGTCAGTAGTTGTGCCAATTCATTTAATAAACTTTCGTCCTCTTTTCTTGCGGTTTCTAGTAATAATGGCACTTTTGACCAATCAATCTCGTATCCCTTAGTGAAACTGTAAAGTGGATAAAAGACAGCTGCCCTAGAAGTGTTTGGTAGTTTCACAGAGCCTGCAGTGTGTGCAATAAGTTTGTCTTTGAAAGAATTACAAACGTTTAATACCTCCGTATCAGGTACCGCGATCAGTATTAGATCTGCATCAATAGTTAGTGGGTAGTCTTTTCCATACCATTCAAGCGATACATGAGTACGCAAGCCTTCATAGAGGTGGTGACCTAAGTTACCTTTTCCTATGAGAGCGACCTTCATATTATTTACCTCTTAACCTTGTGGTGACAGCGATAACAGTACCTAGAGCCATCAATAAAGAGCCGATCCAAAGAAGATTGATCCAAGGAAAAACTTCTGCTTTAATTAAGATAAAAGGTTCCTCAGCTTCAATATGTTCACTGGCAGTAATAACCGGTCTGTTGGATTCATAATTAATACGATCAAAACTAAATTTCAATCCAAGTTCTTTTATTTCGGCATCAACATGTTGACCCTCATCTCCTTGAACTGCATAAATAGGCATGATTTTATAGGTACTATCCTCCATTGTAGTTACACTTAGACCAGCACCTAATACCACGTATTCCAGGTTACCGTCTTCTTGAGGAGCTTCAACTACTAAAGTATCTAAGCGAACCTGGTACTTACCATATAAGAAGTGAGTGTCTCCTGTAGCCAGTTCAATATCAAAAGCATTCTTCCATTCCTCTGTACCTTTCTCTTCCATGGAACGCATATCTGCATAGGTAACATGGGTGTAAATATCCTTTGTAATGAAGTGTCTCGTAGAAGGTTCTGCAACATTTCCCATGCGCTCATTCATTTGAATACTAGGGGAGAGGTTAAACGCGGGTATTAACTCTCCACTATTGTCTTCGTCTTCCTGGAAAAACTCTAAAATATACCTCTGGTAATAGCCTTCCTCACGCTGTTCAGTCCAGCTCACCCAATAATCACCAAGCTCTACGGTGTCACCCTGATGTATCAGAAGGTTCTCATTCGCAGGAAATTCCTCGTGAATGAAGGTTTTATTTTGGGAGATGACATCTTTGTTAGCGTTTGACACCAATGAGCCTGCAACGATCAATCCAAAGCCGATATGGGCTACTGTAGATCCAGCGATGCTCCAGTTTCCCTTCGCCCAGCGTATCCAAAACTCTATGTTAGCGATTACGGCATAGTAAGAGCACCAGAGCAATGTCACGTACATTGGATTCCACATATCGAGTATCCAAGAACTGATTACGGCAAAGACAGTGGTTAAAATCAAGGTCAGAATTTGACGTTTGAAGAATTGCGCTGTTGTAGTGCGGTTGTAAGATAAAAATTGACCCGCTCCAATAAGAAGTACAATAATGATCGCGAATGGAACCTGTATAGCATTGTAATGCTCAATAGGATCAATGAGAACCTTGTCTTGATCGTATAGCGTGATGAGTCCGTCTGGCCCAAATAATTTGTTAAAAACGGGATAAGAAGTACTCAACGTAATTTGCAAACCGCTAATCAGAAGAATAAGAGCTCCTATGAACATCCAAAATTCCCTGCTGTCCATGCGGTCCTCCTTTACTTTTTTAGGTAACCCTTTGTAACGGGCTAAGAATAAAGAAAGACTTCCGATGGTAAAAAAGAGCAAATAGATAAGAAGTTGCCCACTCAGTCCTAAGTCTACAAAGGCATGCACGGAGCTGTCTCCTAATACCCCAGAGCGCGTCAGGAATGTGGAGTATAGAACCAATAAGAAAGTTAGAATAAGCAAGAAAAGGGCTGCAGGAATTACACCTCCTTTGTTCCGCTGAATTAGCAGCAGATGTGCACCAGCTACCATAGTTAGCCATGGTACTAATGAGGTGTTCTCTACAGGGTCCCAAGCCCAAAAACCTCCAAAACTCAATGCTTCATATGCCCAAGCACCTCCCATCAGTATACCTACGCCTAGTATGCCCACGGAGAAGAAACTCCATATTAAGGCACTCTTGATCCAGGTTTTATAATCCTTGCGCAGTAGTCCTGCAATTGCATAACTAAACGGTACTAATGTGGATGCAAAGCCTAGGAAAAGGGTAGGTGGATGAATGGTCATCCAGTAATTTTGAAGCAATGGATTTAGACCTGATCCATCCGCGAAATTAGGAAACCTTTCAAGGTAATCAGCGAATTGTGTCCAAGGTAATCCCACGTTTTCCGCAAGTTCACGTACAAGTATGAACGGACTGTATCCTATATGCATATCACCTATGTAAACTCCTAGGATCATACTGACTAAAAAAGCCTGTACAGCGGCAAATACGCCCACTACGGGCCCTTCGAATTTTTTAGCACTATAGGTTAAGATATATCCTAATATGGCATTCCAAAACATCCAAAGTAAAAAGGATCCTTCCTGTCCTTCCCAAAAGGCAGAAAACAAGTATTGTGGTGGAAGATCTAATGATGTATGCTTCCATACATAGTCAAATTCAAAGTAGTGATGGGCCATGATATAGAACAATGTCCCAATCAATCCAAAGAGTGAAATGGCATGTATCCTAAAAGCGAGTCGTCCCAGTAATTTCCAATGGTCACCTTTCAAATAGTAGGCTAAAGTGGATAATAGTGCGAAAACAAAAGAAAGGGCAGTTAATCCTCTTCCAAGGTCTGCTGCCCAAAGGTGTTCACCAACGTATTGCATAGGTGCTATTTGTAAATTTTATCAGATTGAACTTCGTTCTGCTCATTGTATTTAGAAGGACATTTCATTAAAATATCCGTAGCGATAAAGGCACTGTCTGAAGCATATCCAGTCATCGTAATCTCTTCAGATCGCTCAAAATCTTGTGGCTTAGGTTGGTGGTAAATCACCATGCTTTCGTTCCCTTTTTTATCTTTTGCCGTAAAGGTTAAGGTGATGGTTTTCGGATTAAAGTCCATAGGCTGGTCTGTATCTAAGTAGCCAATTACTGTCGTTTTTTCTCCCATCGATGCGGTTGCTTGCTCAAAGTTGCTATAAGTTGAGCTGTTACCTAAGCGTACAAGAGTGTATCCAATAAGCACTGCGATCGCAATGATGATTGCGATTTGGCTATTTTTCATTTTCCAGATTTTTAATTCTTTTGTCCATTCCCATAAGAAATGCTGCTAAACCTATAAATATGATCGCGACAACTGCAATGACTACATAGATCTTACCTTCTGAATACATGATGTTTTCAGTTTGCGCAAAGACACTCAATGGCGTAAGCGCGACGAATGAAGCAATATTATTTCTCATGATTCTAGTTTTCTTAGTCTATAACGCAATGACGCGATCCAAGTTCCCACCAATATCCATCCAATCACTGCCGGGTAGAATACAAGTCTTAGCCTGTTGTCTAAGTCATACGAATTAAAACCAGGGTTACCGCCATTTCCGGGATGTAAGCTGTCGGTCATACGTGGTAAAATACCAATGAAGACGATCATCATCACAAAGGCAAAAATGTTGTAGACCGCACTTATACGAGCACGTTTTCTACCGTCATCCATCGCATTCCTCAGGGCAAAATAGGCCAAGTAAATAAGCATAGTAACAGCACTACCATTTAGCTTGGGATCGTTGGTCCACCAGGCACCCCAAGTGTATTTAGCCCAAATCATACCGGTTAGAAGCCCAAGTGTTGCAAACAACATTCCAGTTTGAGCAAGCGCAACGCTTCTGTGGTCTTTATTGAGGTCTTCCTTGGATAAAAAAGAGATAGCGTAGCCGAAACTCCCTCCCATCATTGCTACCATGGCAAACCACATGCTTACGTGATAAAATAAATTTCTAATACTTTGCTCAAGAATTGGTAAGTCAGGTATGGAGGTCAACAATCCATATATGAGGCTGTAGAGCACTAAGGCCAGTCCAGTGAACTTGTAAATACGTCCTTTCATAGTGGTGTTTAATCTTGCCAAAGATAGGGAAAGAGAAGGTAGGCAAGAAGCCCAATTGCAATATCTAATGCAGCTAAAGCACCTAATAAATCAAGGACGTCGATTAATGGAACCCCTACCATTGCTTGAACGTTCAACGCACTGGTTAATTTTAAAACAGGAAAGAGTAAAGGAATTGCTAATACAGTACTTAGTGTTGCGTTTCCATTGGTGCGATGTGCAATGCCATTCGTCAATGTGAGCACTACACTAAAGCCGATACATCCTAACAGTAAACCAGCTGCAAATAGTATGGGGCTGAAGACCGTATTGCCATAAAAAACGGAAAAAAGTCCCCAAGTGAGAAAAGAAAGTACACTCATATAGGCCGCATTAAAGGCCAATTTTGCTATAATGGTTGGTCCAGGACCTATTAGGGTTTGAAAGTAAAAAAAGTAATCACCACTTTCGAAATCAAAACTCCTGCTGGCTTGGCTAACTGTACCAAAAAAAACGACTACCCACAATAATGTATTCCACGTACTGTCTGCAGCATTGTTTCCTCCCAATAAATAGATGAGATAGGTAATTCCCAACAAATACAGGCCGAGCGAGAAGAGCGCGTTTGAGTTTCTCAGTTCTTGCTGAAAAAATCTAGTTAATAATGGCCTTATCTTTGACATGTAATATTCTATTTACTTTGCGAAAATATGGTAAACTATATGTTTACCATGTTGTTTATTTAAAAACTACATTAAGAATCATTATTATGAAGTACTGACTTTTTGCTGCGTTATTAGCTGCTTGCACTGGATCTTCGGATGGAGAATTGGCAAATATTACATCAAATCAATCGAACGAAATATCTATTCCCATGGAAAAAACATCTTTTTATGACCTATCTGCCACTACCATTGATGGCCAGAACTTCGACTTTACAACCCTCAAAGGAAAAAGAGTACTCCTTGTTAATGTCGCGTCAAAGTGCGGGTACACTTCTCAATATGAAGGTTTACAGGAACTCCACTCGACTTATGGAAGTGACGAATTTGTTATTATCGGTTTCCCCTCTAATGATTTTGGAGGTCAAGAGCCAGGATCGGAGTTAGAAATCAAGAGTTTTTGCAGCAAAAACTACGGTGTTACCTTTCAGATGATGGGTAAAGTAAGCACAGATGGTGATAAAGGACATCCGGTATACCAGTGGTTGAGTAATGCTGCTCAGAATGGCGTCGATGATGCCAATGTTTCATGGAATTTCAACAAGTTCTTAGTGGATAGTGAAGGTAATTGGGTGAGTCACCTAGGTTCTAGAGTGGGTCCCATGAGTGTAGAAGTTACTAACTTCGCTCAAGGAAAATAAAATATAATGAAACTAGATATTTTAGCTTTTGGTGCGCATCCAGATGACGTCGAATTGGGCGCAGGTGGTTTGTTAGCTAGTCATGCGAAT
This sequence comes from uncultured Flavobacteriales bacterium, assembly GCA_963925515.1. Classification (GTDB taxonomy): domain Bacteria; phylum Bacteroidota; class Bacteroidia; order Flavobacteriales; family Schleiferiaceae; genus UBA10364. Next base: position 327,409 of record CAWURU010000002.1, read on the forward strand.
GCTGGAGCTGCCACTGGAATAGTTGATTTGACGCGAGGTGAAATGGGTACCAGAGGTAACGCTGAAATCCGTGATAAGGAGGCTGGTATAGCGGCTGATATTTTAGGCTGTAAAATTCGCTTAAATATGTCTATGCCGGATGGTCAGATTTCGCATGATCATGAAAGCCAGTTAAAAGTTGCGAAAATCATTCGAAAATATCAACCAGAAATTGTGTTAATGAATGCTCCCACTGATCGTCACCCAGATCATGGACGTGCTTCAATACTAATAGAAGAAGCATGTTTTTTAGCTGGTCTAAGTAAAATTGAGCTATATGATAATGGTATGCTTTTGGAGCCTTGGCGACCTAAAACCATGTATAAGTACTTACAGTTTTATAATCTTGAGCCTAATCTAGTCGTGGATATAACTGATGGCTTTGTGCAGAAAATGGAGAGTGTCAGAGCCCATAAATCACAATTTTTTAATCCAAATAGTACAGAGCCTGAGACGGTCATAGCTAGTGAAGACTTTTTCGATTCTATTTCTGCCAGAGCAATGGATTGGGGCCGTGTTATAGGCGCTAAGTATGCAGAGCCTCTCATTTCAGTGCGCCACATAGGTGTTAAAAACCTCAATAATCTCCAGTAATATTACGCTTAAAAACAATTGTTTTTTTTTTTACATAAAAATTGAATAACTTTGACATCCAGCCAATACGTTAATGTTAGTTAATCATCAACTTAATTATTGTCAAAATGAAGCCAAAGGCATTAGTGGATATATTCCGCGAAAATCAAAACAACAACGGTACGTTAAAGTCATTATTCGCCACTCAATTTTTAGGTAAGTTGAGTGAAACAGAACTTTCTGGGTTAAAGAGGTCTATTGAAAAAGAAATCAATTCTCGTCAGCAATCCTTCATAGATGAAAAAATCGCTTTCTTGCAGTCGTTAGGATACAAGGTAGAGAAGTAAATTTCTCTAGCTATTGCGATACTGAAATAAAAAAAAACCGCGTCGGCAGACGCGGTTTTTTTTTATTTAAATTTTCCGCTTTCACATATTTCCGCTTCTACGTTAATCCCTTAAAAGCGAGAAGTAGTATGCTAGTTGTGTTAAAGATGCTAATGCGGCTACTAAGTAAGTGCGGGCTGCCCATGTAAGGGCGTCTTTTGCTTTATCGTGTTCTGGTGTGGTAACAGTTCCAGATGTAGTCAGCCAAATAAGTGCACGGTTCGAGGCATCATATTCAACGGGTAGTGTAACAACAGATACAATAGTGATTGCTACTTGCGCAGCAATCAAGACCCAAATAACTGTATTCATTTCAAAAATCTTCAAGAAGCTCATACCTAGGATCATGGACCAAAGAACGATGTTCATGATTTTCCCGCTTAACTGTGCAACAGGCACTAATTGTGACCGCATTTCTAACCATTTATATCCTGTGGCATGCTGTACGGCATGACCTACCTCATGTGCAGCCACTGCGGCAGCCGAGATACTTCTGCCTCCATATACTTCAGGACTAAGGTTTACAGTTTTATTGGCCGGATTATAGTGGTCGGTCAGCTTTCCTGCAACGCTTTCTATGCGTACGTCATGAATGCCATGATCGTTTAACATTTTTTCAGCGATTTCCGCTCCAGATAAGCCGTTTGAAAGGGCCTCCTTGCTGTATTTTTTGAATTTAGATTTTAATCTCTTCTGGACCACTAGGCCAGTTATGATAAAAACAATGATCAGTAGAAACATAAGCTTGTTATAAAATTGTCGTTAAACAAAGGAACAAAATGTATGCCTATGACCATTCGGTCCGTAACTTTGACAGAAACGTCGCAATAGCATGACAGAAAAGCCTTTAATTCTAGTAACCAATGATGACAGTATTGTCGCACCTGGGATCCGTTTCTTGATAGAAATAGCGAATGAGTTTGGTGAAGTATGGGTAGTGGCACCTGATGGACCGCAAAGTGGAAAGGGTCATGCAATCTCTTTAGATGTTAGTTTACGCTGCACTAAAGTGCTCTCAGAAGGTCCTCAAAAGGAATTCAAGGTCAGTGGAACACCAGCAGATTGTGTGAAGTTGGCAGTGAATAAAATACTTCCCAGAAAACCTGATTTAATTCTTAGTGGCATTAACCATGGTTCTAATGCTTCAGTTAACGTCATTTATTCTGGCACAATGAGCGCTGCTGTTGAGGGAGCGTTAGAACGTGTTCCTGCTATTGGTTTTAGTTTGTGTGAGTTTTCGTGGGAGGCGTCTTTTGAAGCAGGACGTGAACACATGCGAACTATCATACAACAAGTGATGGCCCACGGTATGCCTCAAGGAATTTGTTTGAATGTAAATATTCCAGAGGCTGCAAAAGCGCCTTACAGAGGTATTCGTGTTTGTAGAATGGCCATCGGGAATTGGGTAGAAGAGTTTGACGCTCGTATTGATCCCTTTGGTCGGCCATATTATTGGTTAACGGGAAAATTTGAAAATTATGACCACGGTGATGATACTGATATTACTGCCCTAGAGCAAGGCTATATCAGTGTAGTTCCAATAACGGTAGATTTAACAGCGCATCATGCTATAGCCACACTTAATCAATGGGACTTTGAGAAAAAAAAATAGATTAATAGATTACATCGCAGGATTTTTTGTCGGCATTGGTGCTCCGTTGTTTTCCCTCGCGGTGGCAATGGAAACTTATCCGGTGTTAAGAGAAGTGGGCGATGTGACCAATCCTGCTTGGAGATTAATTGTTATGCGTGCCATCACTTTTGGGATTGTAATCAACGCAGTATTATTTTTTACGGCATTAAATTTTGATAAAGACCGCGTTGCAAGAGGTATTATGCTCTCTTGTCTCCCAAGTGTCGCAGGTGTTATATACTTTCAATTCATCTTAAATTAATGCGAATTTTCTGGATAGCAGGTGAACCCTCCGGAGATGTCCAAGCGGCATCTTTAGTTCAAGCTATTCAAAAAGTACATCCTAAAACGGTTCATTCAGGTTGGGGAGGTGTACATATGCAAAAAGAAGGAGTGGAGCTTCGCTTTAATCTTCCTGCGAACCCTATTATGGGCTTCGTAGAAGTTGTTCTAAAGGCACGTGTAATCCGCGAGCAGTTTCGCCAGGTAAAGCTAGATATTGCCGTATTTGAGCCAGATGTGTTGATTCTTGTAGACTTCCCAGGGTTTAATCTTCGAATAGCACAATGGGCTAAGGTCCAAGGAATGAAGGTGGTTTACTTTATCCCGCCTAAGGTATGGGCTTGGAAACAAGGAAGATTAAAGAAACTCACCGCTTCAACAGATCTTATTTTAAGCATTTTGCCTTTTGAAGAGTCTTGGTATGCGGCAAAAGGTCATGAGCTGCATTATGTGGGCAATCCCCTGGCTGAGGATTACGCGGGTAAAACGGGATATGCTCCAGATTCTAAGGAAATTGTTCTGTTGCCAGGGTCAAGAAATCAAGAGATACAAAGATTGTTACCGGTATTCTATGAGTTGGCAGTTACGCTTCCAGCGTATCGATTTAAAGTAGTTCGAGCTGCATCAGTAGTAGCATCTTGGCCTAATTTATCAGTACCTGAAAACATCGAGGTGATAGATGCTCCATTACTAGAAGTAGCCACATCGGCATGCTTTGCACTCACATGCAGTGGCACGGCTTCTCTCGAAATAGCATTGTTAGGAATTCCTCAAGCAGTCGTTTATAAGGCTAATCCGATCTCTTTAGCTATTGCTAGAAGGTTCGTGAAAGTGCCATTTTTTTCCTTACCGAACCTTATTTTGGATCGGGAGGCTGTCCCAGAGCTATTACAAGAGCAAGTCAGTGTATCTGCGTTAAAGGCACTCATTAACGAGCGTGGTGAGGACCAGTTGGACCAATATCGTCTCTTGGATGCGATGCTTGGAGCACAGACCTTAGAGCAGGACGCCGTTGGTCTTATTTCAGAACTTGTACTTTCGTCTAGATGAAGCTAACCGGTATATTATTCGCACTGTTATTGCAACTGATTGTTCAAGGGCAATCTATAAAGGCATATAAGTCTGGACCGCGCGTTTTGACTTTTGCTGAGCAGGAATATGGTCGCGTTCAGGTCAAGGTAAAAAGTGGCTCATATACTTTGGTCGCCTACACCCCTGACAGTCTTTTTTCTATGGAGTATGGCGTAGATGATGTACATCCACTTTATACGTTTAGGGGTGATTTACGATTGAATAGGGCCGCTTGTGATTCTATTATTATTTCTTCGAATGACACCATCGTAATGCGCGTTATGCATGGTGAAAAATGGACTAGGGAGCGCCCATATATGGGTCAATTAACCATTCGTCCTTTTCTGATTTATTTGGAAGCTATAGTAAAAGTTCCAATCTCTAACTATATCGCTGGCGTGGTTGAAGCGGAAGGTGGATTGTCTCCTGAGCCAGCATACCATCAGGCCCAAGCGGTTCTTTCAAGAACGTGGTTATTAACAAACTTGAGTAAACATGCCAAAGAGGGGTATCATGTCAAAGACGATCAAAGTTCTCAAGCATTTAAGGGTGTGCCTCATGGGAAAAATGCAACCATTATCCAATCCGCTGTATTGGCCACAAAAGATTCAATTGCTACTTATAATAATAAGCCTATTATAGGCTTCTATCATTCTAATTCTGGAGGAATGACTACCCTTCCGCATTTGGTGTGGTCTAAAGAATTGCCTTATTGTCGTGCTGTGTTAGATCCGTTTTCTACGAAAGGGAGTCGCTATCAATGGCAGCACCGCATCTCATTTTCCGATTGGTCTGCGTATTGGGATACACAAGGTGTTTCCATGGTCGCTGAAGAGTGGAGTGCCTATTTTGAATCCATACCCCCCGCAAGGTCCTCACATTGGGAGATCAAAGAAAAGTCCTATAAATTGGAAACAGTACGTCGCCACTTTAAATGGAAGAGTGGTTTTGTTCATCTCTTGTTAGAAGGTGAGACCGTAGTTGTTAACGGCTACGGGTTTGGACACGGGGTGGGTATGTCACAACAGGGCGCCATGCACATGGGCTCCTCAGGCTTTACATGGAAAGAGATTTTAGATTTTTATTTCAAGAGTCTCTCCTATACGGTAGTCGATAACCTCTAGTTATTCACATTACTTGCGGTGTTCATCTCCAAGGACCAATTTTAATAGATGGTCCTACAACCCCTATTCATCCTTTGTATTTGCTTTGCGCTGAATGACCAGTATACTATCGATGTATCATGGGTCTTGGTCTTTTTACTTTGGCCCAGGATGCACCGTAAAGTTTGGAATGACTTCAGTATTCTACTGCTGGCATCAGTACTGCTATATGTCTTGCCGAAATTCGAAGTATGGCGTTATTATTATCCTATAAAAACACCTGAGTTTTTAGAATATTCTGGGCAAATATTGGGCGGTATTTTACAGGTGAGAATTGACCAGTTTTCAAGTGGACCATACCATGGGTTTTTAACAGCTATTTTCAGGGGAGATAAATCAAATATTTCCACTGAAACAGCGTCTACTTTTCGACATTTAGGTATGAGTCATATGCTTGCGGTTAGTGGCTTTCATATAGGGTTTTGGGTACTACTGATGCGGCCATTATTCGGTTGGATGCGTGGTTATTGGTCATTTAGATTGGGCCTTTTTCTTCAATTTTCGTTTCTCTTGGTCTACTCCTTTACCGTAGGAGCAGGAAATTCTGTTATCCGCGCGGTTTGGAGTTTTGGCTTGGCGAGATATTCGTCCTTGCGCAAGGATAATATTCCTACGTTGCACTGGCCCATGATGGTCGCTTTAGGTCACTATTTCATAGATCCTACATCTCCGCACAGCTTAAGTTTTCAGCTCAGCTATGCGGCAGTATTCGCTATACTTATTGCGTTGAAAGGATCTTCTTTAGAGCGCTTCACTGTGGATTTTTCTACCGCTAGGTCAACATCAAAGTGGTTGGATAGACTTTTATTACCTGTTCAAATATCATTGGCTGCGTGGTCGGCAACGTTACCTATAGTGCAATACCATTTTGGCGGTTCGAGCCCTTACTTTTTGGTGGGGAACCTGGTCGCTGTTCCGTTGCTAACAGTTGGAATTTGGATGAGTGTTCCGTTTATGCTCCTGGGTGAGGCTATGCCTGATGTAGCAGTGTTATGGGCCAATCAGATTTTTGATTGGGTATTCTTCGTTATTCAGGAATTAGAGAAACTGGTACTTATGCGGGGCTGATTTAGCCCTGAATTAATTTGGCCATTTTAGCGCTCAATTCTTCTTGACTTACCAGCTCGAATTCACCTTCATAGAAGACATGAATTTTCCCGTTTTCCTCTGAAACGGCGAGAGCGAGTGCATCTGTGCGTTCCGAAATACCAGCCGCTGCGCGATGACGAAGCCCAAACTTCGAAGGTAAATCACTGCTTTCACTTAAGGGTAACACGGCACCGGCAGCAATAACTTTATTCTTAGAAACAATCGTAGCACCATCGTGTAAGGGAGCGTTTTTAAAAAAGATACTTTCAAGAAGTATACGGCTTAGAGCACCGTCTATATGGTGTCCTGTTCCGGCGAAACTCCCTAAGGGATCTTTCCGCTCAATAACGATCAACGCACCTACTTTATCTTCTGCAAACGCTGCTGCGGCTCCTACAATCGCGTCAATTGTTCGCTTGTCTGTTCCCTCAGTTGTACTCATGTTCAGCATGTTGCGTATTCCTTTTCTTCTGGAAAAAGTAGCAGATCCAATCACGAGCAGAAATTTACGGATCTCTTGTTGAAATACGATGATTAAGATAATGAGGCCAGCTCCCATAAATGAACCTAGAATCTCACTAAGAAGACGCATTTCCAAGAGTTGTACTAAGCTGTATAACAGGTATATAGCTACCATTCCTAATAGGATCCGTATGGCAGAGGTTCCACGCAACAAACGATAAATCTGATAGAGCAAAAAGGCTGCAATCAGAATATCTAAGGCATCAAGTATTCCAAAGTTTAGCGCTCCCATATTGGCAGTAGATGATCTGTGCCTTGCGGCATTAAGTGAGTAAACAAGGTAATAGTTTCTATGGCTTCTTTCACGTCATGCACGCGCAGGATCTGCGTTCCTCCTTGAAGTGCTGCCATGTGCAACGCCGTTGTTCCATTCATACTTTCCGCTGCGCTACTCCCTAAAGGTTTGTATACCATGCTTTTTCTTGATATACCGGTTAGAATTGGACGACCTAGAAGTTGAAATGCTTGGAGTTCACGCAGTAACTGGAAGTTATCCTCTAGTGTTTTCCCGAAACCAAAACCTACATCAATGATTGTATCATGAACACCCAACTCGTGAATCGTAGGCAATTTCTCACTAAAAAATTTAACGATGTCCGTAGTAACGTTTTGATAGCTCGGGTTTTCTTGCATGTTGGCAGGGCTTCCCTGCATATGCATCATAATGTAGGGGCATTTATGTTGTGCGGCGGTCGCATAGATCTGTGGATCTAAATTTCCTCCACTAATGTCATTAATCATGTGGGCACCTGCCGTTATAGCCTTGTCGGCAATCGTGGAACGGAAAGTGTCTACTGAAATGAATGTATTTGGAAATTCTGTAATGACCTGTGCAACGGCAGGAATGACCTCTTTTAGTCGATCCCATTCTTCTCCTTCTGACACTGCATCTGCACCAGGCCGAGATGAGTAGGCTCCAATATCTATAATTTTAGCACCTTCTTTAAGCATGGCTCTAGCCTCGCGGGCCGCGTCATCCGCGGCAGAGAATCTGCTCCCTACAAAAAAGGAGTCTGGTGTGATATTCAATATTCCCATTACCCAGGGTGTGGATAAGGTGTGAATTGTCCCTTGGACCTTCAGTAAAAACTCAGGCATTGTCTCCGTATCTTCGTTATAGAAGCAAAGCTAACAAATGAATACAGCTGACCAATTCGATGCCGTACTATCTAAATGTCACGGCCTCTTTGAGAAAAAAGGAAAAGACTACGGAACTGCATGGCGCATTTTACGCCTGCCGTCTCTTACCGACCAGATATTTATCAAAGCACAACGCCTAAGAAGTATTGAGCAAAAAGGAGCGCAACTTGTTGATGATCCCATAGAAGGAGAATTTATAGGAATACTTAATTACAGTATTATGGCACTCATTCAGCTCGAAAGGGGTGTCGTTGAACAGCCAGATATGGATTGGACACAAGCCAGTGATGCCTATCTCGAGAAGGCGGAGGAAGCGAAAGAGCTTATGTTGCGTAAAAATCACGACTACGGAGAAGCTTGGAGGGACATGCGTGTTTCAAGTTTTACTGATTTGATTATTCAAAAACTCTTACGCGTAAAGCAGATTGAGGACAATCAGGGAAGGACCTTAGTAAGCGAAGGGCTGGAAGCTAACTATCTAGATATGGTGAACTACAGCGTATTTGCTCTAATCATGTTTATGGAAAAATCCCATTAATAAAATTACCTTATGATCAAGACATTTCTAACTAGACTTACTCAATTCATTGTCGGAGCGCTGTTTATATTTTCTGGCCTGGTCAAGATGAACGATCCTGTAGGTTTTAGTTTTAAGCTCGAAGAGTACTTTAGTTCGGAAGTATTGAACTTACCATTTTTAGAACCACTGGCTTTGCCTTTGGCAATACTTTTGGTGATCGTTGAAGTTTTATTAGGTGCAGCATTACTTTTGGGTCTATGGACAAGGTGGGTTTTGATACTACTGAGCGCAATGATTGCTTTCTTCACCTTTTTAACTTTTTGGAGCGCTTATTTTAACCAAGTGACCGATTGCGGTTGCTTTGGTGATGCAATACCTCTCAAGCCATGGGAGAGTTTTTATAAAGACGTTATTCTATCTGCATTAATTTTGGTGTTGTGGTGGGGTGAAAGTCGAATTTTCAGTGGTTGGCCGAAGGTATTGGTGCAAATCAATATTTTAGCCATACCCGTTTTTTGCGCTTGGTTTAGTTATCATGTAATCAACCACTTACCCGTAGAAGACTTTCGTGCCTACGCAGAGGGATTGAGTATCGCAGAAGGAATGAAGACTGCTGAGGAACTTGGTCTAGAGCCTCCCCAATACGAGGTGGTCTATACCATGGAAAATACGGTAGGGGAGCTCCAGGAAATAACTTCCAAAACCTACATAGATCAAAAATGGTGGGAAAAGACGGATTGGACCATGCTTACAGAGTTATCTAAAACCACAAAAGTGAGTGAGGGCTATGAACCTCCGGTACATGACTTTAGTATAATGAGTGATTATGGCGATTGGACGGATAGTATTTTGAATCTTGACGAGGTATGGTTGTTAGTTGCGTATAACCGTGCTAAAACCAATGAAAAAGGTTGGGCTAACGTTTTACCTACGGTTAATGACCTATCGATATCGGGAATTCCTTATCTAGTGATGTCGGCTTCTATGCCAGAAGAATTACATGCTCTAGGGCTTCCTAAAGAGGCCCCATTTGCATTTACAGATGAGACAACTCTTAAGACTATGGTAAGATCTAACCCCGGTTGGGTGGTACTTAAAAAGGGTGTTGTAGCTCATAAATACCACTATAACGATAGCCCACATTGATTCGATTTGCACTTCAGAAAACAGGATTAGGCCTTCTCACTCTCTGGGGAGTGGCTACCCTAATATTCTTTCTGTTTACCATAGTACCCGGCGATAGCGCCCAGATGATGCTTGGAAAACGAGAGGACCCTGAAGCGCTTGCTGCGGTTCGTGCGAAGTTTGGTTTAGATCAACCCGTACATATTCAATATGTAAATTACCTGCACCGTATTTCCCCCATAGGATGGCAAGATGGCCTCCGATTGAAAACTCCAGATCTTGGAGAAAGTTACCAGCGTCAGGGCCAGCGTGTAGGGCAATTAATTTCAAGTACATTTCCGAATACAGCTTTACTAGCTGCAGTGTCTATAAGTTTTGCTGTTTTGTTAGGGATGTTTCTTGGTACCATTGCGGCGTATCATGAAGGCACTAAATTGGATGGTTTTCTTTTAGCCACTAGCTCGATTGGCATGAGTCTTCCATCATTTTTTACTGCGGTGCTCTTTGCGTGGATTTTTGCTTTTTTATTGGGTCCATATACGGGGTTGAATTTAACAGGTTCTCTGTTTACCGTGGACGATTATACAGGAGAACAGTTTCTAAGTCTTAAGAATCTTATTTTACCAGCCCTTACTTTAGGTATTCGTCCGGTTGGTGTGATTGTCCAATTAACGCGAAAAAGTATTTTAGAGGTTAGTGCCAAGGATTTTGTCCGTACGGCAAGGGCAAAGGGACTACCGGAGCTAAAAGTACTTTTAAGACACATCTTACCTGTAGCTTCTAACCCCATCATTACCACCATTTCAGGTTGGTTTGCTTCTCTACTTGCTGGAGCGGTGTTTGTGGAGATTATTTTTGGTTGGAATGGGATGGGAAAACTATTGGTAGAAGCCTTAAATACCCGAGATTTGCCAATAACTATGGGGTGTGTGCTCGTCATAGCCTTTATTTTCGTCATACTAACTACCCTTGTAGACGTGCTTTACGCTTGGCTCGATCCCAGGGTAAGGTCTGAATTATTTTAGAATAGATTTTTAACAAACATAAAAGGAAATGAGAAGAAGAATTGTTGCCGGAAACTGGAAAATGAATACAACCTTCCATGAAGCTATGGAATTGGTAGAGGGATTAAAGTCCGCCTTAACGGAAGAGCTAGTTGGTGAAACTGGAGTCATTATTACGCCACCTTCTTTGTATTTGAGTGATGTTGTAGAATCGTTGGTGGATAATGCATTTATCGCAGTGGCTGCACAGAATTGTCATGAACAGGAAAATGGCGCATACACCGGTGAGGTTAGTGCTCCAATGCTTGCTTCGCTAAATATAGATGCAATTATCATAGGGCATAGTGAACGCCGTCAGTATTTTAGTGAAACTAATGAAGCTTGTAAAGCAAAGATTAGTCAGGCATTAAACAACGAATTGGCTGCTATTTACTGTGTGGGTGAAACCCTTGAAGAGCGTCAAAGTGGTAAATTCATGGAGGTTATTTTGGGCCAATGTGCTGCAGGTCTAGAAGGATTTATTTCTGAGGACATGGACAATATTATTCTTGCCTATGAACCAGTATGGGCCATAGGTACGGGAGAGACGGCGTCGCCAGAACAAGCTCAGGATGTACACGCTGGAATACGCAGCTGGTTGTCGGAGAGATTTGATACAGAAACGGCAGATAACGTGACTATTTTATACGGTGGTTCGTGCAAACCAGGTAATGCATCAGAGCTTTTCGCGAAGGCAGATATTGATGGCGGATTGATCGGAGGAGCTTCGTTGAATGTCACAGATTTTGCAGCGATTATTGAAGCTAGAACTAAGGCATAATGTCAGAGACTCCCATTTACATTGAAATAGCAGCGACTGTTTCTCCAATAGAGCCTTTCCGAGATTTATTCATTGCGCAACTTGGCGCAGTGGGTTTTGAAAGCTTTTCAGAGACTGAAGATGGCTTCCATGCATATATCGTAAAGGAAGACTATTCTAAAATTGCTGTGGATGACGCCCTAGTTTGGAAAGGTGCTTTATGTACCTATAGTGTGAAAGAAATTGAGCAAGTAAACTGGAACGCAGAATGGGAGAAAAACTTCGACCCCATTGATGTAGACGGTGTCGTCTATATCAGAGCACCATTTCACGAGAACAAAACAGGGTATCTATATCCTATGCTTATTGAGCCAAAGATGTCGTTTGGAACGGGTCACCACCAAACCACGCATATGATGATTCAATGGCTGTTGGAAACATCTACAGATGGACTGAAAGTACTTGATATGGGTTGTGGTACAGGTATTTTAGGTATTCTCGCAGGTATGCGCGGTGCCGCTGAGATACATGGAATTGATATAGATACTTGGTGCATAGAAAACACGTTAGAGAATGCCCGACGCAATGAGGTAGTAATGACTGCCGAAGTGGGCGGTGCAGGCGCATTAAAGGATACTTATCAACTCATATGTGCCAATATTAATCTAAATGTCTTGTTAGCTGACATGAATAGCTATGCATCTGCGTTATCTTCCGGAGGAACCATTTTTTTTAGTGGGTTTTATGAAGAGAATATAGCTACTTTACTTGTGGCTGCTGAATTAGCTGGATTAACGTACGAGGGGGTTAAATCACGCGAACAATGGCGCAGTATTAAAATGACCAAGTAATATGAAGAGAATTGGGTTGCTTTTGGCATTGTTATTATCGCTGCCTGTGCTTGGGCAAAAGGTAACCCGATTCTCTTCCATTGATTTTTTTTCAGAGGAATTCATCCAGCTTATAGAGCTTAATAAAGAGCAAAAATCATTATTTCAAGATTCTCTGTTACCTGCCATGCAGTTCGCTTTAGATACTGATTCAGAAGATCATTGGTTGGCGCTTAGTAATCATCTTATTCGTAAAAGAATTTCTGACCCAAGTCATTGGGAAGAACTCTTTAGACTGATTTTATTCGTTAGCGAAAACGAAGAATACTTGACTTTAGGTAGTTTGATCGAACACTTAAATGGATATGCTAAAGGCAATCCTTCCTCCAAGGTCAAAGATTACATTCATCAATTATACCTCAATGAGGTCAAGCATTATTTTGCTGATAATAGTGGACTTGTTTGGAAGGCACCCTACAGTTTGTGGTCTTTGAAATTTGAAGATAACCAACCAGTATTTACAATTGATGAAGGTGATATTATAGGTGTCTATAAGTCAGATAGTACCATAATCATGACTGCATCAGCGCGATTTTTCCCGGAGCAAGCACTCTTAAAAGCCCAAGGAGGTACTGTGTTTTGGGGTAGGGTAGGTAAGCCCGAAGATGAACTCTATGCAGAACTGAATGCGTGGGAGCTCGATGTGAATCAAGGTTATTTCAGGGCGGATACAGCAACATTATTTGCACCAGAACTCTATTCCGCACCCATCGTTGGATTCTTTGAGGAAAGGTTAAGCGCACGTTCTGCAAAAAGCGCACAATTCCCCAGATTCTCGAGCTATAAAAACAACTTCCTTTTGCCTAATGTCTACCCCGAAGTCCATTTTAGAGGTGGCTTAGGTGTTGTGGGATCTCAGTTTTACGGACTTGCACCCGATAGCGCCATGGCTAGGATACAGTTTACTTATAAAGGCGATACGATAATTACCTTGAAAAGTGGAAGATTTGCTTTTAAGGATAGCTTGCTTTCGTCAAAGAGGGTGGAGGTCACTGCCCATTTAGGTGCAGACAGTATTTTTCATCCTTACTGCGAAATGCGTTATGATCCTCGTATGGGTCAAGTACGGATAATAAGATATGAAACGGGTTTAGGACTTTCTTCCTTTACGGATTCTTACCATGCAATGGATATTAATGTAGACCAATTGGTTTGGAATCAAAATACACCCTTATTGAATTTCCGTAATTTAAATTTAGGATCTGAGGAGGCGGCCGTATTTGAAAGTCGTCAATATTTCCGAATTACCAGAATGGAGCAAATAGCAGGTTTACAGCGTACACATCCCTTGATTGAGTTACGTGATGCGGCCTACTCTTATGGATATCAGGATATGCCATTAAGTGAGCTTACGTATGCCCTCCGAATGCCTCAGGAGCAAGGTGAACGTTTTTTATTTGAGATGGCTATACAGGGGTTTGTCGATTTTGATGTGGATACACAGACGATTACATTGACAGACAGACTTTTTGAATATCTTCAGAACTGGCAGGGTGAGCGAGACTATGACGTGATCCAGTTCGTTTCCCGTATCCCTCAAGGCAATAATGCCCAAGTCAGCTTATTAAATTATGAAATGGATATTGCGGGGATTTCGCGCATAGCCGTAAGTGATTCTCAACAGGTTAATTTATTCCCGCGTGGTGGAAAAATCACGGTTCAAAAAGGAATGGATTTCAAGTTTGACGGACTTATCAATGCCGGTTTGTTTAGTTATTGGGGTGAAAACCATACGTTCGATTACACTTCGTTTAAGGTAGATATGCCGAAGATTGACTCCATGCGTTTCAAGGTGAAGGAGTTTAATCCGACTCCTGGTGAACGCGCAGCCTTAGTAGATGTACAGACGGTGTTACAGGATCTACAGGGCCAGTTACGTATAGATATGCCTGATAATAAATCGTCACGTAAGTATTACCCTGAGTATCCTATTTTCGAGGCGTTGAATAATTCCTATGTGTATTATGATGATCGTAAAATTCACAATGGAGTTTACGATAGGTCCAGATTTTACATGGCCTTAGAGCCTTTTACCATAGACTCATTAGATAATACGACTACGGACGGTATTTTATTTGATGCAACCTTCCATAGTGCAGATATATTTCCTGTTTTTAGACAGCCATTAAGTGTGATGCCAGATTATTCCCTTGGGTTTTCTACGACCATGCCTGGTGCGCCAACCTACAAAAATAGGGGAAGCTATACAGGGACCTTGGACCTTTCAAACCAGGGGTTACATGCAAATGGTATCATTAACTATTTACAAAGTATGGTTACCAGTCCTGATATCTTGTTCTTTCCAGACGAAGCTTCGGGAAGAGCGAGCACGTTTGTGATTACTGAAAATACGCAGGGAAATGGTTATCCATCTTCATCGGGAGTGGATAACCCCTTCAATTGGCTTCCCTATTCTAATTTCATTAAAGCGCGCAGTAGAAAAGTGCCGTTTGATATGTATGGCACGGAAAACGTCATTGCAGAGGGTGAATTAACATATGGTACGCAAGGACTCTTTGGCACAGGAGAGTTGCGTTATTCGACCTCAAAACACAACAGTGAACAGGAAGGGTACCAATTCTTTCACCGTTCCTTTGTCTCTTCCGATCAAGATTTCAGGGTAAAGACAAGTCTTTCTGACGAGCAATGGGCCTTTCAGATGCTAAGTTCAACTGCTGAGGTAGACTTTGAAAAGCAGGAAGGAATCTTCGATAAAATTGACACCTACAGTACCATAGAGTTTCCGGCCAACCAATACTTAGCCTATATGGACCATGCACTTTGGGACATGAAAAAGTCAACAGTAGATATTAAGCACAACACTGAAGGTGATGCTTATATGGTAAGTACGCACCCTCTTCAGGACAGTCTAGACTTCACCGCTGGATACGCAAGATTTTCGCTAACACAAAGTGTTCTTGAGGCGTTTGAGGTGTCGGAAATCGAAGTAGCAGATTCACGTGTACTACCTGATAGCGGATATGTTGTGATCCGCATGAACGCAGATATGGATCCTCTAGAGCGCTCTGTTATTCAGGCTAATAGGTATAGTAAGCTTCATGCTTTTTACGATGCTACTACACGCATACGCGGTAAATACAATTACTCTGCCATAGGGATGTACGACTATCTAGATGAAGAAGGAAGTACATGGCCAATTAAATTCAAAAGTATTAAGCCAGATACCACCGGAACTACTATTGGCATTGCGACACTGGAGGAGAAAGATGATTTTTTCTTAAGTCCATACTTCGGATATAGAGGCGACGTAAAGCTGATTGCTGATCAAAAATCTATGTTCTTTAAAGGTTCTATTCTCATTCAAAATGAGTGTAGAAATTTACAGACGACGTGGTTTGATATAGCCAGTTTCATTGATCCGACTGACATCGTGATCGAACTACCGGAGAACGATCCAACAAAGCTGCGTGACAACACTTTTAACGGTATCTATATCTCGCAGGATAGCTTAGGGGGACATAGCAATTTCCTCTCTAAATATGCGGATCGTGCTGATATAGAAATGCTCTCTGCTAATGGTGTGCTTTTCTTTGACCATGAAGAAAATGGTTACGTGATTACTACAGTTGAGAAACTGAGAGATTTTACGTTACCAGATCCGTACCTGGTATTCCATAATTACGATTGTGATTTGTATGGAACGGGTAAGATAAATGTGCTGGAGAAATCAGGTGCAGTAACCACGACTATGGGAGGCGCTGTACGTCATGATCTAAATAAGGATGACATCTCATTAGACGTAGTATGGACCATAGACGCTCCATTAGATAAAGACGCATGGGAAGCTGTGGCTCAGTTATTCGCGGATGGAAGTGGCTCCTCGAGATCTGATGATGAAGCATATAGTCAAGGTATTTATGCGTTAATGGGCCAAAAGGCTGGTGGTAAGTTTTTAGAGGATATTGCCACCCACGAAGTGGAGGGTAAATTCCCGAAAGAGATGCGCAAGAGTCTTGTGCTAAGCTCTGTTGGGCTTGAGTACAGCAGTCGGTACAAAAGCTTTATTGGTGAGGGAGATGCCATAATTCAAAACATTTACAACGTCCCTGTCTTTGCGAAAGTAAATGGGCTAATAGAGTTCAAGGAACGTCGTAGAGGTAGCGAGTTTATCATTTATTTAGACAACGGGACTGATTATATTTATATGAGCTTTAAGGGAATAGTCATGAGTATTCGAAGCAGTGATGATGCTTTTAATGACGCCATTCTCGCAACAAAATCCAAAGATCGAAGCGTTACCGCTAAAAAAGAACAGGCGGCTTTCACTTATAATCTCGCCGGTAAAGGGAAGGTAATGCTGCTTAAACGCAGGTTTGGCATAGAAGAATAGCGGTAGAAGAATTAATAATAGTATTAATACTCAATCGTTAAAACTACCTGGGCTACCCACAGAATTACTACTTATATGTAATACTTTTGAGGCATGGATACAGAGGAAAAGGTTTTAAGGGAGTCTCAGACTGTGCTTGAGAAGGAGCATTCCTTGATATTATTCAATGACGAAGAGAATTCCTTCGATTTTGTGATAGATGTACTTTGCTCCGTTTGCGAGCATTCCGAGGAGCAGGCTGAGCAGTGCGCTTGGATCACTCATTATAAAGGAAAGTGTCAGGTCTTATCTGGTCCATTTGAGAAATTAAAATCTAAGGCTCGCTTGATGTCTGATGTAGGCCTCACTGTTGAAATCCAATAGAACGTTGGAGTAAACGATCTGAGATAAAGGCCAGGCTAAGCTCAAAATAATCATTTAAAAAAGCCTTAACCCTTGTATAACGAGTGGCTTTTCTTCTATATTTGCACTCCCGTAAGGGAAATGTTGGCCGTGTAGCTCAACTGGATAGAGTACTTGACTACGAATCAAGCGGTTATAGGTTCGACTCCTATCTCGGTCACAAGACTAAAGCACTTACTTCAAAAGAGTAGGTGCTTTTTTTTGTACTAAACCTAAGGTATCAGTGGCTTCATTTCAATTGACAAATTCAAGTCAGCGGATTAAACTTACCGTAAGATATCGCTATTTCTCTTTACTCTAAGTCGTGTATGCAAGCATTACGACTCATTGTGCCTTTTTTACTGCCAGTTTCCAAATCATAACACTGACTGCCATTTACATCTGAGAACGTTTGAGCTTGATGTAATCAACCTTGAATTCTGATTTGACTTCTAATCAATTTAAGATCGTAAAGAACACCATAATAACCTTTGGCAATGCCCAAGAAACAGAAACGGAATTTTCAGGGTATGAGATACAGATTTTGAAGTCCGTAAAAGCTTAATGAAAAGAAACCCACAATTCTTTGCATCCCAGGCTATAACTGGAGTAAAGAGCTATTTAAAGGCGTCTTTAAGAGCTTCAAATTAGGTGGGTGAGGTAGTACTCACTTTGGAGTTAAAGTCTTTTAAAAGCTATTCAGATCGCCTTAAAACGGCATCTTTGAATCAGCCGTCAACCCACAGCTCAAACAAGTAAGTAAAGATCGGTTCACTCTTCCCCTGGCATAAATGCCGGGAATAAAGTGTAGCCGTTTTTTTATGTAAAAAAGACATTGTATAGATACCTTCCCGGAACAAGTGTAAAACCTCCTGCTATTATTAAACCGGCCCAAAATAGTATAATCATTGATCTTGAGTGACCTTTAATATCACCCTTCTTTATATAATAGATGCTCTTTGGAACGGTGTATATAGTCAGAATACTTAGTAGATGGATCCATCCAAAATGATTTAAAAATTGAGGTCCCACTCTTGCCTCCATAAAAAGAGATATCCCTGCTTGAAAAAACATTAAAATCATATATGCCCAA
>CAWURU010000003.1:0-97500 GCA_963925515.1 uncultured Flavobacteriales bacterium
ACTACATCCATTACCATCTGTGCCCGTAACCGTATAACTAGAAGATGAACTCGGTGTAAACGATACACCATTGGTGATTCCGCCACTCCATATGTATGTGCCGCCAGAGCCTGCACCCGATCCACTCAATGTAACCGGTGATCCGTCACAAACCGTCTGGGATGATCCGCCGACAACACTGATGCTCGGCAAAGCATTAACTGTGACCGTAATATTTAATGTCGAAGACTCACAACCATTCACGTCAGTCTGACTAACCTTATATAACGTCGATCCTAACGTACTCGTAGATGGCGTAGGACCAGTTGACGTAGACAATACATTATTACTCGCATCGTACCACGTATAGGCGTTGCCGGTGATCACAGGAGAAACATTTAAAGTTGTGGCTGGAGCACCCAAACAATATTGAATAGTGTTCGATGGATCGGGCGTAGGAGGAGAAGGTGCTGCGTTTACTGTTACTGTTGCGTTTCCTGTACCTTCACAACCGTACTGGTCCTCTCCCTCGACCGAGTAGGTGGTCGTAGTTAGAGGTGTATAAGTGATACTTGCGTTATTTGTTATTCCCCCATCCCAGAAGTAACTACCCCCTGGTCCTGCTCCACTGGCTGAAAGTGTCACGCTACTCCCACTGCACACATTCGGTGGAGATACAGTTGTAGTAATTACAGGGTTTGGGTGTACAATAACTGGATAGATTAAGGGGTCTGAAGGACATAAAGCAGTACTGTTGTACGGATAAAAAATCACTTTATAGTTGGTAGTCCCAACGGCCGATAATATTGTTGATGGTGTTGGCGCTGCACCTGATCCGCCCATGGTTGACGTTCCGTCTTCATTGAACCACAAATGGTCGCCTCCAATTTGGGGATTTACTGTTAAAGCAGAGGCAGAGGCATTGACACAATATTCTATTGCTCCTCCAGAACCAGTAATAGTCGGTGTTTGTGCTTTACTGAGAACATCTATTGATGTGGAAACGACGTTAGGTGGTGATGAGTTATCTGTGTACTGTATAGTTGCCGTTCCAGGAGAAATCCCAGTCACATTTCCATTAATGTCTATTGTAGCTACGGAGTTGTTAGAGGATGTCCACGCACTAAAAGGAGCAGCAGGCGGTGTTCCACAGGAAGTACAAGTCAGAATAACCGTTTCACCCACACAAATAGGTCCACTATACTGAATCGTCTGACCACTTAACAAAACTGGAAAAAGGAATGAAAAAATCCAAATTGCCTTAGACTCCATGTGTATTTCGTAATTAACTGGTTTGGATTAACAAATTACAAGAAATTATCTAATTATTCAATTTAGATTACCGGAGTCATGGATTAGCGCTAATCAAGACATTTCCTAGCATAATTGATTTTCGGTAATAGACAGATCTTAAATTAATTAAACCAAAATAAACCTAAGCTTTACTCCTCAGTTGATGAATTAGCTTCTGTATTAATAGCTTTTTTACTAACCGGAAGCTCGTTAAACATTTTTTGATGTTTTGAGGGCTCTCTTTTCTTTTTAGGTGTATTGTCTGGGCTACTACCTTCTGATTTAGTTGCGCGCTCTGGATGCTCTCTCCGTGGTTTTTTGTTATCCGGGCTTTTAGCGTGTTCACCTTTCTTGCGAGGCGTTCTTCCTCCCTTACCGGACTCGCCCCATTGTGGACCTTCTCCAATCTCAGCAGGTGGTTGTTCCTTCTCTAAAACACGGTTAATGAGTTGTTCTATTTTACCAAACTTGAACATGTCATCAGGACATACTAATGTGACCGCCATTCCCTTTGATTTAGCGCGAGCGGTCCGACCTATACGGTGTACGTAATCTTCCGCATCACCAGGAACATCAAAATTGATTACTAGGTCAATTCCCTTAATATCGATACCACGACTCATTACATCAGTAGCAACCATGACACGGATTTTTCCGCTTCTGAAATCACGCAATGCCATTTCACGTGCTTGCTGTTCGTAATCAGAACTAATACCCTGACAAGCATATCCTTTCTGTAATAATTTCCGAGCTAGACTCTCCACTTTTTTCTTTGTAGAACAGAAAATAATGATGGCCTTAAAATCGTCCTTATCGCGAAGCACACTATGTACTATCCCTATTTTTTGCTCCTCAAAAGCCAATATTACCTTCTGAGTAACCCCTTCTGCAGGTTTTGATATGGCAACCGATATCTCCTCAGGATTTTTCAGAATCTCCTTCGCAAGAATACGGATTTTAGGAGCCATCGTAGCGGAGAACATTAAGCTCTGACGCTCCTCTGGGATTTCGCTAATAATCTTGATGATATCATCAAAGAACCCAATGTCTAACATACGATCCGCTTCATCCAATATAAGGTGCTTGACTGTGTCAAACTTTACATATCCACGTGCGATATGTGCTAGCAGTCTACCTGGGGTAGCTACGATGACGTCTGCGCCACCTTTGAGAGCATCTGCCTCAGCTTCCCAGCTAACGCCGTCTCCTCCGCCATAAACAGCAAAACAAGAAGCATTTGTGAAGTACGCTATTCCTTGAATCTCTTGGTCAATTTGTATTGCTAACTCACGCGTAGGGCATAGAATTAGTACCTGTACGCCATCGCTAGGCGTCTCGGACAATTGATTTAATGTCGGCAGGACGAATGCTGCTGTTTTTCCGGTGCCCGTTTGAGCACATCCGATAAGATCTTTTCCAGAAAGTATATATGGAATTGCTTTTTCCTGAATCTCAGTCGCCTCCTCAAAGTTCATATGGAACAGTGCGTCTAATAGTGTTTCGTTCAGGCCGAAATCTTTGAATTTCATCATTTATTGTAGGTGTATGTCCACCTTTACCTCAATGTTTTGTGAGATCGTAAAATTAGGATAGCCTTCTCCTAGGCCCCATAGTTCTCTATCGATAGTAAAGGTTCCTGTCAAAAGACCGTTGTTTTGCTCAACGAGTTCGAGCTGGAGCGGCTTTGAAAGTCCACGCAAGGTAAGATTACCTGCTAGTTTATAAGTTGTTAAGCCAGAGGATTTTCCAACAAATATTACGCTTGAAGCTTTAAAGCATACTAAAGGGGTTTTCGCAGTATTGAAAAACTCTTTTTTCTTTTGTAAGCTTTCGTCACGACCCTTATTCCCTGTGTCAATAGACTTTGTGTTCAAACAACCTTGTATACCAACAAGAACTCCATCCTCATAGGTGGCAAATCCGGTTGGACTCCCTATGGTACCTGTCACCTTATTAAAGGTTAAACTCTTTAATTCAAACGAGGCGGAACTCTCAAGGGTGAATTCTCTTTTTTGCGAAAATCCACAAATATTAACGAGGAGCAATAGAAGTACCAGTTTATTTTTCATAGTCTAATAGCTGGAGCTATTTTCTTATGGTATAAGCCCTGTCTCCTTTAAAAGTTCATGACGTGAACCGTGTTCTGTAAAAACATCATCGATTTTGCGTACCACTAATTTTAAATCTAAATCAGTATTAGCAATTTCTAGAGCTACCGTGCCAGACAAACCTCCTGTCCCAATAGATTCTTCCAGTACCACAATAGTTTTATATTGCACGAGCATGCGCTTCACCTCTGCTGGTAATGGCTTCACCTGACCTACATGAACATGATCCATGGCTTCCTCCTTGGCAAAAGAACTCAGTACGCCACTGCTTAATAATAAGGTATTGCTATGCTTTTTTTTTAAAACCCGGTATTCTGTAAAATCTATGGGGGTGTTGCAACTAGTCTTCGCCTTAGGATACCTTATAAATAATGGGCCTCTTAGCTCTGGTTGTGTTTCCGATGCCCTGCGTAACATGGCCTGTAACTCAGATCCATCCATAGGATTCCAAACCGTCACGTTAGGTACGTCCAATAAGAAGCCAAGGTCAAATACCCCGTGGTGAGTAGGTCCATCTGAGCCTACAAATCCAGCTCTATCCACAAGAAAAATTACGGGTAATTCTTGCAGAGCAATGTCGTGAATGACCTGGTCCATGGCGCGTTGTAGAAACGTACTATAGATGTGTACCCAAGCCTTACCACCGGCAGCGGCAATTCCAGCAGCGGCAGTCACTGTATGGGGCTCGTTAATACCCGTGTCATGGAGCTGCTGCGGATATTTTTCACGAAGCGAGGCAAACCCACTTCCTGCGAACATAGCCGGGCTTAGAATCTGAATTTCAGGATTAGCCGCTAAGATCAATCCCATTTCTTCCGCTGCCCACCACTGAAAAGTAGTTCCTGGCTTGTAAGACTTCGGAGGACTGAGATCAGGACGAGTCGTTTTAACATGAATAACCCTCTTTCCACCGAGCATTAGTGCCCTTTGTAATTGGGCTACTAGAACTGTTACGTCATTTCCATCTTCGCATTGGTGGTACTCCCATCCTAAGCTTTTAAAGTAGGCTTGGTAGTTATGATTGTTATGTAATACCCCGATTGTTTGATCTATACTTCCATCATTGTCATTTAAAATCACCAAGGCATCAGTGTCAATTGTCCCTAAGTGGTTCAGGGCCTCAAAAGTCTGGCCACCAGTAAAAGAGCCATCTCCAACGACAGCTACCCTATGACGCTTGTACTTTTTAATAGCATCCGCCATACAAACACCAGCAAGCGCACTAATACTTGTTGAGGCATGTCCAGCTCCGAAAAAGTCAAATGGACTCTCATCACGCTTAAGGAATCCTGAGATACCACCGGGTGTTCGCTGATGGTTTAGGGAGTTCATACGTCCAGTAATGGCCTTGTGGATGTAACCCTGGTGGCCTACATCCCAGATAAGCACATCCTCTGGAGTATTTAACACATAGTGTAGGGCCACGGTTAATTCCGCGACGGCCAAGGACGATTCAAGGTGTGGTATTTTTTCTTTGACGCGAAGAATGACTTCAGATTTAACCTCTTCGGTGAAGTCTTGAAGTTCATGTGGTTCTAATGCGCGGAGGGCTGTGATCATTTCCCAAAATTAGCGCAAATAAAAACCCGCAACGCTATGCGTCGCGGGTTTTTGAGTTCTAGTTTTTTAAGACTATACAACTTATGCGAAAAGACGTGCCATGAAGCGCTGTATACTCTCAAAAAGGAAGTACATCACTGGCACAATAACAAGAGTTAGGAATGTTGCAAAGGTCAATCCGAAGATGACTGTCCACGACATTGGGCCCCAGAACACGACGTTATCTCCACCAAAGAAGATATGTGGATTGTTCTCACTAAATAAGGTGTAAAAATTGATGTTCATCCCCGTGGCTAATGGAATTAATCCCAATATGGTAGTAATAGCCGTTAACAATACGGGACGCAAACGAGTACGTCCAGCTTCTACAATAGTCTCTATCAAAATCGGTACTGGTAATTTATCTTTTTCATCTAGGCCCAGTTCGTCAAGCTTACGTGAAGAAAGTTGTTTGATGAAATCGATCAATACAATGGCGTTATTTACGACAATACCTGCCAGCGATATAATACCAATCATAGTCATCATAATCACAAATTCCATTCGGAAAATGACCAATCCTAAGAATACTCCAATCAAAGAGAACACAACGGTTACAAGAATAATGAAGGGTGTAGAAGCGGAATTGAATTGGCTCACTAAGATTAAGAAGATCAAGAAGACTGCCATTAGCAATGCTCCAGAAAGGAAATCAAGTTCCTTCGCTTGCTCCTCTTGCTCACCAGTAAAGTTAACGTTAATGCCTTGTGGAAGATCGTAACTCGCCATAGCAACTTTAATAGCATCTACAGTTTCTGTTGGATTAGCTCCTTCCAATAAATTAGATTGAATGGAAATCACACGCTTTAAATCCTTTCTTTTTACAGATGAAAAAGTAGAGGTTTTTTTTGCCTTAGCTACTGCCGAGATAGGGACCTGTTTAATTTTTCCGCTGGCTTGGTCACGAAATGTGATTTTCTGATTCATCAAGTCCTCAACATTATAACGGTACTGGTCACTCATTCGAATATTAATAGGATAATCATCTTCCCCGTCTTTAAATCGAGAAACTTCTTTACCAAACAAAGCAGTACGCATCGCGTCACCAATTTGTGCTGAACTTAAGCCTAGCGCCCTTGCTTTGACACGGTCCACCATGATTGGCATTTCAGGTTTTCCTGTTTCAACATCAAGTTTTAACTCCTCAATACCTGCAATACTTTGGTTATTGATGAAGGCTTTAATTCCGTCTGCAACCTCGACTAATTGATAATAGTCATTACCACTTACCTCAATATTTACAGGAGGTCCAGTTGGAGGTCCATTGCTGTCTTTTGCAACTGAAATCACTACTCCAGGGTAATCACTGAGTGTGGCACGAATCTTATTGAGTACATCAGAAGAATTCACACGGTTGCCCTCCATATCTACACGATCTGAGAACTTATAAAAAGCGACTGTGATTTTAGCTTTGTTTGGCGTCTGCGCCATAGAAGGCCCTGCGTTAGGATCACTCGTCCCTTCACCCACCTGAGCAATAACAGATTCTACCATGTAGTTCTGTTGGTCGCCGTTGACATCAATATAGTTGTATTCACTAACAATCTCCATGACCTCTTTTTCAAGCTCTAGGGTTACATCGTTGGTTTGCGCTATATCGGTGCCAATTGGCATCTGGATGTAAACCATCGCTTGATTAGGCATGTTTTCGGGAAAGAATAATGTCTTGGGAGGAAAAGCCCCAAGAAGTATTCCTGAGAAAATCAGCAGAGCAAACGTTCCTGAGAAAAACAGGATAGGTTTTCTACCTGATAATGCATAAGCCAGAACGGACTTGTAACTGTTTTCTAAAGATGGAAGCAAAATAGTCTGAAACCATTTGGTAGAAGGAACTACTAAATAGGCATAAATTAGCGCAAACCCACCAGCATAAATGAATAGGTTACCCCATGCCATTTTACCTACACCATAACCAATCACTACGCCTAAAACTATAGCCGCAACGCTGTAAATAGTGACCCTTTTCTTATTTAAGGGAGCCTCTTCTACTTTCATAAGTGCTGCTGTTAGTCCTGGATTGATCACCAGAGCAACGAACAACGAAGACGAAAGAACGGTGATTAATGTCAACGGTAAGTATTTCATGAATTCACCAAAGAGACCAGGCCAGAAGGCCAAGGGTAAAAATGCTGCTAAAGTGGTCGCTGTAGAAGCTATAATTGGCATAGCTACTTCGCCTGCACCTAACTTCGCCGCAGTAATACGGTCGTAGCCTTCGTCCATGAATCGATAGATATTCTCTACCACAACAATTCCATTATCCACTAACATTCCTAAAGCCAAAACCAGGGCAAAAAGAACAATGGTGTTTAGTGTTACACCTAAGGCGTTTAGAATCACAAAACTCATCAGCATAGACATTGGAATAGCAATCCCAACAAATAATGCATTACGCAGTCCCAAGAAAAACATCAAGACAATAACTACGAGAAGCATTCCGAAAATAATCGAGTTTTCAAGATCTGCTACTTGGGTTTTTGTTTGCTCCGAGGTATCGTTCGTTACAGATATATTAAGGTTGTCCGGAAAATAGCTTTCTTGGGCCTCTGCCAATATTTGAGCGATTTTTTCAGAAACAATAATCTGGTTTTCACCCGAACGTTTGAAAACGTCCAACATCACCACTGAAGAGCCGTATTGACGAGCGTAGGACTGGCGTTCCACCTCATCAAATTCAATCTCAGCCACATCACCTAGGCGAACTAGCATCATTTTTTCGCTCTTAATAATTACATTGCGCAATTCATCCAAGTCGCGAATTTCTCCAACCACACGCACATTCCGACGGTAACCGTCTACGAGAAGGTTACCTCCAGAAATGGTCATGTTTTCATTTTGAATGGCTCCTGCAATATCATTGAAGCCGAGCTGCATGCTCTCTAGCTTTTTGTTGTCGACAAGAATCCGCACTTCTTTATCATCAATCCCACGGATATCCACCTTAGATATTTCCGTGAGATCTTCAATTTTTTCTTCTAAAAACTCACCATATTCCTTCAACTGATCTAGAGAAAACTCTCCCGACATATTGATATTTGCAATAGGCATCAATTCTGAAAAGTTCAGCTCAAATACATTAGGATCCGCTGGCAAATCCGTTGGAAAATCTGGCTGGCCCATTGCAGCATCTACCTTGTCTTTCACTTTTCTCAAAGCTTCGTCAGGAGAGACATCAAAGTTGAACTTAACCTGGATGGTAGAGTATCCTTCTACCGAGGTAGAATTAATGGCGTCCACTCCGGAAATCCCATTGATTTCTTTTTCCAAAGGGCGGGTAATAAGTTTCTCTAAATCCACGGGTGAGTTCCCTGGATATGGAGTACCTACATAAATCTCAGGTGTAACAATTTCAGGAAATGCCTCAGAGGGCATTGACGTGTAACTCATGAACCCTGCAATAAATACAATAGCCGTGAGCACATATACCGTCATGGTGTTCTTCACCGAAAAGGTAGAAGGACCAAACTGTTTGATTATACTTTTCTTTTCTTCCATGTTGATGGCGTATTTCTGCTATTAACTTACTACACGTTGTCCTGTGCGAACGCTACGTGAGCCCTTGTCGATCACCATCATGCCTTGTTCAAGGCCCGTGGTAATTTCAGTCTTGTCTCCATATGTCAATCCAGTAGTAACCCACGTCTTTGCTACTTCATAGAAAGCCGCACCGTCAATAATCTTTAACGTATATACGAAGTCATTTCCTTCAACGTCTTGCTGAACTAAACTTGCAGGAACCGTCAACGCTTCTTCGTTTTTGTAATCCTGTAATGCAACGTGAACCATTTGGTTTGGCTTCACACCGTCTGAAACAGGCAAACTAACGTTGATAGTGAATGTGCGGTTTCCTTTCGCGATGAACTGTCCAACTTGTAACACTTCAGCAGCTAATTCGTAGTCCATTGAGGTAAATGCTATATTAGCAGGAGTACCCACATGAACACGATTGGCATACGATTCAGGCACATCAGCTTTGACATAAACACCTGATGTGTTCACTAGTCTCATTGATGGAGATTGCGGACCAGCCATTTCACCCTCTTTAACGAAAATGTTATCTATGGTACCTGCAAAAGGAGCGTGAACCTCGCTCAACTGAATTTGCTCCTTCAATGTTTTAACACGCTGAACCAAACCATTGTATTGGTTCTGGGCCTGTAGAAATTGGATTTCTGAACCAATCTGCTCATCAATCCATAACTTCTGCTGCTTCTCGAACATCGTCTTAGCAAGCGCTAATCCATTCTCTAACTCTTTTAAAGAAGACTGTAAAATATCCGTGTCTAGGCTAATTAATAATTGACCCTTAGAAACACGCTGGCCATTCTTCACGTAGATCCTCTCTACTTTACCGTTTGCCGAAGGGAATAAACTGATGCTCTTATCCGCTTCAACCGTACCAAAAACATCAAAATAATGAAGGAAGACAGCAGTCTCAACGCTCAATGCTGTTACAGCATCGTAGCGCGCACTAGTGTCAAGCTTAGAAAGCTGTTCTTCGAGTAGTGTAATTTGGGTGTTTAGCTCGGAACGAACGGAAACAAGACTGTCTTTTTGTGCGCTCATTGCTGCTATATCTCCAGTCGCTTGCTCTGGCGAGCTACAAGCTGCGAGAATTGCAATACTAAAAATGGATAACGTTTTTTTCATGATATGGTGTTATTTCAAGGTCTGTTTAGTCATTAAATATTCCAGTTCGGATTGTTTGTCCAGTGCTGTTTGAGCAGATAGAAACAATCCTTGAAGACCCTCTTGATATTGGGCTTCAGCTTGAGTGAGGTCCATGGAAGAAACCATGCCTTGCTCGTATTCTTTGCGACGTTGGTCACGAATTCTCTGTGCTAATTCCACATTTTCCTTCTGCGACAAATAATCTGCTACCGAACGGTGGAACTCATTCACTAAAGACGCGTGTTGCATCTTTAGACCTTGCTCTAATTGGGTCAAACCAATAAGTGCCTGATCTCTCCTGATTTTTGACTGCTGGAGTGATGCCGCGCCTCCACCTGAACTCCACAATGGAATACTAATGCTCGCTCCTACTAAGCTGCTTGGAATATCAATAGCGTTGTCACTAAAAATATTCGCGTCTTGGCTTTGATATTGAATGTTGTTCTGGTAGCTAACTGCAACAGATGGGAGATACTGCATGTACTCATTTTTGACTTCGAGCTTTGCACCTTCAACTCTATTTGCCACAGACTTGTAATCAACCGTGTTCTTTGCGTCAAATGCTAAATCAGCCATAGCTGAAGAACCTGCCGCTTTTACAACTAAATCCTCAAGGTCATCTGCTAACAAAATATCCTGATCAACAGCATAACCCATCTGTAGTTTCAAGAGCATCTTAGTAACATTCGCCTGACCCTCACTGTAGCGTAATGCGTTTTTAATGTTGTTGTAGTTCAGCATCATTTGATCTGCATCTGCCTTGCTCACCATCCCGGCTTGATTTAACTTTTGCATCTCTTGAGCCAAGTTCGCGAGGTAACCCTCATTAGCTTTTAAAACTTTGACACTTTCCTCACTAAGTAAAGCCAAATGGTATGCCTTCGCCACCTCGCGGCGGAGTTCAGATTTAGATTTTTCCATGCCCAATGCTGCGTCGTCTTTCAATACTTTGGCAGCTATAAGACCAACTACATAAGAACCGTCAAAAATTAATTGTGTAACCACAAGACCTCCTTGCGCTTGATAGTCTGTTCCAAACGTTAGCTTTTCTAAAGTACTTGGATCATTGTCTAGATCCGCAACTAAAGAGGCTAGTTCAATATTGTAAGCATATTGACCCTGAGCACTTGCCTGAGGTAGTCCATACGCAAGGTTTTGGCGATAAATCTGCTTCGCTCGGTCAATCTCAAGTTTAGCAATTTGCACCCCGTAAGCATGATCAAGCGCATATTCCTGTGCAGAGGACAGCGTAAACTTTTGCTGACCTTGCGCAGAAAGCGCTATGAACATGGAAACGAAAAGCAGAGCGTTTTTTTTCATTGTTCTGTTTGTATTAATTTATTTAAATAGTCAAGACCTTTCGCGGATGCGATGCCTCTAATGTGGTATTTCAGACTGGTCTTTCTCAAGTCATCTAGATCTAAGGTTGTATCTGATATAACGCTTTCGTGCAATGCAAGAATATGCCCATAATAAAGCATCGCGATGTGCTCTATATGTAAATCATACCTATAGATGCCTTCATCTATACCCTTGTTCAGGTTTGTTCTGGTAAAGGAGAAAACTATTTCTTCTCTCTTCTTCTTGAGTATAGAGGCAACCTCCGGATAATAATAGCCTAGCTGGAATATCAGCTTATCTTCTTCACCTCGCATTCGAAGCTCCGCAAATTTTTCGATTGCAAATAATTCGTCTATGGCATTGCCTTTTGCGGAGCTAACTGCCGTATGCAACTCACTATTCATCACCTCAGCAATAAACAAGAAAGCCTTCATTAAATAGTCTTGCTTATTGTCTACGTGCTTGTACAGCGTCCTCTTAGATATTCCGCAGGCCTGGGAGATTTGGTCCATGGTAACAGCCTTGATACCGAACTGCTTAAACAGTTCGAAACCTTTGATATATATACGTTGTATGTCGTGATCCGGTGTAATCATAAAATGCGGAGCGAAAGTAAGTGTTTCGCTATCTATAGAAACGTTTTATACAAAAAGTGTTTCCTGAGTCCTGGCTCAATGTCAATTTTCGTGCCAATTCAGTGTAATTGACTTGTTTTTTCCTGAAGAGCCGGGCTTATTTGGAATCGAAAATGCATCTTTGTGTCTAAGATTTATTACACATGAGCATAAAGCAAGTTCTACAGCAGCCGGAAATAGGCACCACAATCACCGTAAAGGGATGGGTTCGTTCCTTTAGAAGCAACAGATTTATTGCCCTAAATGATGGGTCGTGTCTGGCTAACATGCAATGCGTTATCGATTTTGAAAAAGAAGACGAAAAGCAGCTCAAGCGTGTTACCACTGGGTCTTGCTTAGCCATCACGGGTGTTTTAACTGAAAGCAAAGGGAAGGGTCAAACGGTCGAGATCATTGTTGAAGGGTTTGAGGTTTTGGGGGATGCACCTGTAGATGAATATCCACTCCAGCCCAAAAAACATAGTCTTGAGTTCTTGAGAGATATTGCTCATTTAAGACCACGCACAAACACCTTTGGTGCAGTGTTCAGGTTACGCCATGCGCTATCATTTGCCATTCATAGCTATTTCAACAAAGAGGGTTTTTTCAACTGGCACAGCCCAATTATAACTGGTTCAGATGCTGAAGGAGCTGGTGAAATGTTCCGTGTTTCCACGCTTCCAAATGGGACTGACAAAGAATCTTCAGAGGACTTTTTCGGAAAAGAAACACACCTCACTGTAAGTGGTCAGTTAGAAGGTGAATTAGGGGCTATGGGGCTAGGAAAAGTGTACACTTTCGGACCTACATTCCGTGCTGAAAATTCAAACACCACAAGGCATTTAGCTGAATTTTGGATGGTTGAGCCCGAGATGGCTTTCCATGATTTGGAGATGAATATTGACCTTGCAGAAGACTTTTTAAAACATACACTTTCCTATGTACTCGAGCATTGTCGCGCTGATCTTGAATTCCTAGATGCCCGTTTTGAAGACGAGCAGAAAGGAAAGCCAACGATCGAACGTGCCGAACAGGGCCTAATAGAAAAACTCGAGTCCGTCGTCTCCAACAATTTCATACGATTGAGCTATACAGAAGCAATCGAAATATTAAGAAACAGCAAGCCCAATAAGAAGAAGAAATTCAAATATCCTATTACAGATTGGGGCATTGATTTACAAAGTGAACACGAGCGCTTTCTTGTAGAAAAGCATTTTAAGGCGCCCGTAGTGATCTATGATTACCCAGCAAACATTAAAGCCTTCTACATGCGCCTCAATGATGATGGCAAGACTGTACGGGCTATGGATGTTTTATTCCCTGGTATAGGAGAAATAGCAGGTGGTTCTCAGCGCGAGGAACGCTACGATGTACTAAAAGAAAAAGTAGCAGCTGTAGGTATTCCAGAAGAAGAGCTTTGGTGGTACTTAGAGACGCGGAAGTTTGGTACTTGTATTCACAGTGGGTTCGGACTCGGTTTTGAACGACTTGTTTTGTTCGCTACTGGTATGGGTAATATACGAGATGTGATTCCTTTTCCAAGAACACCAGGAAGCGCAAATTTTTAACCTCAAAACGCGTATTCTACTTATATCATGTTAAAGCAGTCACTTGCACATAAACTTCAACAGAAGTTGAGTCCTCAACAGATTCAGTTGATGAAGCTTGTGCAGTTGCCAACGCAAAGTCTTGAAGCTCGAATAAAGGAAGAGCTTGAAGAAAATCCAGCCCTGGCTGAAGGTTTAGATAAAGTTGAAGACACTTTTGAAAACGACCCAAACGAGGAACGTGAGGTTCGAGATAGCATGGAGGAAATCAACTGGGATGATTACATCCCTGATGACGAGACCCCTGATTACAGGACAAAGACAAACAATTACAGCGCTGACGATGAGCTCTATGAGTCACCAGTCGTGGTAAGTGAAAGTTTTCATGAGAGTCTAATCTCACAGCTTCATTTACATAATCTAAATGAAGCCGATTTAGACCTTTGCATCTACCTCGTAGGGACGATTGACGATGATGGTCTATTACGAAGGTCCCTAGAAGATATTGTAGACGACTTGGCCTTTTCTCAAGGTGTTTTCACTGACGAATCCACATTAGAGAGGCTGCTTCAAGTGATTCAAGATTTAGACCCCGCTGGGGTTGGCGCTCGTGATTTACAAGAGTGCTTACTGATACAATTAGAACGTAAAACACCCTCTCTCAAGGTAAATCTAGCTATTTCAATACTCGACCAGTACTTTGATGTTTTTGTAAAACGTCATTATCAAAAACTCATGGATAGGCTGGGAATAGATGAGGAGGGATTGCGAGAAGCCATTGAAGAAATAGGCCGATTAAACCCAAAACCAGGAGGGTCTTCGAACATGAGTAGGCCAACAGAAAATGTCATTCCAGATTATAATCTGCAAATTGTAGATGATGAATTACAGCTGTCCCTTAACGGTAAAAATGCTCCGGAACTTAGCTTAAGTGGCAAGTATCGCGAGATGCTTGAGCATTACAAAGCAAGCACTGAGAAAAACAAATCAGAGAAGGAAGCAGCGCTTTTCGTGAAGCAAAAACTTGACAGTGCAAAGTGG
This sequence comes from uncultured Flavobacteriales bacterium, assembly GCA_963925515.1. Classification (GTDB taxonomy): domain Bacteria; phylum Bacteroidota; class Bacteroidia; order Flavobacteriales; family Schleiferiaceae; genus UBA10364. The sequence goes on from CAWURU010000003.1 coordinate 14,194, forward strand.
TTTATTGACGCCATTGTTCAGCGTCAACAGACCTTAATGCTCACCATGAGTTGCATCCTAAATTACCAGGAGGAATATTTTTTAACAGGCGATGAGCGTAAGCTTAGGCCTATGATATTAAAAGATATTGCTGAAGAAATTGGAATGGACATCTCCACTGTCTCACGTGTCGCATCAAACAAATACATACAAACGCCCTACGGAACCTTCTTAATTAAGCGATTCTTCTCTGAGTCTATGACAAACTCAGATGGGGAAGAAGTCAGCACCCGTGAGATTAAGAAAATTCTTGAAGATGTCGTTGGCGAAGAAAACAAACGCAAGCCATTAACTGATGAAGCGCTGGCTAATATTCTAAAGGAAAAGGGCTACCCTATCGCCCGTAGAACAGTGGCTAAATACAGGGAACAACTCGATATCCCCGTAGCGAGAATGAGAAAAGAACTTTAGATTGAGGTTAAGTCCTAAACATATTACTGCTCAAGTAATAAGCTATCTATTCCACCCTGGAATCCTTCCGACTATTGGGGTGGTGTATATTTTATTCGTTGTTCCTCAGGTTATCGACTTTTCTATTGTTTTTAGGATTACCGGAATAGTCTTTCTTGGAACATATGTTGGGCCTATGCTCGGAACGCTCTTACTGCGATGGACAGGTATTATTTCCAGTATTCAGCTTGTTAAAAAGGAAGAACGTATTTATCCTTATCTGACCGCTGCGGCAAGTATGCTAGCGACGTCAAACTTCCTAGCCCGTAATGGAGTACCGATGGAGGTTACCTTCAGTGTGTTCGCGAGTGCAATAGTTGTTTTTGCTTCTACCATTGCATTGCCTTTTTTCAAAAGCAGCGCTCACATGGCGGGCATCGCTGGATTTATAGCCTTGTATATTAGACTATCTGACTTTTACAATCAAGGCAGTCTACTGGTTGTCATGGCATTAGCTTTATGCGCAGGCGCTGTTGGGTGGGCGAGAATTTATTTAAAACGTCATACGTTGTTCGAGATTTTCTCTGGCTCAATCATTGGCTTTTGCGCCCTATACCTGCTCGTATCTAAATGAGATGATTCGTTCACTCATTATAGTTGCTTAACTGATAGTATTTACGGATATTTATAGCATAGACTAACACAATTAGTAACCCGTACCCATGAAGACCTTTTTAAAAATTATACTTTTTGCTGCTGCATTCGTCGGAATGTCAAACACAGCACAAGCTTCTCACCTTGCTGGTGGTGATATTCAGTACAAATACATCAGCTCAACAGGTGGCACCCATAAATATAAAGTGATCGCTCGTCTTTATCGTGATGCAACGGGAATCACCATGCCTACTTCAATAACAGTCTATGCTTGTTCAGCTAATTACTCAACGGCCTCTGCTACCTGTTTCCAACAAGCTGGTTCTGGTGTGGTCGCACCAACTTTATTTGACTGTGTATCCGCAGCAAACGCAGGTGTGACCATTGAGGTTTACATCTACGAAGGAGAAATAACATTGGGTGGAAACGCACCAGACTGGGCTTTTGCTTGGTCTAGTTGTTGTCGGAATCCAGCGATAGATAACATTACTAATCCGTCTTCGCAAGATTTATATATTGAGGCAAAACTTAACAACCAGATTGGCCAAAACACCTCACCTGAGTTTGTCTCTGAGCCCGTTCGCGCGTTCTGTACCGGACGTACATTTAACTGGAAGCAAAGCGCTGTTGAGCCTGATGGTGATTCATTATTTTATCGCTTAGACTACGTGAAAGGTGGAGCTTCTGGTAGCTGTTCCAGGACAAATCTTGCTTATGCATCGGGCTGGACTTATGACCAGCCGATAACAACTACGCCTGCTAACTCAATGACGATGAATTCCGCGACGGGTTTAATTTCATTCACGCCTTCTGCGATCGAGATTGATGTTATGGCTGTTACCATTGATGAGTACAGATATGATTCAACATTATATGTATGGAGAAAAATTGGTGAAGTTAATCGTGATATGCAAATCGCAATTGCTTCTGCTTGTACGCCATTAGCGCAAGCTGGTGTACAGTTAGACTACCTATCACCTGGTATTTATCCTGATCCTGATAACGGTCTACCTACAGTTGATTACACTTGTCTAGACACCGTCGTGACCATGAAATTTAAAGTGAAGTTAGATTGTAGCTCTATCTCACCAGACGGAACAGATTTCCGTTTGACTAAGCCGGATGGTCAGCCATTGGCAATCAAGTCACTTTCTGCGAATTGTGATAACAACAATGAAGCAACCGAAATGACAGTCACGCTTTATAAACCACTTTCTAAAAACGGAAAGTACTTCTTGTACTCTAAGGTGGGGAACGACGGAAATACACTTTTAAATAAGTGTGGTTTTCCTATGAATGAATTTGACACTATTCAACTGAATGTTACGGGTTGCTTTAACGCTGTATACGAATTAGAAAACGTGAGTATTGAAAACGATCAAAATCCAGTGATCGAATGGAGTGCCGATACTTCATCCTATCCAAACTACCTATTCCAAGAGTGGCAAATCTTCCGCAAGGATCCTGGAGCAACTACTTACAATAAAGTGGGTACGGTGTTTAACCAATACAAATATGACTTTAAGGACGGTCAAATTGGTTTTATCAAAGTTGATCAAGACAGTTACGACTACCGCGTTAACATGAAACTTAATGATGACTTTCAGGGAAATACTAGCGACGCTCACAGTATATTATTAGAACGTGATAATGGTGTTGTACCTATCGTAGATCCTGATACGAATGCCATCAATCTTCAGTGGAACACCTATAATGCATGGCCAGTTGATAGCTATGCAGTAGTTCTACAAGAAAAAATAGCAGGAACATGGATGACAGAGTTCGTTCATGATCATGTTGGATCTCCGCAAAACCCCGTGGTTGCTCCAGATACTACGTACCAGATGTTCGTTGAATTACTGCCGGGTGAATACCGTGTTTGTATTCGCACTTTAAATCCTATGGACACACAGTACATGGCGTACTCGAACTGCCTGCCTATTATTGTCACCACTCCACCTGTTCCTGATACCGTTGTAGTACCAAACTTTATTACTCCAAATTCAGACAACATCAATGATGAATTCATTATCAGGTTTGTTGAAGATTATGAGGACCTAAGCCGTGTGAGCATCTTCAACAGATGGGGAGATCGCGTGTGGCAAAGTGAGCCATTATACGACAACTCTACACCTTGGAGAGGGACCAATCAAAACGGTGCTAAACTAGCTGACGGCGTCTATTTCTATACCATTGAACTCGTCAATGCAGCAGACAACTATGAATACGTCGTCACCGGTAGCGTCACTATATTAGACGCTCAATAACGAATAAAACAACACTCTCTTAATACGAGAACTCGGGCCCGATTCCTCCCCTGGAATCGGGCCTTTTTTATAACTGTCAGATGGCATCAAACAGTACACATATTCAAAATTTGCTAAAGTCCCTCCCTAATAGTCCGGGGGTATATCAGCACATTGATAAAGATGGTGGCATTCTGTACATCGGAAAAGCTAAAGATTTAAAAAAAAGAGTCAGTTCCTACTTTAGCAAAAGCGTCACAAGCGCGCGAATAGCGGTGATGGTAAAAAAAATCGTTGACATTCGAACCATCCTCACTGATTCTGAAGGGGACGCACTGCTACTTGAGAATAACCTGATCAAAGAGCATCAACCACGCTATAACATCAACCTTAAGGACGATAAGACCTACCCTTATATCACCATTAAAAATGAGCGGTTTCCACGAATTTTTGGCATCCGTAACGTGGTTAGAGATGGTAGCGAATATTACGGGCCATACCCTTCGGTTAAGAGCATGAAAGCGGTGCTCGAACTAATCAAACAAATGTATCCTACAAGGACGTGTAAATACGTGCTCAGCGAAGAGAATATTGAAAGAAGGAAGTATAAATTATGTCTTGAATTTCATATTGGGAACTGTAAAGGTCCTTGTGAAGATCTGCAAGACGAACAGGACTACAATGCAGATATAGACGCTGCCAGAAAGATCATTAAAGGTCAATTAGGTGAGGTGAAAAAACATCTCAAACAAACCATGAATGACCATGCCGCAGCTCTTGAGTTTGAGGAGGCTCAACGCTATAAAGAGAAGCTCGAGGCAATAGAGAAATATGCAGCGAAGAGCACCGTCGTTGGATACAGCATGACCAACATAGATGTCTTTAGCGTCAGTATGGATGCCGAGTATGGTTATGTCAACTACTTGAAGATTATTGAAGGTGCCATTGTACATAGCTACACTGTAGAAATGAAAAAGAAGCTGGAAGAAGATCCAGAAGACTTTTTACACATCGCTATTCCAAAGATTAGAGATTTGTTTGGGTCCACTTCTAAGCGGGTTTTCACATCACACCAAGTGAAATTCGAACTAGAAGGCGTAATATTTGGGGTTCCGCAGATTGGCGAAAAACGAAAGCTAGTAGAATTGAGCCTTAAAAATGCCATGTACTATCGTCAAGAAAAGCTGAAAAATATTCAAATAGTCGACCCTGAAAGGCATGTGAAGCGGATCATGACTCAAATGAAGGCTGATTTAAGGATGCCAGTCGAACCCCGTCATTTGGAATGTTTTGACAATTCCAATATGCAAGGAACCAATCCAGCGAGCGCCTGTGTCGTATTCAAAAACGGCAAGCCGTCTAAGAAAGATTACCGCAAATTCAATATTAAGACTGTAGAAGGGCCTGATGATTACGCAAGTATGGAAGAGGTCGTTTATAGACGTTACAAGCGACTACAAGAGGAAGGAGAACCACTTCCACAGTTAATCGTAATTGATGGCGGTAAGGGTCAGTTAGGCGCGGCACTAAAAGCACTTGAACTGCTAGGGCTTCGCGGCAAGATTACCATTATTGGAATCGCAAAGAGACTGGAAGAGTTGTATTTTCCTGGAGACCCCTATCCGTTACACCTGGACAAGCGTAGCGAATCTTTGAAGATCATTCAACAAGCTCGAGACGAGGCACACAGGTTCAGTTTAAGCCACCATAGAGACTTAAGAAGTAAAGTTGCTTACAAGAGTGCTTTGGATGATATAAAGGGAATTGGCCCAGAAAGCATAAAGCTATTAATGAGACAATTCAAGAGTGTTAAAAATGTAAAATCCGCTACTCCGGAGGAGCTAGAGGCTTGCCTAGGCTTACGAAAGTCAAAGGTGTTACTAAACCACTTTAATACGATTGAACAACCAGGGACTTAGTCCTCTTTAACGAGGTAGGTTTGCCAGCTGGCATGGAAAAAAAGAACCGCCGTTTCGTCGCGTTCATTGAAGTACTGGATCATACGCGCTACTGTAGTAACAATCTCCTTAGCCTTCTCAACACGCTCCTTTAATATTAGATCAATACTGTCAATATAGATAGCAACGCTAGTATTTGATATACTTAAATCTTCGGGATCTTTCTCCTCTTCATCCTCGGTACCCAGAATCTTTATAATTGGCCAATTCAGTTTAGCAGCATTAAGCTCTTCACGAACCTCTGCCGCGTCTACTACAAATTGAATGGAAGCACCCTCAAACATCTCTATACTTATTTGCAGCAAAGGTCAGATAAAATGACTGATTTCATCCAAGTTCTTTCTTTGAATATTTGGAACTGTACCATCTGTTGCTGGGTGTCCCACTGGAAGCAATAAAAAAGGTTTTTCATTCTCAGGCCGCCCTAATATTTTTGACAAAAATCCCATTGGAGAGGGCGTGTGGGTCAGCGTTGCGAGACCTGCCATATGGATAGACGCAATAAGAAATCCACATGCAATACCAACACTTTCTTGTACATAGTAATTCTTGGTTTTCACGCCTAGCGCGTCAACATTGTAATTCCTTCGGAATACGACAATCAACCAAGGCGCCTCTTCCAAAAATGGCTTTTGCCAATTCGTTGCCAAAGGCTCCAAATCTTTAAGCCACTGCACACCAGCACGATCCTTATAAAACACCTTTTCTTCTTTTTCAGCAGCTTCCCTGATTTGCCGTTTTACCTCAGGGTCTTGAACTGCAACGAAATGCCAAGGCTGCTTGTTCGCTCCTGACGGAGCGCTGGAAGCAATGAGAATAATATTTTCAATAGTTTCTCTGTCTACCCCCTTCGATACATCGTAAAATCGCATACTTCGGCGTGTGACAATGGACTCTGAGAAAGAATCAAAAATCGATTGGGCCTCAATATTAGATTTTGGCCAGGGCGTATAGGGAATGTGGTCGTCTTCCTTCATAAGGGATCAAGTTAGAACGATTGCTTCAACCTGACAAATATTGCGCTACTAAACCACGTGTAATGATCCTCAAAAGGATTGTCCGTAAGGAATATTTGAGCAAAAATAGAGGCCTCTAAATCCTCGTTAATACTATAGCTCAGTGAAGGGATAGCTATGAATATTTCAGCTTTAGGGGTACTGAGAATCGTAAGGGTCAAATTCGTTAATTCTCCCATAGTAAATAGGACTGCTGAAGTAATGGTATGCCTAAAAGGCATAGGGTTATATGGACTTGTTCGACCGATATTACCACTCAATAGGTTAACTAATGTTGGATCCGTGGTGCCACGAAAATTATACAGGTAACCTACGCTAACAAAAGGACCGTTTAAAAAGGCATAATCCATGCTTGTAGAAAGAACCAGGTTTGTCTGTGCCTGATTGATTTTAGGTAAATCTTTGTAGGGTAAGAAATACGTGAATTCACCACTAAAACCAGCCTTCTTTATATTTCCGGACCATCCACCACCTAGGGCTATTCTGGTTTTCCACTTCCCAGCGATGGCTTGAAAGTCATAGCCCAAATAGTTTGTTCTGTAGCGAAATGCTGCCACGTGGTTCTTGATACTGTCTGAAGGTGCATACGATATCTCCCAACTGCTTAGTAACCCAGTATAGCGCTCATAGCGGATCGCGTCCACGCCAGGCCGCTCCTCATAGTCTATGTCGAAAAGATTGAATGGGTTAAAAAGATCGTTAGGATTGAACTGCTGATTGATACCCCAATTTATGCGCTGACGACCCACGCGTAAATGCCACTTTTCACGATCAAGATCAATATAAAATCGATCAAAAACTGACAATGCGGATGTAATATTACTCTGAAACCATGGAATATTTAAAGGTATAAAGCCGTCTTGATGGGTATAGTCTAAAAAATCATTGTATCCAGAAAAGGGAGGGATTCCGTCGTCACGAAGGGCATTGAAATTCGAGTTTGTATATCCGGCAAAAACACGATTACGCATACCTGCCGCAAACGTAAAATTCTTGCCATAAAAGCGGGCGTTTATTCTGTTATGGTAGAGATAATCATTTGTATTAAGTTGAACCACCGGAAGCTGTATCGGACTATTTTGAGGGACAAAACCTGGATTGATTCCATTATGCTGATAAAGAGCTTTGTGGTAACCCGAAATGGCCCATTTTGACTTCCAGGAATTCTCTTCTTTTTCATTGTTTTGAGCAAAAACAACTTGAATTTGACCTAAAACGAAGCAAAAAAGAGCGATTTTCGTCCAATTTCTCATTATTTCCTAAGATCAGATACTACTTTCCCATCAGAAATTGCTACAACGCGTCGTGCGCGGTTAATTACCCTGTCATCATGGGTAGCAAATACGAATGTCATGCCTTCCTCTTGGTTAAGCTTCAACATAATATCAAGTAGGTTCGCTGTACTTTCAGAATCCAAGTTCGCTGTAGGCTCATCTGCAAGGACAAATTGAGGCTTAGAAGCAAGTGCCCTAGCCACTGCAACTCGCTGCTGCTGGCCGCCAGACAGTTCACCAGGTCGTTTGTCTTCCTTGCCTGTAAGGCCGACAGATTGCAATAATTGACGTGCTCTTTCTTCTCGCTCCTCCTTGGGGCGATTCTGTAACAGCATGATGAAGCTGACATTTTCCGTAGCAGACAGCACCGGTATGAGATTATAGGCTTGAAATACAAATCCGATGTTGCGCAGACGGAAATCAATCAATTCATTTTCCCCAAGTGAAGTGATGTCTTTGCCTCCAACAAGAATTGATCCTGAGGTAGGATAATCTAACCCTCCCAGCATGTTGAGCAGCGTTGTTTTTCCACATCCAGAGGGGCCCTTAAGTGCGGTAAATTCTCCTTCCGTTATCGTCAGGCTAATTCCATTCACCGCCTTGACAGGAACAGGACCTTCATACACCTTGAAGAGGTCTTTTACTTCAATAACAGTTTTACTCATATCTATTCGCCACGTATGGCTTGTACAGGGTTCAATTTTAATGCCTTATAGGCAGGATATAAAGCCGCTAACAATGCTGTCATTATTACCATAACAGCAACAATAAGATAGTATTCAGGTACAATCTCAGGATATATAATACTCTGTACTCCCATGTTCGCTAGGCCTTCTTTCTTGCTTGTTAGATCAATTCCAATTCCCATCATCACTCGCGTGCTGAGGTCACCAAGCAGTATTCCCACCGGACCTGCAACGAAGCCAAGCATTAAGGTTTCAACGAGAATCATGATAAATAATTTTCGTTTATTCATCCCCACGGCCATCAACATTCCCAATTCTCTGCGTCGTTCTAAGATCGCCATGAGCATATTGTTTATGATTCCGAAAAGTAACGCCATCATAATAATACCTAAAACAAGTACGAGCATAATACCCATCATGTCATCCGCGTATCCTAATTCCGGGCTATTGCGTTTCCAGCTCAATATGGTAGCGCCTTCGGGCATTGCTGCAGAGAGTTCCGCCGTTTTCTCCTCCGTACCCTCTGTTTCATCATAGCGTACCATAATCTCATGGACAAGGTCTTGGCCAATGATATTGTTGAGATCCGAACGCTTAATGTATAGATTCAACTCGTCCCAAGTCGCATTCAATGTTTTATAAATTCCAGTGATGCGAAAGGAAGCGCGTGAAATATTCCCTTCGGCATCTTGAAAAGTCAAAACCACTTTTTTGCGGAGTCCTAAGCCAAGTTTGTCCGCCAATTTTTGGCCTATAATGACACTATTTCGTGTTTTTGACTCAAAAAAATCTCCTTCGACAATCGTTTCTGGGAGGGTGCTATTCGCTCGCTCACTGTCTGGATCTACAGCAATCATGCGGACGCCACGAGCACTCTTTGGTGCACTGACCATGCCCATCATAATAGCGCGCGTAGAGACACCTTTAACAAAAACAGCCTTTTGAAGTAACTCTTCTATAGCCAGTACCTCAGCTGCAGAGCCTAGTACCGCGGCAGACGTTGGCTCCTCAAGGAATGAGGAACTGTGAACTTGACTGTGGCCTAGTGTAGAACCTATAGCAGCGGCAGTACGCTCATTGTTCATTCCAAAAGAAAATCCGATAATGAGCAATCCCGCCCAAATTCCAAGCGCAATGGAGGTTAACACGACTAACGACCTGACTTTTGAACGCCAAATATTGCGCCAAGCGATTTTAAATATCATGAGCGCATACTCTTTACTGGGTTCAATGTCATGATTTTCCAAACCGCATACAGCGATACCAAACTCCCTATAAGAAAGATGATTGACCCATGATTTACATTGATCATAAACGATGTAGTGGTGTATAGCTTGGGTTCAAAATTAAACTGCTCAACAGCCTCACGCATTTGACCGCTAAGGTCTATGGGGTTGTACTTAAAGTAGAATTGGACCGGCTTGACAATAGCCATTCCTAGCAATGCGCCACCCATAGTTAATATGAGGTTTTCCAACACAGTGACCACGGCGAGCTTACTTTTACGCATACCTATAGAGACTAAAATTCCAAATTCTCTTTGTCGCTCAGCAACCATCATGATCACCGTTCCAAGCAATACAAACGAAATGATAACATAAAGAATAGAAATAAAAATTTGTCCACCCGCCATATCCGCTTCTATGGTCTGGATGATCTCTGGAAACAGTTGTTCCCATGACAACAATTCTATAGCGGATGAATCTATGGCTGCTAAAAGTTCTTGATTGACCTGCTTGTAGTTTGCACCATCTTCTAGATCGACAACAAGGGTGGTTGCACGACCTACGCAGTTGTACATGAATTGGGCTTCCTTGAAAGGCATCAAAACCAATTGCTTGTTCAACTCAGGATTTCTCATTCTGGCTATTCCAACAACAGGATAACGCCCATAAGCAGACGCCGCATGGTATCCTTGCCCTATGAATAGAAGTGTGTCACCTATGGATAAATTAAAGAATTTAGCCAAGCCCTCCGCTACAACGACACTTTTATCGTCAGGAGCAAACGTGCTGCCATGCATAAGAAATTGATCTAACTGCAACCCTGGGAGTTCCTTTTGTGGGTCAATTCCCATCACCAGCGTACCCTTTGTCCCTTCCCCCGTGCTCACTAATGAGAAGCTCTCGATGCGAGGAATAAGTCCCTTCACATCTGGGTGGTCCAGAAATATCTGCTCATTTACCGATGCTAATTCTAAGCTGTTGTCTAAGGTTTGATCTGCCCAAAATCCTTTTTGATGCAGCTGCAAATAACCAAAATTATTAGCTACAATCTCATGGGTCATGTTCTCCCAAACACCGATTTGGAAACTCCGCAATACAACTGCAAAAATGACACAAAACATCACTGCCGCAATAGAAATAGCACTGCGCCCTTTATTTCGCCAAATATTTCGCCAGGCAAGTTTCAGCATTATCGAAGGCGTTTCATGTTTTGAATAGAAAAAAATGAATCAGTCAATGACGCGTCAAAATTCAATTCCTTATAAACCATCTCCGTATAATGCCCCGGCTCTTCAGCCGGAGTCATACGAATGCGTGTCGGAAGTGTTCGGCCGTTCAATTCCTTGATATCAAACCCCTGCATTGTGTTGATCAGGTATCCATCTTCGTCATAAAATTCGCCTTTCATTTGTAGGAAACTTTCTTTAGAAATGTAATTGATTATTTTTCCCCAAACCACAGGGGCTTCAGGAAGCGGCGTAAACTCTACGACCCAACACAAAAGGCCTTCTACCTCAACCTCGTCAATAATCTTGTGGGAATAGTCGTTTAGGTTAGAGCTCTCGTTGACCAAGTCATCGTTAGAGAAATCAGTACCCATCCAGCTTTGCATCATCATGGAAGGCGGAAGCTTCACACTGCGCTCAATAGTGGGCACATAATTCCAAATCTCCTTATCACGTTTTAGAAAAACCGTGCCCTTGTCTCGAGCTGGACTGGTGATCAATATGATATTTTGATCCATGCCTTTCGACCAAGTTTTTGCTGACATGTTGCGCTCCCAGGTGGGACGCACCGTTCTTATTTCAAGAGAGGCCGTACTCTGAGCACCTTTTACGTTCAGTTCGCTTTTACGCACGATATCTGTAGCGTCCTGGGCGCTTACTATTAAAGTACAAGCAAGGGCAAACGCGGTGATTAGGTATTTCATAACTCGAATGTTGTACTCCTCTAACGTCCTTGGCCTGACTTAAGTTTGAAAATTAGTCTAGTTTTTGCGCTAATTTTTCCATGACTTTTTTCACGGATTTCTCGTCATAAAGTACCGCGTATACTGCCTGCACTATTGGCATACGTACATCTCTTTTGCGTTTGAGTTTGTGCACAAGAGGAACAGCATAAAATCCCTCTGCGACCATGGTCATTTCTGCTCTTGCACTTCTCACTGTATATCCCTTGCCAATCATGCTACCTAGCATGCGATTTCGCGAAAATTGGCTGTAGCCTGTCACTAATAAATCACCCAAGTAAGCACTCTTGTTTATATTCACCTTTTGCTCAGAAACAGCATTCATGAAGCGCTTCATCTCACGTGCTGCATTTGACATCAACACTGCTTGAAAATTATCACCATAGCCCAATCCGTGGTACATTCCAGCAGCGATCGCATAAATATTTTTCATCACAGCGGCATACTCTGTACCGTATAAATCATTTGAGAGTGTGCAGCGCACATAGTGGTTTTTCAAGGTTTCTGCTACTACAGAAGCCGTCTCCTTCTCTTGCGCCGCAACAGTCAGAAAACTAAGTCGTTCTAATGCGATTTCCTCAGCATGACAAGGGCCTGTAATCACAACAATATTGTTCTCCGGAATACCCATCACATCGCGTAAATACTCGCCTACGATCATGTTTTCATCGGGGATTATACCCTTGATTGCTGAACAAACAATTTTCCCATCCAATGCATTAGGCATGAGCTCCAATAAAACCGACTTTACGAAAGCGCTGGGTATAGCAAATACCACTATGTCCGCTTGTTTAACCGCCTCTGATACTTCTGTAAATACACTTATGGTCTCTGGGTCAAACCTCACCGCAGACAAGTAGCGTGGGTTATGATGAAACTGCCTCAAGTGCAAAGCGCTCTCCTCATTGTGCATCCACCAATTACAATGTCCCTGATTTGCACTAAATATTTTTACTAGAGCGGTTCCAAAAGACCCTCCTCCAATTACGGCAACTTTTTTAGCGGCAACATCAATCATTAAAATGTTATTTCTGTGGTGATAGATTCGCCTTCTCTTTCAAAAATCAGGGTCGTCGTATCTCCTTTTTTAAAGGCACCTAAAGCGCCCATGTATGCGTAAATATCATCAATAGTCATGGCGCCAATCTTCAAGATTACATCGCCTGATTGTAATCCAGCGTTTGCGGCAGTGCGTCCCTGGGTAGCTCCGTCAATCCTAAGTCCCGGACCCCCAAACAAGTAATCTGGAATCACCCCTAAAGTAACGGAGAATCGCGGAGAAGTGTTTTGTTCTGCACCTTTGGTAGGTTGAAAGGTTAAGCGCTCATATGCCGCAGTTCGTGCAGTGATCGAGTACACAAAACTCGTCAATGTAGACATGCCCTTATAGTTTACTTTTTCCGCATCATCAGAAGGCTTATGATAATCCTCATGTGTGCCGGTAAATAAATGCAATACCGGAAGATCTTTATAATAGAATGAAGTATGATCGGAAGGACCTACACCAGAGGGATCCTTCTTAATGTCTAAGTTGTGGATAGACTCCTCAAGCACGGCATCCCACTCCGCAGCTGTCCCGGTTCCGGAGAGCTGAAAGCGATCCTCACGTAGGCGACCTACCATATCAAAGTTGATCATATAGGCCACTTTCTGCAGCGGTAAGGTTGGATGTGCAACATAATATTTTGACCCTATCAAACCGCTCTCTTCCGCACTGAAAAACAGCATCAAATAGTTGTAATTCGTGTCTTTACGAGTACCATAATACCCCATCATTTCCATGAGCATGACTGTCCCTGAACCGTTATCGTCTGCGCCATTATGGATGGCAGGTTCACCCTTGTATAAGCTGTTCTCCAAGCCCATGCCAATATGGTCATAATGAGCACCCAGGACAACTGTTTGTGGCTTGTTGTTGTGAATGTACCCCGCGACATTATATCCAACGCTGTTGCGCTCTTTCATGTCAATTTTCAAGATTACTTTGATACTCTTTTTTGTTAATTTTTTTTCCCAATCATGATTTCTTACAAAGACTACCGGTAGATCCAAACTCTTGATGCTCTTGAAAAATTCTGGTGTATCAGAAGCTGTTTCCTCAGGATTGATCAGTATTACTGCAGAAGCTCCTTTGTTTTTTGCAAGAGTGATGCGCTCGCTCAAACTATGGTATGCAGCATAGGCACTGTGAGGATGTACACCGTCCGGTGCACTTACATTCATCACGACAATATTGCCCTCAACATACTTTCCTTGATAATCGTCATAAGTACCTTCTGCATTCACTATTCCATAGCCAACGTAGATTGTCTTTCCTAATACCTCGCCATTTGCGCTGTAAGCGACTGGATAAAAATCAATATGGCCCTTGAGTATCTTTCTACCTAAAATCATACCGGTCATATCGTAATTCACTGCTGCGTGTTCAGGCACCGGAAAAGGCTGTAAGTAGCCCTTATCCCCAAGTGGTTCCAAGCCATATTCGGACATTCTATTGACAATGAAATCTCTGGCAACATCAGCCTCAAAGGAGCCAGGTAATCTACCTTTTAACGAATCTGAGGAGAGGAAAAACAAATCGCGCTCCATGCGTTTATAAGCAGTTTTATCTACTTCAACCACCTGTGCTGTGGCTAAAAACGAGAGAAACATCAACGTAAGGGTAGGTAGGTATGGGAACTTGTTCATGAGTTCATTTTTATGATAGATCAAAGGTAACTCTCAAAGGCTATATTTGAAGCGTGGGTACAGGAATGAAACAACTAGCCGGTCAAACAGCCATCTATGGGTTGAGTAGCATCCTAGGCAGGATGATCAACTTTTTGCTCGTGCCCCTTCAGACGGCGGTACTCACGCAGAGTGAATATGGTATTAATGTCGATTTTTATTCACTGATCGCCTTTCTTATTGTTATTGTCACCTTTGGAATGGAGACTTCCTACTTCCGTTTTTCTGAGCAGAAAGGATTAGATGAGCGTAAAGTGTTTGGTGCATCGTTAACAATGATTAGCCTTGCGGTTTTCGCCATTGCCCTATTTTCCTACTTATTTCAGCAACCTATTCTTGCAGCCCTTCGTTATCAAGACGCTCCGCAATACCTCTTTTATTTGGTCGCTATTTTAGCATTAGATGCGTTAAGTGCCATTCCTTTTGCAAGGCTCCGTAGACAGAATAAAGCATTTCGTTTTGCCGGAATAAAATTAGCACTGATCTTCTCAAATGTCGCAATCAATTTATATTTCTTCCTTCCCTCCTACTGGGAACTTCATGAAATGACAGGCTGGTGGTCTCATGAGATGCGTGGGGTAGATTACATCTTTATAGCGAATTTCTGGGCTTCCCTTATTATGTTTGGCTTGTTACTACCAACACTAAGACCTTTGAAACTCAACCTAGATCCCAGGTATGTTAGGATATTACTCCAATTTGGGATTCCATTGCTAATAGGTGGACTAGCTGGGATTGCTAATGAAATGCTCGATCGGCAGTTGTTAAAATATTTATTGCCTAAAGAGAGCTGGGCGCAGGGTGTAGGAATTTACGGAGCCGTTTATAAAATTTCCATCTTCCTCATACTATTCAATCAGGCATTTAGATACGCTGCCGAGCCCTTCTTTTTTAAGAATGCGAAAAATGCTGATGGTAAAGAAAAAATGGCGAAGGTCATGGTTGGTTTTACCTGGGTGATGAGTATTGCGTTTGTAATGATCATATCAGGACTGGACTACCTCAAATACTTTATTGATGAGAAGTTTTGGATTGGATTGGAATTAGTCCCTATTTTGCTTTTAGCTAATGTTATTCTAGGCATCAACACCAACCTGAATGTCTGGTATAAGGTAAGTGATAAGACTTCCTATGGGATATACATTACTTTTATAGGCCTCGCTTTTACAGTAGTCGGGAATGTACTGCTGATTCCTATCATTGGCATTTTCGGTGCCGCTTGGACAACACTCGCCGCCTACTCAGCTATGTTTGTGGCGAGTTTATTATGGTCCTTAAAACACTATCCCGTGCCTTATAATTGGCGTAAACTCGGTGCTTTTGTGGGAAGCGCGACACTCATGTCATTTATTATACACTACGGTGGGGTTGGAGGTAGTGGAGTGAAAATCAGTCTCGGATTAGCTTACCTAATTTCAATGTTTGCTTTAGAACGAAATGGACTCTTTAAATTTGCATCGCGATCATGAATATCAAAGTGATTTATACTGGAAAACACGAATTACCACAGTTTGAAACATCTCAAAGTGCTGGCATGGATATAAGGGCTAATATAGAAGCGCCGATAGTTCTTGAAAAAGGGGCACGAGCATTAGTTCCTACAGGGATAAAGCTAGCTCTACCAGAGGGTTATGAGGCCCAGATCAGACCACGTTCTGGACTTGCTTACAAACATGGCATAACGGTTCTGAACAGTCCAGGAACGATTGATGCTGATTACCGTGGTGACGTGGGAGTTTTGCTCATTAATCACGGGAATGACGCCTTCATCATAGAAGATGGCATGCGAGTTGCACAGATGGTGGTCGCACAGTACACCCAATTCACTTGGGACACGGTAGATGATCTAGACGACACCTCGAGAGGAGAAGGAGGATTTGGAAGCACCGGAAAACATTAATAGAAAATCAACCAAACCAATATCGAATGAAGATTATTGTTCCCATGGCCGGTCGTGGCTCACGTTTACGTCCACACACACTTACGGTACCTAAGCCATTAATCCCTATCGCTGGAAAACCAATTGTTCAGCGCCTAGTTGAAGACATCGTCGCTGTTTGCGGTGATAAAAAAGTAACTGAAATTGCCTTTATCATCGGTGACTTTGGCGCTGAAGTAGAAGCGGATCTCAAAAAAGTAGCCGAAAACTTAGGTGCGAAAGGCAGCATATACCATCAGGACAAACCTTTAGGTACCGCCCATGCTATTCATTGTGCGGCAGACAGCATGGATGATGAAATTGTGGTGGCCTTTGCAGATACCCTGTTTCGTGCAGACTTTACTCTAGATACCACTGCAGACTCTGTGATTTGGGTAAAACAGGTAGACAATCCTAATGCCTACGGCGTGGTTCAGTTTGATGACAATGGTAACATCAATAATTTCGTTGAAAAGCCAACAGAATTTGTCTCAGATTCTGCCATCATAGGCATTTACTATTTCAAAGATGGTCCAGGACTGCGCAGCGAGCTCCGGCATATACTTGACAACAAAATAATGGACAAAGGAGAGTACCAACTCACTGATGCACTAAGTAGCATGCTCAAACAGGGTAAAGTCTTCAAGCCAGGTACGGTTAACGATTGGATGGATTGTGGAAATAAGGCCATTACCGTTGAGACAAACTCTAAGATGTTAGGCTATTTAAAGAACCTGCCCGAGCTTCGAGGTGAAAATGTCACCATTGAAAATTCTGAGATTATTGAGCCCTGTTATATAGGCTCAAACGTCGTCTTGAAAAACGCAAAAATCGGCCCTAATGTTAGTTTAGGTGACCATTGTATCGTTGAAAACGCGACCATCGTAGGCTCACTAATTCAGACACATTCAACCATCAAAAACATCACGCTAAATGATAGTATGATCGGTAACCAAGCCCATGTGGACGGAAACTGGACTTCACTATCTTTAGGGGATTATTCAAGGATGGACTAATGCAAAAACTGCTGCTTGCCCTTTTGGGGTTGTTTTTTACAGCAACCTCACATGCGCAAGGCCCTTCGAAAGAGGGGCCTTCTGTGTTAACAGAGCTTTTTTACCAGGCGGAGACCTTTCGTATCACGGGCCGCACAGGCCTCGCCATGCAATCGTATGAGCGCATGCTTAAACAAGACGCCGAGAACGAAACCGCACTTTATCAGCTGGCGCGAATCATGTTTGCACAAGCTGATTATTTAGCTGCACAGCAGCTTTTAGCGCGGGGCACTACCGCTCATCCTGACAACGAATGGATCTGGCGTTTGCAAGCGCAGAATGCCCGACAATTGGGTGATTTCACTACCGCACTAGCATCGTTCCGTGCCTTACAGGAGCTGCGGCCAGATAAGTTGGAATACCTACAAGAGTCGCTTCAAAGCGCGAGCGCAGCTGGCCTCACGGAAGAGGCCATTTCAATTCTTGAAAGCTTAGAGACTCTTTTTGGGATGACACCCGAAACGGTAAAACAAAAAATGGGCTTATACCTGCAGGCGAATGATATAAAAGGTGCAGAAAAAGTGCTACGACTTGCATCGGAGACACAGCCGCAACGCGTCGAATATCTAGGACTATTAGGGCAATTCTATGACGGAAACGGGCAATCCAAAAAAGCAATAAAGGTGCTGAAGCGCGCCGTATCCAAATTTCCTGAAAACGCACCAATTGCCATGGAAATGGCACGAGTACTTCAGTCAAAAGGGGATTTAGAAGGCAGTATTATTTATTTAGAAAAGGCATTGCGCTACCCAGGACTAACGCTTCAAGATAAAGCGCCTGTTCTGCTTAGCTTATGGGAGGGGTCAAAGAAAGATTCTAGCATGGTCTCCATGGTCAATCGTTCTTGGGAATATACTAAGATTTTACACGGCAGTGACGGTGCATGGGATCTACTAGAAGCTGAAAAGTTTCTTTTTGAGGGGGATCTTGAGGCGAGCGCTCTGTCGTATCGTAGTGCCATTGAAAAAGGTTTAGACGCCATTGAAATTTACCAGCAACTGTTGGCCATAACAGAAGAGGCGGGCCTAAAGGAACTGGCCATAGAGGTACTGGATGACCTACAAGAAAATTATACTCAAGAAGAGGAGATTCAGCAGTATGTGGTCTTTTCTTACTACCAGTGGAAAGACTGGGCAAGATGTGCTCCCTTAGCGGCTGAGCATGCTCAAAACAGCCTAATTCCTTCCACAAAAAAGTGGCTCTTAGACCTCGCAGCACATTCTTATTTTGCCTTAGACAGCGTCTCGGAAGGTATCAAAAATTATGAACTGAGTCTGTCCATCGATCGTGATGCTGGTACCCTCAATAATTATGCTTGGGAGCTCGGAAAACGCGGAGTCAAACTACACTATGCGCTTGAATTAGTGGAGGAAAGCAATGCTAAAAGTACACTTGACCCAACTGTTCTTGACACTTGGGCATGGGTCTTGTATAAAATGAATCGGTTCAGTGAAGCACAGACTAAAATGGCGTTAGCTTTACAGCTGCTTCGCACTAAGCCTGACGCAGTAGTTTTTCGCCATGCCGCAGACATTGAAAAAGCGCTGGGAAATACTGAGAAATCGGTCCTGTACCGTTCTAAAGCAAATGAGATAGAAGGCAAAAACGAACGTTGAAAATTGGCACCACATATCGCTTTTGGAAGTTATTCCTGTTCTTGGGGGGGTCTTTTCTATTGTTCAATTGTGGCCGAACCATCTCGCCTGAAAACCCATTGCGCAGAGAGAACATAGGTGAAGGGACTTCCCGTAAAATAATAGTTGAAGACAAGTTTAGTTGGACACAAGCTTTTACTAAGATATCAGCAAATACTCCTGACGGAGAGCAACGATTTCGCGTGCAAATTCGTTCAAAGCAAGACAGTATTCTCTGGGCTGCTATAAGTGATGACATGATCGGATTACGCGTTGGAAAAGCTATTGTTATCAGAGACAGTGCTGCATTCACCTCAACGCTATTAGGAATGGAGTGGACAGGCTCCGCTGCTGACCTTGCAACCATTACCGGTATTGACATCCCTTTTGAATACTTAAACAAACTACTTCGCGGCCAGCTTATTGGAGCCGAGTCCGCGATGAGGTATCGTTTTAACAATGCTTCAGATACCTGGGTGACTAAATACTCACTCCCTTTTGGAAGGAAGGTAACCGTATCCCTAGATCCTGATTTACACATGCGGCACATGACTATAGAAGACAAAGATGAGGTTGTTAACATAGACTATACAAAGGTGGATGTTAGAACCGGATATCCCGCAGAAATGGTGGTTACCCTGGAAAGTAAACCCGAATATCGGGTACTCATAGAAATCACGGAAATTCGTACCGAGGGACCTTATAACACTCCTTTTAGTATCTAGTGCGTGCGCTCCTCTTTTATATCGCCCTTATTTTCTCGGTTGCCTTAAATGCGCAAACGAAGGAGGAGTTACAGCGACAAAAAGTGCTGCTTCAAGATCAAATTGACCTGGCCAACACCTTGTTGAAGAAAACACAAAATAACAGAGACGCTAGCATCACTGAGCTTCAAACCCTGAACCAAAAAATAGAATCTCGAGAGAAATTGATCGTTAACATGTCGCGGCAAATTCGAGGAATTGACGGGGAGGTGGTGGCAAAAGAGCGCGAAATAAAAACACTTGAAATACGGATAGACTCTTTGAAGTCAGACTACGCTAAACTGATTCAGCTCGCGCAATACAATTTGCAGCCTACTGATCAAGTGCTGTTCATTCTAAGTTCCAATTCATTCGCACAAGCAGCGAAACGATTGCAATATTTCAAGGACATGACGCGATACAGGGAACAACAAGTTGGACAAATTCACCTGGCACAAGAAAACTTAGCACGTGAAAAAAAGACGCTCATCGCTAAAAAAATAGAAAAAACTGCTGTACAACAGGCTCAAAAAGAAGCTAAAATAGCACTGCTGACTGATGCGCAAGAGCAACAGAACACTGTCGCTACGCTTCAGTCTAAAGAAAGTGACTTAAAAAAGGATATCAATAAGAAACAGCGAGAGGCACAGCAATTAGAAAAGCAAATCAAACGTATAATAGCGGAAGAAATGCGCAAAGCAAAAGAGCGTGCCGAGCGAAATGCACTAGAAAAAGAAGCTAAAGAACTGGGACTCATAAAAGGGAAAGACTATAGCTCACGAACCTCAAGTAAGGCTATTACACAGCTTATTGATATAGCACGAAAGGCAAAAGGGATGGATGTTAGAGATGACGGACCGGCTTTTGCGATGACACCTGAAGCACGGGCACTTGCAAATAACTTTGCCACAAATAAAGGTGCACTCCCTTGGCCAGTTGAGCGGGGTATTATAACAGGTAAATTTGGTAAACATCCCCATCCAGTTGTAAAGGGTATCATCGTGGACAATCCACATATAGAAATCACGACAGAAGACAATGCCGTGGTTCGTGCCTGTTTTGAAGGAGAGGTAAGTTCCGTAGTCCCTATTCCAGGTGCTAACGTTATGGTACTTATCCGACACGGTAACTACTTCACGGTCTACAGTAACTTAGTCTCGGTGAAGGTGAAGGCAGGTGACACGATTAGCCTCAAGCAACCTATCGGAACAGCATTTACGGATGAAGAAGGGAAAACCATGGTTCAGTTTGGACTTTGGAAAGACGCTAATATTCAAGATCCATACCCTTGGCTTGCACAATAATCACCATTCCATGAAACGCATCTTTTACCTAAGTACATGTGATACCTGTAAACGTATTCTAAATTCTTGGAATACAGAAGGAATATCACTTCAGGACATTAAAACAGTACCTATGACGCCTCCACAGGTGGACGCTATGATTGCACAGGCGGGTAGCGCAGAGTTACTCTTTAGCAAACGTGCGCGCAAATACAAAGAATTAGAATTGAAAGAACGGAATTTAAGCGAGGATGATATCCGTGGTTTAATTCTTAATGAATACACCTTCTTAAAGCGTCCTGTTCTGATTTTTGAAGACCATATCTTCATTGGAAATAGCACAAAAGTCGTAGACGCTGCGCATACTTTCTTAGCCACTAAATGAGCTCTTCGCGCGCATTATTCATAGCACACTTCGCCCTTTTGGGAGTAGCTATTATTTACGGATCATCTTTTCTTATTGCCAAGGGCGCAATGCAAGGTGCCGTGCCCCCGAGAGCGTTTATTCAATTTCGAGTTACCGGAGCGGCACTGCTCTTTTGGTCTCTGAGTCCATTCTCTGGGAAAGATAGATTCCTCAGCATCCCTGTCAAAGACCGATTACTTCTCGCCACCTGCGCAGCCTTTGGAGTCACAACTAACATGCTCTTCTTTTTCGAAGGGCTAAAAATGACAACACCAGTAAATGCCTCCATCATGATGGTTAGCGGGCCCATTGCTGTCCTAGTTGCTGGCGCAATATTGGTAAAAGAACGTATTACAATGCCTAAGATATTGGGTATTCTACTAGGGGCATTGGGGGCGTTTTGGCTGATTTTTTCAGGTGCTGGATTTGACCTTAGCGGACTCTTTGAAAGTGATGTTGCCAAGGGGAACTTTTTCGTGCTCATTAACGCAAGTAGTTACGCTGTGTACTTAGTATTAATCAAGCCACTCATGTCAAAGTACAATGCCTTGTTTGTTATCCGGTGGGTGTTCACTTTTGGGGTGCTCTTTGTGCTTCCATTTGGAGGACCTCAGTTGTTAGAGATCGATTGGTCACTATGGGACAGCTCTATTGTTTGGGCAGTAGTCTTTGTGGTAATTGGAACTACCTTCCTTACTTACCTTGGAAATATTATCGCATTAAAGACGTTGCATCCTGCAACCGTAGGTGCCTATATCTATTTGCAACCGCTGTTCGCTAGTCTGCTGAGTCTGTACTATGGAGGTGAATCATGGAATATTCATATGCTCATCGGAGGTATTGCTATTTTCTCTGGTGTTTATTTTGTCAGTTTTTACCGTCGTAAAATCGCCGTTTAATTGTTGCTGTCCCCCACCCACACTTCCTGTGCAGTCTTTACCTACCTTTGACGCAAATAGAGCAACTCATGATTCATAGTATGACCGGTTTCGGAAAGGCAATTGGCCAAATTTCCGGAAAGAAAATCACCGTAGAAATAAGAAGTTTAAATAGTAAAGGTCTGGACCTTAATGCTCGCATTGCCTCCTTATTTCGTGAAAAGGAATTGGACATACGTAAAATAGTTGGTGCAGAGCTCAAGCGTGGTAAGGTAGATATCAATATCTACGCTGAAGTTACCGGTATCGAAAGTGCCGCGAGTATTAACATGGATCTTGCCAAAGCATACCTATCTCAGCTAACTGCCCTAGAGCGCGAAGCAGATACCAAGGGAGACCTCGTAGCAACGGTCATGCGTATGCCAGATGTCATGAGTGCTGGTCGCGATGAACTTACTGGAGACGAGTGGGGATTTCTCAAGGGCTTACTGATAGAAGCTATAAGTAGGCTTCAAGAGTTCCGCATACAAGAAGGTGCTTCTATTTCAGCAGATTATGAAGAACGTCTCGTTGCTATTGAATCTGCTTTAGAAGGAATTGCTCCTCATGAAAAAGCACGTCTAGAAGCTGTTCGAGAACGCCTACTTAAAGGTCTAGAGGGAATGGAAGTAGACAACAATCGCTACGAACAAGAGGTCATTTTTTACATAGAAAAACTAGACATCAACGAAGAAAAAGTGCGATTAATAAACCACCTAAAGTACTTCCGAGAGACTATGTCCGAAGAGATTAGCGGTAAAAAGCTAGGCTTCATAGCACAAGAGATGGGACGCGAAATCAACACCTTAGGCTCGAAGAGTAATTACGCTCCTATGCAGCAGCACGTGGTACAAATGAAGGATGAGTTAGAAAAGATAAAAGAACAAGTCGGAAACACCCTCTAACCCACAATATCCCTTGAAAGGTATCTTTTGTTGGAAATCCACAAAAGGATCGCTACAACAACAGATGCGCCTAAACAAGTAATCAAGTTCAATTCCAATACTCCGTTTTTGGCAGTTAGGTTTAAGTAATGGTAGGGGGATAAATATCCCAACCAAGAGACTTTTTCCACTGCCATAGATATAGCGTTGAGGAAATAGCTACCGAAAATGAGACCCACAATGGGACCCATGTAATTCAATTTTGGCGACAAGAAGCTAGACATCAAGACGCCTGACGCAGTGAAAAAGCCCACCAAGAAAAAGCCATGGACATGCATTGCGGTAAATACTGACCAATTCACGTCTTCTCCAAAAATCAACAAGCCAATCACTGCAGAAAGGGTCTGAATACCATAAATAATTATATACAAAGTACCTAGAGCCATTAGCTTGGTCGAGACAATAGATCCTCTCGAAATAGGGCGGGTAAGTAAAAATTCTGCTGTTCCATCACGTTCTTCCTTACCAATAATGGTTGCGCCAGTAGATGCAGTGAATATGCCTATTAAAAGGGTAATGTAAATCCCATAGTAGGTTCCGTAATACCCAATGATACTGCTCCATGTTTCTTCATCCATGCCAAGTGCCTTCGCGTACTCCTCAGGCAAACTAGACATCAGTTTAACCATCTCTTCACCCATTTCTGAAAAACTAGGGAAAATGGACAGGATCAACGCGGTGAAGACAACGACAATAGCCGTCCAAATTGCCGTGTTTTTTCTGTTGCGCTTGAGTTCTTTCTTAAATATTACACGGTTCATAGCTTAGCTCTGGTAATAGTTCATGAAAATACTCTCTAGATCAGGCTCAGAAAGAGTAACGTCTATAATGGATTGACTACTCAGCCATGTTACAAGGTCTTGAGTGGGACCTACATAATCAAAAGTGTGTTTTTGACCGCTTTGATGGTGATTTAGAGCGCCTTCAGGCAAGACAATATTGTTCACAGAACTAGTCACTAAGCGCACCATCTTCATTTGCTTCGATAGCAAGGCACTGATGTCTTCTACTGCCTTGATCTTCCCATCTCTAATAATGGCTGCTCTGTCGCACATCCGCTGAATCTCTGACAAAACATGCGAGCTGAAAAATATAGTTACCCCTTTTTTGTTCTGTCGTTCTAAGAGTTCAAAAAATCTGTTTTGCATGAGTGGATCCAATCCTCCAGTAGGTTCGTCTAAAATCAAAACTTCAGGATCATGAAGAACAGACTGAATAATTGCACACTTTTTTTTATTGCCGTAACTCAAGTCGTCAATGCGTCGGTCTAATTCTAATTGAAAATAGGTCGCCAATTCCTGAATTTTATTCTCCGCATCCGCTACTTTATAGATGGCAGCATGATATAATAGCAATTCCTTTGAAGACATCTCGCTATAATAATCTACCTCCGAAGGCAGATATCCAATTTTCTCTCGGATCCTAGCTCCCTCAGTACTGATGTCCATCCCCATGATAGCTGCCTTTCCACTAGTTGGCGTTAAAAGGCCGAGAAGGGTCCTGATTGTCGTAGATTTTCCTGCGCCATTTGGTCCAATAAACCCAAAAATCTCTCCTTTTTTCACAGCAAACGACACCGAGTCAATACCGCATTGATTTCCATAAAATTTTGACAGGCTGGAGAGTTCTATGGCGTTCATTATATGATGACTTAGGTAATTTAATTAAATGTATGGAACATTCCCAACAACTCAACTACCTTTGAGATTAGCAAATACCTCGATAGTACATGGGTAATACAACAGGAAAAATGGTCATCTTCTCCGCACCCTCCGGTGCCGGAAAATCGACTTTGGTCCAGTACCTCATTCCAAGATTTCCTCAACTGAGCTTTAGTATATCAGCAACTTCACGTCTGCCTAGAGGCGAGGAAGAAGAAGGTCGCGAGTACTATTTTTTAACGAGTTCCGACTTTCTTCAAAGAGTTAAAAGCAATCAATTCTTAGAATGGGAAGAAGTCTATAAAGACACCTATTATGGAACGCTGGCTTCTGAAATTGAGCGACTTTGGGACGAGGGCAAGACTGTTATATTTGACATTGACGTGGAAGGCTCTATTAACCTCAAAAAGCGTTTCAAAGAACGTGCTCTTGCCGTGTTTATTCAGGTTCCAAGCGTCGAAGTGCTGGCGCAGCGTCTTCGAAATAGAAAAACAGACAATGACGAGAAAATTGCGGAGCGCCTTACAAAATCTACACTAGAAATGGGACGCGCAGCAGAGTTTGATACTATCATCATTAATGATGACTTGAAAACAGCGCAGCTCAAAGCGGAAGAGATTCTTTCGGAATTCTTGAGTCAACCATGAAAAATACAGGCCTTTTCTTTGGGAGTTTCAATCCGGTCCACATTGGACATTTAGCCCTCGCCGAATACTTGTTAAACTATAGTGACCTAGATGAAGTTTGGTTTGTAGTTACCCCGCATAATCCGTTTAAAAAGAAAAGCAACCTGCTTCCAGATAGAGAACGTTTGCATTTAGTCAATCTTGCCCTTGACCAGCAAAATGGCATACATGCTTCGGACATAGAGTTTCACCTACCCCAGCCAAATTATACTGCACAAACATTAGCTTACTTAAGGGAAAAACATCCCGGACAGAATTTTACGCTGATCATGGGGGAAGACAATCTGGAAGGACTACATAAATGGAAGAACGTGGAGAGTATTACGTCCAACCACGACATCCTTGTCTATCCACGTCACAAAGTTTTAGACAGCGAAAAGCTTCAAAGTACCTGGCAAGATTCCTATCCAAGGGCAACCATGGTAGACGCGCCTAGAATGGAGATCAGTGCGACACTCATTAGAACTAGTTTTAGGGAAGGAAAACCCTTAAAGAATTTGCTTCCAAAAGCAGTTTTTGACTACATTGAGGGGAGCAATATTTTCCAATAAACTAGTTCATGCAAACCTTTATTCAACGGATTGCACAAGAGCTTCTAGACGGCCCTCAGCCTCTTCATGAAACCCTAGTGCTGCTTCCAAATCAACGGGCAGAGCTCTTCTTACGTGAGGCGCTAAAGCCGCATATGCAAGAACCTACTTTGCTTCCCTTATTTAGTACCGTGGATAGCTTTATAGCAAATGCTGCACAGCTACTGGTGGTGGAGCCATTAGTTCTAATGCTTGAGCTTTACAAATGCCATGGGATCGTTAGACAAGAAGCTTATCCTGATCGTGAGCCTGAATCTTTAGGAAGCTTTTTGTCTTGGGGACAAACTCTACTCTCTGATTTTGGGGAAATCGATCGTTACTTATTAGATCCTGAAAATGTGCTTGGTGATCTTTACAATGTTCAAAAGCTCGCTGAATGGGACCTGTCTATTGAAGAGCAAACGGCCCTGATGCACCGCTATTCAGATTTCATTGCACTGCTTCCAGACACCTACAATCTATTTACCTCCAGCCTTATTGAAAAGGGGGAGTCTTATAGCGGACTAGCTGCTAGAAAACTTGCTGAGACACCAAGTCTGATTGATCGTTTTCTCAACAGAAACGGGATAAAGCATGTTGTCGTTGCAGGGTTAAATGCATTAAATACCGCCGAATTGACCATCATTTCTGAGCTACGAAAAGTAGCTACATCAAAAGTTTTATGGGACGTGGACGCACATTATATAGAGATGCCGGAGCACGAAGCTGGACTATTTTTTCGGCAGCACCAATCTCGCCAGAAAGTGTTTGGTAATGACACTCCCTCAAGTAAGGGCTTAAAGAGTTCCCTTAAACACGTTCCAAAGGTGATTCAACCAATAGGAGCTAGTCAATATTCCGGGCAAGCCAAAGCCATCGCCCATACACTAGAACGTTGGCGCGACATGGGCGTTGCCCCACAAGATATTGCTGTTATTTTAACTGATGAAACTTTACTCAACCCTGTATTGAGCTTTTTACCTGAAGGATATGACAAAGTCAATATCACCATGGGATATCCGCTTGATCAAACTCCTGTATCTGCCACACTCAGGTTGTGGATGAACGTTCTAGAATACGCGCTGAAAAATAAGAAAAATTCAAATCGATGGACTTTTTACCACCGATCACTATCTGCCCTTCTCACGGATCCTTTATTTAATAAGTATTGGAATACCGACAATAAAACAAACTCGAACCCACAAGACTGGAATAGAGATATCGTTAAAGCAAACCGGGTCTTTACCGATGACAAAGAGTGGACGGCAAAGCTGTCTGAAGGTCCTCTAGCTTACCACCAAATTCTTGTGCCAAGAGAAGGTTTAGATTTGCTTGAGCCAATGAAAATCTGGCTGAAACACGTGGCTGAAAAGGAGTCAGCTGATGTAATGGTCATCAACACCGCCTATAAACTACACACGCTTCTCGAGCAGCTCCAGCGAACTTTAGGTGCGACTATGCCAGATGAGTTGGCGCTCTTCAAGCTGCTAAAGCAGCAACTTCGTGCCGGCACTATTGATTTTGTAGGAGAGCCGCTTGAAGGACTTCAGGTCATGGGGATCTTAGAATCTCGGACACTGGATTTTCCTTACGTTATACTCGCTGGTGTTAATGAAGGCATACTTCCGGCAGGGAGAAACTTCAATTCTTTACTGCCTTATGATTTAAAACAACAATACGGCCTACCTACCTACGAGCAGAAAGATGCAGTTTATGCCTACCACTTTTATAGAATACTACAGCGTTGCAACGAAGCTGTCATAACTTATAACACGGATAAAGATGCCATGGGCGGTGGCGAAGCAAGTAGATATATCATACAATTAGAACATGAACTTAATGGTACCAATTGCTTAGTTAAAAATCGTGTATTTCACAATGGGCCATTGCATCCACATTCCATTGAAGAGCGGTTTTCAGCCGCGAGAACTAGCGGAGTAAAAGAAGCTATTAAAGATTGGATGTCGCGTGGCATGAGTGCTTCTAGCCTAAATGAATTGACAGAAAGACCACACCTGTTTTATCAACGTAGACTCCTTAGAATAAAAGAGGAAGAAGCGGTTGAAGAGTCTATGTCGGCTTTGATGATGGGGAATCTGGTTCATAAGGGACTAGAAGAGCTCTATAAGCCATGTGTTGGCAAGCCGCTTCCAAAACTAGACGTTGAGGAATGGACAGAGCGCGCGCTGGAGATTGGGCTTTTGCATTTAGTGACCAAAGGATATTCTAAGTCTGCACTGGTTCAGGGGCGCAATCTAGTCACCACAGAAGTTTGCCGTAAAATGCTTCACCAGTTCTTTTCCTATGATGCGCTTAGAGCAAAGTCAGGTCATATTATTCTGAAAGGAATTGAAACAAAACTGGATTTCGACATGCAACATCCAACACTTCAGTTACCGCTGAAATTTAGCGGATATGTTGATCGAATAGAAATGGACAATGGAACCTTAACTATTTGGGACTATAAAACCGGATCCATTAAAAAAGATGACTTAAGTATCTCAAGCTACAGCCAACTATGGGCGGGAAGCAAACCCAAGGCAATGCAAGTGCTCTTGTATGCATGGCTTTTATACAAAACCGGCCTGTTTAATGCTCCTTTGCCGTGGCGGTCCGGAATGTTCAAGCTCCAAAGTAGCGCACCAGAACAGCTATTGAGAGGCTCCTTACTCAACAAGAGTAATGACATTACAGAGGTTATGTTATTAGAGTTTGAATCTGAGCTCATGTCCTTTCTAGAATATCAACTCCTTACAGAGGACCCTTTTTTAGAGCCTGCAAAACTTGAATATTTTCGATAACATGACTGCACAATCCCTTCAACAAGTACCTTCAGGCCAGGACATTATTGATGCCCAAAACCGCATTGCACCGTACATTCACAAGACACCTGTTTTTACCTCAAAAGCCTTTGACGGTATGTCAAATAAGTCCTGCCTACTGAAAGGAGAGCACCTTCAGAAAACCGGGGCTTTTAAAGCGCGCGGCGCAATGAACGCCGTACTTATTCATAAAGACAGTGCACAAGTATCTGGTTTTATAACACATAGTTCAGGAAATCATGGTGCCGCCTTATCCTGGGCTGCCGGACAAATTGGAGCTCCTGCCTATATTGTCATGCCGTCAAACGCCCCTCAAGCAAAAATTGATGCCGTTAAAGAATATGGAGGTATCATCACCTTTTGCGAACCCACTCTAGAAGATAGAGAGCACACCGCTGCTGAATTACAAAACTCTACTGGAGCCCTATTCATTCATCCCTATGACAACTACGATGTCATCGCCGGTCAGGCCACCGCAACCCTTGAACTACTTCAAGAACATCCGGATTTAGACTGGCTTTTTATACCTGTGGGTGGTGGTGGTCTCCTTGCTGGTGCGTCTTTGGCAAATTATTATTTTGGGAAAGCAAAAGTGATTGGATGCGAACCTAGCAATGCAGATGACGCGTATAAAAGCTTTACTTCCAAAACGTGGGTACCCGTGACAAACCCAAACACCATTGCAGATGGTCTTCGCACTTCTTTGGGAGTGAGGAATTTTCCCATCATACTAAATCATGTAAGTGATATTATCCTTCTCAGTGAAGAAGAGTTAGAAAATGCCTGGCACATATGTTTGTCTAGAATAAAGCAGTTTATCGAGCCTTCTGCGGCGGCAGGAATTGCAGCAGCTTTAAAATATCACAGTACAGGCAAAGCTGGAATAATTCTTTGTGGCGGGAATATGAACACATTACAATTCACGCTACGATAAATTCAGTGCCGTTATGATAAGTTCGGTGTTGCACAAAGGCACCACTTCATTAGGTTTACAGTTCCATTTTAATAAACTAAGGCTGTTAGCTAGATTAAGTAAGAGGCATCGTGATATTCACGGTGCTTTTTCTTTTCCCAAAATTCGTGCTTAACGTCCATAGCTCTGGCCGAGGACTTATGGATTTATTAAAGGCAATACGCTCTTCTATCAATTTTAATCCTTGACCCGTCCCTGGTGAGTGTTCCATGAAACCATATCCAGAGTCCTCTATTTGAATACTGACTTTATTTTCACGGATCTCAGTAGAAACATGAATGTACACATCAGAGAACTTAGTATTTCCAGCGTACTTAAAACTGTTTTCCACTAAAGGCTGGAGTAGGCCTGTTGGTACACTTATGTGAAGGCTTTTTTCGTCTATACTATACCGAACTTCGATTTTATTATTGGTCGCTTTCAGTTGGAGTTCCACATATTTTTTCAATCGACCAATCTCCTGAGAGATAGTACTTAACTTATCGTCACTGTTCTCCAAAAGAAGTCTGAGGTGCTCGCTTAATAAGCCTATATACTCCTGCGCTTCCACTAATTTCTCTTGATTTAGGAAACTATTTACATTGTTTAATTGATTGAAAAGAAAATGAGGGCGGATTCTATTCTTATAACTCTCTAACAGTAAAATGGCGTCTTGCTCATTAATACGCGCCTGATGGGCCACGTTCTGATTTTTGTATATGAGTACAAAGGCCAACAAAGCAGCTATTATTGACATGGCAGTGACTACGGTTGTTTTCTGTTTAAATTCAGCCGCGTTCGCTTCTCTCAGTGTAGATCTTTTACCTCTTTCAAGTTCGTAAAACACAAACTCTTCCTTTAATCTTTCTGAATTTCTAGTGGCCAACTTATATGCTGTAATTAGTGCTCGATTTGATTGATCAGCACTCTCTCCTAAAAGATGACTTTCAACCAGCTGTTCCCGTGCTTTAACTTCTAAAGATGCAGATTTTGTTTTTTGAGCATAGATAACACAATCTGCTAACTGTTTTTGACTGAGGGCACCCAAATAAAGCGCGAGTTGGTAAACATGTTGATGATCTATCTGGCCCAAAAACCTAATTTCATCCAGGGCCGCATTGATTAGCGTATCAATCTCTTGAGTATCTCCATGAAGTGCATGAAGTGACACGGCTCTTACTGCATACGCCTCGCTCAGATTTTCCTGTGCTTCCCTGTATATAGGCAACAATGTGTCACTCAAAGTGAGGACTTCTTTGTGATATCCCATCTCGAGTAAATAGATACTCAGATTTCCTGAATACATCGACCACTTGTCCGGTGGCGCCAAAGAAATGGCTTCTTTACAAAACTCTAGAATATTATTGGAATGTGCCCCTATGCTCCAATAGGCATGAGCCTTATAATGTAGGGCTTTAGACAATCCCAACTGGTCATTTAGATCTCTAAATAAGTACTCTGCGTTCTCAATGTACGGAAGCGCGGCAATAAACTCAGCCTGATGAATCAACTTACTGCTTTGCATTAACGATGCCCACGCGCGAGTTCTCGTATCACTATCACTTAACAGCTCCGAAAGTATTTGTGAACTTTCATTAGCGCTATCAGGCAAAGACATATAATATACTATCTGAGCAGGGGGGGTTAAATAGTCTTTCTTACACCCTGTGACAAGGATTAAAAGCAACGCTATTTTAAGTATGCTATGCTTGAAGACCCAATTCATTCAATCTCGTTTTTGCGGCTTCTACAACCAATCCGTTGCTTAATGTCAATTGGGGTTTAGAACCCCATTTAATGTTTTGTACAGCATCGCTTCGAACAATAGTGCCCTTATGGACGCGCCAAAACCTATCACTCAAACTGTCTGAGAATTTTTTCAAGGTTCGAGCCACTAAGTGACTTTCACCATTCGTCATAACCACCTCCGTGTAATTTCTTTGACCTTTTAACAAAATGATTTCACGCTCTTGAACACCACGGAAGGAGCCTTTAATGGGGATCCGAACCACTTTTTCTTGAAAAACAGGCATCGGTTTTAAATCTGCAATTTTATCTAGCGCTTGTCTTAATCTACTGGCTACAACTGGCTTCAATATATAATCTACAGCAGTTTCATATGCCTCCAAACTGTAATGGCTGTGCGCGGTAACGAAAACGATATTTCCAACAAAGGGCTGTATCCGTTTTGCAATGTCCAGTCCCATGGCGCTGGGCATCTCCATGTCTAAAAACACTAATTCTGGTCGTTCATTTTTGCACCATTCTTCAAATGGTTTTGGGTACTGAGAGCCATGAACCTCAGCTCCAGGAAGTTCTTTTTTTAATTGATAAACTAATCCATCAATCGCGAGTTGCTCATCATCCAATACGCCGACTTTTCTCAATTGGTTCATTTCGTATACCCGTGTATCATTCTAGCGACATATTTTCCTATGATGTCAAACTCTAAGTTAACGCTATCTCCAACGTTTAACTCATGAAAAACTGTTTGATCGTAAGTAAATGGAATAATTGCAACACTAAACCCGCCCTTCGTGGATTTAATAACGGTCAATGAGGTCCCGTTTACGGTAATTGATCCCTTTTCTACGGTAACGTTTCCTAATGAATCATCATACGAAAAGCTGAAAACCCAAGATCCGTCAACTTCTTCTATATCCTTACAAACACCTACCTGATCGACATGGCCTTGTACGATGTGCCCATCTAACCTAGCTCCCATGGTCATGCACCGTTCTAAATTTACTTTTGAACCCTCTTTAAGGTCTCCTATGTTGGTCTTGTCTATGGTTTCATTAATCGCCGTAACCCTGTAGGTACGATCGCCAAAAATTTCCACCACAGTAAGGCAAATGCCATTATGTGCTATACTTTGATCTATTTTCAACTCTTTGGCAAGCTCAGAATGCACAAACAATTCTAAATTTCCACCTAATCTATCAACTTTGGCAATTGTGCCTAATTTTTCTATGATTCCAGTAAACATGGGTTCTTCTTTATGGTTGGTTAAAATAGTACATTTGACACTTAAATAGATTTCATAATGAAAATCACAACATATACTTCTGATTACAACGGACCGCGCGCTATTGTTTACTCCGCTGAAAAAGAAATCTCAGGCTTCTTTTCAGCTGATGCCATAAAACGCATGGAGCATTTTGGAGAAAAATTTGATGAAAAATGGATGGAACTGCAAGAGGCAAACAGCACTGTTTGGATTTATAAAATCACGAAAGAATATACAAAGGTTGAACGCGCTGAAAAGATGCGGTTAGCTGGAAACCAATTAGCCCTTAAGTTAAACGCCCTTGCTTATGATCGTGTTCGCCTGGAAGGTGTTTATGACACTGAAATCGCAGAAGGAGCTATTTTAGGAAACTATCAGTTCTTACGCTACTTCTCTGATGCACACAAACGCAGAAATTCGTTAGTGCAGCTTGAGGTCGCTCAGGCCGATTCCCCTGAAATGCGTGCCATTGCAATTTCTTCAATGGGAACACTGTTCGCAAGAGACCTTGTAAACAGGCCTGTAATTGATCTTACCGCAACGCAACTCGCTCATGAAGCGCGTGAAGCAGGGAAACGTCATGGTTTCTCTGTAGAGGTTTTGGAGAAAAAACAAATTGAAAGCTTAAAAATGGGCGGTTTATTAGCGGTCAATTATGGATCTACTGAACCTCCTACATTCATAATAATGGAGCACAAGCCAGATGGCGCAACAAATTCAAAGCCGATAGTATTAGTTGGGAAAGGTGTGGTCTACGACACAGGTGGTTTAAGCCTTAAGCCCTCTAACTTTATGGACACTATGAAAAGTGACATGGGAGGTGCCGCGGCTGTTCTAGGTGCTATGAGCTCTATTGCAGAAGCACAACTTCCGCTCCATGTCATAGGTCTTGTCCCTGCTACGGACAACAGACCTGGCGGAAATGCAGTTACTCCAGGAGATGTTATTACCATTTCTGATGGAACAACAGTTGAGGTATTAAACACAGATGCAGAAGGCCGATTAATTTTAGCCGATGCCTTGGTTTACGCAAAACGCTACAACCCAGAACTAGTGATAGATCTCGCTACGTTAACAGGTGCAGCGGCTCGTGCAATAGGTCGTTATGCGATAGTGGGCATGGGAAATGCATCACCTAAGGAAATGTCAGCCTTACAAGAAAGTGGAAACCTGACGCGTGAGCGTGTGGTAGAGTTTCCGTTTTGGGATGAATACAAAGATTTATTGAAAAGCCCAATCGCGGATCTAAAAAACATAGGGGGTGCAGAGGGCGGCGCTATTACAGCCGGTAAATTTTTAGAGCACTTTACAGATTACCCCTATATTCACTTGGATATAGCTGGTCCTGCATTCTTAAGCAAGCGTGTCGGTTATCAAGTTGAAGGAGGCACCGGGATTGGTGTTAGATTACTTTTTGACTTCCTAAGTAAGAAATAAGTTCATGAGCGACAGCAAAGACAATGCCCCAAAGCCAAGTGCTCCATCTAGTAATGATGTTGCCGGTAACAACGACCCTAACCGCAGAAGACGCGGCGGTCGCAACCGTAACCCACGTAAAAAAACAGAAACTCCTGAAGGTGAAAAAGAAGTAGGTGTTACAAGCAATGCTAAGCCTAAGGTAATCGCTAGTGATACAAAAGATCTCGGGGAAACCGAGGAAGGAGCTCGAAGAAACAACAGGAATCGCAATAGAAATAAAGGTAAGAGTGCCGCTCCGGCTAGAAATGTCAAAGCAACGCCTGTTTCAGAAAGCGTTCAAGGCGAATTAGCCGCTCAGGCAGAGCTCTATGCTAATGATTTCGAAATGTCCAGCAGTAGGCACTCGGAGGTGATGCCTGATGTGCTTAAAAAGCCTGTGATAGGGATCACGTGCGGTGATCTCAATGGCGTTGGCATGGAAGTGATCATTAAAACTTTAGAGGACAAAGCCATCTTAGACTTATGTACTCCTGTTGTATTTGCATCGAGTAAACTTGCTTCTTACCATAGAAATGCAATTAACCGTAGGGATTTTAACTTTCATATTTGCGATTCAGTTGACGATATACATAGGGGTAAAAACAATCTTATTAATGTTTGGGAGGATAACGTTGAGCTGTCGCTAG
The DNA here is from genome assembly GCA_963925515.1 of uncultured Flavobacteriales bacterium. Taxonomy (GTDB): domain Bacteria; phylum Bacteroidota; class Bacteroidia; order Flavobacteriales; family Schleiferiaceae; genus UBA10364. The sequence continues at coordinate 49,084 of CAWURU010000003.1, forward strand.
GAACGCCCACAGATGTTAGTGGGAGCTACGCCCTTAAAAGTATTGATGCTGCTATAGCAGCAGCTCAATCAGGTAGCGTCGATGCGATTGTCACAGCACCCATAAATAAACACAATATTGCGGACACCATTGAGGGCTTTACAGGACATACCGGTTATTTAGCATCCGCATTTAGCAACGAGGTTCTCATGTTACTTACCTCCGAGCAGCTCAAAGTTGCCACCGTAACAGGTCATATTCCAGTATCGTCGGTCGCAGAGAGTCTAACAGAAGAAGCCATTATAAACGCTATATCTATTCTTAGAGCTAGTTTAAAACGTGATTTTGGTAAAATCAAACCTACTATTGCAGTTCTTGGCCTGAATCCACATGCTGGGGAAATGGGAACTATAGGAAAGGAGGAGCAAGAAATCATCGCTCCGGCAATTGCGAAATCACAATCAAAAGATAGCATTATAAAGGGACCTTTCCCTGCTGATGGATTCTTTGGTCAAGGTTTCGATATGAAATTTGATGCTGTTCTTGGGATGTACCATGATCAAGTATTGATCCCTTTCAAGGCAATTGCCATGGGAACAGGAACAAACTTCACTGCTGGATTAGAGGTTGTGCGAACATCTCCCGACCACGGAACAGCTATGAATGTAGCGGGAAAAGGGGTTGCCGACGAAAATTCATTCAGAAGTTCGCTATTCTCTGCCATAGATGTTTTCCACCAAAGAACCATGTATGACGAGATGACAAAAAATCCTCTAAAAAAACAAAAGGATAAGCGCTAGAAGTTTTCAACAATTTGAATATCTTTGCACGCTCATTTAGATATAACTGACAAGTGAAAACAAAGGACTTTAATATCCTCTTTTCTGGCTTAAGCGTTGGAACACATCACTTTGATTTTGAATTGAATGATACGTTCTTTGAACTTTTTGGTTACACAGACTACACCGGATTACAGGGCAATGCCCGTATGACCATGTTGAAAAGTGAGACCGTTTTTGATTTAGACTTCACGTTTAAAGGCAGCATTCAAGCCCTTTGTGATATAATGAACGAACTGTTTACACAAGAGTTAGAGAACTCATTCAGCATTCAGGTGAAGTTTGGAGAGGAGTACAATGATGAAAACGAAGAGTTGTTGATCTTGCCACATTCTGAGCACACGCTCAAAATTGCGCAAAACATATACGAATTAGTGGTCCTCAGTATTCCGTCTAAATTACTTGGTCCCAATGCGGGAAATGGTTTGGAAGACTTTATCGAAGAGGAAGAAGAGACATTAAAAGAAGTAGAGAGTGATCCGAGATGGGATCAATTAAAAAACTTATTGAACAATAAATAATTAAGTACAATGGCACATCCTAAGCGCAGACAGTCCACCACGAGAAGAGATAAGCGTAGAACGCACTACAAGGCAGCGGATCAACAATTAGCCGTATGTCCTACTACTGGTGAAACACACCTATACCACCGCGCTCACTGGCACGAAGGAAAGCTCTACTATAGAGGCAAAGTTGTCATGGAAAAAGCTTAATTAAGCTTATACATAATAGACTGATTTACAAGAAAGTAGCCCATGTATGGGCTGCTTTTTCTTTTTTACATTGCTTTAATAAGATTAAGCCCCCTATTTTAGCCCCCTGAATGAAGACAAGGATGAAAGCAGCGATCACAGCAATAGGCGGATATGTTCCGGAATATGTTTTAACCAACGCTGAGTTGGCAGACATGGTGGATACCAACGATGAGTGGATCACAAGCAGAACGGGTATCAAAGAAAGAAGAATCCTTAAGCCAGAGGAAGGCAAAGGTGCTTCGTACTTAGCTATCAAAGCCGTTGAAGCTATGAAGGCAGAATACGGCATCAAGACAGAGGATATTGACATGGTTGTTTTAGCTTCTGTCACTCCAGATATGCCCGTTGCTATTACCTCTGCTTTTATTGCTCAGGAAATTGGTGCTAAGAATGCATTCGCTTTTGATTTACAGGCAGCTTGTTCCTCATTTTTGTACGCCGTTAGTGCTGCGGCAGCTTACATAGAAAGTGGTAAGTACAAAAAGGTACTGGTCGTGGGCTCAGATGTTATGAGCTCTATTACTGATTATGAAGATAGAACAACTTGTATTCTTTTCGGAGATGGTTGTGGTGTAGCCCTTATGGAACCGTCAGAAGAGGGGTACGGAGTTCAAGACGAAATCCTTAGAACAGATGCTCAAGGACGAGATTTCTTACGGATTGAAGCTGGTGGATCTTTCTTACCACCATCGCATGAAACTATAGACAATAAGCAACACGCCATTCGTCAAGAAGGCAAAAGTGTTTTCCGTTTTGCAGTTAGTAACATGGCGGATACGTCAGCGGAAATTTTAGAAAAAAATAACATGACAGGTGATGATGTCGCCTACTTAGTTCCACACCAAGCAAACCTACGCATCATTGATGCAACAGCGCGTCGTATGGAGTTAACTCCGGAAAAAGTCTTGATAAATATTGAGAAATACGGCAATACTACCTCAGCAACTATCCCTTTATGTCTTTGGGATAATCGCAATAAGTTTAATAAGGGAGACAACTTGATTTTTGCTGCCTTTGGCGGTGGTTTTACCTGGGGCGCCATGTGGGTAACATGGGCCATTGATAAGAAATAACACGTAACTTCATATTACTTTTAAATAAAACACTCATAATATGGACTCGAAAGAAATCCAAGCGCTTATCAAATTTGTCGTCAAAAGTGGCGCTCAAGAAGTGAGCTTAGAAACAGAAGAATTTAAGATTAATATTAAAACCGCCTCTGGTGCTTTAGAGCAACAGACTTCGTATATACAGACCATCGCTCCCCAACAAGCTATGCAGGCGGCACCCGTGCAAGTGGCAGTCGCAGTGGCAGGAGAAACCGAAGCAGAGGGGAACGAAAATTACATAACCGTAAAATCTCCAATGATAGGCACCTTCTACCGCAGCCAGTCACCAGAACATGACGTTTTTGTTAAGGTCGGTGATACTATTGGTGAGGGAGATGTACTGTGTATCGTAGAGGCTATGAAGCTATTTAATGAGATTGAGAGCGAGGTAAGCGGTACCATCGTCAAGGTTCTTGTTGATGACCGAAGCCCGATCGAATACGATCAGCCATTATTCTTAGTTGATCCATCATAAGTAACGCTGTAAAGAGCCACATTATGTTTAAGAAAGTACTCATTGCCAACCGTGGCGAGATTGCTCTTCGCGTGATAAGAACGTGTAAGGAAATGGGCATTAAAACGGTTGCTGTTTACTCAACAGCCGATGTAGATTCTCTACACGTACGATTTGCTGATGAAGCAGTATGTATCGGTCCAGCAGCATCTTCCGAGAGTTACCTCAGCATTCCAAATATTATCTCGGCGGCTGAAATAACTAACGCTGACGCTATCCATCCTGGATATGGTTTTTTAAGTGAGAACTCCAAATTCTCTCGAATCTGTGCTGAGCATGGCATCAAGTTTATTGGCGCTTCCGCAGACCAGATCGATAAAATGGGAGACAAAGCGACTGCTAAGGAAACAATGAAAGAAGCCGGTGTACCATGTGTACCTGGATCTGAAGGCATTATGGCAACCTATGAGCATGCGGTCAAAACTGCTAAAGAGATTGGCTATCCCGTGATGATCAAAGCTACTGCCGGTGGTGGTGGAAAAGGAATGCGTGCCGTGCCGAGCGAAGACCACTTGCAAGATGCATGGGACAGTGCTCGTCGAGAAGCGGCTGCTTCTTTTGGCAATGACGCCATGTACATGGAGAAACTTATTCTTGAGCCACGGCATATTGAAATTCAAGTCATGGGTGATCGCTATGGAAAAGCCTGTCATTTAAGCGAGCGTGATTGTTCCATTCAACGTCGTCACCAGAAATTGGTTGAGGAAACTCCATCACCCTTCATGACCGATAAACTTCGGAAAAAAATGGGGAATGCCGCTGTAAAAGCTGCTGAATACATCGCCTATGAAGGGGCTGGAACGGTTGAGTTTTTAGTAGACAAAGACCGCAATTTCTATTTTATGGAAATGAACACGCGTATTCAAGTAGAACATCCTATAACAGAACAAGTTGTTGGATTTGACTTGATACGCGAACAAATAAAGGTAGCGGCAGGAGAGCCTATTTCAGGTAAAAACTACTTCCCTGAAATGCATAGTATTGAGGTTAGAATTAACGCCGAAGATGCCTTTAATAACTTCCGTCCTTGCCCTGGTAAGATTGCCTCTTTCCATGCTCCAGGTGGCCACGGAGTGCGTCTAGATACACATTGTTATTCTGGATATATTATCCCACCATATTATGATTCCATGATCGCAAAGCTCATTGTAACGGCTAGGACTCGTGAGGAGTCTTTAGAAAAGCTGGCGCGCGCATTGGATGAATTTATTATTGAAGGAATCAAAACTACAATTCCATTCCACCAGCAGCTGTTGAAAAATGAAGACTTCAGAAAAGGGGTTTACACAACGAAGTTCATGGAAGATTTTAAATTAGTACACCCGGAATAAAGAAAAATTTATTGCAATAAAAAGCCCCCAATCGCTTCGCGATTGGGGGCTTTTTATTGGTTGAGACAGTATCCTTAAAATAATTTCCTAGGAGCATGGCAGTATGGCGTACCTCCTTTATCGTCATAGTAATCTTGGTGGTAGTTTTCAGCAGAATAGAACGCAGCGGCCGGAAGGATTTCCGTGGCTACGTCAAAACCCTTAGTGACTAACAAAGACTTGAGGTCCTCAGATACCTTCCGTTGTTGGTCGCTTTGAAAAAATATAGCGCTTTTATACTGTGGTCCAATATCTGGTCCCTGGCCATCACGCTGCGTAGGGTCGTGGGTTTCAAAGAACACACGAGCCAATTCTTCAAAAGACACTTTTTGAGGGTCATACAAGACGTGCACCGCTTCGTAATGACCTGTGCGCTTATTGCACACCTCTCTATAGGTTGGGTTCTTTACAACACCTCCTGTATAGCCACAGGTAGTTGCAACTACACCATCAACCTTTTGTAAATAATATTCTGTCCCCCAGAAACATCCAGAGGCAAAGACTGCTACTTCTTGTTTTTCTCCGGCGACAGGAACTGTGGCCATAGCGTAAGCGTCACTCATTTTTTTATTGGTTTGCGCCGTGCAACTCAACACGAGTCCTAACACGGCCATTGCTAATGCTTTTACTTTCATAGTTAGGTTAACACCAAAAGTAGGATTCAAGTTCCAGGGGTTGGTGAATAGAGCCCCAGACTACCTTATCCGATATAACCCTTTGCTAATAATACCTCAGCAATCTGAACGGTATTTGTGGCGGCTCCTTTGCGAAGGTTGTCAGAGACAATCCACATATGGAGGGCGTTATCCGTTGTGAAATCACGACGTAATCGGCCTACGAATACGTCGTTTTTACCTTCCGCCATCAACGGCATAGGATAGGTGTTAAATTCTGGACGGTCTTGGAGGGTTATTCCGGGAGTTTGAGAAAGTAACTTACGTATCTCTTCCATGGTATAATCTCTTTCGAATTCCACGTTCACGCTCTCGCTATGGCCTCCTTGAACAGGTACCCTCACGGCTGTAGCGGATAATTTTATTTTTTCGTCACCCATGATCTTAACAGTCTCTAGGGTCATTTTCATTTCTTCCTTGGTATAGTCGTTATCTAGAAAAATATCACAGTGAGGGATACAGTTTCTATCAATCGCATAGGGATAAACCATCTCAGGGTTTGTGCCTTCTCGCTCGCCTTCGAGCTGATCTACCGCGGCCTGTCCTGTTCCTGTTACACTCTGGTAGGTGCTCACAATCACACGTTTTATACCGAACACCTTGTGTAATGGACTCAGAGTCATCACCAACTGAATGGTGGAGCAGTTTGGATTGGCAATTATCATGTCTTCAGCAGTAACGCTATCCGCGTTAATCTCCGGAACGATCAGTTTCTTTGTAGGATCCATACGCCAAACACTCGAGTTATCAACCACCTTCGTGCCAACGGCAGCAAACTTTGGCGCCCATTCTAAAGAAGTTTCTCCACCAGCAGAAAATAAAGCAATATCAGGAGACGCCGCCAGGGCTTCCTCTAATGAAATAACGGCCCATTCTCTTCCCCCAAAGACCACTTTTTTACCTACGCTTCGCGCCGAGGCTACAGGCAAAAGTTCGGTTACCGGAAAATTGCGTTCCGCTAAAACTTTTAAGATGACTCGGCCCACCATACCAGTGGCGCCTACGACAGCAATTCTCATAAAAATTCACTTAACTTATATAGTACTCCACAAACTTAAACCTATTCTCCTTTATGATGAGTGCAATATTACGTCAACGACTCACCTTTTTTATTTCCCTTACAACCACCGTTGCTTGGGGACAATTCGCGACATTATCCGACTCCCTTTTAAGTCCCTCTGCGGATTGGTATGGAGATACGGCTTTCATGAACTTCACTCAAGACGGATTGCGCAGTAACGCTCCTGCCGCTGGATCACTACTATGGTCGAGGCCTTCATCAGCGGGGTTAGATGCTGTATGGGAAATTACTATTCAAATGGATTTCAATCCCTCCTCTGCCAATTTCTCTGAATTCAGGTTCTTACAAAAGGGAAGTAGTTACTATGCTTTGCGCTGCGGGGGGGGACTGTCAGATGATTTGAGCCTATACCTTCATCACGGCTATAAAGACACAACGCTGGCCATAGTGCCTGGATTTGTTAATCAAAGTAAACCCTTAGTAAAGCTAAGAGTGGAGCGAGACAGTTCAGCGAACTTTACGGTATATGCCTCTGACAGTCTATTGTTCATGGTCACTGACAGTACCTTATTACGATCAACGACACTTTCTATATACTGCAAATACACCTCCACAAGAGTGGATAAGTTTTTATTTTCAACATTGCATGCCTCGGGGTATGATTTTCAAGACACTCTTGGACCGGAGTGTGAAAAAATTGATGTTTTAGACCCTTTTACGTTAAGCGTTACTTGGAACGAATGGGCGAAACTCACGCCTTTTCCTGACAGAAATTACGCCCTGGTGTATTCCGGAGAAAGCGTAGACACCGCATTTGTTACCAACCATTTTGATGAGCAGTGGCATCTTTCCTTGACTGAACCACTTGCACAGGGTTCACTAGGTGTTCTATTGCCTAATGCTCAAGATGCCGATGGTAATATTGCAGTTCCCTTTTTAGACAGCATACAAGTAAATTATGCGAAGCAGGGTGATGTTTGGGTTTCAGCCATTCATCCGTTTAAAGAATATGGCGGTTTCTTTATAGTGGTTCAGGCATTGAAAGACATAGGCACCTCTACCATGAGTATTCTCGAAGACGATGGTGAAGTCACCTCCTATTCCATCCGGGTTGACTCTGGAACAACGGTACTAGGGAGTACTTATATTTCTCAATATAACAACCAGGTAATACCGCTATTAGATTTGCCTTCAACTGGCGTAATCATTATTGAAAAGGCCCACATAACCTTAGCTGCACAGCACTACAAAAACATCTTTATGCCCAATGAAATTGCTGGAGATTTCATGCTTAGAGCAGATTCTGTATCCGGTATTTATCTCCAATTCTCAGTCTGCCCCCTAAACACTTATACACCAAATGTAAGACCTCTTTCAAGCCCAAAGCCGAATGAATTAATGGGTTTTTATGCAGACCCCACTGGTCTAGTGTATGGCATGTTTGCCTATAACGCATTCCCTTATCTAAAGCTCCCCGGCGCGAATGCTAACCCTAGTGAATTGGCCTTGTCTTTTCAAACTTTTTCCCCATTCTTCCTTCCAACAGGGCTTTCCTTTCCTCCAAGGCTAGGAGATACTATCTTTGATTTTTCACCCTGTCATTACCCCGATTCTGGTCAGCTTTTCTTCAGTGAAGTTCACTTCAATCCTGACACTATGAATGAATTTATAGAACTCTACAATGCAGCGGAGGATCCCTTATTCATTGATAATCTTCAAGTCATAAAATATTCCGTCTATTCCATAATGGACGCTGATAAATTAACTCCCGACTTCAGTCCTTTTGATGGGCATCCGCTTTCACTTAGGCCAGTAATAGTGCCACAGCAGTATAGCGCCTTTAAATCACCATTCTCTTTATCTAATGACACCACACGTTTAGTTCTTTCAGCACCGTTTGGACAGGTTATCGATGAACTGACTTACCCTCCACACCCAACGTCCAGTATACGCTTAAGTAGAGAACGCATCTCGTTTCAGTACTCTGGTAAAAACCCATCTAACTGGGGGGCACATCATCCCAAGTGGTGCTGCCCAACGGAAGCTTCACCTAACAAAGTAAATTCCATTTCTTCCACCCACACCTTCTCAGGCACAAACATTACCCTATCTGCCCATGTGATATCGTATGACCCAATACAATATTCTCCAACGACACAACTGGCTCTTTCCGTGGCGACGGGTTCACAGCTCTCCCTTTCCGTAACTGATTTTTCCGGCCGTCCCATCTACAACATCATGCAAAACGAACCCTTAGTTGCAGGAGACCATTTAATTGAAATAAGACCCACAAACTGGATAAATACGGAACCGCCCACAGGGATTTATGTGTTGCATGTCTACCTGAAAACGTCTCAAAAAAACACATGGAAAAAAATTCCACTATCTATTTACAATCCGTAATTTTCTACTATTAATTAATCCAATGAACAAGCAAGAAAAAATCAAATCCTTCAACCCGAACGAACCCGCTCTCAATAGCAACCTTTTCGGTTTACCTTTTAATGCGGATGAGTGTGACATTCATGTGTTACCGGCAGCATGGGAGGTCACCGTTAGCTATGGCGCAGGAACCATTGAAGGTCCAAAAGAGGTCACCATTGCTTCTGCTCAAGTGGATCTTTACGATGAGGGATATCCAAAAGGATGGGAACGTGGGATTTGGATGCATGAAATTGATCAAGAATGGCTCGTAAAAGGCGAAGACCTAAGGCTTTTAGCAACGCGTTACCTGCAGGCTTATGAATTAGGTGAAATAGGACCTAAAGAACTTGAGATGCAAGAAATCCTCAACAAGCAGTGTGGCATGTTTCATTTTTGGATACAAAAGCAAACGGCTGCAATTCTTAAAAATGGAAAGCGTGCAATATTACTCGGCGGTGACCACAGTACATCCCTTGGTGCAATTCGTGCCCACAAGGAGCATTATGGTGATTTCGGAGTATTACAGATAGATGCACACGCAGATCTAAGGCCTTCTTATGAGGGGTTTGAATACTCACATGCCAGTATTATGTACAACGTACTACAAGAACATCTTGCTACTTCCCTAACCATTGTTGGATTACGGGATTATTGTCACCAAGAAGCCGACTTGATCGCCAGCGACAACCGTATTAATGCATTCACTGATCGTGGAATGAACAAGGCATTGTTCGCAGGACAGACCTGGACCCAGGTGTGCAGGAGTGTGGTTAACACACTCCCTGACCATGTTTATCTTAGCGTTGATATTGATGGGTTTAACCCCTCTCTATGTCCAAGTACAGGAACACCTGTTCCCGGAGGGCTATCAATAGCTCAATTCACGTACTTATTAGACGCCGTGATTGCTTCTGGTCGAAAAATAATTGGCGGTGATTTAGTAGAGGTAGTTCCTGGAGAAGGCCAATGGGATGCTAACGTTGGAGCGCGTGTTCTTTCTGCCATTTCTCACCGCTTGGCTTAACGACATATTTACCCAAAGGGCGTACCTTTGAACAAATTAAATACGCAAATCGCTATGAAATTTGGTGTAATCACCTTTCCAGGATCAAACTGTGATCAAGACATGATTTACGTTCTAGAAACGATCATGGGCTATGAAACCGTCAACCTTTGGCATAAAGACTCTGACTTACAGGGTGTGGACTGTGTTATATTGCCGGGAGGATTCTCTTACGGCGACTACCTTCGCTCGGGAGCAATTGCTAAAATGAGTCCTATCATGGTTAGCGTTATTACCTTTGCAAATAACGGAGGCTACGTTTTAGGTGTCTGTAACGGATTTCAAATACTCACAGAAAGCGGATTGCTTCCAGGAGCATTACGTCATAACAACAGCCATAAATTCATTTGTAAGAACGTCTTTATAAAACCCATTTCTAAGTCTGCTGGTATTACTGCCGATCTAGACCATAACAGAACCTATAAAATTCCTATTGCACATGGTGAAGGAAACTACTACTGTGCGCCAGATACGTTAGCAGCTATGAAGGCTAATGACCAAGTTTTATTTCAATATAGTACGCAGGACGGCGAAGTCAATGAAGACATCAACCCGAACGGAGCCCTCGAGAATATTGCGGGTGTTTGTAACGCTGCGAAAAATGTATTTGGCATGATGCCACATCCAGAACGTGCTGCTGACATAGAGCTTAAAAATCAAGATGGGCTTGAGCTCTTCAAAAGTATGATTGCTCATATGCAGATGGCTTAAGCTCAATCAAAAGATCGCATCACACTTATTTTCGTAAAACCCCCCGAGTGCAAGGCACTCGGGGGGTTTTTTATTGATTGTTATTTTAGAACGACGGGGGTCCCTATGGTTTTGTCTTCGCGAAGTACTTGAACCATATAAACTCCCCTTGCCCAGTCCTGGACATCTAAGGAGTATTTACCCTCTACTAAACCAGTATACACAAGGCGACCAGCACCGTCAAGGATGCGGACTTCAGCACTTCCCTGGACATTAAATGTAAGTCTATTCGTTGCTGGATTAGGATACATTTCAAACCCACTTAGGTTTTCCTCATTCAAACCAATATTCACGACTGTGTATGCTGCAGATGTGTTGGAGCAAAGAATGTTTGACGTGATCTTAACGTAATAGTTTCCATTTGAGGTTGGCAAGAAAGTCGAGTTAGTTGCCCCTGAAATTGGATCCATATTTCCATCCAACCACTGATAGCTGTATGTTCCGGAAGGAGTTGACGCTTCTAGTTCTCCACTCATTGTATTCTGAGTTAACGTAGGCTGACCAGGAGCTGCTTGAATGCTGATGGCTCTTTTCTTCTCGTTAGCACAACCCGTAGTTGGCTCCGTGTAAGTATAATATACCCAATGTGAGCCTACACCGGAGACACTCGGAAAAATAGTGTCATTACTGATCCCAAGGCCGGAATATATACCGCCAGCTGGCATACCTCCACTGAGTTGCATTGGTCCATCCAACTCACATAAATAACCTTGCGAGGATAAGGTCACTGCAGGCAAGTTATTTACTGTCATCGTTACAGAATCGGCGGCTGTTTTAACCGCTACACAATTATCCGAACTGGTCATTCTCACTTTAAGAACATCACCATCCGTGAATACGCTGGCGAATGCCAAGTTATTGCTCGCTACGACTGTGCCATTTATGATCCAATCTATATTAGGCAAAAGTCCTCCATTTGTAATGGTTGCAGAGGCAAAAACACTGTCGTTTTTACATACCGTAGTCGACACCAAAACCAAAACAACATCCGCTATTGGAGCTGTAGTAACGGTCACAAAGCTTGACTTAGTAAGTGAATCCAGACCAGCGGCGTTTGATACCACTAGTTTAACATCGTAGTTTCCTGGTGAAGCATAGGTGACTGCGGGGCTTGGCGATGTAGAGGTCGGAGGAGTACCTCCTTGGAAATACCACATACGATTTGCCGGAGCTGGTGTTGAAAAATCGAAGAAGTTCAGTACTTGCCCAGTACATGCAACACTGTCTCCCTGGAAGGAAGCTACAGGGGCAACCTGGGCCTGGCCAGTGATATTGATATTGTCTAAATATATGTTATTTCCATAACCGTTTATGGTTACAAACTTCACTCTAATACCTGCCATTCCGCTGTATGCGTCAAGGTCAATTGTTGGACAGACCACTGTGGAGTTTCCTTGACACCATGACGTAGAATCTGTTGGAGTGAAAGAGGACGTAGTTTGACCTGCCGTGCTAAAGGTGCTTTCGGTTCCATCATATGAAGCAACGTTAGACCATGTAGTTCCACAATCAGAGCTCACATATATTTTTAGACTGTCGTTATACGCCGTGCTATAATAAGCAGATGCATATTCAAAAGACATAAATACTAAGGTGTCGTTTGTGAAATCCAATGGAGGTGAAACCAGTTCATCAATGGCTCCCGTTGTGCTGTAAGAGTAGTGTGCTACTTTCATCGCTGTGCTCCCAGGAGATGAGCCGCTTACCGCGGAAGACTCCCATGTGATTCCGCCATCAGGATTTATAATTTCCCAACCTAGGTAGCCTGTTTCAAAGTCTTCTACAAAAGGCAAGGTAGCCCCTCCTACATTGATCAATTGATACTGGGTAGTATCGTCCGATCCATAGGCGTTCGTTGCTGTTAAGGTCACCGTATAACTCCCTGTGGCAGTGAATACAACTTGTGGGTTCTGGGCCGTATCTGTGCTTGATCCCACAAAGTTGTAAGTAGCCGGTGTGATTTGCCATAACCATGACGCTGGCAAACCGGAACTATTGTCGGTTAAGGTTACTGTATCACCCAAGCCACATGTAGACGTGGGGTCTGCGGTAAAGTCTGCTTCTGGAACAGCAGAAAGGCCTGACATCAATGGGCTTTGCCAAACACCACGACCATAGGTCCCTATTCTCAGTAGCGCATCATCTTCATAAAGTTCAAAGTCAGAGATGATCACATTCGGTAAGTTTTCATTGAAGCTTACCCAGTTAGGATAGACAGAGCTCTTGTAATAGACTCCAATATCTGTTCCCACGTAAATTCCATCGCTTGAACCACCTTCAAAAATCACCGCTGTCGCTGGCACATTGGGTAGCCCAGATGAAATGTTAGACCACGTTACGCCAGCGTTAAAGCTTTCCATTGCCTTTTTAGTTCCGGTAAATCCGCTGATAGAAATGACAATATGATCTTCATCATCAGTATCTATGGCGACACCAGTAATATTATTTCCGGGAGAAAGGCTTCCGCTGGGTGTAATAGAAGACCACGTGCTTCCACCGTTGATACTTTTATAAATATTACTGTTGATTAATGCATAGATGTAATTCGTATTGCTTGGTGCAATTTCAAATTCATCCATATTCGCATTTCCTGCAACATTAGCTGAAGAAGTTGCGGTCCAGCTTGACCCTGCATTAGTTGATTTCCACAACTTCGTGAAGCCCGCGTAAATCGTATTAGCAGTAACTGGATCAGTGTTAAATGGCGTAACCCAATTTCCTGAGCCAGCAGGACTCAGCGTATTTATACCTGAGAAAAATGCACCACCATTAGCGCTCTTGTAAAAATCGCCATAGTATATAGACGTGTAAAGCATGTTATCGTTCACGACATCCACGCCATTGTCCATGCCATCTCCACCTGTAACTTCCGACCAATTCATCGTAGACGACCTCATGTGAGAACCATTGTCCTGTGCACCAGCAATTACTAATGACGTGTCCGTAGTACTTTGGCTAATCTTATAGTACTGGGTAATGTTCATGCCGTCATTTAAATCTGACCATGACGAGCCGGCATTTGTTGTTTTGTAAACTCCTCCATCCGTGCCTACGTAAAGTTCTGAGCTACCTGGTCTAAAGGATGCGTGATGATGATCAGCATGTACGTAAGGTGTAGATCCAGCACCGTACCAATGCCCCACGCAACTCCATGTGCTTCCGCCATTAGTAGATTTCCAAATATTGACGCCACCCACATAGATGGTGTTTTCCTGATTAGGGTCACAGGCAATACTTAAGTCATACCACGCCTGGCCTCCCGATCCTGAGCCGTTGTTTGACCAGCCCATGATATTTGGTGTAGAACTCATTAAGCTCCAGTTCGTTCCTCCATTTGTAGAACGGTACACGCCACCATAGCTGTAATCTGAAGCACCGTAAACCACATATAGTTTACCTGGTGTACTACTTAGTGTAAGCTCACATCTATATTTACTACTGGTCGGCAAGCCGCCTGTCAATTGAGACCACGAATCACCATTGTCTACCGATCTGTAAACCTTAGGCGATGAGCCTGTAGTGGTCGCATAGGCAGTATCGCCAATTCCATTGTGTATTCCAATGAAATTACCGGATTGCTCTAAAGAAAAATTAACCCCATAGTTCGTACTTCTGTAGATGCCTCCATTTGTAGCTACCAGTATTATATGGGTGCTGTCTGGATCAATAACTACTCTTCCAATTCTATAATTATTCGAGACTGAAAAAGACAAACCCGTTGTTCCCCATGTTACGCCACCATCAGTAGATTTTAACAATCCAAAACTATACGTATCCCCAGCGTCTCTATCGCCAGTTGCGAGATACATCGTGTCAGGATGCAAAGGATCAATCGCTAAATCTGAAACTCCAATATTAGTGAGTTCATCTGTAAATGTCTTCCAATTCTGACCGTCGTCATAGCTCACCCATAATCCACCCGCTGGTGCACCAGCATATATAGTGTCATGGTGATTGGGGTGAAATGCCACATTACTAATACGTCCAATCCCTCCGTTAGAGGGAGCGTTGAATGGCCCCATAGCAGACCAATCTCCATACTCAACGGAAGTAGCTGTTTTTTGGGCCTGTATTGCTTGATATAGCACCCCAGGGTTTGGGCGAATACCATCCGCTCCAACACGTTGTCCCATCATGTGTTCCCAGCGTTTGAACTGTTTCCAGCCATGGCCCTTTTCGTAGGTTTTCCCTACGTGTGCGGAATTGAATTTTTCAACTACTGTATTAAAGTTAACACGGTAATCCTGCATAGCATCAACCCAAGACATGTCCTGAATCTGCTTTTTAGTCAATTCATTAGATACGCGTTCTTGCGCTGTGGCGGTAAAAATAAAGGCGGCAAAGGCTACAAAAAGTAGAAATTTACGTAACATGTGTATGATTTAAGGTTGGACAAATTACGAACTAAATCCTTTACTTCCCCCCTGTATTCGCAGTAGATAAAAGCTTTAGCTCACCCATTTGTACGTCATCAATTGTTGACGGTGCGTCAATCATGACATCACGACCAGAGTTGTTTTTAGGGAACGCAATGAAGTCTCTTATCACCTCAGCGCCGCCTAAGAGTGCCACCAATCGATCAAAGCCAAAGGCCAGCCCACCATGTGGGGGTGCACCGTATTCAAAAGCGTTCATCAAAAAGCCAAATTGCTTTTCTGCTTCCTCCTTAGTAAATCCTAATAAATCAAACATGCGGCTTTGAAGACTACGATCGTGAATACGAATAGAGCCACCACCAATTTCGTTACCATTAAGCACTAAATCATAGGCGTTGGCTCTTACTTTACCTGGATCTGAATCTATCAACTCAATATCCTCTGGCTTTGGTGAGGTGAACGGGTGGTGCATAGCGTGATAGCGATTAGTGTCCTCGTCCCATTCAAGCAACGGAAAATCAACTACCCACAACGGGGCAAATACTGAAGGGTCCCGTAATCCTAATTCTTCGGCTATATGCAAGCGCAACTCTGACGTCGCCTTACGCGTCAACCGCTCCTCACCGGCGAGAATAAGTATCAAGTCACCCGGATTTGCTTTTACTGCTCCGGCCCACTCCGCTTGCTGATCAGGAGTGTAAAATTTATCTACAGAGCTTTTATGCGTCCCGTCTTCATTTACTTTACAGTACACCATTCCCTTCATGCCAATGTCTGGGCGCCTGACCCAGTCCGTGAGCTTATCAATCTGCTTACGTGTCCATGAAGCAGCTCCCGGCACGGCAATGCAAAGTACTGTTTCGGCTTCATCAAAAACCGTAAAGCCAAGGTCCTTCGTCAGGTGGTTAAGGTTGGCCAGTTCCATGTCAAAACGGATATCAGGTTTATCGTTTCCATAGCGCTCCATCGACTCAGCGTATGTCATTCTAGGAACGCTATTAATGTCAAGGCCTTTGACTTCTTTCAGAAGGTGCAATAAGAGGCTTTCAAAGGTGGCCAGTATATCTTCTTGCTCTACAAAGGCCATCTCGCAATCAATCTGGGTGAACTCAGGTTGACGATCAGCACGAAGATCTTCATCGCGGAAACATCTTGTGATCTGGTAATATTTATCATAGCCACTCACCATAAGCAGCTGCTTAAAGGTTTGTGGACTTTGTGGCAATGCGTAAAACTTTCCCTCTTGCATTCTCGAAGGAACCACGAAATCACGGGCACCCTCTGGAGTAGACTTAATTAAGAAAGGCGTCTCAATATCCATAAAACCTTGGGCGTCCAGGAATTTACGTACTTCAATGTTAACACGGTTACGGAGCATTAAATTCCGTTGAAGCGGACCTCGACGAAGGTCAAGATACCTGTATTTCATACGGAGCTCTTCACCGCCGTCGCTCTCCTCCTCTATGGTAAAAGGCGGGGTGTTTGATGCATTGAGAACAACTAGCTTAAGGGACTTAAGTTCAACGTCACCCGTTGTCATCTTTGCGTTTTTACTCTGGCGCTCTATAACTTCTCCTTCAATTTGTATTACCCACTCGCGACCAAGTTTACGTGCTTCTTGTAATAAGGAGGCATCCCATTCTTCGTTAAAAGCAATTTGAGTCATGCCATATCGATCGCGCAAATCTAGGAAGGTCATTCCTCCTAATTCACGTGAACGCTGTACCCATCCAGCGAGGATAACTGTTTGTCCTATATGCTCGGCGCGTAGTTCGCCACAAGTGTGTGATCTGTACATCTCGTAATTCTTTGAAGAGCAAAAATAGCCAAACTTGCGGGCCAATTACCTATTTTGCAGGGAAGATGATAGACCTAAATGATCATAACGTGTTTATGCGTGCTGCTTTGGCAGAAGCAGAGGCAGCTGCGATAGATGGAGAAGTCCCTGTTGGAGCAGTAGTTGTCGCTGGAGGGCGCATTATCGCTCGGGCACACAACATGACTGAACGACTAACGGATGTCACTGCACATGCGGAAATACAAGCAATTACTGCTGCAAGTAACTACTTAGGGAGTAAGTACCTTTCAAAATGTACCCTATACGTCACTCTAGAGCCTTGCCCAATGTGTGCAGGAGCACTTTTCTGGTCTCAAATGGGCAGCGTTGTTTACGGCGCTAGCGACGACAAAAGAGGTTTCAGAGACCATGGAGGTGATTTACATCCGAAAACAGAACTTATAAAGGGAATAATGAAAGAGGAGTGTGGTCAAATCATGACAGATTTTTTCAGCAACCGACGTAAATAACCCACCATGAAACTCGCCACCTTAGATATTATTGTACTTGTCGGGCTGCTTTTGTTTACCATCTTAATTGGCTTGTACTTTGGGCGAAGTAAAAAAACATCCATCAGCGACTATTTTTTAGGCGGCCGTTCTTTACCCTGGTATATCGCAGGGATATCGATGGTCGCGACAACTTTTGCAGCAGATACTCCGCTGGCCGTCACAGAGCTTGTAGGACAATACGGAATAAGCGGAAACTGGCTGTGGTGGAATCTTCTTGCCGGTGGGATGTTAACAACCATATTTTTTGCGCGGCTATGGAGACGCTCTGGTTTAACGACAGAGGTTGAGTTTATAGAGTTCCGCTATGCAGGAAGACCAGCAGCATTACTTCGTGGGTTCAAGTCTATTTACTTAGGCGCCTTCATGAATATACTCATAATGGGTTGGGTAAACGTCGCTATGATCACGTTGCTCCAGGGGTTCTTTGGGATGACCTATATGGAGTCCTTTCTATGGACCGGTGTTGCGTTGCTAGGTGTGGTCGTTTATGTCAGCTTTAGTGGACTTAGGGGTGTCGTTTATACTGATGTGTTTCAATTCATTCTTGCCATGTCCGGATCTATTGCGCTGGCCGTATACGTATTAAAATCCCCGGAAGTTGGTGGGATTGAGGGACTCAAAAACACCCTTCCCGAGGAAACATTTTCATTTTTCCCATCCATAGGAGGAGAGGCACAAGAAGGTTCGTATCAAATTTCTTTAGCTTCTTTTCTTGCTTTTTTCGGCATGGTCTGGTGGACCTCTTGGTATCCTGGTGCTGAACCAGGTGGTGGCGGATACAGTGCCCAGCGAATGTTAGCAACAAAGGATGAAAGATCTTCTTTTTTAGCGAGTGCGCTATTTCAAATTGGTCATTACGCCGTTCGGCCATGGCCTTGGATTCTTGTTGCTCTATCTGCTATATCCTTATATGCCAGTAAAGGTGACCCTTCCGCTACGATGCCAGAGTTCATTACCTATGAATGCCTGGCACAGAACGTCGAATGTGAACCCCTCTCTGTGGTGCAGCAACTGGAATACCAAGAGTGGTTGTCAGTATGGGAACCCAAATATGGAGACCAGCTACCTGAAGCAGTTAAGTATCAGCAAGACAACCGGTTTGGATATATTTTTATCATGCGTGACTACCTTCCGACTGGTGTCTTAGGTATGCTCTTGGCTTCTTTCTTTGCTGCTTATATGTCAACCATGTCAACCCAGTTGAATTGGGGTGCCTCCTACTTAATCAACGACTTCTACCTTAGATTTATTCGACCTGGCGCACCTAGGAAAACTAGCATCATGGCTTCCCGACTCTCTACACTGATACTGGCGTTACTCGGATTAGTGGTAACCTCTCAAATGAATAGCATAGCTGGGGTATGGCAATTCATTATGGAATGTGGAGCAGGGCTAGGCTTAGTGCTGATTCTGCGCTGGTATTGGTGGCGAATCAATGCTTGGACAGAAATCACAGCGACACTAGCGCCATTTATTGGATATGCCTTTGCCCACCTAGGACTCGACTGGGTATTCCCGAACAGCTTCTTTTTCACTGTAGCCTTCACCACCATTTCATGGATCGTTGTTATGTATGCAACGGAACCAGAACCACAGTCAACCCTCGTGGCTTTCTATAGCAAAATTAGACCTGGAGGCTCTTGGAAGCCGGTACAGTGGAAAGTCCCCGCATCTGAGGACATTAAGCCTGGGCCTCATTCCATGGTCCTGTTCATCTATTGGATTTTGGGAATAGCAGCCGTTTACGGCGCATTATTCCTGGTTGGAAGTATCATATTACACTAAAAACAGGTCTGGCTAAGCAGAACGATTAGCGCAGTGATCTAATCTTGTATGTAAAAAAAAACCCAGCGCGATGCGCTGGGTTTTTGAATCTATTTAAAATGCTGTTATAGCTTACGCTTCACCTCAATATGAGAGAAGGCTTCAATCACGTCACCGACCTGAATATCATTGAATTTCTCAACGTTCAGTCCACACTCAAATCCTTGACGAACATCTTTCACATCGTCCTTGAAGCGTTTCAATGAGCCAAGTTTACCTGTGAAAACAACAACACCTTCGCGAATAACACGAATATCATGGTTACGCTCAATGGTTCCGTCTTGGACCATACAACCTGCAATGGTTCCGACTTTAGAGATTTTAAATACCTCACGGATCTCTGCGCTACCCATGATTTCTTCCTTGACCTCAGCAGAAAGCATTCCCTCCATGGCATCATGGATTTCGTTAATGGCATCATAGATGATCGAGTACAAACGGATCTCAACTTCTTCCTTCTCTGCCAATTTACGGGCTTGAGCAGAAGGGCGAACCTGGAATCCAATTACAATTGCATCTGATGCGGTGGCTAAAAGAATATCACTCTCTGAAATTTGACCGACACCTTTATGAATGATGTTGACTTGAATTTCCTCCGTTGTAAGTTTTTGTAACGAATCTGACAAGGCCTCTACAGAACCATCAACATCACCCCTAAGAATGATATTGAGTTCTTTGAAATCTCCAACTTTCAAGCGTCTTCCAATTTCTTCTAGTGTCATCTTTTTCTGAGAACGAACTGACTGCTCACGTTGCAACTGGTAGCGCTTAGCGGCAATTTGCTTCGCTTCTCTCTCGTCATCCATGACAATAAATCGATCGCCCGAAGTAGGTGCGCCGTCCAAGCCTAATAAACTTACTGGCGTAGATGGGCCGGCTATCTTAATGCGGTTTCCTCGCTCATCAAGCATGGCTTTAACCTTACCACTATGTTGGCCAGCTAAAACATAGTCTCCTACTTTCAATGTACCTGATTGGACTATAGCTGTACACATGAATCCACGTCCCTTATCAAGAGATGCTTCAACGACAGTACCACTTCCTTTTTTATCCGGATTAGCTTTAAGATCTAGCATTTCAGCCTCAAGAATCACCTTGTCAAGTAATTCCTTCACATTCAAACCTGTCTTTGCTGAAATTTCCTGGGATTGGATTTTTCCGCCCCAGTCTTCCACAAGCATATTTTCTTGGGCCAACTGGTCCTTTATCTTCTCTGGATTAGAAACATCACGATCCACTTTATTAATGGCAAAAACGATTGGAACACCTGCCGCCTGGGCATGTGCAATAGCTTCTTTCGTCTGTGGCATTACAGCATCATCCGCTGCAACAACAATCACTGCAATATCAGTAACCTGGGCACCACGTGCACGCATGGCAGTAAATGCCTCGTGACCAGGTGTATCAAGGAATGTAATCATTTGACCGTCATGAACCTCCACGCTGTAGGCGCCGATATGCTGTGTTATACCTCCTGCTTCTCCAGCAATAACATTTGCCTTACGGATATAATCCAACAGGGATGTCTTTCCGTGATCCACATGGCCCATAACTGTAACGATAGGCGAACGTGGTTTTAAATCTTCTTCTTTGTCAACTTCTTCAAGGAACGTCTCCGTTACCTCTTCATCAACGAAGTTTACTCCAAAGCCAAATTCTTCAGCAACCATCTCTAGCATTTCTGCATCGAGACGTTGATTCATGGTAACCATCACACCAACACCCATCAATGAAGCGATAACCTCATTCACGGTAACTAGCATCATGTTAGCCAATTCAGTTACTGTAACGAATTCAGTTAGTTTCAATATTTTGCTTTCTTCCGCTTGTTGAAGGTCTTTCAACTCATTTCTTTCACGGCGTTCAGCGCGTTTATCACGGCGAATTTTAGCACCCTTGTTTTTCTTACCTGAAGTAAGTTTTTCTAAGGTTTCTTTTATCTGCTTCTGAATTTGCTCATCCGTCAATTCTTTCTTCTGAACAACAGCTGGTCGACGTAGTTGTCCCTTGGCATTTCTATTAGTGCCTGGACCACGAGCTGGTGCGCCAGCACGTTTCTTAGGATCTACCTGAGCAGGAGTAGCTCCATTAGGACCTGCTGTCTTGATTCGCTTGCGCTTTTTCTTATCGACTTTAGGTTTCTCAACAGGAAGAACAATCTTTTGACCCGTAAATCTAGGTCCATCAATCTTGACATATTTTGTCTTGAATTCTGAATCCTCAGGTTTTTTAACTTCAATTTCCTCAGGCTTTTCCTGCTTGATTTGCTCGACGATTTTACCGCCACCGCCAGATTTCTTAGGACCCTTAACAACAGCGACTTTCTCTTGACGCTTTGGCTCAGTCTTAGGAATAGCTTTAGGCTTTTCTTTCTTTCTTGGTTTTTGTGCCTCAAGATCGATTGTACCCATCACTTTTAATCCTCCTACCTCTGAAAGAACAGGTGCCATTTCAACCATGGTACTGACCGGCGCCTTCTGAACTTCATCAACCGGCTTATCCTCTTTTGGAGCTTCTACCGTGGGCTCAGTAATGGATTGTTCTTTAACTATTACATCAACAACAGGTGCAACCTCAACAACAGGTGCTATAGGAGCCTCTTCTTTTGGAGCTGGCGCAGAAACAGCGTTGTTCTTAGCCTCCTTGATACCACGTAGGGTTTCTTTTTCCTCTTTTACCTGTTGCGTAACCTCTTCCGACAATTTCTTGCGCTCTAGGTCATCCGCAAAAGCAGTCCTTAAGGCTCCGTACTGATCGTCCGTAATCTTATGGTTTCTGTTGTTCGGAATGTCGTGGCCTTGCTTCGCTAATTCCTCAACCGCACGGTCTAAGGAAATGTTAAGCTCTTTTGTGGCCTTACTTAATCTGACGCTACTCATAGAGTGTCTTTAGGTTTTCTTTATTCTTCGTCTTCGAATTCTTGCTTCAGAATAGACAGTAAATTATCTACCGTCTCCTCTTCTAGGTCAGCCCTTGATACCAATTCCGCCTTCGTCAATTTCAAGACGCTCTTCGCCGTATCACAGCCAATTTTTTTCAATTCCGCAATCACCCATGCTTCAATTTCATCGCTAAACTGGTCTAGTTCAATGTCGTCCTCGATTTCGATATCATCGCGGTATACATCAATCTCCATGTCCACCAATTTACTTGCTAAACGGATGTTTGTCCCTCCACGTCCAATGGCTAAACTAACCTGATCCGGAGCTAAATATGCTTCAACACGTCGTGCGTCTTCATCTATTTTCAAGCTGGTGACTTTCGCAGGGCTCAATGCCCGTTGAATGTACAGCTGTAAATTTGTCGTGTAGTTAATCACATCAATATTCTCATTGCGCAGTTCGCGAACAATGCTATGAATACGTGACCCTTTCATTCCCACACAAGCTCCAACTGGATCTATGCGGTCATCATAAGACTCCACTGCAACCTTAGCCTTTTCACCTGGGATACGAACAACACCCTTAATGGTGATTAATCCATCATATACTTCTGGGATTTCTTGCTCAAATAATTTCGCTAAGAAACGATCATCCGTACGCGACATGATAACAACAGGCTTAGTGCCTCTAAAAATAACCTCCTTGACTACAGCGCGAATAGGATCTCCTTTGCGGAAAAACTCACGCTCACCAATCATTTGGTCTTTAGGGAGAATCAATTCATTTCCTTCATCATCATAAACGATGACCTCACGGTGACGTACATGGTGTACTTCACCAGTAATGATCTCACCTTCTAAATCCTTGTAACGTTTGAACAACTCAGAGTTGTCATGCTCCTGAATACGACTCACTAAATTCTGGCGGAATGCCAAAATAAAACGACGGCCAAGGTCAATAAGCTTTACCTCTTCCGAAACCTCTTCACCTACTTCATAATCTGGCTCTATTTTCAAAGCCGCAGTAAGTTCTATCTCTAAGTTTTCATCTTCAACTGCACCGTCTAATACAACGGTTCTGTTGCGCCAAATCTCTAGATCACCTTTATCTGGGTTTACAATGACATCAAAGTTCTCATCCGTTTCATACTTCTTGCGAAGCTGGTTACGGAAGGCTTCTTCAATGAAAGCCATCAAAGTGGTTCTGTCGATATTCTTCTCCTCTTTAAAGGCGAGGAAACTTTCAATAATCGCTTGATTCTCCATTGATAATATTAACTAAATGGTCCTATTTAAATCTAATTGCAACCTTAGCTTCTGTAAGATCGTTAAAATCAATTTTCAATTCCTGGTTTGGAGCGCTTTTCTTTTGCTGTGGTACACTCAAAACTATATATTCCTCTGTTACTTCAAGTAACTCACCCTCTTCTTCGCGGTCGTTAAATTTTACTTTTAAAAACCTACCGATATTCTTATTGTATTGACGCAAAATCTTAAGAGGCCTATTCAAGTCTGGACTGCTAATGGTGAGATTAAAATCTTCAATCTCCCTATCAAACTCCGCCTCCATCCTACGATTAATCATCTTAATCTGGTCCATGTTAAGACCTTCATCAGAATCGACAAAAGCAATAATCACATTGTTAGGCTTGACTTCAAGCTCAACTAAAAAAGCATTGTTTTCCTCTACCGCAAGCTTTGCCGCTTGCTCTATTACTGCGTACTCCATAAATCACCGGCAATAAAAGAGGGGACCGAAGTCCCCTTTTGAGTGCCAAAAAGTTTCGGCAAATATACGTGTTTTTTTAGATCAACCGCCTAAAACAATAGATGTTGCGCATAGATCTTATAATAATCTGTCTGATTATCAATAATTTACTACACCAAATTCTAACACAATATTGAAACCTTAGTATATTTACCTCAGATTAACACATTACCCCATGGACAAAACAACCGTTAAAATACTGATCGTCGACGACCACCCAATCGTTCGTGATGGTATTAAAACCATGCTTGAATTAGGTGACTTTGACACTTATGTTTTCACTATTCTCGAGGCAGGCAGCGCTGAAGAAACAATGTTGATGTTGAAAAACAATTCGTTTGATCTAGTCATAATGGACTATCAACTCGAGGAAACAAACGGAGCTGTATTGACCAAAAGCGTTATTAATCTTTATCCCAGTCAATACATCCTTACTTTATCTAATTACGAGGACTCCACTTACGCGGGCAGCATGCTCAAGGCAGGTGCTCGTGGCTATGTTACAAAAAACTTAGCGGCAAAAGGCCTTGTGGACGCCATCTCTAGCGTGCTTGAAGGCAAGATTTACTTCTCGTTGCGCATAGCAAACGAATTAATTGAGCATCGAATTCTAGGCAAATCACGTATTGAACTGAATGCAGACAACCCTTCTCTCTCAAGGCTGAGTAAACGTGAAGTTGAAATCATTAAACTGATTTGCGACCAGCTGACTAATGACGAGATTTCCAAAATGCTGTTTTTATCTAAACGAACTATCGACAACCATCGACAAAACATCCTAAATAAATTAGGTATGCGCAACACCGCTGGTCTGGTCAGATTTGCTGTTGAAAACGGGCTAGTGACACAGGTATAGAAACTCCTCCCCTCAAAAGATCTGTTCAGCGCTTTCTTTTTATACTTAGTATTTCTACAGAGATAATAATCTTAATCTCACTTGAATAAAAAAAACGACCCCGCTTGGCAATGCCAGGCGGGGTCGTTTTATGATTAACCTAATGCTGATAGAATAATTACTCTACGATTAGTTTCATTGTCTTTACATTACCGGTGGTGTTGGCGATGTTTACAAAGTACATTCCTCGTACCATGTTGTTACGAACAATCTCTACTTCACCTTGAACGTGGTCAAAGCCCGCTACAATGCGACCCGTGATGTCTATTATTTGTACGCTGTAGAAATCCGAAGTACCCAACACGATTGTGGTCATTTCTGTCATAGGATTAGGACGGACCGAGACTTGATTTAAATCATTCTCGTTTACGTCGACAAACGAACATGTGCCGTAAGTATGACGTAATGTATCCGCTGAACCTGAACGTGCCCAGAACCTATTGTAAGACCCTACGCCATTATCAACACCACAAGCAGAATCAACTGGCTCGTGATTAGCAACATCAGAAGCGTCGCCGTTTGAGAAGCGGTATTCCATGCTTCCTGGACAATAGCTAGGAATAGTTGCAATATATTGACCAGCAACAGTGTGCTGAGTCATCGCGATAGGGTTATCGCCCCACTGGGTGAAATTACCCATTAAGAAAATTGTGTCAGCCGGGGTAAATGATGCTTGTGTAAAGTCAACGATAAACGTTACATCTGCAGTTGCAGGAACAGCGGCACACGGACCGTAATTGTCATTCCCAAAACAGCGTGGTGCTACAGCTGAATCTGAAGAAACTGTAATGACTTTATTGCCACCACCTTCCCAGTTGGTAGCGCCACCAACATGGTAGCGTGCCTTGAACTGGAAATCTCCTGAATCAACACCCAAGTAAGAGATGGAGTAAATACCATCACCATCTGGATCTGACATATTCTCTCCACCCCATCCGTTGATAGGTCCTGCTATAGATACAGAATCTAACATAGAACACGCAATCAATGAACTCACATCAACATTTACAGTAATGTCATAGGTTGGAACGATCGTACATGGGCCACATTGTGTGTAACACACCTCGTAAATGCCACTAACGGTATCCGTATAGAAACGATTATCTCCTTGGTTGATTCCCGCTGTTGAAGCTTGACAAGTGGAAGGAACCGATTCTACAGAACTCCAACCATTACCGTTGATAAATTTAAAATAGACTGAATCTGTTTTACCTACATAGGCAATGGCGCGGTGAACACCGTCAAAGTTGACCATGCGCGTTTTTGCAGGATCCCAACCTTGGAAGCTTCCTGCAACATGAACTGAATCGGAAGAAACCGTTTGCAGTGCCATGTTAACTTTCATTTGGATAGCTTTCTGGCCAGCAGGGGCTGATCCAGCAAACATTACAGCAGGAAGAGTCGTGTCTTGAGAGATCACGGCCCAACGGTTGCTGTTTCCATTTGTACCCACTTGAACAGGTGCAGGAACTGATTCGTCATCACCCCATGCGTTACCGTTTAAGAATTTGTACTCCAATTGTCCTGCGTTCACAGTAACTGTTTTGGTGTAGATCGTAGTTGAACCTACCTGAGACAGTGCTGTAGTGCTGGGCGACCAGCTCTGAAATGATCCTGCAGCGTGAATCCCATTTGTGCTGACAGTGGCAGAGCCCATATCAACCTGGAAGGTAACGCTGTAGGTCGTTTGTGCAAAAGCGGTTATCCCGAAGAATAGCGCTAATGCTAATGCGTAGAGATTTTTCATAAAAATTTATTATGGTTAGTAATTAATGTACGTAGTACATTTCAAATTTAACGAGAAGAACGGCGATACAATAGGTGGTTTTAACCGATTTTTAACCATCTTATCGCATTAAACGTCAATTAATGAGAATCATTAGGTTTTTTGTGTTCATTCTAGTTTGGGCATTGACAATGCCTGTCCAAGTTAAAGGGCAGGTAATAACACCCCTGATTATAGCATATACGAGTCTGTTTTGTTAAGTTTGTGTGAATAATTGGGCAAACAGCGAAAAACGCTTAATGTGCAGTTGAACGAACCCTTGATACAGCATTTGCCTGAAAACGGCTGGTATATCTTTGAACGCCTCCACGCTACAGGCACCCTTGTGGTTGTTTGTAATGCAGCTAGCGAGGAAAGGGCACACTCAAAATACAGTACTATGAAAAGTGTGATTCAAAGTGGTTCAAATAACGAATTATTTGCCCCTTGGGAAACAAGGTGGTATATGAGGTATGAAAGCAACCATAGAAAATATTAAAATTGCCGAAAAAGACCGTAGCTACAATAGCTATATACTCAAGCAAAAAAAAAGTGATTACCGGCAAACTGTATTTACAGACTATTGGCACTACCATCCGGAAATTGAAATCACCTATATCATCAAGGGCAATGGACTTGCGTTTATAGGGAACAAAACCATAGAGTTTGGTCCAGGTCAAGCGTTTTTACTCGGCCCTTATTTGCCACATAATTTTATAGGAACAGACGAGGAGGGCATTGTCCTTGAGCGAGAATGTTGGGGCTTACAGTTCACCACGGAATGGCTCTATTCTATTAAAGAAAGTGCCGCCTTGCAGCGACTCTTTAACGCGATGAGCTTTGGCATAAACTTAGGTCAATTACGTACCCTGGAGCATCAAGCCTTTTCAAGCATTGTTGGTGACAATCCGCTGAGAAGTATAGGTTCGTTCTTCAACCTCATGGCAATGATCGCCGAGCGACCGGATCTAGTCACCGTCTCAACTAACAGTGCCTATTCCAATGTGATGAGCAAAAAACTTAGCCAACGCATGGAACGGGTGTCAAAACACATACAAGCGAATTACCAACGCGCCATTACCTTAAATGAAATCGCAGATATTGCAAGCATGACCGAGCAGAGCTTTAGCAGGTGGTTTCGTCAAACCTCTGGGCTCACCTTTATAGACTACCTCATGCAACTTCGCACGACAGTGGCTAGTCATTTGCTTATCAATACGAGCAAACCTATGACGGAAGTGGCTACTGAAAGTGGTTTTAACTCAAGCTCATCGTTTAACAGAGCCTTCTTGAAGATCAAAGGCTGTTCGCCTCGGGAGTTCAGAAAGCGTAAACGGGTATAGGCAGAGCAAAAAACGTCAAGGGGCGGCTTTTTAGTTCAATTTTTTTCACCTATTGCGACAACTCCGGCGTATAGGTTACTGCCTTTTTATCCGTTATTAAGAAGTTTGCCATGCCCGCAATAATTAATGAGCTTCCTGCGAGAAGCATTGCATTAATTGGCTCTTGACCAAAAATGGCTTGGTAGATGTTCGTGAGAGAGGTCGCCGCAACAATCTGTGGAATGACAATAAACATATTAAATATCCCCATATATACACCCATACGATTAGGGTCTAGTGTTGAACTAAGCATCGCATAGGGCATGCTCAAGATAGATCCCCACGAGAAGCCTACGCATACAAATGAAAGGATAAGCATGCTTGGTTCTGTCACGAAATACATGCTAATAAACCCATAACCACCGGCAAACAGAGAAAGCATATGCACGTATTTACGATTAATTCTTCGCTTGGCAGTCCATAATGTAAGTAACAAAGCAAAGGCCATCGAACTCAAGCCATAGTTTCCCATGTAAGCGCCGACTTGATCAGAAGCATCATTGAATGCCTTGTCCTGAATACGATATACTTCTATTTGATCTGCCGTAGAGTTCACAAACTCAATGGCAGCAGGTTTTGACGCTTCGAAAACATGGTCTGTTAAGGCCGGATTGGCCATGGACCACATACAAAAAAAGGCAAACCACGAAAAGAATTGGACCACGCCAAGTTTCTTCATGGTTAGTGGCATATCAGCTATGTTCTTACCCACCTCTTTTAAGGTGTTTACAAGGCCTGCCTTCGCTTTTTGTTCCACACGGAAGGCTTCCATGTCTTCTGGGGGATATTCGTCTGTAGTAAACACCGTATAGAGGATTGCTGCTAAAAATATAACAGCTCCAATTCCGAATGCTATTTTCACAGACATGGGCACAACACCAGGGTCTGATTCATTACTGACGCCTAAGGAGCTGATCAGCTTTGGTAGGTTAGAGGCAACCCAAGTGCTCACCCCAATAATTAAGGTCTGTACAACAAATCCGAAACTACGTTGACTATCCGGCAACTTATCCGCCACAAGCGCCCTAAATGGCTCCATGGAAATGTTCATGCTAGCATCTAGGATCCATAAACCCCCAGCGGCTATCCAAAGCGCGGGGCTATGAGGAACGACCAGTAAGGTTAATGAGGCAAGAATGGCTCCAATGAGAAAATACGGACGGCGGCGGCCATACCTAGAGTGCCATGTATTGTCACTCATTTGGCCAATTATAGGCTGGACAATAAGGCCTGTTAAGGGTGCTGCGATCCACAACAAGGGCAGGCTGTGCTCATCTGCTCCTAGGGTCTCAAAAATTCTGCTCATAAAGCCTCCCTGAAGCGCATATCCAAACTGGATTCCAAGAAAGCCAAAGCTCATGTTCCAAATCTGCCAAAAGCTAAGTTTAGGTTTGTGCTGCATATCTATTGAATTAGCTTGTATGAAAAACCCAGCATATCAGCCGGGTTTTTATTTATGTGTTTTGGGCAGTTACTGACACTCTATTTGAGCTTCAACAGCTTGGGTTACTCGATCGGCACCTGAGGCAAAGATTTTTTTCATGACAATAAATTCACAAAAATCTATGGTTTTGTTTATAGGAACATTAAAAAATTGAGCAGGAATAATGACTTTTTCGAAGTTACCGTCTCCTAAGAATTCCATTTGTAAAGCTAGGTTTGAGCCTACGTTAAATGCGTTTTCGATTTCACTGAAGGTGCCGTCTAGGTAGTATACCTTGGAATACAGGTAACATTCAGATGGGTCAAGGTTTTGCATGCTTGCCTTATCTTCTCTCCAGTTCTCATAACGTAATGTAAGCACGTCATCCGTCATCACTTTTGCTGGAAAGTGGTAGAATGGATTCCGGTCTGTTGCTGGAGGATCTATGGCTATTTTTAAATCATCCGACTTTACATCAGGATCGCCGTAGCCTCCGCCGTCTTTTGCTTTTACCAGAAAATGTATGTCCTCGGCATATACAGTCGTTGCGTCAACCTCGTAAAAAAGCGTAGGTACAATTTTCCACGAAAACGTACCATTCGTGTTTTTCGTCATCTTCATCGCGTCGTTGGAGTTTTTCCAAGGAGCAGAACCCGTTCCGTTCACATAAGGATGGCCGTCTGGATGTGAAGCTGGTTTCCAGGTCCAAATAAACACGTCTTCACCTGCGTCAATGGCCTGTTTTAAGGCGTCTTGAGGAGCAACTGCTAAATCCAGTCCCGCTGGATCAAAAATGATTTCCAACGAATCCGAAGGGTCTATGTTTTCATCAGGAATAGTCGTGATTTGAGCACTCGCTGTGATGCCGAAAATCAATGCGAAAAGTGTCGTTATATTTTTCATGTGGTGCATTTATTTACGTGTGAATGTTAGTTCATAAGAAACACTTGGTTTCTCACAACGTTCGCGTGAATACACCAAGCTTACCGTTTGATCTATTGTACGCGGCATGTTGCCTAGCGGTAAAATCGTGACGATTGTGTCCTGCGTTAAATGTAGTTCCGTAGGGTACTCCGGGGTGTCATAACGCCATGTTCCTCCTGTCCCAAAAACATCAAAACCAGGACCTTGCTGGCTTACAACATAAGTGCTGTCCTGATTAAACTGGACCACCCACTTTTGTGAAGCGCCTTGGTAAAAAGAACTAATGTCCCGTGTCTCAGGAACGGGTAACGATAGATCTGTCTGATCTGCATTAGTTAGTTCCCACGTACCTAACAAGCCTGCGCCAGCCTCGTATGATGTGCCCATTGGGCCAACTTCTGGCTTACATGCGCCCAAGATCATGAGCGCACTAGTAATAATTATTGCTATTCTTTTCATATGCTTTGGCGACTTATTCGCAGTTTCCTTCTTCGTTATAAATAAATCCTTGTGCTGTTCCTTCAAAGTTCGGGAATTGAAGAATCATCCCAGGACAATCCCAGTCTACACCGCGAATTTTTTGAATTTCTCCTTGAACTCCTTGTCGTTTAAGCTGGAATAGTCTGTCTCCCTCTCCTGGTAATTCTAACCTACGTTCGGTCATCACACTCACAAGGCTTAATGAACTCAGGTCAGTCAGTCCCGCTCGTTGGCGTAGCGCATTAACCATGGCTAAGCCACTTCCGTCGCTGTCTCCGTTTAATCTAACATTACATTCTGCGTAAGTAAGATACATATCGGTTAGGTGTAGTAGTGGAACGTCGATGAAACTTGCATCAAATTTACTGATCACATAGTTTTCATCTGGAGTACCCGCGCTACGAACGTCGTACCATAACTGACCGCGTAGATCATTTGTATCAGAAGTCGCCGCAACATAGAGGTCTAAACTGGCTTTTAGTGCTGGGTTAGCGTTTGGATCATCCGATCTGTAGTTCCCTACAAAGCCTTGACCACGTTCGTCCACTATAGGTCCAGATGCACCCATTTCGTTTGTGCTCACCAGGGTAAAAATAAATTCAGCCGGTAGGTTATCGTTGACGTGATCGCTGAACCTCTTCGTTAAATCTTGCTCCAAAGCGTATGATCCGGAGTTAATAACCCCTGATGCTTTCGTTTTTGCTTTTGTGAAGTCTCCCATTTCCAGGTATACTTTTGCCAGAAGTGCTTTTGCGGACATCTGGTTGGCAAAAATTCCATTACTCGTTGGAAGATCTGACTCTGCGTCTAAAAGGTCTTGCTCAATCGCTCCATAAACTTCTGCAACCGTCGCACGCATTTGAGGTGTTTGATCTGCTGAGAGTTTCAGGGGAACACCTAGGTGACTGTTATCAACGGTGTAACCATAGGGCATGGCCCAAATTCTAACCAAGTGATAGTGACACAAAGCTCGAACAAATTTCGCCTCAGCGGAAATGCGCTTAATACTTTCAGGTGTCGCTCCTTCTAAGTTTGCAACTTCTTCAAGCAAGGTGTTTGCGCGGTAAATAGAAATATATGCATCACGGTATTCACCGCCGAATGAGCCATTAAAAAAGGAAGATGTCCAACGGTAAATCTGTGCGTATTCCCCGTTTAAGCCAAGTGGATCCGCCATGTTGTCTGACATGACTTCGGGGATGTTTTGAAATCGACCACTGAATGCGTTAGCCGCTACGTCGTAAACACTGACAAGCAGTTGCTCCGCATCTTCAATGTTTAATATCGCAGAATCGGCAGGGATTTGACTATCCGTATTTGCTTTGAAATCTAAGATTCTCTCACACGACGTAGTTCCAACTACAATCATGACTAGTGCTAAAAATGCTGCTATTCTTTTCATCATGCCTAAGATTAAAAGTTAATGTTTATCCCTACGTTGTAAGTCTTCTCTTGAGGAGGAGTTAAGTAGGTGATGTTTGGAGACATATTTCTATCCGTTGCATTCTCGAAATCACGGGCAATCTCAGGATCTAAACCAATAAAGTTAGTGAGTGTCAGAAGATTTGTACCCGTTACATTAACTGTAAGACCTTTTACAAATTTCAGGTTCTCTTGTGGCACACGATAGGACAGTTTAACATTACGTAGTCGCGCGTAGCTTCCGTCGTGTAGCCAAAGATCCGTATTGATCCACTCCGTATTTGCTCCGTAGGTACGATAGTCTTGACTAAGCCTTGGATATGTAGCGACATCACCAGGTTGTTGCCAGCGGTCGTTCAAGTCGGTACGCATATTCCAATCAGTAACCACGCCCATCTGGCGCTTAGACGAGCTATCGTAAATATCCCCTCCTATGGTAAATACCCACAAGAAACTAAATTCAAAGTTCTTGTAGTTAAAGGTGTTCGTTAAACCGCCTATTGCATCTGGCATGACATTACCTAAAGCAACGCGGTCTTGAAGATCCCATGTATACGTCTCCTCACCATCTTTAGTGAGATAAACTGGTAAGCCGTTTGTGGGGTCAACATGCGAGAATTTAACCAAGTAATTTGTTCCAATTGGCATACCAACAACAACACGCGTATCGTTTGTCCCGCCACTTACTGCATCAGGTGAATACTCCCCAATTGAAGTGATTTCATTGTAATTACGAGCAATGTTAAAGTCGGTAGTCCAGGTAAAGTTATCTGTTACAATATTCCGCGACTTAAAGGCAAATTCCACACCCGTATTGTATACACTACCTACGTTATCCCACCAAGATCCAAATCCCGTGGAGCCCTGAAGAGTCACGTTTAATAGCATGTCATTCGTCTGCTTGCGGTACCACGCTAATTCACCACTAAAGCGGTCTTGAAAAAATCCATATTCCAGTCCAACATCAAACGATGTGGAGGTCTCCCAGCGAAGGTTTGCGTTTTCACGAATCACTGGATAACGATAGGTTTCTCCTCCATAGCCGTTGTTCGCTACATTATAGTAGCCAAACCACTGGTATGAAGGTATCGCAGAGTTTCCGTTCTTGCCTACAGAGGTTTTTAGCTTAAGGAAATTAACATTAGGGAGGTTGTCCATAAAGTCCTCATCCGAAATGATCCAGCCTAATGAAGCCGCAGGGAAGTTTCCGTACTTATTGTTAGGGCCGAACTTTGAAGAACCATCTCGACGAATCAAGGCTTCTGCAAAGTATTTACCCTTGTAATTATAGTTTAAACGTGTAAACGCTGAGGCAAACGCATACTCTTCTAAATAGCTTAGAGGATCATTCACCCACGTTCCTGTTTCTCGTATTTGACCTACTGCTTCACTGTCGTAATACCCGTCAAACTTTTTAATCATGTTGTACTGGTATTCTGATCCAATTAACCAGTTAATGTGGTGATCCTTACCTAGGTCTTTAATGTAATTCGCGGTAGCATTTCCAGAAGTGTTCCATACACTATAAGGATACATGTTCGCTCGTCCTAAGAAATTCCCTAGCGTATCTTTATACGTTGGGTCATACCCTGGTTTTTCCCAAATATGGTCTTCAAAATGCATGTAATCAAAGGCGCCCTGTCCGCGAATGGTCCAAGCGTCACTCACTCTATAGTCCATTGTGATGTTGTTGATGGTACGGTCTTCGATTGCTGTCCAGTCCTTCATTTCTCTTTGTGCCACTGGATTTAAGCTCACACCTCCTTTTAACCAGTAATCACCGGCGTTTGCAACTAGATTACCGTCTGCATCGTATTCATCTTGGGCATAATGGATGGGGTAAATAGGCAGCGCTCGAGACATCGCCTCGCCAAGCCCGCCAGACCATGCCGCGTCAATACGAGTATTAACACCACGTGAAATAGATGTGCTCAGCCCGAGCTTAAGTTTTTCTGTAAGATTAAAGTCTACATTGAATCGACCCGACAAGCGTTCGTAGGAGTTTCCTGCTAAATAACTGTTGTTGTCATTATAAGAAATTCCCGTGTAGAAATTCCCCCCCTTGAAGCCTTTAGAGGCAGAGAAGTCATATCCATGCTTGATCCCAGGGCGAATGGTTTCCTGGACCCAATCAGTTCCCTCAAAGGCCTGTGCCTCCGACCAACTCATTCTGTTTCCGGGAAGCTCAGGCACACCAACGTTTCCGTCATTTACCCATGCCTCTTCGAACATCTGTAAGTATTCGTCCTTGTTCATCATGTTTGGCAATGCCGTAGGATTAGAAAAACCAACACGTGAAGAGAAGTTGTACGATAGTTTTTTGTTTTTACCGCGCTTAGTGGTGATCAAAACCACTCCATTTGAACCACGTGACCCGTATATCCCGGTAGCCGCTGCATCTTTTAAAATGTCAATAGACTCAATGTCGTTAGGGTTGATCGTAGCTAGTGGATTGGTGTTAAACCCACCTCTGTTTCCATTTAAAAAGTAATCCTGTGTAATAGGGATGCCATCTACCACATACAAAGGATCTCCACCGGCAGAAATTGAGGCAACACCCCTAACGCGTACCATAGACCCAGAACCTGCAATTCCAGAGCCTGTAATTACTTGCACACCGGCTGCTTTTCCTTGAATAGCATTCTCAAATGATGGTGTTGGGATGTCTGTTAATTCTTTCGCTTTTAAACTAACAACAGAACCTGTAAGATCTCTTCGACGAGCGACACCATAGCCCACAACTACAACTTCATCGAGCTGCGTTTTTGAAGGCTTCATGGTAAAGTTCATTGCTTTTTTACCGTCAACTATAACCGATTTTGTCTCTGTCTCGTACCCTATAAATGAGAAAGTAACGTCATAAGTGCCTTTTTTTAGGCTCAAACTATACTGTCCGCTAAAGTCCGTTGTCGCCGTTGCATGGATTGAATTTTCACGCGAGTCTACGGCAATTGACACATAGGGAAGAGGCTCATTGTATTCGTCCACGACAATACCGGAGAGCGATTGCGCACTAACGTGCTGCCAGCCAAGAACTGCAAAGAGGAATACGAAAAAACGTGCTTTTATTTTCATTAGTGTACGTTAAGTGAGTTAGATCTTCAAATGTATGGAATACACTAGTTGTTAGAAACAACACACTAAAGCGCCTTTAACAGAATACACCCATTATTTATCCCAATTCGGAAAATCTAGATGCCGAGCGTGGATTGTCCGGTTTTTATCCGGTAAAGGCGAGCAGGCTTGTGAAGTACCCCTTCCTGCTTTTCATCTGTGGCCTCCACTAGTTTCTCGCGAACTATTTTTTTGCGAAAATTCCTCTTGTCCAATTCCTCTTGTGTAATAGCCTCGTGAAGTTGCTGCAACTGGTTTAGAGTGAATCTTGAAGGAAGTAGTTCATAGCCTATTTTGCTCAACTCAAAGTGACGCTGCAATTTCCAAAGCGCCACTTCAACGATCTCATTGTGGTCAAAAGCCAATTCCGGAATATCTTGAATGTCCTGCCAAAGAGCCTCTCCAGCAAAACTTGCTGGGTTAGGAACGAAATTCACCATTTTCACCAGGGCATAGTACGATACGGTTACAACCCGTTCTTCCGGGTTGTTGCGGTAAATTTCAAGCCATTTTTTATCTTTTTCGTCATTGACACGACGGGGGTCACCAAAAGTGTGACATTGCTTTAAAAGCACATTTTTTAAACTTGCCAACTCGAAAAGAACACGATTTGCCGCCTCATCAAGACCCTCTCCTTTGTGAATCAAATCACCAGGTAAACGCTTTCGAAGCAGGCCTTGGCCAATATCTTTTTCTTCTATAAGTAGGACTTTTAGCCGTTCTCCGTCAAATCCGAAAATGACGCAGTCAACACTCAGGTTGGAGTTGACCTCTATAATATTGGACATGAACAAATGTTTTTGTGGCTATTTTGCGACAGTTTGAAGATAACAAGGAAAAATTTAATAAGTGTATTATTTACACTTAGTTCTTATCTTCGCCGCATGTCAGTAGAAATAAATAACATAGCGATTCTTACTTCAGGTGGTGATGCCCCTGGTATGAATGCGGCTATTCGTGCCGTAACCCGCACTGCTTTATACCACGGAAAGAAGGTGTTCGGGGTATATCACGGCTACGAAGGGTTGATCGAAGATGACCTCCTAGAACTTTCGACTGCGCACGTAAAAAACATTCTTGCGCAAGGTGGCACCTTTCTTAAAAGTGCCAGAAGTAAGGAGTTTCTAACTCAAGATGGGCGAGCAAAAGCTGCTGCCAACCTCAAGAAGCGTAATATTGATGCTCTTGTAGTTATTGGTGGGGACGGCTCCTTTACAGGAGCTTTAAAACTAGCTGATGAACACAACATACGTGTGATCGGTGTACCTGGGACCATTGACAATGATTTATTCGGTACGGACTATACAATTGGATACGATACCGCTACGAATACCGTGATTGAAAGTGTGGATAAAATTCGTGATACCGCCTCCTCACACAATAGGTTGTTTCTTGTCGAGGTAATGGGCCGTGACACTGGCTATATCGCTGCATCAACGGGACTTGCAACTGGTGCACTAGGTATTATTCTACCGGAGCAAAAAATAACTTTTGACGATTTATTTAGAGACCTTCGCAACGCTCAAGCAAACAAGAAGACCTCCAATATTATCATGGTTGCAGAAGGCAATCACC
The DNA here is from genome assembly GCA_963925515.1 of uncultured Flavobacteriales bacterium. Classification (GTDB taxonomy): domain Bacteria; phylum Bacteroidota; class Bacteroidia; order Flavobacteriales; family Schleiferiaceae; genus UBA10364. The sequence continues at coordinate 85,760 of CAWURU010000003.1, forward strand.
TTGGTGATGTTTTTGAGATCTCACTCGCAATCAAAAAAGAATTTCCTTCCATAGACGTGAAGGTGACTACTTTGGGTCACACCCAACGTGGAGGCTCTCCTTCCACTAACGATAGGGTATTAGCATCTGTATTAGGCTACTACGCAATCAAAGGGTTAATGAGCGGACAAGAAAAGGTCATGGTAGGAATGATCAACCAAAAAGTAGTCTATACGCCTTTATCAGAAGCTATTACTAAGACCACCGCGCTTGACGAAGAAATGTTAACTATCGCTAAAATCTTAGCAACCTAACAACACATTCGATTATGAGTACAAAAATTGCTATTAACGGCTTTGGCCGAATTGGTCGTTTGACCTTCCGTAACTTAATTGAAAGCACTAAAGTCGACATCGTTGCGATTAATGACCTTACCGCCACGGACATGCTAGCGCACCTGTTGAAGTACGACAGTGCTCATGGTCGTTTTAACGGAACCGTTTCACATACAGAAAACAGTTTGATTGTAAACGGTAAAGAAATTACTGTTTATGCGCAGCGTGATCCAGAAACACTTCCTTGGAGCGAGTTAGGCGTCGAGGTGGTTATTGAGTCTACAGGATTTTTCCGCGACCACGCTGGCATGTCGAAGCACATCAAGGCAGGCGCTAAAAAAGTGGCCCTTTCAGCTCCAGCATCAGGTGATATCAAAACAATTGTTTTAGGCGTTAATGACCAAGAGCTTACTGATGCTGACACCATGGTTTCAAACGCTTCTTGTACAACCAACTGTTTGTCTCCAATGGCGAAGGTCTTGGACGAGAAGTTTGGTATTGTTAGTGGCTTCATGTGTACGATACACGCTTATACCTCTGATCAAAATCTTCAGGATGCCCCGCACTCTGACAAACGTCGAGCGCGCGCTGCTGCAGTAAATATGATTCCTACTACAACGGGGGCTGCTAAGGCCGTAGCACTCGTTCTTCCACAATTAAAAGGGAAACTGGATGGTTACGCAATGCGCGTTCCAACAATCACTGGTTCTGCTACTGATCTTACTGTTCAATTAAGCAGAGACGTAACCGCTGAGGAAGTTAATGCGGCGATGAAAGAGGCCGCAGAGGGTCCGTTGAAAGGCATCTTGATGTACACAGAAGACCCAATTGTAAGTTCTGACATTGTGGGCGACAAGCACAGCTGTATTTTCGATGCTGGTGTCACCTCAGCTAAAGGAAACTTAGTAAAAGTCTTAGGCTGGTACGACAACGAAGCAGGCTATTCTGCACGTTTGGCGGACCTAGTAGAGCGTCTCGCTTAATACAATATGATTCATACGGGTCGCGTTGAAGCGCGACCCGTATTTTTACATCTATTATGATTTTAATTGCAGAAAGTGGATCAACAAAATGTGACTGGGTAGCCCTCAACCCAGATGGGTCAGAGCATACCCGTTTCTCCACGATGGGCTTTAATCCTTATTTTCATTCTGCTTCTTTTATTGAAGAGGAGTTGAGAGATAACGCGGCTATTTTAAAAGTTAATTCGAAAATAGCTTTCGTCTATTTTTATGGTGCTGGCGCTTCTAGCGAGGGACTGCAAGACATCATTAAAGATGGGCTAACCAAAGTTTTTGTGAACGCAAAAGTACGCGTAGACCACGATCTACTCGCTAGTGCCTACTCCACGTATACTGGAGAGCCCGCTATAACTTGTATCATAGGTACGGGGTCAAACAGCTGCTATTTTGACGGGAATGAAGTCTCTGAAGTCGTTCCTGCGCTCGCTTATATTCTTGGCGATGAAGGAAGTGCTAGCTATATTGGCAAGCGACTTGTTTCAGATTTCTTATACAAGAAGCTTCCGCAAGAAATGGCCGACGATTTCTTTAAAACTTACCAGTTAGACAAAGACGAAATCATCACAAGCGTCTACAACAAACCAAATGCTAACGTTTATCTCGCCTCCTTCAGTAGGTTCGCGGGCAAGCACATACATACCGCATACGTCCAAGACATCATTCGCGAAGGTTTTTCTAAATTTGCGGACATTCATATTGCTTGTTTCGAAAATTGTCGTGAAGTGCCTGTTCACTTTGTTGGAAGTGTCGGAGCTATATTTCAAGACATCTTGTTAGAGGTTTTGGAAGAGCGCGGAATGAAGCTAGGGCAGATACTCCGCAAACCTGTTGATGGCTTAATTAAGTATCATTTAGAATACCTCAGGGTGTTGGACGCATATCAAGAACAGACATGATAAAAGGATTTCTTTTTGATTTAGACGGCGTTATTGTAGATACCGCCGTTTTTCATTTTAAGGCATGGCGCAAGCTCGCTCAAAAACTAGGCGGTGACTTTACAGAAGAGCAAAATGAACAGCTCAAAGGAGTTAGCAGGGTTGATTCATTGAAAAAGATCATTGCGTGGACAGGCGCAACGGTTGATGACTTGACGTTTATCGAACTCATGGAGGTTAAAAATGAGTGGTACTTAGAGCTGGTTATTCAGCTAGGTCCTAAAGACGCATTGCCTGGAGCGCTTGATTTTATTAGACATGCACATGCAAAAGGAATCTTAATTGGCCTGGGGAGCGCTTCGAAGAACGCACCTATGATTCTGAATAAATTAGGGTTAACAGAGCTGTTTACCACGATAATTGATGGGAACAATGTGGTAAATGGCAAACCCCATCCTGAGGTATTTTTGAAAGGTGCTGACGGTTTAGGCCTAAAGCCCACGGAATGTTTAGTTTTTGAAGACTCTATAGCTGGAGTCCTAGCGGCTAAGGCGGGTGGGTTTAGTTGTGTTGGAATTGGCAGCGCAGAGGTGCTAAAAGCCGATGTCCATTTTCAGGCATTGGGGAGTTCCACTCCAGAAGCTTTAGTGGCCCAGTTTTAAGAACGTACGAACATTGCCATGTTTAAAAAGTATACTGAGGTTGATCCTTGGAAAATAATAGAACGCGGTTGGAACCCCGAGAACCATCCCAAAAGTGAAAGTCTGTTTTCTATTGGAAATGGGCGCATGGGTCAACGCGCTAATTTCGAAGAATCCTATACCGGTAAAAGCCTCCAAGGCTCCTATTTAGCAGGTGTTTACTATCCAGACAAAACACGTGTGGGTTGGTGGAAAAACGGTTATCCAGAATACTTTGCTAAGGTCCTGAATTCATGTAATTGGATCGGAATAAAAGTAATCGTGGAAAGTGAAGTACTGGATCTAAATACCGCTACAGAGGTTCGCGATTTCTATCGTGAGCTAGACATGAAAGGCGGCCTTTTAACTCGTTCATTTGAGGTGACGTTGCCTTCTGGGAAACAACTAGCGGTTAAATCCGTAAGAATGGTCAGTATTGTCGACGATGAAGTTGGGGCGATTTCTTACAGTGTCACCCCTCTCAATTTTAGTGGTAAAATTGAGCTTTGCCCCTTCCTTGATTTTGACGTTAAGAACGAGGACAGCAACTACGATGAAAAATTTTGGGATTCTGTTTCTCAAGGACAGCATTCTGAGACAAGCTACGTACATGCGAAAACAAAGAAAACTGGCTTTCAGGTAAGCGTTGCAATGCGCAACACTGTTTGTCTGAATGGAATTCCTCAGCAATGGATCTCGAGTTCAGATGCGCAACACATGATGGTCTCCGAAAGTGCTTGTTTTCAAGTTTCACAAGGATCAACTATAACACTCGAAAAGTTTGCGGCCGTGCTCTCCAGCATGAATCATAATACCGCGGAATTAGATAATAAGGCCACGGAAATGGCACTCACAACAGCAAAAAAGGGTTTTGCCTGTGTTCGCGATGCACATGTAAATGCATGGGCTGTGAAATGGGAGACTTCAGACATAGAAATTGAAGGAGATCCAGAGGCGCAGCAGGGAATTCGTTTCAACATCTTTCATATGAACCAGACCTTTACCGGGGTTGACGATCGCTTAAACATAGGTCCAAAAGGCTTTACTGGGGAAAAATACGGAGGCTCTACCTATTGGGATACAGAAGCGTATTGTTTACCATTTTACTTAGCCACTGCTCAGCCTGAAGTAGCTAAAAATCTATGTCTTTACCGCTACAAACAACTAGACAAGGCCATTGAAAATGCCGAGAAGCTTGGCTTCAATAGTGGCGCGGCCTTATACCCTATGGTAACGATGAATGGGGAGGAGTGTCACAATGAGTGGGAAATTACTTTTGAAGAAATTCACCGCAATTCTGCAATCGCTTATGGTGTCTTCAATTATGTGCGTCACACGCAAGATCGCGCCTACTTGGCAGAAGCTGGTTTTGAGGTACTTTTAGGTATTAGCAGGTTTTGGGCGCAACGGGTGAACTGGTCAAGCGAAAAGAAGGCCTACGTCATGCTTGGTGTCACCGGTCCCAACGAGTACGAAAACAATATCAACAACAATTGGTATACCAATCGAATGGCCGCGTGGACCATGGAGTATACCCTAGATGCGTACCAATGGCTTAAGACCAATGCTGGTGAAGACTTGGTTAGAATTACTGAAAAAACAAAACTGAATACAGACGACGAATTCACAAAGTGGGCAAACATCATTGAAAAGATGTACTATCCTCAGAGTGAGGAATTCAATGTGTTTTTACAACAAGACGGCTTCTTGGATAAAGAGCAGCTAAACGCCAATGACATCGACATTAAAGAGCGTCCTATCAACCAACATTGGAGTTGGGACAGGATTCTGCGTTCAGTCTTTATTAAACAAGCAGACGTACTACAAGGCTATTATTTCCTGAACCACCTTTATGAAAAAGAGGAAATTAAGCGTAATTTTGATTTCTATGAGCCTAAAACTGTGCATGAAAGCTCCTTGAGTCCCTGTGTGCACGCTATTTTAGCGGCGCAAATTGACTATCCTGAAAAAGCGTACGAAATGTATCTACGCACCTCGCGATTAGACATTGACGATTACAACCATGAAGTTCACGAAGGCTTGCACATCACCTCGATGGCAGGGACTTGGATGAGTGTTGTTCAGGGGTTTGGAGGAATGAAGATTTTAGAAGACGAACTGCATTTTACGCCAAAATTACCGAGTCAATGGACGAGCTTGACATTCTCTACTCTATGGAGAGGAGCTACCTTAAAGGCACACCTCACTGCACACGGCATGAAAATCACCCACGAGCAAGGGAAAGCGGTGGTCTTTGCTGTTAACGGTACGTGGTGTGAGCTTAGTGGCGGAAGTGACGTGTTTATAGCAGCTCCGAGTATACTAGCATTAACTTAAAAAGTCGCGTATCGCGTGCCTTTTTTAGCCTTTATACAGATGAAAAAACTTTTATTCACCCTTCTAGGCGCTGTCATTTTTGTCTCGTGTTCGGGACCCACTCCTTCGTATGATTTGAAGCGTATTCAGGCCTCTGACTTAGCTTCGCCTCATATCCACAATGGGGCTGAAAGTGTGCTCTATCTCGCTGATTATTCATTGGATTCAACGAGTGAAATATCCTTTGTGCCAAATGGACTAACAATTGTTGATGACAACGAAGTCGTCGTCTTGTCAGGTAGTCCAGGGTCAACATTGAATTACTTGAGTATGCGCGCAAGCACAGGGCAAATGGATGTGCCGCTATTCAAGGGACAAAAACAATCATACATCTTTCGTGTGTCTGGTTTTGAAGGAGATGATGTGAAGATTAAAGGAGTTTTTAACGCCTGGAATACTGAGGCTACAGAAATTAATTGGAACAACGGCGCGTGGGAAACCACGCTGGTTCTAGCACCCGGGGATTACGCCTATAAATTAGTGGTTAATGGTGACGAAGCCATGGACCCTTCTAACCCAGTGAGTATCTCTAATGGTTTTGGTCAATTTAACAATGTACTGTCCATACCGGGTGGCACAGATGATGGGCCTAAGCCGTTGGTGTTCTTAGGTGCTAACGATACGCTACTGATATTCTCTTCCGTCCCTGAAAATCAAGAAGTTCTCGTGTTTTTTAATGACCGTGTTGCAACCACAGTGCGCACTAATGAGGGTGTCTTTATTCCTATTCCAAAAGACGCAGCAGATTTTGAGCGCGCATGGATTCGGGTATACACGGCACGGAACGGGAAACTAGGTGGTGACTGGTTAATTCCTATGAAATTTGGCCGCGCTGTTCTTCATACCGCAGAGCTAGACCGCAGGGACTGGCACACATCTATCATGTATTTCGCTATGGTGGACCGATTTTTTAACGGCGATGCCACTAATGATGCGCCTGTCCCGGATTCCACCATCCATCCCCGCGCGAACTACCAGGGGGGAGATATCGCGGGAATTCATCAAAAACTTAACCAGGGTTACTTTGATTCTCTTGGGACAAACACCGTTTGGATCAGCCCAATAACGCAAAACCCCGAAAATGCTTGGGGACTTTGGAATCAAGGAGGCCCTGTCAGTTCTTTCTCTGGTTATCATGGCTACTGGCCAATAAGCAACATTAAACCTGACCACAGATTTGCTTCAGAACAAGATGTGCATACTTTTTTAGCGGACGCACATACTTTGAATCAAAACGTCCTCGTTGACTATGTCGCCAACCACGTCCATGAATTACACCCCGTATATCAAAAGCATCCAAATTGGGCCACCAATAAATACACAGATGACGGCCGTCTTAATACCCAGCTTTGGGACGAGGAGCGCTTAACCACCTGGTTCGACACCTTCATGCCGACCCTTGAATTGCGCAACGACACCGTAGCCGATTGGATGAGCGACAGCGCTTTAGTTTGGATCACGAAATATGACTTTGATGGCTTCCGGCATGATGCAACAAAGCACATCCCCATGAATTTCACAAGACTGCTAACGGATAAAATCAGACGAGTAAGCAAACAGCATGTTTACCAGATAGGGGAGACCTATGGTTCAGACGAACTTATTGCCAGTTATGTTGGCTCCGGTAAGGTTGATGCCCAATTCAACTTTAACCTTTATGATGCCGCGTTTGAAGCCTTCACACAAGAAGGTGCCACATTTGACCGTCTTGCTAAAGCATTGGAGAACTCCTTAAAATACTATGGACATCACCACTTGATGGGAAACATTTCAGGCAACCAAGACAAACCTCGTTTTGCCTCTATGGCATCTGGGCACCTAAGTCTAAGCGAGGACAGTAAATTAGCCGGCTGGACCAGAGAGATTCCGGAACCCTTAGAGCGTGGCTACCGTAAAATGGGTTGCTTGCATGCTTTTAATATTGCCGTTCCCGGTATTCCTATCCTGTATTATGGAGATGAAATTGCCATGCACGGCGGTAACGATCCGGACAACCGTAAAATGATGACCTTCGAGCGCTCTAGACGTCAACAGGAACTCTTTGATTGGATTTCTAAGCTCAATAACGGCCGTCAAAATATCATGGCTCTCAACTACGGCTCAACTACTATAGAGCAATTAGGGCCACATATTTTGATCATCGTTCGCCAATACTTGAATGAAGAAGTACGTTTCTTTTTCAACAACAGCAATGAAGACCGCCATCTTGACCATTGGAATATTACAGTACCAGCGGACAACCATGTCGTTCAAAGCATTAATTGTGGATCCTTCTTTACTGACACTGACCAATAGCTCCAGAAATCCTTCCTTTTCAAACACTTAGTCCTTATGAAAAAACTTGTTTTAGTATCACTCGCAGCGACCTTGACTTTGTTCTCATGCCAAGAGACTCCTACGTCAGAATCGGTCTTTACACCCTCTACATTACCGCAATGGGCTGAACAAGCCAACATCTATGAGGTAAACGTTCGTCAATTTACTGACGAGGGAACACTACAGGCCTTCCAAACGCATTTGCCACGACTCAAAGAACTAGGGGTAGACATTTTGTGGTTCATGCCTATACAGCCTATAGGAAAACTTTATCGAAAAGGAGCGCTCGGCTCTTACTATAGTATTTCAGATTATACCGCCGTACATGAAGATTACGGTACTATGGAAGACTTTCAATCGATCGTTGAGCAGGCTCACTCTATGGGAATGAAGGTCATTCTTGACTGGGTCGCAAATCACACGGCCTTTGACCACCACTGGGTGAGTGAACATCCGGAATTCTATACAACAGATCGCGCGGGCAACTGTCCCGTTGTAGCTGTTGATAATGATGGTACTCCTACAGACTGGACAGATGTTGCAGACCTCAACTACGACGCAGAGGGAATGCGCCGCGCAATGATTGACGAGATGAGCTGGTGGTTAGAGAACGCGGATATTGATGGATTTCGTTGCGATGTTGCTGGCTTTGTGCCCTATGACTTCTGGAAAACCGCCATTGATGATCTTCGTGAAAACCATGACTCTATATTTATGCTCGCCGAATGGGAAGACCCTGCACTTATGGATGTCGGGTTTAATGCCGTTTATGGATGGGAGTTCCATCATCTGTTAAATGAATTGGCTCAAGGTAAAATGAACGTTAGTGCGCTTGCAGAATATGCTGACAAGTGTGACACGCTTTGGCCCAAGGAGACCATGAAAATGTACTTCACAACAAACCATGACGAAAACACTTGGAATGGCACCGTTAGTCAACGAATGGGGAAGCTGGGCAAGGCTATGTTTGTCCTTTCTTCTATGATGGAGCGAAGCCTGCCGCTGGTTTATACAGGACAAGAAGCGGGGTTAAACCATCAATTTCCGTTTTTCACCAAAGACACCGTTGGGATAGACTGGTCAATAACGCATCCTGATGCCTACTTTTTTGCGGAGATGATGTCGCTAAAGCACAACTATGTAGCGCTTTCAAACGGAGTAGATGGCCATGATATGGATTTACAAATAGATACGACAAGTAATAGCGCCATGATTACTCGCGGTAAAGAAGGGACTTCCGATCAGGTAGTCGCTATATTCCAATTCAGTGAAGACCCTCCTGTCTACAGCGCACCCTCTGAATTTGAAGAAGTAATAGCGGTAGCGGGTGCTCGCGTTTATGCTGCAAAACGGGACTAATCCTTTTGTATCTTTAAGCGGCAAACGAACCACCCATTATGTATAAAATCACAGGGAAACACTCCTTCGACGTCATGCCCACAGAGGGTAAATCCGAAGGATTGCTCAATGGCGACTTTTATAGTCTCGACATAGAAAAAGTGGATGCCCAAACGTGGCATATCCTAAAGGATAATACATCGTATTATGTCCAATGGTTAGAGCGTGATGAAGAGACGAAAACCTATACCCTTAAGGTAAACGGAAGCCTGATTGTCCTGGAAGCTAAAAATGAATTTGATCTTCTTTTAGAGAAGATGGGCATGGCAAACGTAGGCATCGCTAAGGTCTCCAAACTAAAAGCACCTATGCCGGGGAAAGTACTTGACGTACTAGTAACCCCAGGTCAAGAGGTTGTAAAAGGTGATGGGCTGGTTATTTTAGAGGCTATGAAAATGGAAAATGTCTTAAAGGCGGATGATACCGGTATCGTTAAGAGCGTGAACGTTTCTATAGGAGAAGCTGTTGAGAAGAATAATGTATTAATAGAATTTGAATAATCTTATGAAGTCAATCCTTTTACCCGTATTAAGTCTGGCACTCCTTCTTGTTGCTTGTGGCCCCTCTGAAGAAGCTCCAAACACAGACGTTCACAGCCAACACCAACACGAAAGCATGGCTCCTGAAGCCATGGATGAAGCGGTCGGAAAAGTCTTTTTTGGAAATCTTGAAGCCAACGACACTTTAGAGAATCCAGTATACATTGAGTTTGGCGTGGAGGGCATGGATGTTCGTCCAGCAGGCGAGATCGTGGAAGGTACAGGACACCATCATCTACTGATAGGCAACGCCTTTCTTGCTAAAGGGGAGGTTGTTCCCGCTAATAGCGAGAACATTCACTATGGAGGGGGTCAAGTCTCAGACACGGTTACCTTACCTCAGGGGGAGGTTCGTCTAGGCATGCAGTTTGCAAACGGCGTACACGCCAGCTACGGACGTGATATGAGCGCGAGCATTAAAGTCTATGTGAAATAGTTAATTTCATGGTTTTAGAATATAAAAAGCCGCCCAATGGGCGGCTTTTTTATTTAGAAACTTAATCTAAGGATAACTATACGCTTCCATTAGAGTGATAGTAGCTTCAGACTTTAGCAGCGTTTACTGTTAATCATGTTAAACAACAACTAACCGTTAAATAGACAAGAGAGCATGAGCAATCATGCCCTTATTTTTTTACGGTAGGAGCATTGCTTTTTTAATAGTACGCCAATCTATAACTTTAAAATTCTGAGAAACCGATTGACCTTTTTCATCTTTATTGTAGCCGTCTTGGCACACGAAAACTCCTTCAGGGTACGCTGAACTGAAGGCTCCAGAATAAACATCGATACCGTCGGTTTCTTCAGCACCGTCTATACTTGCACCCTGACCGACCTCAAACGCGCCCAAATAGAGATACGCTCTGTTTATATCGTATATGGCGTAGCGATTGTTTCCTTGGCTCGAGGTCAATAAATATTTCGATTCATCATTAGTATAGATGGTAAGCCCTTCAATATCGTAAGCAAGATCGGGATTCTCTTCACCGGATAATGGAATTCGGAATCGGTTCGTAGTTGAATCGTCTAACGCATATGCGAATACGCCTCCTTGCTCTTCACCTAGATACAATAGCCTATTTTCAGTGTCCACCACCATTCCTTCTACCTGGCCAGCCGCTGAAAAAGAGCGAATCAATGTCATCTTAACTGGCAAAGAGTCTGTAAGTAATCTCCATTGCTCTACCTGACCTTCCTTATTGTTGACAAACGCATACGTCGACTGTTCTACCGTGTCGTTCCACAAACAGAAGCCATATACGCCTTCTAAAGAAGTTCTCATATTCGTATCTGAAATGAGCTCAAAATCCCTGGCGTTCTTTGAAATAGACCAAATATCTATACGGTCATAATCTCTGTTCGACCCCGCAACAATAGCGATTAGGCTATCACCTAACTTCACGCCATTCGCAACATCAATATTATTAAACTTTCCCGTCGGATAATTGGCGAGACGGGTTCCATCTAAACCGTACACTTCCAGGCCGTAAGTTTTGTTAGACCCAAGGATAAAACTTGAGTCAGTGTGAACACTGTTTAACCATAATGCAGGATCGTCAGCAGCATCAGCATCTACTTTAGCAAGTACATTTTCGGTCTCTATATCAGCAGTTACTGTTGGTATTGAATCCTGGGGCTGGCACGCTCCTAATACAAGTGTTAAACCAATCCATTTTTTCATAAGTCATATAAGTATTAAAATCTCCCAAGCCTCTACCGAGACTTGGGAGGTTTTATAATTAAACTACGTTTTGTTAAAGATCCAACTTCACCCCAAAGTTTGCGCGAAGATTGTAGTACTCCATCTGCATAGTGTACTGACTTTGGTATTGGTAGTAGCGCAATGGTTGGTTTAAAATATTGTTTAATTCAACAAACACCCTTACGTTTTTCGCAACTTCATAGTATCCATTGATGTCTAGGAAATATTGAGAATCGTAGTAACGATCCTCAAATGCATCGCCACCGTACTCATCAACGTAGGAACCTGCATAGTTGTAAGAAAGACGAACCATGAGTTTTTTGTTTTCATACGCCAATGCTGTGTTAACCATTAATGGTGCCGCACCTGCAAATCCGACCGCATCGTCACGATCCAAAATACCAGAGGTAGTTGACTGAGTGAGCGTAGTATTTGCTTGGAGGTTAAAGTTCTTTAATGACGGCGAAAGCACATCTAATTGACGTTGGAATGCAAATTCCAATCCAGTTATAGTTGCGG
>CAWURU010000004.1:0-88843 GCA_963925515.1 uncultured Flavobacteriales bacterium
TACTTGACCGTATACCTCCTTTACAAGGTTCGTGTCGGTGTTATTGGAGCCAACAGGCCTTCCGTTAGGGTTGCCGCTCTGTCCTTTCTTAAATGGCATTGTATTTCTATTGTTGTTTACTATGATAACCTCATAAGCAACGGTTTGTATTAAAAAGGGCGCACCCCGAAAGACACGCCCCAAACCTAAACCTGTATGAGTTATAGACTACAAGTGTAGGAAGCCTACTACCATACTTACAAGAAATGTGAAGAAGTAAAAGTTGCTAACGAAAAAGCCCCCACCGAAGTGAGGGCTCATATATCCTAAAGTCTATTTATCCTTTAAGGACAAGTACCCCATACTGGGTGGTTTGATGCTGTTAATGCGCTGAGGTATGAGAAATCAGTAGGCATAGTTGGAAATTGACTGACACACCATTGGGTTAAGTCTTGGTTGAAGTTAGATGCCTCCCGAAACATATAATCCATAATAGTAACATTACTCACATCCCAGTTACCGATATCTTGGTTAAAGGAAGGTGCCCCAGCAAACATAAGATACATATCAGTAACATTACTTACATCCCAAGAACCGATATCTTGGTTAAAGGAAGATGCGACCGCTAACATATTATTCATATCAGTAACATTACTAACATCCCAGTTACCAATGTCTTGGTTGAACGCAGATGCGTTAACAAACATATAATCCATAATAGTAACATTACTCACATCCCAGTTACCAATATCTTGGTTGAAAGCATACGCAAATCCAAACATACTACTCATTTTAGTAACATTACTTACATCCCAAGAACCAATGTCTTGGTTAAAAGAAGCTGCTTGGTAAAACATCCCATTCATATCATACATATTAGTAACATCCCAACTTCCTATGTCTTGGTTGAATGCAGTCGCTTTATAGAACATATAAAACATATTAGTAACATTACTAACATCCCAACTTCCAATGTCTTGGTTGAATGCAGTCGCTTCATAGAACATATAATTCATATTAGTAACTTTAGAAACACAATATTTGGTTAGGTCGTCACCATATGCCAACGCTGCATCTAACATACTTCTATCAGCGACAATCATTATCTGTTGATTCAAAACGAATGTATCGCCAACTGCGTAGTTATCACATTCAACGCATCCATTAGCATTGATAAATGCATTGTTTGGATTACCCCATCTTGTTGTGAAATTCAGTTCATTCCCATAAGACTTTCCCACTGAATTTTCAGCATATGCTTTGAAATAATATTCGGTATCAGGCATTAATTGTCCAAGAATATCAAAAGCATAGAGACCTGCACCTTTGGATGCATCCAACATAAAATTATCGCTTGTAGTTGGGTTTGGACTTGTACTCCAGCACACGCCCCTTGTGGTATTATTATCACCACCAGTAAATGTGACATCACCACCAACAATTACTGCAGTATCGCTTACTGCTGGGTTAGTAGTTGTTACTTGAGGTAATTCAGTGACATTGTTACACGATGTAACGAATAACATCGCCATTAAGGCTACGATTAGCTTTTTCATTGGTTTGATTTTTTGGTTACCATAAATATATAAAAGCCCTCATACTCCGCAAGAGATTCACAAAGAAGTGCCCTTCCCAAATATAGATGGCGGTCAGTGTTATGAGAAGCTTAAATTCTTTGTGACAATTTCATCTTTTTTGTCTTTATGAGCCATATCTGAGTATATTTGCCGTCTGTTTGTTTAATCAGACAGACTACAGATGGATAAGCTGTAAGCAAGGCATAGTTGAGGTTTATAACCTAAAAGTTATGTCTTACACCCTAAGGGCCTATAGCTCAGTTGGTTAGAGCACCTGACTCATAATCAGGTGGTCCCAGGTTCGAGCCCTGGTGGGCCCACTGAAAATAAAGCACTTCCTAACGGAGGTGCTTTTTCATTTTTGCCCATCCGATCTGTTTGTATGGCCTTAAGATGTTCTTAAATTACCTCCGGATTAAAAATGGTAACTTTAAATGGTTTAGGAGTATTACGGAAGAGCTCAAAACTTAAGCTAGACTGAGTTTATTTAATTCGCGAGAGCAAGCAGTGACGCATGAAATTAAGCCCTTGATGGTATGAGAGATTTAAAATATCTATTTGCGTACACAGTGCCCATTTCAGTTTATATGTCGTTTATTTCGACTGGGATTTGGACGTATTCTGCGGTTATCTATGTTTTCTTGATCATCCCATTGTTGGACTTGATTTTGGGTGAAGAAAAAGACAATCTTCCCGACGAAAGTGCTGCCAGCATTCAAAATAAGTGGATTTTCGATGTCATGTTATTTTTAAATGTTCCAATTGTTTTTGGATTATTGTTTGTAGGATTTTCTTCAATTCAAACAGCTGATTATAAGACTGTTGAAACGATCGGCATCGCAATTTCAACAGGCGTTTTATTAGCAACGAACGGTATAAATGTGGCTCACGAATTGGGTCATAGACGTACGTATTTTGCCCGATTTACGAGCAAACTCCTATATATGCCGTGTCTGTACATGCATTTTTATATTGAACATAATTTTGGTCATCATTTAAACGTTGCAACGCCAGAAGATGGTGCTACTGCTAGAATCAATCAGTCAGTCTACTCATTCTGGTTTACGTCAATCACCAAGCAATATTTAGACGCTTGGAAACGGCAAAAAATAATCCTCGAAACCCAGAAAAAATCTTTTTTCTCTCTGAAAAATGACATGATTTTTTATCATTTGATACAGCCACTATACCTGTTCAGTATCTATTCTATCTTCTCTTTTGAAATAATGATTTTCGCAATCGTGGTTGGAATAATTTCGATTCTATTTTTGGAATGTATCAACTATATAGAGCATTACGGTTTACAGCGTCAAAAGTTAGCTTCTGGCCGTTATGAGCGTGTCAAGCCCCATCACTCGTGGAATTCAAATTTTAAAATTGGAAGAATTACGCTTTACGAACTAACAAGACACAGTGACCATCATTTCAAATCTTCAAAGAAATATCAAGTCCTGGATAACCATGAAGAGAGCCCTACACTGCCTATGGGCTATCCATCTTCAATCCTCTTAAGTTTTATTCCTCCGCTCTGGTTTAGAGTCATGAATCCTAAAGTGCCTCAAGTTAAGTAGGGGCAATGGAACCTATACGGACTATGATTACAACGTATTAAGTTCAGGAGCTTCTACCCTAAAGAAAAAGACCCTGTTTAAGACCACAACCACAGCCAAGGAGCAAGGCGCCACTTCGCAGTCTACTCTAAAATTGAGTTTCACCCCACTAAAGACTCTGTTTTTCCTGTATCGCGTACCCGGGATTTCTAGCATACCAAACCGCCAACACCATGGCAACTAAATACAAACACAAGTCGATAGGGTCAAAGACTCTATTTACAATAAACAATTCTGAAATTTCCCATAGTATTGCGGCAGATATGGGAAATAGGGATTTTTTGTAGTCGCCCCAAATAACCCTGAAAAGTTGAATGCCAAAAAGTAACCAGCAGAGATCTACGCCATGATTTCGTAAAATTCCCTTGGAGAAGTAATGTAGAAGAACACCAACACAGAGAAGTGACAAAGCAATACCTAGTTGATCGTGCTTTTTCGCGGCGAAGTTGATCATTTTACTCACTAAAAATTTGCACGTTTTGCACATCACAACTTATACCAGAAGCATGATCGTTTGTCTCTAAGTCAACATTAAAACTGGCAACTGTATCAAAGACAAAAATGATGGAAGAATCGGTTGCCAAGTCACTTACACCTGGAGGAAGTAAAAATGTTGTTGTAACACAATAGGTTCTATAATTCATTTCCACTTCGCAAGGTGCTACGCATCCGTTATTACTCACTCCTAGACCAACGGAGGTGCACCCACAATCATCGACCGGTTGATCAGCTAGACCAACAAAAATCATGATACCCAATGCGAGTATGCTCAAAACAGCTTTTTTCATATCAATCCAGATTTAGGATACTAATTTATAGCTTCTGTACGAGAGGCTTGGTGTCTAAAAAGTGATCATTGAATCGAGATGGTGATCAAATCGCTGGGTTTTTAGAGTATCTGTAGATTATTTCAACTCTTTTAATCGAGTATTTTCCAGGACAAGCAACAATAACGATTTCTGATAATTGTACTACAATTTAATCACGAGTTTTCTCAGTACGGCTTGCTGATTTTCTACGTTTAATAGATAGGTACCTGGAGCAATGTCCGAAGTATTGATGTAAACAGTTTTACGATCAATAAATTCCTGACTTTGAATTAATTGACCTGTTGCATTGTATAAGAGGTATCTACCCTCTTGAGGGCTTGTGAATTCTATATGAAGAATATCGCTGGTAATAGGATTAGGATAAATACGACAACCTTCTAAATCAGATTCGTTTAAACCTATTTCATTCAAGGTTTTCGTAACCGTTAAAGTATCACCACATTCGTTGTAAGCTTTCAAGGTTACGATGTAATTGAGACTCACGGTCGGGTATTGATGGAATATATTACTCGCTTGTGTAGTGGTCTGTGTGCCATCGCCCCAATCCCATATCAGACCTGTTGTACCGCTTACTGAAGCAAAGAATGTGACCAACAATCCGCTCGTTGAAGATGAAACAATGTTAAAAGTGAAATTAGCACTTAACGCGGCACAAGTAGAAACCGTATCTGTAAATGTGTACATACTGTTGCAAGAATCTAAACAGGTAAGTGTTACAGTGAATGTTCCAATACTAGCGTAGGTATGAGAGATGTTTGAGCCATTTCCACTGGTGCCATCGCCAAAATCCCAAGAATAATTAGATAACCCGCTTGGCTGTGCAGTGAAATTAAATGACGTTGTTCCGGTAGCCGTATTTGTGAAAGTTGGAGAAATATTAGCACAAATGGATATGTTTTGACTCTTACTATCGCTTGTACCGCAGGCATCTGTAACAACTAAGCTTACCGTATATGTACCCGCTAAAGCATAAGTGTGGGTTGGGTTAACGCCGATGGCGGTGGAGCCATCTCCGAAATTCCAACTATAAGAGAGCGCAGCCCCAACTGAAGCACCTGCACTGAAGCTGTTGGTAAGCCCGTTATTACTGACATTAAACGAACTTACAACTGTACCACAAACGGTTATCGTTGTTGTCGTGGTATCTGAATTACCACAATAATTGTAGGCTATTTGTTGGACGTCATATACACCTGGCAAAGGATAAGAGTAGGTAACCGAGTCACCAACACTGGAATTACCATCTCCCCATTGCCAAAAGATGGAGTCATTGGAAGTACTGGTGTTAATCCCACTTACTATCGTCCCAGTGAGAGTTACACTTCCTTGCGCAGTAACAGCAGGGCAGCTCAATGTGGTTAGATTAATTGTAACATTTGAACTTAGTAGGTTAGTGCCGCAACTGTCCTTGACAAACACTGTGTAGGTCGTATTCGGAGACAGCCCTGTGAGTGTGTAAGGCGAGGAGGCAGGGTTGATGACTTGACCCGTACCTAAGGTGAAACCTGAAGGATCGTACTCAATAATACTCACATTAGAAGTCCCCTGCCAACTCAGCGTAGCAGAATTTGCGGTCACATTACTAGCAGCTAAAAGTGTAGGTGCCGGACACGTGCTAGTCCCTTCGAAAGAAATATCATCGATACAAACCGCAGCGGATGTATATCCAAAAAAGCTAGGAGCACCACTGAACGCTTGGAAACTGACAATAACCGTATCTCCTTGAAAGGCACTTAAAGAACATGCTTGCTTTGTCCATGACGAAGTAGGAGAGGTTTGCTGAGCGCCGGTAAATGTTGCGATGAGTGTGTCGCTCCCGCCTAATTTACGAGCGTAGACTTTCAGACCTGCAATGCCATTACCATACATGTGGTACCAAAATGAAAACTCCGGGCTTAACAGCTGACCTAAGTATACCAAGGGTAATTCTATTTTAGCAGTATCGGCAGTGCTACCTAGTGCTCTTGTAAAGATGTACCCACTAAAGCCACCAGTATGGTCATTTAGAGGTCCCGTAAATACCGCATGATCGTACCCCGAACGAGCTCCACTCCAAAAATAGTCATCACTACGGTCTTCAAACCGAGTGAAACAATTACCTATTGCTCCTGAAGGTGAAAAGGCCGACGGACTCACCCACTGGTTATCACTGAAATTGTTTGAGTATGGTGCGGTGTAAACCGTACAGCTGGTATAGAAGGCTGGTCCCTTGGTCCAAACACTCTTGTCGTTGGCCGCGCAACTATCGCGCACTTCCCAGCGGTATTTTGTATTAGGATCGAGGCTATTAAGTATCGTTTGTGTATTAGCTACATTAACTATCGTCCAAGTACTCGTGTTGACCTTTTTAAAACGTACTTGATGATTAGTTGCTCCTCCAGTACTCCATTTTAATGTGGCACTCGTGGTTGTGGTTGATACCGTCTTAAGATAGCGAGGCTGAGGACAGCTAGGGGCCTCGTCTATGGAAATATCATCAACAGAGAATGGTTGACCGGCTGTTAAAACTGATGGTTTGTAACCAATTATAACGCGAACCGTATCGTTCAAAGATTGATTTAACGGAACAATAACCTCTTTCCAAGGTGAATTTTGAAAGGGTTGCAACGCACCTGTGGTGTCAAATACAGTAACCGTTTGTCCGTTCAAGTATTCTACAGTAGCTGTTAGTGTACCAAAGGTGACGAACCCATTTGTATTGGTGAAGGCATGGAGCCAAAACCTCAGTTCAGGATTAGTAAGTGAATCTAAGGCAACCCAAGGACTTGTAAAAGACAAGTTTGCAGGAGCTGTAGATCCATATCGATAGTTCGTGGCTAGAAAATTTCCTCCTCCAGTAGGCGTGTGATCTGCACTAGGTCCTTCGTTTCCATTTTTTGGCGTTCTAGCCACTTTCCAGTAAAAACCCAAACTTCCTGAATCTAGAAAACAGTCGCCAAATGTGCCTTGATCAAACCAACTTAATGGAGCTACCCAATCACTTCCTTCAAAAGTTTCTTCCCAAGGAGCTAACAGAGCCCCACAACCAGTTTCAATGGTTACATATTCCGACCACGCAGAAGTATCCCCAACGCCACAAATCGATCGTACGCGAAACGTATATGAAGAATTAGAAGTTAAGCTCGATAAACTAAATTGATTGCTAGAAAGCGATGAGGTCGTTCCTTGAGTAGGAGCCGTAGTTCCATTACCCCATTGCACCTGATACAATCCCGCGCCTGTGGTGTCCCAGGCTAATTGAGCACTGGTAACACCCAATGATGTGACCCTCACCTTGATAGGTTTGTCACAAGTAATAGTGTCTTCATTTACCGCAAAATCGTCGATACTAACCCGTGAATTTCCTCCTAAATTCAATCCCAAGAGATCACGATAAGCAGTAAACCTAAACGCAACGGTATCATCGTTATAATTGGATATATTATAGATTGCTTGATGCCAAGGACTAGCTGAAGAAACAAAGGCACCGGTGTTGGGAAATAATGAATCAATAGTTGACCAGGGGCCCGCCGTATCTGTAGCGATGGCTATTTCAAGTTTTTCAATATCGGAGCCAAACAAATGATACCAAAAGGACACCTGCGGTAATGAATCTCCGTCTAACGAAATGTACGGTGTAATTAACGACGACTCAGAAACAGGTGTTGCAAAAAAATAGCGATCACAACTCAAATAACCTGAACCACCATTGGTATGATCTCCTGATGGACCTGTTTGGTTTGCTAGATTAGGACTTGGTGAAGGAGCTTTAATCCAGTTATAAGATGAGTAAACTCCTTGATCCCAACATAGATTTAAACTACCAATGTTAAACTGACTCGATGGTGCAATCCAACCCCCAGCGGCACCCGAAAAGGATTCATTGTATGGAGATGAAAATAGACAAGGTATACTTCCATTGTTTGAGCACGAGGTAGTGTATTGTGGAGATGTCGTGGACAATAGATTACCAGTAGGAGAAGTGTATAGAGCCCCACCTGTTACATTATCCACGATGTTAAACGTGCACTCGTCCAAATAGGAGCCTCCAGCTTGCCACTCAAAGGCAAGACTGTCGCCTGAGCTAGCACTTATCGATATTGCTGTTGAAGAGCCCGAGGAAAGTGTATAGGTGGAGGTAGAGCCTCCCACGTAAACGTCAATACTGTTTCCATTCCAGCCGTCACCATAAGAGTCTAAAAGATTAAGTGTGTATGAGCACTGTGCAACTGTCGTCCAGCTTAAAATGGATAAAGTGGCTGTATAAAGTAATTTAAAACAGAGTTGTCGGGTCATGTTGTTTAATGTTTGTCAAGAAATATTCGACAAAATAACAACTTACTAAGCTTTGAGTCCTTAACAATTGTTACTTTTTTATAGTGTTAACCTTAACTTAACAGCAGGCATCGCTGCGAGTAGCAGGGTTAATTTCTGTGTTTGTTTTCGCATTTTTTTCACGTGTTGTTGATTAAGCGTACTTAATAAACCCAAAGGCGTTAAACGATTAGGTGCTAACCAAAATACTCTCTTAGACAAATACCGGACAATTTAGCTAAGCTAGTTGCAATAAGGCATAGTCAAGACCTTAACTTTAAGGTTAAAATGAATAAGTATATAAAAATTTCAAGGAATCTAGGAACTTTTGCGAACTGACGCTGAAACAACGTTTATAAAATCTTCTTAGAACGCAATCTACTGAGACTTTGCTGCGTAATTCCTAAATAAGACGCAATGTGATAATTATTCGCTAATTGATCTACTTCTGGATATTCTAACAGAAACTTCTGATAGCGTTTTTTGGCGGTCAACTCAAGCTGATTAAGTATTCTATCGTAGAGACTAATGATATGAAGCTCTAGAGATTTCCTCACGCTCGATTCTAGTTGTGGATACTTTCTGTACAGCTCTTCGATGTCATTTATGTTGAACTCTAAAACTTCTGTATGACATAATGCCTCTGACGACATAGAGGCTCTATCGTTATTACGAATCGATTTGTAATCGCAAATCCACCAATCTTTTAACGCAAACCTCATCGTATGCTCGTTACCCTTATTGTCGATATGGTATGACCTCGCACATCCTGTTAAAACAAAATACATATGGTTTAACGCTTGTCCTTTGTCTAATATTTTTTCTCCTTTTTCGAAACATCTGTAGGTCGATATATTGTCTATGTTTTTTTCGAACTCAGAGCTTAATTCAATTTTTTTAGACAGCCAGTGGAAGAAGTGCGATATTTTCTCTGTTTGAAACATTTGTTTTTTCATGTTACAGTTACTCGACGGACGAATTATGGTTCATTAAAAATAGACATCACGTGCAATAGGGAAATTATCATTTGGTAATAAACTGTTTTACTGTTGAGCTAAACTAATAGGTAGGTTCAGTTGAAAGTTAGAGATATCAATCGTTTTACCTATCCAACCATAGATATTGAAGACCTTATGATTTAGAGAGGTTAATGGCTTAACCTCAATTTGAAGGTTTACACTGTGCTAGAGCATGGGTACAGACCAAAAAAAGAGATATAGTTAATATGGTTTGCTTAAGTTGCATTTTGACATTGTCTTTTTTATAACGCATTTCCATACTTGGAAAGTAATCAAAATATACCCAGTTACTTCCCGTTATGAAGTAGGTATTGTAATGACTCTATTCCGTTTAAACCCTTGCCAGCGTATTCTAAAAACCCCTTCTGCGGCTAGGTTAGTGATGCGGAACTTTTTTTATTACAAACGGATGGTATATGTATCTTTCCGCGCTGAACCAATATAATTCTACAATGAAAAAAATAATATTCTCCATCTTGATGTTGGCCTCTACGGTCGTCTGGTCACAAGCACTACCATTTGATTTTGAATCAACCACCTCTGGAATGCAGGGATATGATGGGGCTTCATTTACTATTGTATCTAACCCTAGTTCTGTGGGGAATAGCAGTGCTAAGGTGGCTAAAATAGTGAAGGTGAATGTGGCTGATAAGTGGGCTGGAGGGAAAATAACCTCCATATCATCGCTAAATTTCTCTAGTGCCAGTACGAGTGTGCTTTCCATGAAGGTATATACGACTGAACCCGTGGGAACTGTGGTTAAAGTCAAGCTAGAATCACCATATTCAGGCGAAGTAGATGCTGTAACTACCGTAAGTAGCGCATGGGAAACATTGATTTTTGACTTTGGAATCCCGGCCTGTTCCGGAAGCGCAGACCTTATTATTATGCCACAACCATTCACTAATGGCGGAGGAAACACCTTCTATGTAGATGATATAGAACAAATAGCGGGTACCATAGCTACGCCACGTTCCAGTTTGCCGATCACCTTTGAGTCCGGCACTACACCCGATCATTTCTTTGATTTTGAAAGTGCCTTTTTAACTACGGTATCTAATCCAGATGTTGATACAGACAACGGTAGCGCCATTGTAGGAAAAATAGTTCGTCATCTTGGTGCTCCATTTGGGGGTAGTAAGATCACATTCTCTAACAACTTGGATTTTTCCAGTCATCCAGAAATTACGATGAAAGTTTGGACCTCTGCACCCATTGGCACTAACGTAACGTTGAAGGCTGAAAAACCGTTCTGGGGAGTAGAGCGTAGTGTTCAAACAACCAAAACAAGTGAATGGGAAACCTTATCGTTTAACTTCTCAGGTTCACTAAATGATATGCCAACATTAACCTTCTTGTTTGATTTTGTGGCAGGCTCAAGCAGCGTAGGGGATGGCTCAGCAAATTCTACCTTTTATTTCGACGATATAAAGTATGCCAATGTGCCACTTTCTATCCAGCAAAACGAAGTTTTCAACTCATTTATAGTTTATCCCAACCCGGCTTCAACTCAATGGACGGTATCCGGTAGAACCCCAACCACATTTAGCGTAGCACTCTATGATATAAGTGGTCAGTTGCTTGGTACGTTTGATGCCCAAGGAGCCACTAAAATTTCCATAGATGCTTCACCGTATTCTTCTGGAACCTACTTCGCTAAAATAACCTCCGATCTCGGTGATCATTTCGTTAAATTGGTTAAACGCTAAGCTGCTGATACAGGGTTAGAAGTCGTGTCTGAAAAGCTGCTGTAATGGATGAGACGGCCTACCTTTACTAGAATGAAAATCATAAAAACCCTGTCTTTATTGCTACTTTTCAGTAGCTCTTTTAGCCTGAGTGCCCAAGACTCAAAGAGGTCGGGGCCAATGCTTAAACAGTATCTGACTAGGGTGCTTAATACGCAGGGCGATCCCTCCGCGCCGAAGTTAATCAACTATCCTACGGTAGCGTATTCACCAGAGACCAGCTGGGAATTAGGCCTTTCTAGTCTGTACATTTATAGTGCGAACCGTGATCTTTCGAACCGATTAAGTGAGGTCAAAGCGTTCACATTTTACACCCTCGAAAACCAGTATGGTATCTGGCTTGACCACGCCTTGTATACCGATCAGAACCGCTGGTTTTTCTATGGCAGGATGCGGTATCAGAGTTTCCCGCTCCTCTACTATGGTGTGGGGCCGGACAGCCCGAAGGAACATATCGCCCGGATCGACGGAAACTATACACTATTTCGCGAGCGCCTACTCAGGGAGACGCTACCTTCCTTGTATGTAGGACTGGAACTGGATTACCAGAATCTTAACAATGTGAACTACCTGGATACAATGAGTGGGTATATACCACCAAGTGTTGGAGCAACAGGTTCGGCAAACTTCGGACTAGGGCTGGGCATACTATATGACAATATCCATAACGCCATGAACCCGAGAGACGGACTTTATAGCGAATGGGCTTTTCTCAGCTATAGCGATCGACTAGGGAGTGATTTTCCCATGACGACCTTTATTTCTGACAACCGTATTTATAGGCCATTAAAGAAGAATACGGTACTTGCAGCACAGCTCTACGGCCAGTTTACAACCGGCACAGCTCCTTTCAATATGCTTTCCTTGATGGGTGGCGAAAGCCTCATGCGCGGCTACTACCTCGGCCGCTTCCGGGATAAGCACTTGGTCGCAGGGCAGATCGAGTACCGCATCTTACCGTTTGCTTTTTCTAAGCGCTGGGGCGCAAGCACTTTTCTGGCAGCGGGTCAGGTGTTTGGGGACGATCACAGCTTCGCCTTTAATCAATTTTTACCCACCGCAGGGGCAGGATTGCGCTACCTAATTTTCCCGGAAAAAGATATTTTCACCAGAATAGATGTCGCGTTGACACGGGAAGGGCCGGGCTTTTATTTCTTTATTGGGGAGGCGTTTTAAATTAATCCGACTTTTCTCAACTAGTGTTGAAAAAGTAACCCTAAACAAATTGGAGGCTTTTGCCCTGCTTCGTTAGAAGCTGTAAAGCGGTTAAATAGTTTTAGCTAAATTAAAACATGAAAAAAGCCCTGCTCATTGCTTTATTTCTTTTAAGTTTTTTTGTTTCTCATGCCCAGAAATTAGTGGTGTTAGGAACCCTTCAAGATGGAGGATCTCCTCATATGCTCTGTGAAAAGCAATGTTGCTCGATTGAAATTGCTAATGATTATGTGAGTTGCCTGGGTTTGATTGATGAAAACGATCATTCTTATTTTTTTGATGCAACTCCTGACTTTGTAAACCAGTCGAGGTACCTGCTTAACCTTTCTGGTAATGATGCTTTCAGCATATTTCTGACTCATGCCCATATGGGACATTACAGCGGATTGATCCATCTAGGACGTGAAGCTTCCTCAGCAAATGGAGTCCCCGTTTATGCGATGCCACGAATGGGTGCATTTTTGTCCGAAAACGGTCCATGGGACCAGCTTGTTAATTTGGAAAACATTGAAATCAAGGGCTTGGTGAATGGACAGGAAGTGAAATTGACAAATTCTCTTAGCGTAACGCCACTGCTTGTCCCTCATCGTGATGAATACTCGGAGACGGTAGGCTACCAGATTAAAGGAGCAGAAAAAACAGCTCTTTTTATCCCAGACATTGATAAATGGGACTTATGGGATAGAGATATTGTGACAGAAATTCAAAAAGTAGACTATATTTTCCTAGATGCAACTTTTATGAAAGAGGGTGAAGTTGCTCGTCCTATGTCAGAGGTTCCACATCCATTTATAGAAGAAAGCGTCGCGTTATTTAGGTCATTACCCCTAGAACAGCGAAATAAAATATACTTTATCCACCTGAACCATAGTAACCCTGCGAGGGTTAAAAATAGTGCTGACCGAGCCTCTGTGGAGGCACTAGGATTTCACTTTGCAGAGTTTGGCCAAACGTTCGGGTTATAGGGCCGCAACATTAACATGAACTTCATGTTAGAGTAGAGGTGTGAGACCGATTTTTTCGCACCTTTGCACCTATGAAAAAGCTCCTGTTGTTTTTGTCATTAGTCACTGTTGTTCAATCAGCCACAGCGCAAACGTTTACACTACGTTTGATGAGCTATAATATCTTGAATTACAGAAATTCAACAAATGAATGTAATGGGAATTCAAACAGTGCTGGCTCTAAGGAGACCGCTCTGGATACCATTATCAAAAACGTGTCACCTCACTTGATCGTGTTTAATGAGATAGGAGCGAGCGCTAATAATGCCCAGTATCTATT
Organism: uncultured Flavobacteriales bacterium; assembly: GCA_963925515.1. Classification (GTDB taxonomy): domain Bacteria; phylum Bacteroidota; class Bacteroidia; order Flavobacteriales; family Schleiferiaceae; genus UBA10364. The sequence continues at coordinate 13,556 of CAWURU010000004.1, forward strand.
AAATAATGCACTAAACACCGGTAATGTGTCCTCTTGGGCCACTGCTAACTATACTAATAATAGTTTTTCATCATTGACAAACGTGGTAGCCTACAACAGCGACTACCTGGGAATTCTTAGTCAAGATGTTATATCACAAGATTTAGCCGGGAGTACGTTAGTTCGTGTGGTAGATGTGGTCAGGTTTTATTACAAAGACCCTTTGCTAAATGCCCAGAGTGATACGCTCACCTTCACTGTTTTGGGAGCCCATTTTAAAGCGGGTAACGGCACTGACAATTCCTCTAAACGAAATCTAATGGCGAAAGCGGTCATAGATTACGCAGATAACGAATGTCAAGACGACAACCTCTTCTTACTGGGAGACTATAACATGTATAGCTCAGCGGAATCTGCATACCAGACTTTGATTGGTGGCCAAACATTCCGGTTTGAAGACCCCATTAATACCAGTGGAAATTGGAACAATAATGGTTCTTTTGCCAGTGTACATACTCAAAGTACGCGTAGCTCAACTTCTAATAGCTGCTTTTCTGCTGGAGGTTTAGATGATAGGTTTGATCAGATTTTATGTTCAGAAGCAGTAGTAGAGGGAGATGATCAAATGGTGTATGTGCCAAACACCTATTTCGCAGTGGGAAATGATGGCAACCATTTTAACAGCTCTATCAACTCGGGAACGAACTACAGTGTGAGCTCCACGGTGTTGTCTGCCTTATATTCTCTGAGCGATCACCTGCCGGTGATCGCGGATTTTGACCTAAATATGCAAGGTTTGTCTACGGAAGAATTTAAAATTCCAGCTTTACCTAATCCTATGCGTCAGCCTTTTGAGTTTGGTGGATATACCAACAACTACAGCCTGATCTTGGTGGGAATGGATGGTCAAGTGGTCTTCCGTAAAGCAGTGAACGAGCATAAAATTTTACAACAATTGCCCACAGGAGTTTATACGGCACTATGGACGAAAAAAGGATTTACAAAAGCTTCTAAACTCATGGTATGGTAAGAAGAGTGATCATAAGCTTGTTTTTAGTATTGCCTTTCTTAGGAATGGGTCAAACATTCGAAGAGTTTCAGACCTCAAGAGCTAATGTTAGACTGACTGCAACAAATGTGGGCACTTTTGGTAATGCCTTCCGCGGCTATAAAGATGGTAGCGGAAGTCCTTCAATGGAATATCCAGCAGGCTCAGGAATAGAGCATTTATTTGAAGGTGGCCTTTGGTTAGGAGGTACCGTAAACGGAGCTGTTCGGGTAAGTACATCCGCTTATGATGCACCGCAAGGTTATGCACCAGGACGTGGAGGATTTGAATTTAACGCTAGTCAAGGAGTGAGTGTTTCTGAACGCAGTTCAATAAAATCTTCTCCTAACTACAGGAGTGATGCTGTATCTCATCAAGACTTTTTGTGCTCTTTCAATGATGCCGAAATCCTTGTTCCAGGTACGAGCATTCCAATCAACAACCATTTAAACCCCATGGACATAGAAGTGGATATGGCCGTTTATAATTGGGAATATTCTTTTACAGATTTCATGGTGATTGTAGATATGACCATCACTAATAACAGCAACAATACGTACCAAGATTTTTACGCAGGACTGTGGGACAACACCGTAGTACGTAATGTTAATATCACGCCAGCTGGTGCCGGTGGAGCGACTTTCTACTCGCAAGGTGGTAACGGCTTTATAGATAGTTTAAATCTTGCATACTGCTATGACAGAAATGGCGACCCAGGGTTTACAGATAGCTATGTGGGCCAATTATTTTTGGGTGCCGAAGATAAAAATGGCTTTAAGCACCCTAAAACAGACCCAAACACAAAGGTGAATTATAACGCATGGGTATTTAACAACAGCGGTCAGAATACCTTCTTTTTTCCTACAACCGACCAGCAGCGTTATCAGAAAATGTCAAATGGCTTTAACCAGCACCCTTGCTGGACGGATCCTACTGGCGCTGCTTGTGCAACCACAATGGATGTTGATCTTCAGGCAGAGCTTAATGCCAATGGAAATCGGTCGGACCTATTAACTGTAGGGCCCTTTAATGACTATGCGCCAGGCGATCAGATAAAACTGTCTTTCGCTTATGTGGTGGCTAAAAAATACGAAGACGGACTTCCAAATGGTGATAATAATGCTGTGCAGCAGACCTATTTGATTGACGCAGCAAACTGGGCACAACGTACGTATAATGGTGAAGACGCTAACTTTAATGGTCTATTAGATCCGGGTGAGGATAAAGATGGAGATGGAAAAATCACTCGATTTATACTCCCTTCTCCTCCCGAATCTCCAAGACTTAAAGTGATACCCGGCGATGGAAATTGCACGATATATTGGACTGACAATAGCCGTCAAAGCCTAGATCCAATCTCAAAGAAACTTGATTTTGAAGGCTATAACATATATGCCACGGCAACTGGGTTTGATGTTTTTGGAACTCCTGATTTAAAAGATGATTTAGATTTAGTTGCGAGTTATGATTCTCTTGGTAATCCTTATGGATTCAATACTGGGTTTTTGCCTATAAAATTGGACGAGCCAATGATTTTTGAAGGTGATACTAACCAATATGTATTTAGTTACACATTAGATCCCTTACCTAACGGCTGGCAGACGGCTGTTTCTGTGACGGCATTTGATAAAGGAGATCTTAATAGTGGTCTGGAGTCTTTAGAAAGTGCGGTCCTTTCTAACACAGTTCGAGCATTCCCTGGCGCACCAGGATCAAATTTAGACAGCGTGGAGCCTTTTGTATATCCCAATCCTTATTATCTCGGCGCTAGTTGGGAGGGAAATAGTAATTTTCAAGAGGAGAGTAGAAAACTGATTTTCTCTAACCTTCCACAAAATGCACGAATTACAGTGACTACAGCAGGTGGTGATTTTATAGACAGCTTTGATCACCATGGAGATTACAACGGTAGTGATATCCGTTGGTTCCAATCTTTTGGTGCGGAAAATTCGAATCAAAATGTATTTTCAGGCGGGGAACACGCTTGGGACCTTCTCTCCAAAGAAAGTCAAATAATTGCTCGAGGGATGTACCTCTTCCATGTGGAAGACCTTGACAACGGTAAAAATTTCACAGGAACCTTCTTAATAGTCAAATAATGAAAAGACAATTACTATCACTTGTATTTGCTGCACTAGGCTTTACCGCTTTTGGACAGAGCTATGTATCTATTTCAGATATCAATTATGTTAGTGCAACAGACCTTGCGGCATGTGACGACACTTCCGCCTATTTAGGGCAAACCATCATCACACGTGGCGTAGTCGTCACTCCAGGAAACGTGAGTGAAGTGTCTTCGGGCTCTGTAACAGGAGGTGCTAGACCATTTATTTTTATTCAGGACACCGCGGTTGGTGGACAAAGTACACCTTTTGCAGGGATTGAAGTGATGGGCGTATACTCTAGTAGTACAGGCGCATTGCAGGTTCCTGCTACTTTTACTCAAGCGCTTCCGGGCGATATTGTCGAGGTGAAAGGAGTTGTGGGTGAATACAACGGTTCAAACCAACTATCTCTGGCTGATGCGAATTCATTTAGCATAGTCACTGTTACAACGGATCCTATTGTTAGTGATACCATTACAGTAGGTGACCTTAATGATGCCCAGTTTGTGAATAACCTAAACACAGGAGAAGGTTATGAGGGTGCTTTTGTAACTCTAACTAATGTTACAGTTACCTCAGTAATTCCATTTAGTGGAAATCGCGTAAGCTTCAATATTGCAGATGCAAACGGAAACAGCCTCAATGTTTCTGATAGATTCCTCGCGCAGAAAATGACTTCATGGAGTACTGTAAACACTAATTCTCCACAGACCCAGGGTTCTTTTGCCCCACCTGTACCGGGCACATTTTACACTTCTATTTCCGGAGTTGTACGCCATGATGCTAACGGTTGTACAGGTGATAATGGACGTGGATATGAAATCAATCCATTTGCGGCATCGCACTATGATATTGGATACGCACCGCCATACATTGCTAATTTTGAGCGCGATCCTGCCGTTCCTACTTCTAACCAAGACGTGGAAATCACTTGTAGCATTACTGACTTTGATGGCTCTGTGGATTCAGTTGCTATCGCTTGGAGTGCTATTGACACGCAGCAAGTGCAAAACTTCACGGTAGTTCCTATGACCTTAATCACAGGAACTACAGACGAATATTTCTTTGAAATTCCCAAGCAAAGTGATGGTACGCTTGTTCGTTACTATATCTATTCGGAAGATAATGATGGTAACGCGAGTTACTACCCAAGCACACCCATCAACCAATCAGTACCTAACGTAGATTTCTATACTGTTCGTGACAACGGATTGACTATTCCAGATATCCAGTTTACCTACAACTCAAACGGAGCAAGTACTTTAAACGCACAGACGGTAACGGTAACCGGTATTGTGACTGCATCAACTAAAATCGGTGACTTAGGATACCTTTACCTTCAAGACGAAACTGCGACTGCATGGGCTGGTATTTGGTGTGTAGGAATAGGACTTAACAGTTACTACCGCGAAGAAGAAGTAACGATAACGGGGACTGTTGAAGAGTATTATGGCATGACTCGTTTAAACGTCATTTCCTCGAACAAAACAGGAAACAAAGCTAGTATTACACCTACAGTTATTGATCCATCGGATTCAGCTAGCTACGCTAACTTTGGTTGGGAGCCTTATGAGAGTATGTTTGTTCGATTTGAAGATCCACAAGCAGGGAAGTTATATGTTTCTCAAACCAACTTAGGGTTTGGTGATTATGCGGTGAGTAATTCAGCGACTGCACCGGTATACAACAGTGCAAGAGTACTTGCAGGTCGTCAAGCGACAACAGCGTATTCTTCTTTGAATGTACAATTGGTGACGGATACCTCTTACGCGAACTTAGATGGCGAGATGAACTATACCCCAATAGTAGTGGACAACACCATGAATTTTGATGCCATTGAGGGGATCTTATACTATGGATTTAGCAATTTCCGTTTGCTTCCTCGCAATAACATGGACTTTATTAATCCATCGGTAACGTTAGACAGTATCTCTGTTGCCTCATCTCCGATTGGACTCGATGAGTGGGCCTCAAGTAACTTGAAAGTGTATCCAAACCCAGCACAAAACTGGATACAACTAGAAAGTGCGGGTGAAGGTACTTGGACGATCTCAACAATTTTAGGAGAGACAGTCGCTCAGAGTAGCACGTCAGGATCATTACGCATGGACACATCAGGTTGGTCTATAGGATCTTATATAGCTCGCTTTAGCAGCGCTAAAGGGGCGGGAACTGTGGCATTGATGATTCAACACTAAGCAGAGAATTAAATGCGTAATTGGCTCTTATTAATAGTCGTGATCTTAAGTGCGGTCGGGTGTAAAAAACCTCAATCAGTAGTGGATAACATTCCGCCTGAGACCACTATTGCTATTGACAGCATCCAAAGAACAGGTGAGTTGCGTCTAAACGCGAACGTACATTTACATTGGTACGGTTCGGATGCGGATGGATTTATCGACTATTTTAAGGTTAAAGTGAATGAAGGAGTTGAGCTGGAAACCAATTCAACGGATAGCGTCTTTACTTTTGTAATTGATGCTGGATTGGATTCTTCAGATGTACGTATTCAAGTGACGGCCGTAGATCATCTGGGTCTAGAAGATCCCACTCCAGCTTATTTGTGGGTCCCTCTGAAGAATGCCGCACCCACTTGTCAAATAGATGCTGATAATATTGCGCCAGATAGCGCAAAGATAGTACTCACTTTGCGCTGGGATGCAGAGGATATAGATGGTGATGAGACTATTGTTGAAGCGGAGGTACGATTGAATAACGGCCCTTGGACAGGAATTGATCTAGGCCAAGGTCTACTCAGTTTTTCACTTCAACCTAATGGCACAAAAGCATCATTATTTCAAAATGGATTTTTGGTAGACTCCTCCATGATTGGTGCAGTTGCTAACGATGAAAATGTAGTTTACTTGCGCGTAAAAGACTGGGCAGGATCTTATTCAGATGTGGATACAAGTTCTAGTTTTTATTGGAGTTCTAAATTGGCCCCGATGCTCGTTCTTAATAGTCAACCTTCTTATATAGGTGCGCAGTACAAGAGTTGGTTAGATACCATAGGTGATCCATATGATTTCGTTCAGATGGATGCAATTACCGGAGTAGGAATTCCTTCTTATTGGAACCCTACCATGCGTTTGTTATTGGAACAATACGATCGTGTTCTTCTTTTTACAGATGCTACCCAGTTCCCTAACAATGGTGGTTCGGATTATTTATTGAACATTCTAGCGCCCTCTGTTCAGGCATACGTTCAATATGGGGGTAAGATTTTTACAAGTGCCCAATTAACAGGTTCTATGGACATGACAGCTATTAATGATGTTTATCCGGTGAGTGGTTCTATTTCCTCTGTTGGCCAAGCTCGTCTAACTAACGACAGCGCCATGGTTCCAATAAACAGCTTAAGTACGGCTCCAATAATTAGCCCTAAAAACATAGTGCTCGGAGTTGCCCCTGTGGTCCCCGCTGCAGATGCAAATGCCTACTACTCGGCACAACTAACAAAGATTGCTGGGTGGACCGGCGATAATACCGTTGGAACTATTCGTGAAAGAAACGGAGAGGTATATGAGGTGTTTTTCTCTATACCATTGCACCAGTTTTCCAGAACCAATTCCCTTAATGGAGGTGATCTCCTAGAACATATACTGCTCCATGAATTTTAGATCATTCTATATCATATTCATGATCTGCTTTAGCATCACTGCAGTTGCCCAAGACAAAGGGGTGCTAAAGGGCACGGTCGTAGATAAAGGAACTGGAGAGACGCTTCCAAATGCATCCATCTCTATCGTGGGTAGCTACTACCAAGGAATGACTGATTTCTCAGGTGACTTCACCATCCTAGATATAAAGCCAGGCACGTACAGTGTCAAGGTTCAGTTTATAGGATACCAGCCGACTTTAGTTAATGGTATTCAAATCAAGGGTGGACAGACTAAAAATCTAAAAGTGGCCATGAATGAGCAAAACGAGATGCTCAATACGGTCACTGTAGTAGGTAGAAAAAACCAAGTAGATTTAGAACAAGCCTCATCAGCGATATCATTTTCATCAGACGAAATAAGTTCACTTGTAGCGAAAGGGGTTGAAGACATTATTGCGCAGCAAGCTGGTGTCCAGAAAACTACGGATGGAATTCAGATTCGTGGTGCCCGGGTATATGAAACGGAATACCTCGTTGACGGTATTTCTGCTCAAGACCCATTAGCCGGTACTGGAGGAGGAGTCTCTGTTAGTGCATCTTCATTATCCTCTATTGATCTTATGACTGGTGGAGCCAGTGCTGAATACGGAGGAGGTTCGTCAGGTGTTGTAAATACAACGATAAAAGAAGGTGGTAAAAAGTTGCAATGGAGCGCTAGATATAGCTCCGATAATTATACTCCAGCAAGTTTTAATACTGACCGTGCTGAGGTGACACTAAGCACGCCTATTCCGGGCACTGGAAAAAAGCTAACCTTGTTTACTAGTGCAAATGCTGATATTTCAGATCATTATTTCGGTGCAACCGCAAGCCAATTAAAAAGTAGCTTATTCCCCGACAATTCTTCATTATGGGCACCCAGACAAAGTAATGATTACACCCACACCACTAAACTCACCTTTAGAAGTCCAAAAGTGGGTAAGATCAGCCTAACAAACAGCCATAGTTTGAAGGTGAATCAGAATTCAAGGACTCTACAGATAGTTGGTTTTGACGCGCTATTAGCACCAGGTTTTCAGTACGATCGCTCGAATAATTTAGACAATGCCACCACCTATACCCACCACAGTAATCTGACTGTACTGCAATGGCAGCAGAGACTTAGTCCAAAATCAGGCGTGAGTTTCTCAAGTGGTCGCTTATTCACCAACCTGCGGGCAGATGCGAATGGCCGTCCATTCCGTTCTAATACTGTTGATCAGATATATGATGAGAATTACATCTACACTGGCGCAATGGATATATTTAATCCAAATGACCAGTCGGGGACTTATTATCTGATACCTGGGGACGGTTTGGTCAATAACGGTGGTGTTACACCAATATGGCATGATCACTACGCTGAAGAATATACCTTAAAAGGTAAGTACACCTATACGCCAAACAAAACGCACACAGCCTCTGGGGGATGGGAGCATGCCTTTACAGAATACCAATGGGTAGATGTGTTCCGTCCATGGGTAGGAGCCCCAATAGTACTTAATGACTCTACCACAACGCCCTCAATTTCCATTGGGAGTAGTAACGATATTTGGAAAGTAGATCCACAAAAAGGCGGCTTATTTATTCAAGACCGCATAGAGTATCAGGGGATTAAGGCAACTATTGGTATGCGACTTAATTACTGGGCTCCCGGAAGGTTTGCTGATAACGCGATAGAGGATGCCTCATCGCCGGTATTAGATCAAATTAGAGAAGACTACATGGCCAGTACAATAGGTGCCGCAGGTCTGCGCTGGAAATTAAGGATGTTACCACGTTTGAATGTGAGTTTTCCAGTGACGGAAAACAACGTACTGTATTTCAATTATGGCCACAGCATGAGAACACCGCATCCACGATTTTTATACGCAGGTTTGGATCCAGAGTACCAAGACCGTTCGTTTTTGTCGAATTTAGGAAACCCAAACTTAAACCCAGAGGTTAACATCTCTTATGAGATTGGGTATAAAACTTTGCTAGGAACTAGACTTGGATGGACCCTGAATGCTTTTAACAACAACAGGTTTGACTATATCGTTGCTAGACGTGTTATCACGACGGATGCTACGGGCCGCCCGGTAACGAAGACCATGTATATCAACCAAGACTACGCTAAAGTTCTTGGGGTAGAAACACAGTTCAATGCTAGAATAAGCGAAAGCTTCCAGACCTTTGTGAATGGCTCTTACCAGCAAGCTCGGGGTAAAAGTAACTCCGCTAGAGAAAGTGCCTTGCAGATCGCACAAACGGGAGAGGTTCCATTATCGCAGGAGCAATTCTTGGCTTGGGATCGCCCTTGGAAGTTCAATGCTGGTGTTACCTATGCAAACGACAGTAGCAAGTGGCGTGGAACATTAAGTGGTCGTTACACCTCTGGCTATCGCTATACGCCTCAGAATTTGGTTGGATATAATTTTTTAGGACGTCCTCAATATGAAGTAGATAATACCCGCTATCTAGAAGGTCGTGGCTTATACTGGTTTACCTTGGATGCTAAAGTTAGTTATCGCTTATTGAGCTTAGCTGGTGGACGTGGAGTTTCATTGAGTGCTGAGGTCACTAACTTGACCAACCGTCGTAATTCCCAAATCATTAATCCAATTACAGGACGTGCTTATGAGTATGGCGATAATGTGCCTATTACATGGCGTGATCCGCGTTCTGAATTTAATGGCCCCCAAGAAAGCGGTGTAGATCCGCGAAACCCAGCTAGATACAGCGCACCTATTCAATGTTTCATCGGAATGCAAATGTCATGGTAAAGCGTCTACTATTGCTACTCGTATTAGGAAGCTGTTTTACAGTCAAAGCGCAGCTACTTCCAAACTATGGCGAAGAGCGCGCTGGATTAAGCTCGTTTACATTCCTGAAGAGCCCTATTGATCCATGGAGCGCGGGACTGGGAGGCACAAGTTTATCTAATAAATCCGCCTACGCGTTAGCCACAAACCCTGCGCTACTTACTGCAGGAAATCAGCAGGGATTGTTATCTGGATCACGCTATTTAGGTGCATCTATAGGTCACGATTTTGTAAGTGTATCTAAGGCACGTAATGCAAATCAAACCATAGGTGTTTCCGTTAACTCACTCTACTCAGGTGGTATTATGGAACGTACCGTTTGGCAGCCGGAGGGGACAGGAAGAATAGTGAACGGTGCGTTAACCACAGTTGGCCTGGGTATTGCCCAACGTTTTTCGGATTATTTTAATGCCGGAATCCAGTTGAAATATGGTCAAGAGCAGCTTGGGGCATTTGTTGCCCATAGTGTGGCTGTTGATTTGGGATTCCACTATGAGTTGGATTATCGAGAGCTAACCTTCGCAGCAGCCATATTAAATTTTGGCCCTTCAACGCCTATTACTCAAACAGGTACTTTACCCACTACGGTGAACACAGATACTACGGCATCTTCAGTTGCCGCTCCCCCGCAAGTATTCTCCATGGGGATGCGCTTTATTGCGTGGGAAGAAGGTAAACATAAGGTGTATTCTTCGTTCCAGTTGAACCATCCGTCCGACAATAACGAAAACTATAGCATAGCGGCTGAATACCTCTTTATGAATCTTTTTGAGGTTCAATTGGGATATCGATTTGTTTCTAAATGGGGTGCGCCATCTTTTGGATTCTCAACGAAAACTAATTTAGGTGGTTGGCCTATGAAGATGGGTGTTTCAGCAATTCCATCTCCAGCAGGAGGATACCAAACCGTAATTGGATTAAGAATAACACCACTAACCTGGCTACAATGATGAAGTGGATGAACTGCATAGCCCTTACTTTAACAGCCCTATTTATAGGTGGCTGTGACAATTATTGGGGAGACAAAACGGATTTAGGATTTATAGATATACCCAACTATGAAGTTCGCGAGGTCGCTTATGTTCCTTTAGAACCAAAGCTTTATGATGTAGCCGCACCGGTGGATATAGCCGTTGGGTTTGACGAGTTTTTATATGTTGTAGATAGCGTTACTTCTGAGATTGCTCGCTTTGATCTAGCATTCCAGCCTCAGGGACGAATTTATATACCAGGAGTCACGAAAGTTGTTCAAGACCGGAGGCTTCAGTTGCTCGCGATAGGTACTTCAGATACAACGGTAAACGGTGTAGATTATGATTTGACTACGATCTACAGAATAAATTTTGAAGAGAACGGCATTTTGGATTTTAATAATGCAACAATAGAAAAAGTAGCGGTACATCCTTTTTACTTTAAGAACAGCTTCTCTTCATCCGACGCTAGTGTGAAATTCACGGATATTGCTGTGCAAGGTGGAAAAACAGCGGCATTGAATAACCGTTACTACATTTCAAGGACCGGAACGAATACGAACAATGCCGGTTTTGGCCCAGACAATGCGGTTGTGGTGTTCTCAAACACGGATGATTTTGTATCCAGCGTCCCCGTTACAGCTGCGGGTGCAGTGTATAACAACTACTTTAAGCGTCCCTTAGCCATGGCGTCATTTACGCAAGCGCCACAAATTTCAGCGCAGCCATCTCAAGACTTTTGGGTGATTAATAACCATCCAGATCAGAGTATTCAGGTACAGCATGTGCAGTTTGAGGAAGGTCCGTTTGGCGCGGTATATCAACCTGTGTTTTACTCGACCACTGATCCAGTTGCAGATAGCTACTTACAAACTGCAAATAGGTTCATAAATCCGATTGATATCGCTTTTGCAGGTGATGCAAATGCCTTTGTGTTTATCGCAGATGGTGCAGTTGACTCTGTTTATCAATTCACATCCAACGGGCTAGAAGGTGTGCCACCACCACCGGCTTCAACCGCTGATAAGCACGCTATAGCTACGATAGGTGGGTTTGAGGAATTGTCAGCATTATGTTATTATGACAAGATACTCTACGTTGCTGATAAACAAGCGGGTACCATAAGTAGGTATCAGTTAACTTTAGACTTTGAATAACCATTTATTAATATATCATCATTACTTTTATAATTCAATTAATCTTCAAAATGCACATGAGAAATTTTACCCTTTTACTGACAATGGTCCTAGGTGTATTTGCAGCAAACGGTCAAACTTGTGATGACCTTTTCTTCAGCGAATACGGTGAAGGTTCATCAAACCACAAGTACATTGAAATCTATAATCCATCTGCGAGTGCTATTTCGTTGACAGGTTATACTGTTTACATGAGTGGTAACGGCGGGTCTTACACGAATACATTTACCACAAACGCAACTATTGCCTCTGGTGATGTTTACGTAGTATCCACAAATCAAGCTGATAGTCTTATACAGGCTGAGGCTGATACGGTATTAGCTTACCCATCAATCGTTCACTTTAATGGTGATGATGCGTTAATCTTATATGACGGTACAGATACCATCGATGTGATCGGTGTTCCTGGTGTAGATCCTGGATCAAGCTGGGCTGTAGGTACTGGGTCAACTGCAAACCACACGTTAGTTCGTAAGGATTCAGTGACAGGTGGTTCAACCAACTGGACAACCGGTGCAACGGAATGGGATGTATACGCTTCGAACACTTGGACTTATGTAGGGTCACACTCAAGTAGCTGTATCGCTTCGAATGTGGATGTTACTTTCCAAGTAGACATGAATAATGTAACAGCATCTTACACAAACGTATACGTTTCAGGTACGATAAATGGCTGGAGCGGAAACTCTAACCAATTGACCGATTCAAACGGTGATGGTGTTTACGAAGGAGTACTTTCTTTGATGCCAGGGTCTTACGAGTATAAGTTTACTTATGACAACTGGGTGGGTCAAGAATCTCTAGACGCAACTTTAGATAGTGCATGTACATTAACGACAGGTTCTTTCACTAACCGTTACGTTACTATTCCAAATGCAACTACGGTTTTACCTGTAGTATGTTGGGAAGAGTGTAGCTCTTGTGCGATAGTAGTAACGGGCTGTGATGAGTTGTATTTCTCTGAATACGGAGAGGGTTCATCAAACCACAAGTACATTGAAATTTATAACCCAACAGCAAATGCTGTCTCGTTAACAGGTTATACTGTTTACATGAGTGGTAACGGCGGGTCTTACACGAATACATTCACCACAAACGCAACTATTGCCTCTGGAGATGTTTATGTAGTATCCACAAATCAAGCGGATAGTCTTATCCAGGCTGAGGCTGATACGGTATTAGGCTACCCATCAATTGTTCACTTTAATGGTGACGATGCATTGATATTATACAACGGTACTGATACTGTTGATGTGATCGGTGTTCCTGGCGTAGATCCTGGATCAAGCTGGGCTGTAGGTACTGGTTCAACTGCAAACTACACGTTAGTTCGTAAGAATTCTATAACAGAGGGGTCAATAGATTGGACAACCGGTGCAACGGAATGGGATGTATACGCTTCGAACACTTGGACTTATGTAGGGTCACATTCAAGTAGCTGTATTACCGTAGTAGTTCCTACTGGATGTAGTGAATTGTACTTCTCTGAATATGCAGAGGGATCTTCTAACCATAAATACATCGAGATATACAATCCAACAGCAAATGCAGTTTCGTTGACTGGTTATACTGTATACCAGAGTGGTAACGGTGGGTCGTATACGAACACATTTACGACGAATGCTTCTATTGCTTCAGGTGATGTATACCTGATTTCAACAAATCAAGCTGATGCTTCTATTTTAGCTGTTGCAGATACTGCGCTAGCTTATCCTTCTATTGCTCACTTTAATGGTGACGATGCAATGATTTTATTCAATGGTACAGATACGGTTGATGTGATTGGTGTTCCTGGTGTAGATCCTGGCTCAAGCTGGATTGTAGATACAGGATCAACTGCAAACTACACGTTAGTTCGTAAGGATTCAGTGACAGGTGGTTCAACCAACTGGACAACCGGTGCAACGCAGTGGGATGTATATCCACAAAATACTTGGACTAATGCGGGTTCACATACTTCTAGCTGTATAGTTATTACCATACCTAATGTCACATTCCGAGTAGACATGAATAATGTAACTGCCTCTTATACGAACGTATATGTTTCAGGTACGATAAATGGATGGAGTGGGAACGCGAATCAATTGACAGATGCCAATGGTGATGGCGTATATGAAGGTACTCTTGCATTAACAGCAGGGTCGTACGAGTACAAGTTCACTTACGACAACTGGGTAGGTCAAGAATCTCTTGATGCAACTTTAGATAGTGCATGTACATTAACGACAGGTTCTTTTACTAATCGTTACGTTACTATTCCAAATGCAAATACTGTTTTGCCAGTAGTTTGTTGGGAAGAATGTAGCTCTTGTGCCGTATTTACCCCAACGTATACCATCGCTAACATAGACGGCATAGATGCTGATGGTGTTGCGGATAGTTTAAATGTATACTGTAAGCTTGTCGGAACCGTAATGGGTGTTGACATGCAAGGCGCTGCAACTATGGTCCAGTTTACCATCCATGATGGAACTGGAGGCATGGGTGTTTTCTCGTCTGTTGCAACTGCTCAGAATTACACAGTAACTGAAGGTGATCAAGTTAGAATGATTGGTTCTATTGGCCAATTCAACGGTTTGACGCAGATGTACGCAGATAGTATTGTTTTTATATCTGCAGGTAACACATTGCCTACTGCTGTTGTCGTTACGTCTCTAGGCGAGAGCACAGAGAGTGAGCTTGTAACCTTTGAAAATATGGTACTTGTTGATCCTAGCCAGTGGTCTGGTTCAGGTTCAGGATTCAATGTAGACGCTACAAATGGTACAGACACCATCGCTGTGCGTATTGACAATGATGTAGATCTTTACAGCCAACCAGCTCCAACAGGTACATTCAACGTATCAGGTATAGGTGGCCAGTATGATTCTAGTTCTCCACACTTGAGTGGTTATCAATTGTTACCACGCTACATTGCTGATATAGTTCCTGGACAACCAGCCTACAGCCCTAAATTAGTTGTAAGCGAGATCATGTCAGGTTCTAATGCTTCAGCATGGGCAGCAGATTGGTTTGAGATCCATAACTATGGTGATACAGTGGTTGACCTAACAGGTTTCTCTTGGGATGATGAAAGTGGTATTTCAGGTACGTCCGTGTTCCCAGCGATTTCTATCGCAGCAGGTGAGGCGATCGTAGTTTGGAATGACGTCGCAGCAAATGAAGATAGTTTGTTGGTTTCTTGGAAGTTGACCGCTGGTTCAGTTCAAGTAATTTCTAATGATGAGTTGAATGGATCATTCCCGTCATTGAGCCAGAACGGCGACGGTGTTTATCTATTTGACGCCTCAGGAACTGACTTAACTAATAGTCTTTATTTATCCGCTACGGCAGGATATACAGTTGAGTTTGATACAACAGGTATGCTGACAGGTGTTGCTGTAGATGGTGTAAACGGGGCTTATACTTCTTCGTTAGGTGATGTAGGTTCTCCAGGGAACTTAGCGCCTAATCAAAATGTAGGTGAGCTTGGTTTGACGGGTAGCATTTACCCTAATCCAACTACAGGTAGCTTCCAGATTGAAATGGAGCAAGCAGATCTTTACTCTATAGAGGTAATGGATATTCGCGGAGTAGTACTGACTTCGGCTTCAGTTGAAGGTTCAGTTATTCCAGTTGAATTAAATGCAAGTGCAGGAATGTATTTGGTACGTGTGACTTCAGCGAAAGGCACCGTAACTCAGCGCATACAGTTGCTCTAAGAAATTAGAACAACTCGCTAAATTTAAAAGCCGCGATCCGAAAGGATCGCGGCTTTTTTATGCCTCAGTTTAAAGAAACAATTAACTATTTAGAGTACTTTAAATAAAGTCATCTAAGAGCTTTCGTAAATAGTTCCGCTCCAGTTTTATTAAGGTGATCGCAATTATAGAATAACGCGCTACTTGGAGAAAACGAGGAATGGATCATGGGCAGACTAAGAAGGAGTTTTTCAAATGCCATCTGGACATCAACAGGGACAAAATTACTGTATTCAGATGTTAAAGGAGCGATTAGGACTCTTAACACCATGCCATGGCTGCTGCAAGTGCTGATAATGTCTGAGAGAGCCTTAATAGAAGCTTGGGAAAATACAGGATCAGTAGTATTGAAGTGACGAGCTAGAGTCTCTGTGCAATTGAGCTTCGATATTCCAGATTTAGGTCGGTAGCTACCTAAAAATGAAGGTTTACCTGAAGGTCTAGGCAAGATATGTTCTCGGCCCCAATTCCAAAAAGAAGATCTGTAATTCCCCAGAGATTCCCAATACTTAAAACCGTAGAGAGGAAAATAGCGTTTTGACATCTGTCTTGAGGATTTGCTAGAACTAAATTTAAAGTCGTTGTAACCAGTAATATTATTAGGGCTTAAGATTAATAAAATAGTATCGGTCTTTAAATACGAAGCGATCCATTTAACTTTTTTAGCGGTCGCCGTAAGGGGTTCAGCAGTTTGGGAGAAATTACTAGAATACGGAAAAAAATCGGGATCAAACCCCGTCGCGGCATGGCTATCCCCAAGTACTACAGTATGAGAATTGTGTGTACTAATAAATACTTTGTAACGCCAGTAATTAAAGGCTATAATTGTCGTCAGGAAAAAACCTAAAACCCCAGAAATTAAAACTATTCTTCGAATAAATTGCTTCATGCTAGAATTGGAAATAAATGAAGGTTTGTTGTCCTCCTAAGTAAAGCAAGACGAGATAGGCGAGAGTCATGTATATGGCGATTCTCGCTGGCGCTGTTTTAGAAAGAACTCCCTGAGTTAGAAAGCTGAGTGCAAAATCGTTTTTTCTCCCGAGCCAATCGCCTATAATGAGTAGGGTGATGAACAAGAGTAAGGATGGTTTGACGGTCAATGAAAGACCAGCGTCAGCTCTAATAATTTGTTGTAGGTAGCCCATAGCTTCCGAAAGAGAATTGGCTCTGAAAAAAATCCATGCTAATGTCGTCAGAGTAAATGTCCATATAATCTTATGTGCGTCCTTTAACGTAGCGTGATCTAGGTGCTTCCTGTTTCCTTTACTTAGCATCAGCGGAAGAAAAAGTAGAGCGTTGATCAGCCCCCAAAATATAAAAGTCCAGTTAGCTCCATGCCAAAATCCAGAGACTAGGAATATGGCAAATGTGTTTCGTATTTTAAGAGCTGTAGACCCTTTTGAACCTCCCAAAGGGATGTAGATATAGTCGCGGAACCATGTAGACAATGAAATGTGCCAACGCCTCCAAAATTCTCCAATATCTCTAGAAAAATAAGGTGTTCTAAAGTTTTGCTTGAGCTCAATGCCAAACAATTTTGAAATGCCAATAGCGATGTCTGAATAGCCAGAAAAATCACAGTAGATCTGTATAGAGAAAAGCACTGCACCTAGAATAAGCGCCAAGCTAGAGTAAGACTCCGGATTACTGAAGGCGAGATCTACAAGAGGAGCCACAGCATCAGCAATGACAACCTTTTTAAAGAACCCCCAAAGGGCTTGTCGAAGCCCATTTGCAGCGTTAGTATAGTTAAATACCCTGATTTTCTCCAATTGCGGAAGTAGGTGAGCAGCACGTTCTATAGGACCGGCGACGAGTTGTGGGAAGTAACCTACAAAAGCGGCGAAGGCAATAAAATCGGATGTATGTTTTAGTTTCTTGCGATAGATGTCAATCGTATAAGACATTGTTTGAAAGGTGTAAAAAGAAATGCCTACAGGAAGTATGATCTTTAGGAGAACTAGGTTTGTGCTTAGTCCCATTCGGTCTGATAGTACGACGAAGTTCTCTATGAAGAAGTTGTAGTATTTAAACGCACCAAGTAAACCGAGATTAAAGGTCATGCTTACAGCAATGAGCAATTTGCGTTTTACACTGGAGCTCGCGGTATCCATCATTTTTCCAATGATAAAATCGACCGCAGTAGAGGCAATAATCAATGTAAGGAACCGTACATCCCACCAACCATAGAAAACATAAGAAGCGAAGAGTAGAAAGATATTTTGCACACGCAAATTTGTTCGAACACTCCAGTATAAAACGAATACAATGGGTAAAAAACAAAAAAAGGATAAAGAGTTAAAGAGCATTATCAAGAATTCGGTGATAGTTCTTAGCTATGATTTTTTCAGAGAACTGAATGCAAGCAAGCTTGTAGTTGATTTGACGTTCAGCATCCTTTAGAGGTGTTCCTAGCGCTTCGACACTCATGTCATCCCAAGTATAAAAGAGGTATCCCTGCTCCTGTAAGAATGGGAGTAAGACACTCTCAGGATGAAGAAAAATCTTAGTACCTGACATCAATGCGATAAATAGTGTATTGCCGGCTTCCTGTCTTCTATGACCAAAAATAGCGATGCCTGAAGTACAAATTAAATCGAAGTAGGCGGTGCGATCCATGTACGTCAATATCGGAACGAAATATTGACCAAGTGCTTTTTCACCATAGGCTAGGGTCGCTTCGATATGAGAAGTATCCCCATAACTTAGCGGCGTTTTCACCGTTTGTTCTACTCCTAAATCACGAAGTTTTCCAAGTAAATGTTTATGATTTCCACTTTGCGAACCGCTGTGGTTAAGAAGTATGGTTTTTGAATGATAGTCCGGGTTATTCCCCACCCACGTTTTTACTAATTCAATATCTGCAGGATTGAAAGCGCCATACTGGAATTTCAGCATCTTACCCTTAAAGCCATAGTTGTCTACTAAGAGTTGATAATCACCAGGGCTCCAGAAGCACCAATAATCAATAGTATTTTTTACAAATGGCGCATAGTGGCGATGATAAGCACGTAGTTTTACGAAACGTAAAACTCGATCGCGTAGGTTCTTCCCTTTTATACGAGTAAGTAGTCCTTGCGGCTGATCAGCTTTTTCATAGAGTTGAAATCCTTTAAAGGCTTGTAAAAGTTCGTATAAATCGTTTCCATAGAAGAGCCAGTAAACGGGTGCTTTATCCACGTTTTTAACCCAATTAATTTTTTGAAAGGTTACCAAGTGTATGTAAATGCGGTCTATTGAAATTTCGTGCTCTTCTTGATAAGATTCCCACTGTGAAGCATGAATTACATTATGCTTTCCGTTGACAAATTTGTAAGGAGGCTTAGGGCCAAAAACCAGATACAAATGTCCATGAACAATGCCTTGTGCACGCTCCATAAACGGTGGCAAAAACTTCTCGTCATTGATCAGGTGTACATACATGGGCTAAGCGGAATAACCGAATTTCTCCAGGGTATCTTTGGAAAGATTCCAAAGTAAATTTTGATCGTCTATATCTAATGTATTCCTAAATGCTCCGGCTCTTTTGGAGTCTACAGGTTCTAGTGTCTTCTTTTTCCAACCGATAGTTTCGGCTGGTTCATCATTCAGTAGATAATAGGTTGCCATTTGAGGATGATACTGCAACCCTAAAAAGGCACAAACTTTCCCCAATTCCTGCTCAGGTGCAAGAAGCAAGTCTTCATAGCGAACTACAAAATGATTTTTATCAGAAAGAAATGCAGTTGTTTTTTCGTTATTAGCGCACCAATTTTTTGAAATTTCCTCCAAAGAAGAACTTAATTTTGGAGCGTATTTACTTTGGTGGGCATCTTCTTTTAATGCTAAATAAGAACAGGCTACATCACGCACATCACGCACTAAATGTAGGTACTTGGCGTGAGGCATAGCTGCGTGAATCTCATCAAGAAAATCTAAGTAATAGTTGTTCTTGTCAATAAGTACAGATGCATTACTAGTAGCTCCTTTATGACTATGATAAGCTTGAAATACCGCCTCACAGAGGAGTTGGTAGGAAGGTTCTATAATGCCGTCAAATGCGTTGACCAATTGATTTATATCTAGACCCCATGTCTCCATTTTCTTGCTTTCGAGGACTGATTTTGCAAAAGCTTTTCGCTGGTTAGGATCGTTAAAATCCGCTGCCTTAAATAGATCGTGGTTCCATTGTATAAAGCCACATTCAGGCGGCGCCACCATCTCAGGATGGGCGTTAAGCATTAATCTAAACAAGGACGTCCCACTCCTGGGGTTGCCTAAAATGTAGCAAAAACTCATAATCTTAAAGGTACAAATCCGATCCACCTAAGATAAGGCCAGGAGGATGAGTTATTAGCGGCCATCTCTAGTCGTTGTTTTCCTTAGCAATCCATCCTTTACTTGCTTGAATGGCTTGGTTCCAATTTTTACGTAGTAAGAGGAAATCATGATTCTGTGGTATGAATGTCCTGTCCACATCTATGAGTTTTTTAAGCTGCTCTAGACTGTCCCATATACCAATCCCAAGTCCAGCTAGAAGAGCGGCACCTAGTGCTGTACTTTCTGTCTCGGCGGGACGAACCACATCACATTTCAGTAGATTAGATTGGAGCTGCATCATGGTGTCATTTGCGCTAGCACCGCCATCTACTTTGATTGATTTCAATGCTTCACCGAGGTCTTTTTCCATGGCTTCTAAGACATCACATGTGCTTAGAGCAATTGCTTCCAAGGCGGCATAAGCGATGTGACTGTCGTTCGTTCCCCTAGTAATGCCCATGATGGATCCGCGTGCGAAACCATCCCAATGTGGCGCGCCCAGACCAGTTAACGCAGGAACAATGGTGACGCCGCCGCTGTGCGACTCTCGCAATGCAAGTGATTCAATTTCGCTACTGTTTTTTATGATCTTCAATCCATCTCGTAGCCATTGCACCAGTGCGCCAGCGACGTAGACGGATCCTTCTATGGCATAGGTGAGTTCACCATTCAATTGCCAGGCGACTGTACTTAGAAGCTGGTTGGAGCTTCTGACAATTTGTTTCCCGGTATTCGCAACGGCAAAACATCCTGTACCGTAGGTGTTCTTAGCTTCACCAGTTTCGAAGCATAATTGGCCAAAGAGCGCGCTTTGTTGGTCTCCAGCAATTCCGGTTATAGGAATTTCAGCACCAAATACTTTCTCAGAAGTAACAGCTAAATATCCGCTGCTATCAACGACTTTAGGAAGCACGCTCATTGGAACCTCAAAAAGGGCGCAAAGATCTTGGTCCCAACAACCATTGGAAATGTCATAGAGCATCGTTCGGCTGGCATTGGAGGCGTCTGTGAGGTGAGAGTTTCCACCAGTGAGGTTCCAAATGATCCAGGTATCGACTGTTCCAAAACGTAGCTCTCCACGATCTGCACGCTCGCGTGCGCCATCCACATTATTGAGAATCCAACGAATTTTACTGGCGCTGAAATAAGCATCAGGTATAAGTCCTGTTTTTTCTATGATCATTGATGCGTGCTCTCCGTTGCGTATGTCATTGCAAAAATCGGCAGTGCGTCGGTCTTGCCAAACGATGGCGTTGTACAGTGGCTTTCCGGTTACGGCATCCCATATTAAGGTAGTCTCACGCTGATTGGTGATCCCTATGGCACTGATGTCTTGTGGTTTTACTTTCCCAGCCTTTAATGCTTCTTTGATCGCAGCTAGCTGGGAGTCCCAAATTTCTATAGGATCGTGCTCCACCCAGGACGGATTAGGAAAGTGTTGCTTAAACTCGAACTGACCTAGACCTATTTTTTTAGTGTCAATATCAAATACGATTGCGCGAGAAGATGTAGTGCCTGCGTCTACGGCCAAGATATATGGTTTCATAAGAGTGTGTTGCGTATGCCAAGCAAAATAAGGAGAATGTTGTGGAGATGGAATTATTAGCTGATGCTTTTGCTATATTTCCGATCAATTCAAGCAAACACAAAACTATGAGTGCACTTTGGGCAGAATTTATAGGGACACTTCTTCTATTATTGGTCGGTAATGGGGTTGTCGCTAATGTGGTCTTGAAGGGAACGAAAGCCCAGGGAGATCCTGGCTCATGGATAATGATTACGACCGCGTGGGGATTAGCTGTTTTTATTGGCGTGGTGGTAGCCGGTCCGTATAGCGGTGCGCATTTAAATCCGGTGATTAGTTTAGGTTTCTGGTTAGATGGATCGCTTCCATCAGCTCTATTACTGCCTTACATGGGTGCCCAGTTGGCGGGTGCTGCAGTTGGAACTACGATCAACTACATTTTTCATAAACCACACTATGACCTAACCACGGACGGGGCTGCTATTCGAGGTTCTTTCTGTACATCTCCCTCGATACCTCATACCTGGAGTAATCTATTCAGCGAGCTCGTGGGTGCATTCGTATTGATGTTTGTCGTCTTTTACATTACTGAAGGTAATATCGCTTACGAGGATAATGATGTCCCTGTTGGCTTAGGGTCTGTCGGTGCTTTACCGGTGGCTTTCTTGGTATGGGTAATAGGCTTAGGACTTGGAGGAACTACAGGGTATGCAATTAACCCTGCCAGAGATCTAGGTCCACGTATCATGCACCAGTTATTACCTATCAAGAATAAAATTGATTCGGGGTGGCACTATGCATGGATTCCTATCGTTGGACCCTTGTCAGGAGGCGCTTTGGCGTACTTTGTAAAAGAATTTTTATTGACTACGGTATAAATGAACGTTTTTCAACGTCAAATCATCAAAGGATCACTTTCTAATTTTGCGGGAATAGGCCTTGGCGTGTTAAATAATATCTGGATTTTTCCATTGGCTTTTTCATTGGAAGAATTAGGGATTTATCGCTGGGTAGAGCGCACTGCAGTTTTGATAGCAGCCATAGCTCTTTTTGGATTGCACCGCATGTATGTCCGCTTTCAAAGCCGTTTTTCGGAGGGCCAAGCAAGTCAATTCTTGTCTAATACGGTGTTTTTAGTGGCATGCCTCGCTATAGTTTCAGGTGTTTTATTTACGGCATTTGCACCCTGGTTAGCTACTCTCCTAGATGTTAATTTCCAAGGTTCCCAATTACGCGCCTTAGGCGCAGTGGTTGCGGGGAGTATGACTTATACTTTAGGGCTTTCCATTGCTTCTAGCGCCAAAAGAATTTCGGTCCCGTTTTTCTTTAAAAATGTTGGAATTAGATTGAGTTTACTTATTGGAGCTTGGATGGTAAGTCAAGGAAATGCAACTTTCTTATTTTGGATGCAACTCCTTGCCTATACTCACTTAGCGGTAGGAATTGTAGTACTTATTTACGCTCTTAAGCTCAAAGGCATTCCATTGCAGTGGCCTCGCTCCCTAGGAGAATCCATGACTCAGGAATTGGCTGCCTTCGCTGGTAGTGGGATTTTAATGGCCGTAATGACCATGAGTTTGGCTACGATAGATAGTCAAATGATTGCATCTCTGATGAGTGTGGAAGCTTTAGGAATCTACAGCATCGCTTTTTTCATTGGGAGTTTTGTTGACGGTATACGCCGACCAATTTCTCAAGCACTCTCACCTCAGTTTGCTAATCTATGGAACGAAGGAAACACAGATGCCATTGCAAAAATGTATGCTCGGACTTCCAGAGTGCTTATGGCTGTTGCTGTTGTGAGCTTTGTTGTGATTGTTCCAAACATAGATTTTATCTTTGGTCTTATTCCCGCTCCTGACCGATTTGAACCGGCAAAATCTGTGGTCGTTCTGATCTTGTTGTCTCGTGTGATCGATTATAGCTTCGGCTCGAATGGTGAAATTTTATCTAATGGCCCTCACTTCAAGTGGAATCTTGTCGCTATTTCCGTATTGGTCGCAGCGGTTATAGGATTGAATTTATGGCTTATCCCTGTCTATGGCTTAGATGGTGCTGGATTTACTTTAGTTATAGCCTATGCAATTTTCAATACTACCAAGGCTTTTTATTTATGGCATAAAGAGCGTATTCAGCCTTTTGGCACTGCGCAATTACTGCTGTTGGTCATTGGCGCAGTAACCTTTATTATAGCCTTTTTGACTTCAGGAGAAGGATTAGTACCTCTCTTGATTACTAATTCAATCATTGCCACCGGATTACTGGTTGGTTTTTTAACTTTGAGAAGAAAAATTTAACCCATAGAGCATTACTTTTATTTATATGTCTAAGATTCTAGTCACCAAGCCTTTTCAGGCACCGTATGATGAGATTTCTACTGAAATCCAGCGCGCATGGGATACCGAGTGGCTCACTAATAATGGCCCTATACTTCGCCAGTTGGAAGACGGCATTAAAGAGTACTTAGGGACACGAGATTGTGCCGTAGTCAGCAACGGGACTATTGCTATACAAGTCGCTTTGCGTGCCCTTAAAGTTGATGGAGAGGTGATCACCACTCCCTTTTCGTATGTAGCAACCACATCGAGCTTAGTTTGGGAAGGATGTACGCCCGTTTTTGTGGATATTGACCCAAGGTCATTTAATCTAGACCCTTCTAAAATTGAGGCTGCCATCACAGAAAAAACCACGGCTATTTTAGCGACTCATGTTTTTGGCGTGCCTTGTGATGTAAATGCCATTGATAAGGTGGCCAAGAAACATGGGCTAAAGGTTATTTATGACGCCGCACATTGTTTCGGAACTACGATCGGTGGGAGTTCTATAATGAATTATGGAGATATTGCCACCTTGAGCTTGCATGCTACAAAACTCTTTCATAGCGTAGAGGGTGGTGCTATTTTTGTAAACGACACTATCGCTCAAAAGGTAGATTCTATTGCCGGGGAAGTGAGTCCACTTCGCTTTGAGGTGGATCGTTTAAGAAATTTTGGACACCATGGGCCAGAGGTTTTTAGCTGTGTTGGGATAAACGCGAAAAATAGTGAACTCCATGCTGCAGTGGGTCTAGTGAACCTGCGTTATGCGGACAAGATCATTGCGGACCGCAAAAGACAGCACCAGTGTTATAATGATTTGCTACAAAGCCTGCCATTACAGTATCCTGAGGTACCTGAAAATGTGGAATGGAACCACAGCTATTATCCTGTAGTATTCAGAAGTGAAGCCGAGGCATTGGCTGTGAAGGATGGTTTGGAATCGCTTGGTATTTATGCCAGACGTTATTTCCATCCAGCATTGAATACACTGAATTATATTGATTTTCCTGGAGTAACCCCTGTTGCTGACCAGATATCGTCTTCCATATTATGTCTTCCCTTGTATTACGGACTTGAGGAGGATAAAATAATGCGTGTTGCCACTGAATTGATTCGTATTTGCACAGATTATAGATCATGATAAAACTGCCGAAAGCCCTCCGTGAACTTTTTGGGACACATGGTGAACCTGAGGCGGTATCACTCGAGCAACCCATCTTCGTGACGGGTTGCATGAGGTCAGGTACCACCTTTGTCCAAGATTTTATCCAGATTCATCAACTTTAGTAGAATATTTTAAGATGAAATCTCTATTCCCAAATGTAATCATAGGCGGTGCACCAAAATGTGGCACCAGTAGCCTATATTTTTGGCTCAGTGCACATCCTGAAGTTTTTGGGTCACCTAAGAAAGAGACGTTTTTCTTTGCAGATAAAGTCAATAGATTTAACAAGGATGCGAACATTCATGAGCACCCTGCATTGCGCTATTTGGAATTTTTTAAGGGAGGTGAATCAGCCACAGTGAGATTTGAAGCCACAGCACATTACTTATATGAAGATCAAGCAAGAAAGGCTTTTTCTCAGGCAGAGATTCCGCCGAAAATAATCTTTTTATTTAGAGAGCCTTCTAAGCAGATGTATAGCCATTATAAAATGGAACGCTACCGTACAAAAAAGGTGGATCTTCCGTTATCGGAATATATTCACCTGCCTAAAATTGCCAAGTACGTGGATTATGCAAGGCACCTCGAAAAATGGATCAAAGACATGCCTGAGGGCCATGTAGGCGTTTGGTTTTTCGAAGATTTCATGTCCCGTAAAGAAGAGGTTATGAAAGAGATCGCGGCCTTTGCAGGTGTAGATCCAGATTTTTATAAGAATTTTGATTTCGAGCATCGAAACGAGAGTGTAGCGATCAAAAGCGGTGCCTTACATCAGGTTGGTTTGAGGATACAGCCGCTTATTCCACACGCTTTGCAAAAACGATTGCTCCCGCTGTATATGAAAATCAATAGTGGTGGACGGGCTCCTGATGACCAGGGTCATGCGGTTATTTTGTCCGATTTCAAAAAGAAATGGTCTCACGTTGGAGCATCTATTAAGTCCTTGTTTCCTGAAGTACCATTGGAAAAATGGCGTTAAATCTGATTTGTGGCGTTGTCTTTCTTAACCAAATTTTCAACCAATCTTTTTCGATGCCTTTTTTAACGACATTTGTCATCAAATAGAACAATATGAAACATTGGTTTTTAGTATTATTTCTTGGATCTACAGCGATAGCATCGGCCCAACCATTGACCTATTATCAGGACGCGTGGGGAGAAGATGGCGATGACCTTCGAGAGGCATTATATGATATCATCCGTGTACATACACGATTATCTTATAGTTCATCTTCAACAGATACTTGGGATGTGCTAAAAGTGAGCGATGCGGATCCGACTAATGCTACTAACGTGATGTTGATTTATGCGGGAATTCCAGTGAACGGACCGCAAGAATATAACAATAATCAGGGATGGACACGCGAACACGTATGGCCAAAATCGTTGGGTGGTTTCGGAACTAGCGCCGGTGTGGGAACAGATGTACACAATCTTAAGCCGTGTAATGGAGGTTTAAACTCTTTGCGTTCTAACCATGAATATGATGAACTAGGCACGGGTGGAAGTCCAGTTAATTTTAATGGTTCAGCAACCGGAAATAGGTATAACGGTTCTGCAGGATTGTTTGAGCCTAGGGATGACATCAAAGGTGACTTGGCCCGTATCATACTTTACATGGACCTTCGTTATGAAGGCCAAGGTGGAGAACCAGACCTAATACTGCGTGAAGCGCTAAACTCGGGAGGCAATACGTTCGCTGTAATGTCCACCCTGTTGGATTGGCACTTTCAGGATACAGTTGATGCTTTCGAATTGCGTAGAAACAATGTGATCGATAGCATGCAGGGAAATCGCAATCCATTTATAGATCACCAGGAGCTTGTTCATTATTTATATGGAGACTCCGCTGGAATAGCATGGAACCCATTTATGGATATAGAGGTTATTGAATGCTCTGAAGGCTTAGAAAGTATGTATTACCCAAACCCCGTAGATACTGAATTGCGCTTAGTTACCTCATTTGAAGGCAAAGCGACTTTTACGAGTGCCTCTGGCGAGACTTTCTGTCATCTTGACCACATTGTGGGTGAGAATCTGATAAACGTCTCTAAATGGCCTTCAGGAGTGTATCAGCTATATTTAGAGAGTGGTGAACAATACAAAGTAGTTATTTCACATTAAGACAGTAGCTTTCGCACAATCCCATTAATTACTTTTCCGTCTGCTTCTCCGGCCATGGCACTAGAGGCTTTCCCCATCACCTTTCCCATATCCGCCATAGACGAGGCGCCAAGTTCCGTTATGATACTTTTGACTTTCGTTTCGATTTCCGACTCGGTGAGCATAGCCGGGAGGTAGCGCTCAATGATGGCTAGTTGCTCCTCTTCAGGAACTGCAAGATCATCCCGACCTTGTTCGCGAAAAATGGTGGCGCTATCTATACGTTGTTTACGGAGTTTTGTCAGAATACGCATTTCACCTACCTCGTCCATTTCAGTGGCTCCTGCAGCTGTTTTTTCGTTTAAAAGTGCACTTTTTATAGCGCGCAATGTTTCAAGTGCGGTGCGGTCTTTTGATTTCATGGCCGCCTTTAGGTCGGTCATGATTTTAGTTTCTAAGGACATATTAGTCTACGTTATCGTGTAAGAATGAGTTGTTAGTTCTAATGTTCCCCTCTGAATCAATCCCTAAGCTTGAGGGCTGCTCGTTACTTTTTGTTGGTAAATCTACTTCTAAACCTTGACGCATATAAGCAGGTATGCGTTCCACATCATTCAGGTTTTGTTGGTTTGATTTGAACTGGTATTGGAACGATTGCAATCGTGAAATACGATCTCTGACCTTACTAGGCATTTCACTTAACGTACGTCTTGGAATTTGGCTCAAGGGACGTTCCATGTCTTCTGCAGCAGGGAGATTAGTCTTCGTTTCTCGCTCGTTTGGTAGGAAAATACTTTGCGTGGCTTCCTTCATTTCGAAGTTGAGATCTGGATCCAAAGTATCCTCTACTTCAACCTCCACGCTGTATTCCTCTTTTTCAAAATCTAATGATTGTACACTATGACCATGCTCTAATGTTTCGAGCTCAGATTTTCCGTGTAAAGCGGGCATCTCGTCAAGGCTAATGTTAAACGCATCATATGGTGTTTCTTCCGATTCAGCTTCTTCCGATTCAGCCATCCCGTCGGTTTCATAGAGGCTAGTGTCTAGTGTGAATCCCTCTCCTTGTATGTCGTCTAGTGTAAAAGTAGACATGACTTGAGTCTGTGGAGTTTCGGGTATCTCTTCTATAAGTCCTGTGCTCGGTAATGACAAGAGTTCAGCTTTTGGCTCTGTGGTGTGTACTCCGAGCTCTTCAGGAATAGGTGCTTCTAGTGCCTCAGGCATTGGATGTAGCATTTCTTCTTCTTGAATCATGCCCTGTGGTGATTCCATTTTAGCAGGAGCGGGAGCATCAAAAATTGGATCTGTTTTTTCTTCGGACTCCATGGTCACAGTAGCCTGTTCCTCAAGGTCGTCCTCTTCAATATTGAGTTCTATTTCTTCTTCTTCCGGATCAACAGAAGTGCTGAATAGATTCCATGACGGGGCCTCTAAGGGCTCGTATTCATGATCAGTAGTTTCAGAATTAGTCCCCTGGGATTCTTCCTCTATATCCCATTCGAGAACATGGACGGTAGCCTCTTCTTCGTTTTGAATACCCTCTTCTTCGCCCATGCGCTGCTCAAAAACACCTTCAGAATCCTCTGGCATTTTAGGGAATCCGGCCATGGGGTCTTCTTCACCGTATTCTGCTGAATTTCCACTAGTGTAATCTTGTATTAATGGTGTATCCATAACCTCAGATACCTCATCAACTACAAAGGTTTCGTCCTCAAGAATCTCCTCGTCTACAGCTACTGGCTCCTTGGTAAGAATAGGTTCTTCAATGTCTCCAAGATCCATGACTACACGTTCGGATGAGTAGGGTGTAAAGGGTGGCTGTTCGGTGTTTGTTTCCTCCGTAATAGGAGCACCTGAAATCGTAGTTTGTTCAGGGTTAAGATCATGAACGACGACTTCAAGTTTATCCGTAGGTAGCATTCTTGTTCCCGTTGGAAATCCGGTTGCGACAATAGTACAAGTAATGCGGCTGCCAATTTCTTCTTCTCCACCAATGCCCATGATGACGTTTGCATTGCCCCCAGCTTCGCGTTGAATGTGGTCAGTGATTTCACCAATTTCATCTATAGTTACTTCATGCTCACCGTTTCCGGAGGTCAATAAAAGCAATACATTTTTCGCGCCCTTGATGTGGTTGTCGTTTAATAATGGAGAATCCAGGGCTGCCGCAATTGCTTGTGCCGCACGCCCAGATCCTTCGGCAGAACCTGTTCCAAACAATGCACTTCCACTGTTTTCTAACACCGTTCTTGCGTCGCGTAGGTCAATGTTTTGTGTATAATGATTGGTAATTACCTCTGCGATCCCTTTCGCTGCTCCAGCAAGTACCTCGTCTGCCTTCGCAAAAGCGTTACGAAAACCTAGGTCACCATATACTTGGCGCAGTTTATCATTGTTGATGACAATTAAGCTATCTACAGACTGGCGCATTTCTTCAATACCTTTCTCAGCTTGTGAGGCACGAATATTTCCTTCGAAACTAAATGGAACTGTAATGATACCTATGGTCAGGATACCCATCTCCTTAGCTGCTTTAGCGATCACTGGTGCGGCACCCGTTCCAGTCCCACCTCCCATACCAGCAGTGATGAAACACATCTTTGTCCCAGTTTCTAGAATTCTTTTCAGCTCGTCAAGACTTTCTTTTGCTGCTTCACGCCCTATTTCAGGATCCGCACCAGCACCTAATCCTTCTGTAAGCGAAACTCCTAGTTGAACTTTGTTAGTTACAGGACTGTGGTCCAAGGCTTGTGCATCCGTATTACAAACGATAAAATCTACACCGTTGACACCAACACTACTCATGTGGTTCACTGCATTAGATCCACCACCGCCTACGCCTATAACCTTGATTACAGAGCTGCGATTCTTGGGTAAATTAAATTGTATTCCGTCTTCAAACATGGTGTCGTGTTATTCTATGTCGTCGTTTTCTAACCATTCCTTGATGCCACTTACAAATCCCTTCCAAAAAGGATCTTTGCGTGGCGGTGCCATTGCGCTTCCAGTTTGATCTGGAGCACCTTCAACCTCTAGTTCTTCTGTCTCTAGAATTTCTTCTATTGGGGGAGTAGGTACTTCAATTTCGTTCGGATCGTATGCCATAGGAGCTGAACGATTCTCGAGTGCCATGCTCAATAAACCTATGGATGTTGCATACACGGGACTGGCCAATTCCTTGACATAGCCGCTCGCTAAATGCTCGTTGGGATAACCAATTCTCGTAGGCATTCCTGTTAAATATTCAACTAATTGACTCATGTGCTTGAGCTGAGATCCGCCACCCGTTACTACGATCCCTGCGATTAATCGCTTACGAGGATCGTTCTGCTGGTAGTTGCGTATTTCCGCAATCACACTTTCCATGATCTCTCTCACGCGGGCATTGATTATTTTCGAAAGTGTCTTTAAGCTTATTTCTTTTGGAGGTCTTCCTCTAAGTCCAGGAATACTAACAATTTCATTCTCTTTATTCTCACCCGGCCATGCAGAGCCAAATTTAACTTTTAGTAATTCTGCTTGCTTCTCTATAATCTCGCAACCTTCCTTAATGTCTTCTGTGATAACCTTCCCTCCGAATGGAATGACGGCTGTGTGACGAATTATACTGTCTTTAAAAATCGCAATATCAGTCGTGCCGCCACCAATATCTACGAGGACTACACCAGCATCTTTTTCCTCTTCAGCTAATACTGCGTCAGCTGAGGCTAGGGGCTCTAGTGTGATGTCGC
This sequence comes from uncultured Flavobacteriales bacterium, assembly GCA_963925515.1. GTDB lineage: Bacteria > Bacteroidota > Bacteroidia > Flavobacteriales > Schleiferiaceae > UBA10364. Next base: position 44,183 of record CAWURU010000004.1, read on the forward strand.
CAACCATAAGATCACTTTGCTCAACACATCTAGCGATGTTTTTAATCGAGGCTATTTGTCCAACTACAATATGGAAATTGGCCTCTAAACGAGAGCCGTACATTCCTTGTGGATTAATGATGTTGCTATCTCCATCTACGCGATACTCTTGCGGAAGTGCATGAAGAATTTGTTCACCAGGCATCATCACTAAATTATCAACATTTCGCTTTAGATTCTCTAGATCAACTACATTGATAATCGCCTCGGCATCATCGCGCATGATATAGTCTGAGTGCTGCATAGAACGTATGTGCTGACCTGCGATACCCACCATCACTTCAGTGATCTTGAGACCAGAGTTATCTTCAGCCATCTTAATGGCAGCTTGAATGCTCTCAATGGTGAGGGTAATATTTGCAACTACCCCGCGCTGCACACCAAGGCTCTTGCTCTTACCTATACCTAGCACATCAATCTTGCGGTGCTCATTTAATCTACCAACGACGGCCACAATTTTTGTGGTACCAATGTCTAATCCTACAGCTAGTGGGGCGTTTTGTGTCATCTTGTGGTGCTTACTACTTGGTTCTTATAGCGCAGATCAATACGCTTAAAATCATCTAAATTTTCAGGAGTGTTTGCCGCGTAGAAAGCAGCCAATTTGTTCAAGTCATCTTTAAGTCGCTCATCTGAATTCAACAATACAGTATGGTTATATCCTTTTGGAACTATGGCCAGATGATCTTCGCTATGGTCTAACTGTGCTAGGTTGGCATCGTTAAATACTTGGGATAGGTAGATTCTACTCAGTGTAACTCCGGCCGCTGCGGCTTCGCTGCTGTCCTGTACACCTGTAATTACAGGGACGTCAACAATCGCTTCTACAGGTTTCTTCAACACCTCGTTTTCGGTAGTGACTAAAAAAGTGGTTGCTCCAATCATTACTATAGCCTTTACTTGCTTGGAGACCAGTACTATTTTCAAATGCTGGTCCATATTCCAATATACCTGCGCATCTGCTACGTATGGCAGGGCTTCAAGAGAGGTTTCTAACAAAAAAGCATTGACCTTTAAGGCATTAGAATCACCCTGCTCTTCTAGGAAGGTATTTATGACGGGTTGTAGGTTGGAATTGAACACAAGAGTCTGATTATCAGGAAATTGTACTGAAACATCAACTTTGTTAAACTGTACCTCATTCCAGTGAATCATACTAAGGTATCGTACAGTTATGGCACTTGCGAGTAGGAGAATGGCGACAATCACTCCAAAAATTCGTTGCTTTCTCATGAGAACGCCTCTTTTAAAGGTGACACAAAATCCCCAACATCACCTGCCCCAACGACTAATATCACTGAAGCTTGCGTCTGTTTTACCTCTGCAACGAGATCAAATTCATGAACAACTTTAGCCCCAATGATTCCAGAGGCAAGTGCTTGTGAATTGACTCCTTTTATAGGTTCTTCTCTCGCTGCGTAAATAGGTAGCAAGAGGCAATATTCTGCACGGCTTAGTTGCTGGATAAACCCATCCATAAAGTCACGTGTTCTACTGTAGAGATGTGGCTGGAAAATCAAACACACTTTATCGTTTGGATAGAGCTCATCAATACTATCCATAAGTGCCTTTATTTCTGTTGGATGATGAGCGTAGTCCTCAATCAAGACATTAGCTCCTTGAAGATGAAATTCAAACCTGCGCTCAATTCCTTTGAATAAAGGTAAACTACTGGCGATTTTTTCAGGACTCATCCCAGCATAATGAGCTAGAGACGCTGCCAGTAAAGCATTGTAAACATTATGCCTTCCAGGCATCTGTAATCTTGTTTGGAGTGCTTGTCCTGCTATATGAAGAACAAAAGAGTATGCACCCTTCTTAGGCTCAATAGCGCTGGCCCAACAATGGTTCTCAGGTGAGCCTACTTGTATGGTATGGTCTATTGAACTACCAGTGAAAGTTGGGCCATTTGTTTGCTTCACAAAAGCATCAAAAGTGTCCAGCAGATCTTTTCCGTCCGAGTAGATATCTAAGTGGTCCGCGTCAACTGTTGTTACAGCAGATGCCCATGGTTTGAGGTAAAGTAAGGATCTATCAAATTCGTCTGCTTCAACGATGATGAAGTCAGAACTTCCAAAGCGATAATTGGTGCTAGTTTGTGCCATTATGCCTCCAATAAACGCAGTAGGATCTAGACCCGCTTGATCCATCAAATGAACCAGCATTGCAGAGGTGCTTGTTTTTCCATGTGTTCCAGCGATGGCTATACACTTGTGATCATTTGCAATAAGTGCTAGTGCTTGCGCACGTTTGATGGGACTGTATGCTTTAAAGAAGTTAAACCAAGCCAGTTTTTCTGGAACAGCAGGTGTATAGATAACTGTAGTTTCCTCCGACTCCCATCCTGGGTATTGGCTCAGGTCTTCATTATAACATATCTGAGCACCCTCTTGCTCTAGTGCTGAAGTTATACGAGTACGCGACTTATCGTAGCCAAAGACAGCACTGCCTAAGCGCAAGTAATGGCGTGCTAAAGCACTCATGCCAATACCGCCTATCCCGAGGAACACCATATGTCGCTGCTTCTTATGCACCAGTGAGTTGTTCTATTAGATTAGCAATGTCGTTAGTTGCGTTTGGTTGGGCGAGTTTTTTGATATTTGCACCTATTAGTTTACCTCGTCTACTGGAGTTATAGAGAGCACTGAGCTCCGCGGTGAATCGCTCATCTAATTCATTCTCAGCAATAAGTATAGCCGCTCCTTTTTCACTCAATGCCTTTGCGTTGTGAGTTTGATGATCTTCAGCAACGTTTGGACTAGGAATCAAAATAGCAGGTTTTCCAATGAGGCATAATTCACTCAGTGTTCCTGCACCGGCGCGACTAACAATAACATCCGCCGCAGCATAAGCCGCTGGCATATCATCAATAAAGGCGCTTACGACAACACCTGTTTGAGTTTTGGAGAGGTATTCTTTTTCATAGAGTTTGCCGCATTGCCACAGAAGCTGCCAACCCTGTTCTTTGAGAAGCTCAAGACTCTTGTCTATGTGCTTATTTACTTCACTTGCACCAAGAGATCCTCCAAGTATCAGAAGGAGTGGTTTTTCTGAAATAAAGCCTAACTGGGTTTTGCTTGCACTTTGTTCAGGCAAGGCTTTAGTGAACGCTTCACGTACAGGGTTTCCTGTGAGATGAACCTTTTCAATAGGAAAGAATTTTTCTGCATTGGCATAAGCGGTACAAATAAAATTTGCCTTGTGACCGAGCCTAACATTCGTTACTCCCGCAAAAGAGTTTTGTTCTTGAACTAGGGTGGGTATTCCCATACGCTGCGCCATCAATAGGGCGGGACCACTTGCATATCCCCCAGTGCCGATAACAACGTCGGGCTTTATTTTTTTTATGATTTTTCGGCAAAGCCATAACGCATAGACAAGCTTAAAGGGAACACTCCAACTCTTCCATGGCTTTTTCCTGTTAATTCCAGCAATGGGAACTCCTGTAATCTCAAATCCAGCTGCAGGAACTCTAGTCATTTCCATTTTGCCGCTTGCGCCAACAAAATGTATGGTGGCTTGTGGATGCCGTCTCTTAAGTTCCGTTGCTATGCTTAGAGCTGGGAAAATATGCCCACCGGTACCGCCGCCACTTATAATAAACGTCTTATCCATTCGACCATTCTTTTTCGTCAGCGGATAAGGCTGAATGTTCATCTACTTCTTGTGGGCTATCACCAATTATTTTTGCTACATCTGTGTGACTCACACTCAGGATAATTCCAAGTGCGATACACGTCATCCAAATAGACGAGCCACCGGCACTGAAAAAAGGTAATGTTTGCCCGGTTACAGGGAACAGATTAGTAGCCACCCCCATATTAACAATGGTTTGTATGATTATTCCAGAGGAGGCCGCTAATACGAGTAGGGTGCCGAATTTAGTATGAGCTCGCTTCGCAATGCGAATAAAACGTCTAAATAGAAGCCCGAAGAATAGGATAAGTGAGGTGGCACCAACCAGTCCGTACTCTTCTGTGATTACAGCAAAAACAAAATCCGAATTTGACTGTGGAAGGAAGTTTTTCTGTACGCTTTTCCCAGGTCCTTTTCCAAATAATTGTCCTTCTGCAATGGCCATTTTAGACAGGTCACTCTGGTAAGATCCATCCTCATCACTCTGGTCTGCAAAGTTGACGATACGTGCTTTCCAGGTGGCTACACGGTTCGAAATACTTGGAAAAGCAAGTACGATAAGGATGAATATAAATAGGGCCACTATGGAGGCGCCAATTATTTTTAACAGGTGTTTCCATGGTACGCCCGCGACGATCAGCAGCAATAGTGACATGGTGAAAATGACGGCTGTAGTAGAAAAATCCGCTGGCAGTATAAGTACTAATGTCAAGGCTATTGCACCTAGTGGATATCTCAAACTTTTAAATTCAGAGAGGTCTCGTGGTTTTGCGAACCATTTAGAAAGCCAGACGAGTAGGGCTAACGAAGCAAATGCCGAAGTCTGAAAACTTAGTCCAACAAACGGAAGACGAACCCATCGTGATGCATTAGCACCACCCATTTCATTCCCTTGTGTAAGGGTCACGATCAACATGATTATCGCCGCTGGAAGTAAGATCATCGATAGTTTACCTATGAGTCTAAAGTTTAATCGGTGCACAGCGTACAAGAGTATAGCGCCTAGAAAAAGGTGAAAAAGATGTTTGGTTAAAAACTGAAAGGTATTTCCGCCACTAAACTTGTGCGCAAGAGAACTGCTTGCGCTGTAAGAAGGCAAGAAACTGGCGAGCATCAGGATGAGGATCAATCCCCAAAGAAGCAAGTCACCTTTAAGATATTTTTGTACCGTATTCACCTAGGTCTAGAGGTTTCTTACTGATTGCTTAAATTGATTTCCACGATCTTCATAATTTTCAAACAAATCAAACGACGCACAACAAGGGCTTAGTAGTACTGCATCTCCCTTCGTTGAGAGTTTGGCCGCTTTACGAACAGCTTGACTCATAGAATTCGTTTCCACGATTTCTACAACTCCAGAGAATGCCTCAATAATTTTAGAGTTGTCTATTCCTAATGCAACGATTGCTTTCACCTTGTATTGAACGAGCTGAAGAAGCTCGCTGTAATCATTGCCTTTGTCGACACCTCCTAAAATCCAAACAACTGGTTTTTGTTGGCACTCTAAAGCATAATACGTTGCATTAATATTAGTTGCCTTTGAATCGTTTATGTATTCAACGCCGCTGATGTTCAAGACACTTTCTAGTCGGTGCTCAAGGGCATCAAAAGAGGTGAGTTGTTTGCGTATGGTGTCTTTGCGAATTTGAAGTAATTTACTTCCTAATCCTGCGGCCATGCTGTTGTACATGTTGTGTTTTCCTTGTAAAGCGAGTTCTTCAATAGTCATTACGTCGTTGTTTAATGTTATTGTTATTTTGTTATTATTCAGTGCCGTTACCCTATGTTGACCTGCGGGTTCGTCGCAACCAAAGGCATGGAGACTGGGTTTTATGATCATTGTTTCGTGCCATTTCCGCATAAACTCGATACTTATCGCATCGTCATCGCAGTAGATAAAATGACCCGTTTCAGGAGTGAAATCCAGTAGTTGGAATTTGCTCCTAGCATACTTGCTGAGGTCATAGTCGTAGCGATCTAAATGGTCAGGGGTGATGTTTGTAAGGATGCTGATGTGTGGCTTAAAGAGGTATGCGTCGTCTAATTGGAAACTACTCACTTCTAATACGGCTACTTCGGGATCAGGTGTGCCAGATTCTATGCGCTTTGCAAGAGCTCGTGCGAGACTAAGTCCAATATTACCTGCTAAAATGACATCTCTTTCTTCCTTGATAATATGGTGGCACATCGTAGCTGTAGTTGTCTTTCCATTGCTACCTGTCACTGCTATAATGACAGCATTCGTGTGTCTTGCTGCCCAGTCCACTTCCCCCATAAGAGGTATTCCACTCTCTTTAATAGCGAGAATCACTGGAGCAGTGTGCTTAATGCCGGGGCTTTTAATGATGGCTTCTGCCTTCATAATGCGTTCTAGGCTGTGTCCGCCGTCCTCATAGGAAACGCCCCACTGTTCCAGCGAAGATTTATCCTCTTCACTCAACGTACCAGACTCACTAAGAAACGCTTTTACTCCAAGCATAGATGCTAGATAAGCGGCTCCCATGCCGCTTTCTCCGGCACCAATGATGGCTATATGTTGGTAAGCTTGGTTCACTAGATTATCTCAGTTTTAAAGTTGCAATAGCTAGAACTGCGAGCATGATGCCTACAATCCAAAATCTGGTGACAATTTTAGTTTCAGGCATTCCCTTTTTTTGGTAATGGTGATGTAACGGACTCATTAAGAATACCCGTTGACCTTCGCCATGTTTTTTCTTTGTGTATTTGAAGTAGCTCACCTGTATGATCACGCTCAGGTTTTCCACTAAGAAAATTCCTGAGATAATGGGCAATAGAAACTCCTTACGTACAGCTAGGGCAAGGACAGCGATTATAGCCCCAATGGCTAATGAGCCGGTATCTCCCATAAAGACTTGAGCTGGGAAGCTGTTGTACCATAGGAAGCCAATTGTGGCGCCAATAAAGGCCGCAGTGAAAATCACAAGCTCACCAGACTCAGGAATGTACATGATATTGAGATAGCTCGAGAAGACGATGGAACCGCTCACATAAGCGAGTACGAGTAGTGCTGTTCCGGATATTGCTGAGGTGCCTGTCGCTAGCCCATCAAGCCCATCGGTTAAGTTGGCGCCGTTAGATACGGCAGTGATAATGAATATGACTGCTAAAATATAGACGACTGCAGTAAAGGGTTTCCCTGAACCACCCATCCAGTTTGTGAAATAGGCGTAGTCAAATTCATTGTTTTTGAGAAAGGGTAGGGTGGTTTTTGTACTCTTCACAGCATCTCCATAGGATAAACTTTTGGGTGTCTCTTCCCAAGCTTCCATGGTCACGACAGGTAATTGCTCCTTAATAGTCACTTGTGGGTTGAAATAAAGCGTACTTCCGACAATAATTCCAAGCCCAATTTGTCCTATGACTTTAAAGATTCCCCTTAGGCCTTTTTTGTCTTTTTTAAAGACCTTGATGTAATCGTCTAAGAAGCCAATAGCCCCCATCCATAGCGTTGAAATAAGCATAAGAATGATGTAGATATTGTCCAATTTTGCCCAGAGCAACGTAGGTACTATAATGGCTAAAAGGATAATTAATCCTCCCATAGTTGGCGTCCCCGCCTTTTCTGTTTGACCGTCTAGTCCCAGGTCTCTTACTGTTTCTCCTACTTGAAGTCGCTGAAGCCTTCCGATCAGGCTTTTCCCGAAAACCATACTAATCAGCAATGAGGTCATGACTGCCATAGCCCCACGGAATGTGATGTATTTAAACACACCTGCCCCCGGAAGGTCGTAGCTCTCATTAAGAAAATCAAACAAGTAGTATAACATCTCTAGCTGTGTATTAGTAGGTGAATTTCTTCTATGTCATCAAAGTGTAGCCGTACACTTTTGATCTCTTGGTATTTTTCGTGTCCCTTACCCGCCAACAAAATGATATCTCCTGGTTCTGCGAGCATTACGGCAGATTTAATCGCTTGTCTGCGGTCAAGAATTTGTATTGTTCTTGCCTCCTGATCTGGGCTTAATCCATTCGCCATGTCCTGTAGAATGACATTGGGGTCTTCATCCCTCGGATTGTCCGAGGTAAGGATGACTCTGTGGCTATACGAAGCGGCTATCTCTGCCATGATGGGACGTTTTCCTTTATCACGATTTCCTCCGCATCCCACAACTGTGATGATTTTACCTTGTCCATCGTTTAAGATCTCTATGGTCTTTAGCACATTTTTAAGTGCATCAGGGGTATGTGCGTAATCAACAATAGCCGTTATTCCATTTCCGATTATACTGTGGAATCTCCCTTCAACCGGCTGTAAGAGGCTCATCGTAGTGAGCACCTGTAGAGGGTCCTTACCAAGTTCTACTGCTACGGCAAAGACCGCCGTTAAGTTGTAAGCGTTAAAATCGCCTAATATTCTAGTCCAACACTCTTGTTCATTGATACTGAGAAGCATGCCGTCGAATCGGCGCTCAATGATTTTGGTTTTATAATCAGAAGGGAATTGCAAAGCGTAGCTTTTTGTGCGTGCTTTACAATCTTTAATCATACTGATGCTATGCTTTACGTCATCGTTGTAAATGGCAACGGCATCACTTTTTAATTGGTCGAAAAGAATTTTTTTCGCCTTCACATAGCTATTCATATCACCATGATAGTCCAAGTGGTCTCGTGTGATATTTGTGAATACTGCCACGTCAAAATCTACGTGCGCTGCCCGGCATTGCACAAGAGCATGTGAGCTAACTTCCATGAAACAGTATTTCACCCCTGCATTTACCATCGTGCGCATATGCTGTTGTATGGATAAAGCGTCTGGCGTGGTATGTGTTGCTGGAATTGACTCCTTGCCGATCTTTACTTCTATAGTGCTTAGTAGTCCGCACAATGCGCCGTCTATTTCAGAAAAAAGATTGAATAGTAATGTACTAACCGTGGTCTTGCCATTAGTTCCGGTTACGCCTACTACAGTCATTTCTTGTGAGGGGTTCTCGTACCAATTACTTGCAATAGCGCTGAGTGCCATGGCACTATCGCGCGTAACTATATATTGTATACCTGCAGTGGTGTTTTTGGGTATTTGCTCACATACAACGGCGGTAGCACCAGAAATGACAGCTTGTTCTATAAAGTTGTGGCCATCGACTTGAGTACCATTTATGGCAACAAAAAGGGAGTTGTCAGTTACCTCTCTACTGTCGTAGCATACGTTACTTATAGGAATTTGAGTATTCCCAACCACCTCTTTTAATCGTACCCCGTAAAGCAAGTCTTTGAGTAGTTTCATCGCAGGTAAAGTTTAATCTCTTGGCATTGGTTTAGTGGTGTCCCTATAGCTGGCTGTTGGCTAGTCACGTTACCTATTCCTAGAATTTCCGCACTAAGCCCTGCTGACGCAAGCACACGAAGAGCTTCCCTTGCATCAAGCCCCGCGAGATTTGGGAGGTAGTTACCTTTTAGGGCTTTGTCGTAGGTACTTAGATTGAATTCTCCTGTTTTGGCCATGGCTAATTGGCCGGTATTCAGTATTAGTGGATCTTGAGGCATTTGACTGTATACTTCATCTGCAATGTCTTTAAAAACGGGTCCAGCAACAATGTTTCCGTAGTAGCCAATGTGGTAATCTGGTTTGTTGATGACCACAATACAGCTGTAAGCAGGATTATCTGCAGGGAAATAACCCGCAAATGAGCTTTGATAATCTGTTGTGTTTCCCGTCCAATAATTCAATTGACAGGTTCCCGTCTTTCCCGCTAGCTGGATGTTGTCATCTAAAAGATTGGTAGCCGTCCCCCTTGTCACAACTCCTTTTAGAAGGACTTGAAGCTTTGCTATAGTGGATTGAGAACAAATAGCTTGGTTAAGTACCTTCGTTTCAAACTGCTCTACAATGCGTCCGTGGTCCATGATTCTATTAACCACTTGAGGCTGCACCATTTTCCCATTATTCGCTACGGCGTTGTAAATGGTAAGTAATTGTAAGGGTGTCATGGAAAGTGAATAGCCATAGGCCATCCATGGTAAGGTCAGCCCAGACCAATTGTTATCCGATGGCTTCGGTATATTGGGAGTAGTTTCGCCCTTAATACTTACGCCTGTCTTCTCGTGAATTCCTCTGCGATATAGGAAGTCCACATATTCTTCAGGTTTGTCCTTGAAATTTTCATAGACTAGTTTCACGATTCCCGTGTTTGAACTTACTTCAAAGGCGCGCCGTAAATTAATCTTACCATAACCACCTTTTCTGGAGTCACGTACGTTTTTGCCATAAATGGTATACACCCCGTTTTCGGTGTCCACTACAGTTCCCGTATCCGCTACGCCCGTCTCTAAAAGTGCCATAGTTGAGAGGAGCTTCATGGTCGAGCCAGGTTCTGTCGCTTCCCAAACAGCGTAGTTTCTCAGTTCCGTATAAGTACTGTCTTCGTTTCGCCCTAGGTTAGCCATGGCAACAAGTTTTCCTGTTGCGACCTCCATGACAACTGCGCATCCATGATCAGCCTTGTATTTTTTAAGTTGCTTTAGCAGGCTTTGCTGTGCGACATCTTGAATGCGGGTGTCTATCGTGGTATGAAGATCAAAACCGTCCATAGGCTCAATAGATTCAGAATCTTCTAAAGGTTTCCAGTCGTTTCCAGCAATTTTCTGCTTTAGTCGGCTTCCGGGCTTTCCTTTTAAATACTCGCTGTAGTAGCCTTCAAGTCCAGCACTTGCGCCTTCAAGATCATAGCCAATCGTTCGCATTTTAATATTGGTTGCCATTTGTACGCGCTGGTGGTCTTCTTCGACAATCAAGCCTCCTTTGTAGGCACCACCCTGGAGGATTGGATATTGCTTCATGCGCTGCATTTCACTAAAGTTGAGCTTGGCAGCTAAAGGCACGTATCTGTGTTTTTTCGCGCGTTCCTCCCTAAGGTATTGTGTCCAGCCGCTGGCAGTGTACTTGTGGTTCAGCGTCGCTAATTTTTGACCGAGGCCGTCTATTTCCGCAAGGAAAATATCCTGAGGGACTGTGACGGCATCAAAATGTACTTTGTAAACAGGTTTTGTTGTGGCCAATGTTTTTCCATCAGCACTGTATATGTCGCCACGTTTAGCGTGAATGATCTTTCGTTCAATAACACGGTTCTGGCTTTCTGCTCTCAACTCAGGGCCCATGACTAATGACACATAAAAGAGTCTACTCAGGATGACCAGTAGCATCAAATAGATCCCACCACTCATCCAGGTAACTCTGGTTTTCATGTTTTTAGTCTCGTTATTCACTTTCTACAACTATTTTCTCTGGTCGTTCGTCTGGGTTAATCAGGTCCAATTCTTGTGCACGCATTAATACCCTGCTTTCTAGTGATAGCTTTGTCAAGCGTTCTTTTGTTTCCGTATGCTCTGCTTCTAATGTTTGTCTCAGTTTACTGAGTTCATCAATCTCATGGACTTTACGATCAGTGCTGTGGCTCACATAAATTGAAAAAAGTGCTAATGCGCTAAGCCATGCGGCAAACGGCAGCATTCTAATGAGACCCTCATCAGTGAGTTTCAATCGGTCTGTAACGGCTTCTATGGCTTTCTTAAGCTTGCTCATTTCTCGTCCAAGGCTCTTGAGTTCGTTCGGCTATTCTAAGTTTCGCACTCGTTGCGCGAGGGTTTATCGCATTCTCTGCTGCGGAGGCGATGACCGGTTTACGGGTAATTCCTTTTAGAGGTACTCGTTTCACGCCGAACATGTCGCTTTCTGTTGGTCCCATTGCCTTGCCATCGCGCATGAAGTTTTTCACCATGCGGTCCTCTAGACTGTGGTAACTCATTACAACGAGTCGTCCACCTGGTTTAAGAACATCTATTGCGCCATAAAGCAGCTCTTCTAACACCTCTAGCTCCTCATTGACTTCCATTCGGAGTCCCTGGAATACCTGTGCGATGTACTTGTGCCATTGTCCTCTAGGAGCAAGTGGCTCGCATAGATCGCGTAGTTGTGCAGTTGTGGTTAGCGGGTTGTTTACCCTGGCCATTAAGAGGGCATTGATTAGAGAGCGCAGTCCTCTGATGTCAGTGTGTTTTTTAAATAGATCGTAAAGAGCTTGTTCATCATAGGTATCAAGAACCTCTTGAACAGAGATACCTGAGTTAGGATTCATTCGCATGTCTAAAGGGCCGTCAAAACGAATAGAAAACCCTCGTTCTCCCTCATCAAACTGGTGTGAACTAACTCCTAAGTCAGCTAAAATGCCATCTACATGTTGCACACCGTAAAGTCGCAGGTGGTTTTTTAAGTAGCGGAAATTAGCTGCAATAAACACAAGATTAGGGTGATCTGTTAGGTTGTTTTTGGCATCAGGATCCTGATCGAAGGCATACAGTTTGCCTGTCGTTAATAGATCTAGGATGGCCCTACTATGGCCACCGCCGCCGAAAGTGACGTCAACATAATTCCCAGTAGGATCTATATTGAGGCCTTCAAGGCATTCCGTTAAGAGAACTGGATCATGATAGCTCATTATGACTTGGATTTTTTCCGCCCATTACTTCTTCAGCGAGCAATCCAAAGTCATCGTTATCCACGTTCACTGCACTTTCGTAAGCGTCCTTGTCCCAGATCTCTACGATACCACTATGCGCACTAAGCACAATATGGCCGCTGAGGTTGGCGAAGGACTTGAGATCTGGACTGATACCCACTCTTGTGGCGCCGTCCAATTCTACCAGCTTGACTCCTGCAGTGAAAAGTCGAATAAAATCGTTGTGCTTTTTAACAAAGCGGTTTAGGCTATTTACCTTATCCATGACTCCATTCCACTCTTGCATAGGATACAATTCCAAACACTTGTTAAACACGCTTCTTTTGAGTACGAAAGCATCGTCCATCGCGGGCGCTAGCTGCTTTTTCAGCGCGGCCGGAAGACTGATGCGACCCTTCGCATCCATCTTGCATTCGTGTACTCCAATCAGATTTAACATGTGTATAGATTGCTCTCTTACAAAAGTAGAATTATCATCCCACGATTTCCCACAAAGATACACATTGTGAATAACTTTTGCTGATTAGCACATTATATATTCGCTGAGCCCATATTAGACGGGGTGGGAAGAAGTGGGAAATAGTGAAATAAAAGTGTGTATAACCTTGTTAATAGCGTAAATCGAATTCGCAGGATAAAATGACCTAACTTTGCGCTAATCCTAGGAATATGAAGATTAAAACAGTCGAATTCGTAAAATCCTCTAGTGTCATTGAAGAATGTCCTGAGGGAATAAAAAATGAGTTTGCTTTCATCGGAAGGTCAAACGTTGGCAAGAGCTCACTCATCAACATGTTGATGCAGAGAAAGGAACTTGCCAAGATATCTGGCCGACCAGGAAAGACACAGCTTATTAATCACTTTGAGGTGAATCAAGACTGGTATCTGGTGGATTTACCGGGTTACGGATATGCGAAAACGTCCAAGAAGAATAGAGCGGTTTTTCAGAAGATGATCACCACTTACATTAAGGAGCGTCCTAACCTTATAAATACCTTTGTCTTAGTAGATTCTCGCCATGATCCACAGAAAATAGACATTGAGTTTATGGAGTGGTGCGGTATGGAAGGCATTCCCTTTGGTATCGTTTTCACGAAAATTGATAAGCTAGGATCTTCCGCGTTAATGAAGCAGTTAACAAAGTACAAGAAGAAACTAATGCAACATTGGGAAGAACTTCCTCCATTATTTATGACCTCTGCAGAAGGGCGTACAGGTAGGGAAGAACTATTGCGTTATATAGATACGGTGCACCAAAGCATTTCGCCAAGCATGTATGTGAAGGACAAAGAAGTGTTCTGGGAAGGTGGTGAACAGACGCCTACTGATGAGAAATAAAAAAGGGGAGCGTAAACGCTCCCCTTTTTTATTTAGTCTTTTGGCGCTTCAATTATTCCTGATTTTTCTCCGAAATATCTGGCGAAGTCTCTCATGTCTGTGGCCAGGGCAGTATCTTCTGTAGCGCGCTCATATCCATCAGCCATAGAGATGAAAGTTTGGTGAAACATTCGTTTCATGTCGTCCATCAACATGTCTTTTGTCCACAAATCAATCCGTAAACATTCCGATGTTTTGTCATCCCAAACACCCATCATCATTGCTTTCGCATTTTCATTAGTGACGCCTCCGTCTGTTGCGCTCCAGATGATAGATTCTGGAATTTTATTTTCATCTAATCCAACGGTGATGCGGATTTCACTTTCTTTAACTACTGCCATTAGGGTTTGTATTGAGCTTCGCGCAAGAATCTTTGGGCGTCGCGGATGTTTAGAATTTCATTCAAAGATAGTTCGGGATGGTTATCTGCAAAGCTATGTACCATTTTATAACCGATGAACTGGGCTACTTGTCCTGGCACATCAGCATCCATCGCAGTGCCCAGTTTTGAGAACGGTGCTGGTTCAGCTAATCGTTGACGAATCATCATGTCAGTACTGAACAATAGTTTTTCACGCACAAACACCTCCCATACTTGACGTTCACTGTCTTCCAAAAACGCAAAGGCTTCTGGTGAATAACCCAAGATTTCAGCTGTGCTTATCTCAGGGCAAAGTGCCTCTGTGGCAATATGAAGCTTACCGTAAAAGATCATTTGAGCAAGCAGGGTTTCGTCATTAAAATTGTTTGGATTTATAGTGGTTACTAATGCGTGGGCAAATTGTACGGGAAGCTGCTCCTTACGCATTAATTCACGCTGGTATCCAGCTATAGATCCATAACCAGGATAGGCGGCACCTAGGTAGTTATCTAGGCCTACGAACGCAAAAGAGGGCTCTGTTGTACTCCCGGGATAATATAAGCAAGGAGTTTCCAGATCGATCCCACTGATGTAAAAATAGAGTTGACTTGGAATACGTATTTCTAGTAATGCGTTTGCTCTAGCGGAGATCGTGGCTAATTCCCCTACAATAACGCTCTTGTCCAGTAGGTTTTGAACGTTTGAATAGTGGTCGTTTAACAGTTGGTTTTCTCGTTCGTTTTGCCAAAAATATCGTTGACCGTTACTTTTAAGGAATGGTTGGAAACTCTGCTGAATCTCTGTCCAGTCCATACTGTCCCCACTGAACAAGGCATCATCAAAGGAGCGCACCTCCCAATTGACTTCTGGAAGATTTTCCACTGTAAATAGTGAACTTTCTCGTTGACATCCTCGTTGAATAAAGAAGGCCATAGCTGCTAGGAGCGTCGCAGTGAAGAGGTATATTTGGTAAGTTCCTTTCATAGGGACAAAATTAAAGGGAAAGAGATGAAATTACAGGAAACCGCGGATCATATTACAAATTGGCTAAAAGACTATGCACTACACGCAGGTGTTAAAGGCTTTGTTGTAGGTGTTTCGGGTGGAATTGACTCTGCTTTGACTTCCACGTTATGTGCCTTAACAGGTCTAGACGTGTTGACCTTAGAGATGCCTATTCATCAAAACCCACTGCAAGCATCTCTAGGTAGAGAGCACCAGCAATGGCTTAAAAAGAACTTTCCAAACACTAGTCATAAGAGCATAGAGCTCTCCGAAGTGTACGATCATTTTGTCGCATCTATGCAACCTGGAGGTGCAGATCACGAACTTTCTTTAGCAAACACTAGGGCACGTTTGCGTATGTCTACACTTTACTACCATGGTCAAGCGAATGGATTATTAGTAGCAGGTACAGGGAATAAAGTAGAAGACTTTGGAGTTGGATTCTACACTAAATATGGAGATGGCGGCGTTGACCTGAGTCCCATCGCAGACCTCTATAAAACAGAGGTTTTTAATATGGCTAGAGAGTTGGGCATTCTGGAGGGTATTCTTAGTGCTAAGCCTACTGACGGATTATGGGGAGATGACCGCACAGATGAAGACCAACTGGGTGCAACATATCCGGAATTAGAGTGGGCAATGACTCAAAACGAGGCAGGTAAAAAGGCTTCAGATTTTATGGGTAGGGAAGCGGAGGTAATGTTCATTTACAACAGATTCCATACGGCGAATACTCATAAAATGATGCCCATTCCAGTTTGTAATATCCCTGAAGAGTTCAAGCTATGATAGGCCTTAGTCTATTAAAACCTCATCCATAAAGAAATAAGTCGGATATCCGGCACCAGGATGCCAGCTTTCCAACGCTCCTGCATTTTCATAATGGACACGAATGGCCTTAACTAGAGTGGTTTTAAAATCGAAAGGCAACTCTATTCTGTAGGGATCTTCTTGAGTTAGTGCACGCTCTTTTAAACTAGTGCTACCCACTTCAGTCCAGAGGTCACCCACTAAAATATCTACGCGAACCTGCTGCGGCAAAGCGATCCAGGCACGTATATCCTTAAGTAACCCTACTTTGATAGTATTCAGGTTTTTAGGGTTAGTCAATGAAATTTCCAACGTTGCATCTTGATCGTAGATGCCCATCCAACTACCTTTCCGCCAATCTCCATCTCCTAAGATTCCGTCCACCAGAGTTTGTGGTCCATCTGCACTGTACTGCGGATGAGCCACGCCGCTCAGCCACGTGGCGTTTAAGTTATCATCACGCTTACTAAACACTGCTTTTGCAACGTGATTTCCATAGCCGTAATGAGGTGTTTTGGCTTTAATGAAACCGCTTTCTATGGCTATCCCTTTTGTTTGGCGTCCCTTTCTGTCTTTCTTCCATTGTACACCTTCATCCTGTATGGAGCGCCAAACATCTCCATAGCCGGTGGATATAATCTCTACATCTGTAAGCGACGTAAAACTGCGTGGAACACGTATTATAGGTGCTGGAGGAGTAGGATTGTTCATGGAGTTTGTGTAACGTTCTGTTTGGTTCCAGCTGGTGGCACTGTCATTTTTTGTTACGGTCCAATTTCCCCCGTCCAACAACTGCTCGTGTGTAACGTATCGCTTTTGTTTCCATATAGGTTCTGATCCGTTTTCGCCTCGGTTGTAATCCGCTATATAATTACCGGTGCCGTTGGTAGAAATGTTTAAGACTTCTCCACCAGGCATGGACCATTGGATCTCGTTCCAAACAGGAGTGCTTAATTGGTATTCAGGCTTGCCAGGGACTAAAGGATATAGACCTACGGATGCCATAACATACCAGGCGCTCATTTGACCACAATCTTCGTTGCCGTGTAACCCGTCTGGTTTGTTTTGGTAGAATTGGTCTAAGATTTGATGAACTCGAAAGCTGGTTTTGTTTGGTGTATTTGTAGCGTTATACAAGTAGGCTATGTGGTGCGACGGCTCATTACCATGGGCGTATTGCCCTAATAGTCCTGTAATGTCGACCTGCTCACGACCTAATGTTTTACTAGATGCTGTAAATAATTGGTCCAATAAATCTTCCAGAGTTTGATGACGATTTTTAACGACAGAAGCTTTTTTTCGGCTGGGAAGTTTGTCCCATTTTTGACTGTTGCCGCTGAAGACATTGAGTAGTTCCATCCAGCCTTCTAAATCATGAACGGGAGAGAAGGAGTATTGGTAGGCATTAGCCTCTGTAAAATGGTTGTTAACCTCCCTAGGCTCATAAGGACTGAAAAAATCACCATTGCTTCTTGGGCGTACTAACCCACTTTCTGGATCTATTAAAGATCTGTAGCCAGTTGATCGTTGCTGGTATTCATTATAGGTGCTGTAGTCATTGAAAAGCTTTGCTGTCCATGCTATACAGGCGTCGTCATAAGAATATTCCAAGGTTTTAGAGACTGATTCACTTTCGTTCTCTATGCTTAAGAATCCATAGTCTTTATAATCGGCCAAGCCAAAAACATCCATTTCGGCTGTGGCACGCATAGCTTCAATAGTCAAAGCAGTATCTGTGTGATATCCTTTAGCGATCGCATCTGCCAGGACGGAAACACTATGGTAACCAATCATACAATCGGTTTCATTTCCTGCCAATTCCCAAATAGGCAAACGTCCCCGTTGTTTGTACATATCAAGCATACCGTAAACAAACTCTTGTGTCCGCTTAGGCTGTGTGATGGTGTAAAGTGGGTGTGCCGTTCTATAGGTGTCCCATAAACTATAAACGGTGTAATGTCGGTTGATAGTGTCCAGATAGATTTTATTGTCTGCACCGCGATAACTACCGTCCACATCACTCCATACATTCGGAACACTATAGGCATGGTAGAGCGCTGTAGCATAAATTGAACGTTGGTCTTTATTGGCACTTTTAACCTTAGACTTGGCAAGTTCTGCTTCCCATTTTGCCACGGTCTCCTTTCGTAAACTTTCAAAATCATGATTGGTCAATTCTGCCACAACATTTGTCCAAGCCCCTTTTTCTGAGGTTCCGCTCATCCCAATCCGTACAGTTGTTTCTCTAGTGCCTTCAGGCATAGGAATCCAAAACACCCCGTCGCTGATCTCAATTGCTGTATCCGGCCTTGCCGTGATGTCGAATCCAAAGTAGAAATGTTGCTCACGCGCCCATCCTTCTGAAATTCTTCTGCCCTGCCACTTGCCTATTCCTGAAGCTTCAAAGGACTTCTCTAAAACTCGGTCTCTGAAATTAAGATCGACCATGATTCCGGGGTTTCCACCTTCAGGGAATTTGATGCGTAGAATCCCAACTCGATCTCCAGCCGTGGCTTCAATCTGCGTCCCATCATCAAGGGTAACTGAATAATACCCTGCCTCGGCAACTTCACTCGCTTTATCAAACCGGATGTGCGCCCCTTCTCGGGTGGGTTTGGAATAAGGAAGCATCAGAAGATCCCCATAATCGCTAACTCCCGTACCACTTAAATGCGTTGATGTAAAACCGTATAGCGCAGTATCGGAATAGTGGTAGCCGCCGCAACCATCCCAACCCTCATATCGTGAATTAGGTCCTAACTGTATCATGCCAAAAGGTGACTGGGCACTGGGATGTGTGTGGCCATGTCCACCAGTGCCTATAAAGGGGTTAATATCGGATACACTGGTCCATTCGTCCTGCTGGGCATGTAATGTCACGCCTATTAATAAGGCAATAAGAGGTAAGGTTCTACGCATAGGCTACAAATTAGGAAATATGTGCTAAGTTTAAGCAAACGCAGAACCATGTCAAGAAGAAGATTTCTTAAGAACCTAGGTCTCGCCAGTGCGGGTTTAACACTTTCCCCTTTTAAAACTATTGCAGAAAATATTCCATCAGCCACTTTAGAGGGCCAATTCCCTATTGTCATTAGCACTTGGGTCCACGGTATGGAAGCGAATGCGGGTGCTTGGTCTGTCCTCTCAACAAGAGGAAGTGCGTTGGACGCCGTACAAAAAGGAGTTGCGGTTACAGAAAGTGACTTGACCAATCGTTCCGTGGGTTTGGGCGGAAGACCTGATCGCAATGGACATGTGACCCTAGACGCTTGTATTATGGACCACGATTCAAAATGTGGCGCTGTAGCATTTTTAGAAGATTTTCAGCACCCTATAGATATTGCTCGAGCGGTGATGGATAGAACGCCTCACGTCATGCTCGTCGGCAGAGGTGCAGCACAATGGGCGCTCGAACAAGGTTTTGATAAGGTACACTTTCAGGTACCACTATTGGAGGTACAGCAGGACTATGAAGAGTGGCTAAAAAAATCTGAATATAAACAAGGTGTAAATGTTGAGAACCATGATACTATTGGCATGTTAGCCATGGATGCCTTTGGTAAAATCGCAGGTGCCTGCACAACTTCTGGGATGGCTTATAAGGTTCATGGCCGAGTAGGAGATAGTCCCATTATAGGGTCAGGATTGTTTATTGACGGTGATGTTGGTGGCGCAACAGCCACCGGTGTTGGAGAAGCGGTGATCAGGGTCTCAGGAGCCTCGGCCGTAGTGGAAGCAATGCGTAGAGGAGCTACACCAGAAGAGGCCTGTTATGAGGTCACCCATAGGATACTGAAAAAACATCCAGAAGTAAACGGATTACAAGTAGGCTTCTTAGCTTTAAATAATAAAGGAGAATACGGTGGATATAGCGTTTATGACGGCTTCAATTTTGCCGTCCGTCACGAAGGTCAAGACGGTATGGTAGACGCTAAACATTTCAGAACATGGGAGTAAAAAATCAACAGAGAAAGTTTTGGAAGTTTTTTGTTGGAGGGCTCTCCCTGATTATCGTTCTAGCAACTTCAGCTGGCCTCTGGATATCTGATTTTACGTGGGAAGAGGAACCAGAATGGGCTAATATAGACGGTTTGATTCCAGCAGTACAATATTATGATTTTGATAGTACCGGTTGGAATCTAATCAGCCAAGCTGACTTTATACTTGACTCAGCGATGGGCTCGGAAGCCTATCGAATCACTTCATCGCCACATGGAATCATTATTACACACGGTGACTTAGGCGATTATAGAGCCCAGGCGACCTTAAGCCAATTAGGTTTGCTGGGTCACGAACCCGTCGTATTACCCTATGGAACCATAGATGATGCTCCAGCCTTCGCTCACAGAGGCGTGCTATTAGATGTCGCACGACATTTTTTCAAAGTGCCAGAAATCAAGCGTCACTTGGATGTAATGGCACTTTATAAATTTAACGTATTTCACTGGCATCTAACAGAGGACCAAGGATGGCGCATTGCTATAGAAGCTTATCCAAAGCTCACTGAAGTAGGTGGTTGGCGCACATATGGAGATAGCGTATATGGTGGATATTATTCAAAAGAGGAATTGCTTGATGTTGTAGCCTATGCGTCAGGATTAGGAATAGAGGTTATTCCTGAGATTGAAATGCCAGGACATAGTCAGGCTGCGTTAGCAGCTTATCCAGAACTTGGATGCACTGGGGACCCCATAGAGGTAGCCACCGATTGGGGCGTATTTAAGGACATATATTGCGCGGGTAATGAGCAAACTTTTAATTTTCTGGAAACTGTGTTAGACGAGGTTTGTGAAATATTTCCTTCAAAATTCATTCATATAGGTGGTGATGAAGCCCCTAAGTTTCGCTGGGAGCACTGTGCTAAATGTCAGGCTCGTTTAGTAGCTGAAAACCTTGAAAATACAGAGGAATTGCAACGTTATTTTATCACTAGAATAGAAACCTATCTGAACTCAAAAGGCAAGCAAATCATTGGTTGGGACGAGATTTTAGAAGGGGGGTTAAGTCCAAACGCTACCGTGCAAAGTTGGCGTGGTTTTGAAGGCGCTAAACGTGCGGCTGAATTAGGCCATGATGCAATTGTGAGTCCCACCTCACATGCCTACTTTGATTATCCTGTTGGCAACATTGACTTACCTAAAGTATACAGTTTTGACCCAATCCCCAAAGATTTAGACCCGTTACTATCTGGCCATATTTTAGGCGGAGAATGTAATTTATGGTCAGAGCGTATCCCAGATATGGAAACTCTAGATAGGCGATTTTTACCCCGTGGTATCGCTATGTCAGAAGTGTTATGGGCCTATCCCAAAGAGCGTGATTACGAATCGTTCCGCTCGCGCATTCAACCTCATTATAACGTACTCGATAAAATGGGGTACAGTTTCGATGCGGAACAAGTTCCTTCAAGGCTGGAGTCGGAAATTATCGTTGGGAACCAGTTTTATCCTACATTATTAGAGGTTCGTATAGAATCAACTATGCCTGATTTCGAATTGGCATTGAATGTAGATGGATCCCCAGTGGACTCTATAGCTAAGTTATCTCGGGGTCTTCATAAAATAACCTCACAGCCAGTGAAGTCCGGCATAAGTTTTGGAGCACCTCAAGTGTATAACTTTGCTGTTCATGAAGGGTTGATGACGCATTCTTGCATGACATCTGCACCTTCACCTTTTTACAAGGGCAGTACACCTATTCCCTTGTCTGATGGACGGTTAGGGTCTTTAAACTTTAGAGATGGCGAGTGGCTTGGTTACTATGGTCCGGAAGGGTTAGATGGCCATTGGAACTTTAAGTCGCCTATAGAAATTGATTCTATTAAAGTTAATTTTATTCAATCGCGTCTCAGCTGGATTGTAATTCCAGAAACCGTCACTATAGACTTATATGTTCAGAGTGATGTATTACACAGGTATGAATGGAACAGGACTTCTTTGCTTTCCCAAGAAGGAACTTTTATTGAAACTATGGTGATCTTTCCAACCGAAGGTCCTGTCACTACCTTGGATATAGAAATACCAAATACAGAAACTCTTCCTTCAAGCCACCCTGCAGCAGGGCAACACGTTTGGCATTTTATAGATGAAATTCAGATTTATGGCCGTCCCCTTTGAGATTGAAATAGCTTTAGAAGAGGCGACCCATGCAACATTGTTGAAAGAATGGGGTGTAGATAGAATTGAGCTTTGCGCTAACCTAGCAGAAGGCGGACTTACACCTACATTTGGCCAATCATTGGAAGTGGTTCATGCAACGGAATTACCTGTATATGTTATGCTTAGGGCTAGGGCTGGAGATTTCCAATATTCAACCTCAGAGAAACGTCAGATGTTAGCAGATCTTGAAAAGCTTGCTACTTCCGGTATACAAGGGGTCGTTTTTGGAGCGCTTAACCCAAACCAAACAATCGATCAAGATTTCTGTGACATTCTCATTAATCGTGCGAAAAAATTAGGCTTGGGCACCACTTTTCACCGGGCATTTGATGCTTGTGTAAACCCTGAAAAAGCGATCGAATTCTTAATAAACCGTGGAGTAGACCGCATTTTAACATCCGGTTTTCAACCAAGCGTTCAGCAGGGCTTGCAAGGCATTGCTCAGACTGTAGCCCAAGCGAAAGGTCGAATAAGTATCCAAGCAGGTGCTGGGGTAAACGCGGCCATTGCACTTGAGTTATGGCGTGCGGGAATTCGCGCTTTTCATGCCACTGCCAGGTATTGGGAGCAAGAAGAGAAACGTTTGGGTTTTGAGGGTCGGTGGATTCCAGACGAAGAAAAAATTAAAGCGCTACGTCATGAGTTGGATCGTTGCTCAAAAATCTAAGACATAAAAAAACCGCAGACTCCTTAGGGGTCTGCGGTTTTTTTATGTTGTGAAGGTTGGTCTTTTATTTAGCCCAACGCTGAATTTGTGCAAGGTCGAAATCCAATGGGAATGGAACACCAGGTACAGTTAGAGTTAACGTAGTATCATAACGGAAAATGAACGCATCTTGCTCTAAGGTCTTGATGACAAAATTAAGATTTGATGGAACAGCTCCTCCGAGAAGGTCTAGACCGATATCAATGCCCTCTAAAGAAAGGATAGTGTCGTTCATGATGGCCCAGCCTAATGAATCAATTTGTGTTCCCGCAGAGTCAATAATTAAACCTCCATTATCCATAAAGTTTGCCGTCATATCTGTAGTTGGCTCGAGGATGGTGGAATCAAGTAAAGGCAATGCTTGGATGTTAATTTGTTGGTTAACTCCAGTCCAAAGACCAGTTACTTTAAATTCTGTGCTTTTGTTTTCCCATTTCGCACAACCGATCATAGTGGTGGCGACTAAAAGAGTCAAGACGATTTTTTTCATGTTTAGGTTTTTTTATATAAAATCAATAATACTATTATCATGCCAAAAGACTTAGGGCAAGTTCTTTGTCTTTTTGTAATTGCTGTTTTAACTCATCTAAGGTATTAAATTGTTCCACACTTCGAAGTCTATGGTGAATTTCAAATTGTATCACTTCGTTATAGAGTTCTAGCGAATGATCGCATAAATGTACTTCAATGCTTCTGTTTAGCGCCCCCACGGTCGGCCTTCCCCCTATATTCGCCATGGCTTTATAGCGGATTCCCTTGTGAATGGCCCAAACTGCATAAACGCCATCTTGTGGAATGAGTTTGTGCTTGAAGTCTAGGCGGATATTCGCGGTGGGAAAACCTAAAGTTCTGCCTATTTGATCTCCATATATTACAGTACCTGTCAAGGAATAAGGATAGCCTAAATAATCATTTGCCAGTGTTACATTCCCTTGGTTCAAGGCCGCGCGAACCTTGGTACTACTCACGTTAGTATGTTCTATATCAAGCGCTGAAATTTCCTCAACCTCAAACCCATAGATAGGGCCAAACTCTTTGAGGTGATCAAAGCTCCCTTCCCTGTTTCGACCAAAGTGATGGTCATATCCTATTACCAGGTGCTTAACCCCGATAGTATTGACCAAAATCTCTCTTACAAACTCAAGTGAAGGTGTTCTTGAAAATTCTTTGGTAAAAGGTTGAATGATCAAATGGTCTAGCCCACTATGCGCTAAAAGTCTCGTTTTTTCCTCGATACTCGATAGTAATTCCAAAGGAACATCAGGTTGAAGCACCAGTCTTGGATGCGGACTAAAAGTGAGAAGTACACTTTCGCCATCTACTTCTCTTGCTTTTTTGACCAATTGAGAAAGAATTTTTTCATGGCCTAAATGCACGCCATCAAAGGTTCCCGTGGTGGCCACGGCACATTCTAATGAATTAAAATTCTCTAAACCGTAATGTACTTTCAACGTTCGTCGTATTTTTCGCAAAATACGCATAGATAATCGCACTCCAATGGCAAAAATTCAACCCTTTTATTCCATCCAAGCTGGATGGTTACGTTACAAAAACAAAGCAGGAATGTACTCAGCTTTTGCGGTGGTCAGCATAATCCTCTCAGGTGCGCTTGGCGGCATAGCCACTGCCGTAGGATCTGTTTTTGAGGGACAAGTGTTTCTTCAAACTACAGTGACGGCTCTTATTATTGGAATTGTTGGTGCCTTTTTAAATATGGGCTATGCGCATTTTGCCAAAAATGACATAGAAGGAACAGATGTCGAGTTTAAGGACTTCTTTACGGGCTTTATTCTAAACCGAAGCAAGCTTATTGCGGTCACTATCATTGCTGTTTTAGCCGCTCAAGGATCTTCTTTGCTTCTTCCGGATGAGCTCATGGCTTTTAATATCACCCAAGAGCAGTCACAAAACATGGAGGAATTGATGATGGCATTTGAAGATCAATTGGAATTAGCGAAAGCTCATAGTTCATCTTTATATCTTTTCGTCCTTATTCAGGGTATTTTAGGTTTGTTCTTGTTCTTTACAGCCTTTAGGAGCTCATTGGAAGGAGAAGACCCATTGGTTTCAATTCAATGGTCTATTCGTCATGCTTTGTCGAATATCATTCCAATAATTACGACAATGTTACTCTTGGTAGTACTGGCTTTAGTAGTTACCGTATTTACTTTAGGCCTGGGCCTTTTAGTAGTCTTACCGCTGATTGCCTTAGTGACTTATGATATGTACACGCAGCTCATTCAAGAGGATGAAAATATTGAAATAAATATCACGAAATAAAGGCCTAGAGACCCCTGTGAGGTGAAACTGGATGTAGAAAATAAAAAACCCGATCACGAAGTGATCGGGTTTTTTGTGTGCGGATGAAAGGACTCGAACCTTCACGCCGTAAAGCACCGGTGCCTAAAACCGGCTTGTCTACCAATTTCAACACATCCGCAAAAATCAGTGCGCAAATATAAAACAGATTAATTCGGTAATCAGATTTTGCTGAAGAATAAATTTCAAGTCTGTTTTAGTGAAGTGATAAATCAAAATGTTGCAATAACATACCCATGGAATTCTCTTCATTAATGCTAACTTTGAGAGAAGATTAAAGCCTCTAAATATGCCATCATATTCCCCAGAAGATTTATCTACCAAAGAACGTCATCAAATTTTATTGGCCTCGGTAGCGCCAAGGCCTATTGCATTAGTCTCTACGGTGGATGAGTTTGGAAATCACAACCTAAGCCCTTTCAGTTTCTTTAATATCTTCTCTTCTAACCCTCCTGTACTGATTTTCAGTGCTGCGCGAAGAGTAAGAAATAATACCACCAAGGACACTCTGCACAATGCAATGTCTCAAAAGGAAGTGGTGGTTAATGTGGTTAACTACGATATGGCCCAGCAGGTGAATTTGAGTTCAGCTGAATACGATTCGTCTGTAGACGAATTTGTGAAATCTGGATTAACGCCAATCCCTTCTGATTTAGTTTCTCCTCCACGAGTTTTAGAAAGTCCTGTAAGTCTTGAGTGTGAGGTTATGGACGTTCATCAGTTAGGTGAAGAAGGCGGTGCTGGTAATTTAGTCATGTGTTTGATAAAAAAGATTCATGTTGCAGACCACGTAACACTGGATGATGGAAGCATAGACCAAGAAGCTATTGACCTGGTTGGGAGACTGGGGAAAAAGTGGTGGGTAAGAGCTTCTGGTGATGCCTTATTTGAGTTAGGAAGTCCCGCAATAGGAATAGGTGTAGATCAAATTCCAGAGGTGATTCGTAGATCAACAGTCTTAACTGGAAATAATTTGGGTCAATTAGGTGCCGTAACTTCCTTACCTTCGATTGCTGCTATTGAGGCCATGAAATCCGATTTTGACGTACGTAGAATTCTTCAAAATTTCACGGATGGAATTGAACTCAGAGAAGCGTTGCATGAGAAGGCTAAAGAGCTCCTTGAGTTAGAAAAAGTTGCAGAGGCTTGGAGTATATTATTAATAGATAAATCGGCTCAGTAAGAGTCAGTAGTTATGCAGATGGAAGCGAGAATTTCCCAAATCATGGACGAACAAGTGATTTCTGATAGATTCAGAAAAAGAGAGTTCGTAGTTCAAACTAAGGAGCAGTATCCACAAACACTTTGCTTTGAGTTTACTCAGGATAAAACGGGTGTTTTAGACAGTTATACTGGAGGCCAAGAAGTGGTTATTGAGTTTAATGTTCGTGGACGTGAATGGACACCGCCACAGGGAGGTGCTACAAGATATTACACAACGTTGCAAGCCTGGAAAATGTCTCCATTAGCACAATCAGCTTCATCAGCGCCGCCTACAGACTTACCTCCAGCTGGCCAGCCATTTGCTCCTTCAGGTGCGGATAACAGTGTTCTAGACGACGACCTCCCGTTCTAATATCATGTCCAAAGCAAACAAACCTTTGTGTTTCATCGGTGAAGAGAACTGGCGCGTACCAGATCCTACAGATGTTGCTAATGATGAAGGGTTAATAGCACTTTCGTGGGACCTATCTCCTGAGATGTACAGGAGATTGTACCCAAAAGGTATATTTCCGTGGTTTGAGCAGGAGGAAGTAGTGTTTTGGTTTTCACCACATATCAGAAGCGTGACGCCCACTAATGGCGTTGTGATTTCTAAAAGTATGCGTCCATATTTCAATAAAAGACAGTGGCAGTTTAAAGTCAACAGCGACTTTTCTGCCGTTGTGGACCTCTGTGGAAAAGTACTCAGAACGGATCAAGAAGGCACGTGGTTGTCTGATAAGTTCAAAAATAATTTTTGCCAAATGCACAGCCTTGGCATGGCCCATAGTTTTGAAGTATGGGAAGGCAAAGAATTAATAGGTGGAACTTTTGGAGTGATGACGGGTGATGTATTTGTTGGTGAGAGCATGTTTCACTCCCGCCCTAATGCCTCAAAATTCGCCTACATAAACATGTGTATGTATTTGCATGATCAAGGTGTCTTCTATGTTGATAACCAGCTCCCAACAGAACATCTTTGCAGTTTAGGTGCTTGGGATATAGACCGAGATGAGTTTCTAGGAATACTAGATACACATGCCGCAGATAGGGTGCCTCATCCTTTGCCCTTAAATGAGCATTTTCGACCTCAATAGATTATTTACCTATGGCAGTTGTGATGCCATTAATGCTGAGAACACAAATAGCTATCAATGCCCCTGGGATAAGGCTTAAATATCCTTTACCCATGATGATGTATGGGTAATAATCTCGGATCATTCCGCCCCATGATGGTAGTGGAGGTTGCGCTCCAATTCCCAAAAAGCTCAATCCACTCTCTATCAAGAGAGCACTGGCAAAATTTGTAGCACATATCACTACTAATGGTCCTAGGGTATTGGGGAGAATTTCCTTAAAAATAATATGAGCTCTACTGAATCCGAGAACTTGCGCGGCTTCCACATATTCTTTGTTTTTCTCAGCTAAAAATTGGCCACGGATAACCCTGGCAACTTCTACCCACATAGTCAGGCCAACGGCAATGAATACTTGAAACAGTCCTTTGCCGAGTACAAAGGTCAATGCAATCACAAGTAGTAACGTTGGAATGGACCATAAAACAGACATAAGCCATGTCAAAACCGCATCTGTTTTACCACCGAAATATCCTGCACATGCTCCTACTGGAATTCCGATGATGATGCTCACTAGAACTGAAACCAATCCAACACCCAGGCTTATTCTACTGCCTAGTAAAACACGAGAAAAATGATCTCTGCCATATTTGTCTGTTCCAAAATAGTGAGTGCCCTGAGCTGTTTTTGAGCCAGGCTCAAGCAATGTGTGTTCAAGGTCCATCTTATTAGCACTGGGGCTATGATCAAGTACCAAGACATCTGCAAATAGCGCACAAAACACAATGAACGATAATGTGATTATGGAGGCTTTAAACATGGCAGATCGTGGCATAATCTCGTAACGGCTTATTTCGTTAGGTCTGAAATAATATTCAAACTCTCTCTAATTACCAGATCTTTAGATAAAGACTTGAACCACTTCGTGTAAATATCTTTCTGTATGCTATCTGTTTCGAACATGACCAAATGATCTGGTAACGCTACAACTCCTGTGCTGTCACGTAGTCTATTTATATTTTTGTATTGCTTCCCGGCTGCTCTTATAGAGTCTTGAACAGCTGCGTAATCTTGATAGTTCAGTGGTATTAACTGGTCTTTACTACTCGAGGAAATCCAATCTGCGTAGCTTACAAAATCTTTAAACGAAGCGTTGTTTTCAAGTCTTTTGGCGGCGCTATTTTTGGCCTTTTCAAACTTTGGGTCCCACGTGTTGATTTCGTTGTATTTCGCACGTGAAACAAAGTCTACCTGAAGCGCATTTGGATATTCTTTTTCGCCAATTTCAATTTTATCATAAGCTCCGGGCAATGAAATATCTGGTACGACTCCTTGAAGCTGTGTCGTTCCTCCAGATATTCGATAAAACTTCTCAGTTGTTATTTTAATAGCACCAAGCGGCTTTAGATCGTTTAGAGGGCCGCTAACAGCACGGTCCAGGTCAAACATGTTCTGTACGGTTCCTTTACCGAAAGTACTTTTTGCAGGCCCTACAATCAAAGCTCGATGCCTGTCTTGAAGTGCAGCACTTACGATTTCAGAGGCTGATGCACTATAGTTATTGATTAAAACCACCAATGGTCCTTCCCAATATATCTTTGGATCACTATTGCCTTTTCCGCGTGTACCACTTTGAAAATTCTTTACCTGGACCATAGGCCCTTTTTCAGTGAATAATCCAGCAATCTCTGTGGCGGCTTGTAAGGAGCCACCTCCGTTATTTCTTAAGTCAAGAATGATTCCATCTACCCCTTGTTCTTTGAGTTTGATGATTTCATTCTTCACATCTTCTGCAGCATTGTGGTTGGATTCATTGTAGAAGTTGACGTAAAACTTAGGAAGTTTAATGTATCCTGTTCGTATACCTACATCCTCTGTTCTTACGAATACACTATCCATTTTTTCGAACACTTGACCATCAAGAATCGCACTTCTTGCAAACGTGCTTTCCAACTCTACTACATCCCTGATGATAGGAATGATTTCGCGAGACCCATCTTTTTTCTTGACAGTAAGTCTCACTTCTGTCCCTTTTTTACCGCGTATTAATTTTATGCCATCCCGAACCTTATACCCTACAACGTCTACGGCTTCTTGATCTCCTTGAGCAACTGCGATGATGCGATCTCCAGCTTCTAGGTCGCCTTGTCTCCAACATGCGGACCCTGCGATGATTCTCTCTATACCGATGTAGTCGCCATCTTGTTTTAATTGAGCACCAATTCCTTCAAACTGGCCTGTCATACTCAGTTCGAAGTTTTCGTTTTGTTGAGGCGCCAAATAGGAGGTATGCGGATCATAAGATTCGCAATAGGCATTCATGTACATACCAAACCATTCTAGGCGAGTGATGTCCATTAAGTTATCAAACCACTCCTGTTGCGTTTCTAATTCCTTTTCACGTGATTCAGTTTCTAAAGAGGCGAAATCCTTGATCACCAGTTCCTCATCCGTCTTAGCGTCTTCTTTCTGAGCTTCATCTTTTTCGTAAACTCTACTTAAAATCCGCCACTTTAAATGTTTTTCCCATTGCTTGATGAGCTCATCTTCATTAGAGGCAAAATCGCGCTTTTCTGGATTACTAATCATCTGTTCAAAAGCACCATAGTCTAATGGACTTTCGAGAAGTGTGGTGAAAATATTTTTTGACCGCTTTATGCCCTGGCTCACTTTGTTGAAGCTCAATTCGAAAAACTGAGTATTGGTAGCGTAAAACGCTTCATCTAATGCAGTTCTGTAATTAGACAGTTCATCTACTTCCCCCTTTGTGAAAAAGAGCTTATTAAAGTCTAATGTCTCCATGTAGGAATCAAAAATTTCCGCACTTAATTCGTCATTCATCTCCTTCGGTTGAAGGTGCATGGTTGTTAGCGCATCCCTTACTAGTGCGAAGATGACTGATTCTTTGTCTTCTTGAGGTCCAAACCATTTGAAACCAAGAATCAGTAGTGCTCCTCCAAGTAGAGGTAGTAGGTATTTAATGTTTTTACGCTGCATAAGTTGTTTAATCATAGATATAAGCAAGTTACAATCTTTGCATTATCAAAGCCCCTTATCAAACGTTAAAGGAAATGAAAAGCTTGATCTGTTTTGCTAAGACTATAAAAGGCAATTTGTTACTACCTTTGCAGCCCTTAATTGAGAGGAAGAAAAACAAAATTGGACTTAGAATGAATATTACCAAGAACGAAGTAGACGCCCTAAACCTGTTGGTTAACATTGAAATCGCTCCGGAAAACTACCAGTCAAAGGTAGACTCAGTGTTACTTAATTACCGCAAAACGGCAAAGATACCGGGATTCCGTCCAGGTAAAGTGCCGATGGGTTTGGTTAAAAAGCAATATGGAAAAGCTGTATTGATTGAAGAAATCAATAAGATGCTTCAGGATGGTATTTACGACTATATCCAAAAAGAGAAATTAAATATTCTAGGCAATCCATTGCCTATCGAGCAGGCGGAATTAGACTTTGATACTCCCGGTACTTATACATTTGCTTTCGAGCTGGGTCTAAGTCCGGAGTTTGAGGTTAAAGTATCTAAGCGTAACAAAGTAGATGGCGTTAAGATTAGTGCTGATAAAAAAGTGATAGATACTTATGTTGAAGACATCCGTAACCGTTACGGAAAAATGTCAAGTCCGGAGTCTCCAGAGTCTTCAGATATGTTCTATGGAACCTTCACTGAAGTTGATGCTGAGGGCACTGCTGTTGAAGGCGGAATCGTAAAGGCTGATACACAGTTTTTGGGTACAAATCTGAAAACAAAGAAGGTGCAGGTTGAGCTGACAAAAGCAACTATGGGGGACTACTTTCCAATAGATGCTGCAAAATCTTTCGTAAAAGACTACAACGTAGCAGGTCTGTTAGGGGTTACCGATGCTCAATTAGAAGCGTCGTCAGGTTCACTCCACTTTGAGTTGAAAAACATCATGAGAATGGAGCCTGCGGAGCTCAATCAAGAGTTTTATGACAAGGTGTACGGAGAAGGCGTAGTGACTACTGAAGACGAGATGCGTGCAAAGATGAAAGAAGAAGCTGAGCGTATGTATCAAAATGAAGCGGACCAGTTTTTCCTAAATAACGTTGCAGAGCATTTGCTAGAGAAAACAAAATTTGATTTACCCGTTACATTTCTTAAAAAATGGATGCGTACTTCAGGTGACAAACCTTTAACTGCTGAAGAGATTGAAGCGGATTGGGAAAAGACTGAAAAAGGACTTCGTTACCAGTTGATAGAAAATGCAGTGATTACAGGTGCAGAGATTTCTGTAACTAATGACGACTTACTAAATCATACGGTTGAATTAGTAAAGTCACAGTTTCAACAATATGGTCAGGATGCGATGGATGATGAAATGTTGAAAGGCATTGCTGAAAACGCCTTAAAGAATGAAGAAGAAGCTCGTCGAATCAATGACCAAGTATACAACGCCAAACTAATGGCGCACTACAAGGAAAATTTCAAAGTTGAAGAGAAGGCTGTTACCTATGACCAATTCATTAAATTGGTTACAGAAAAGTCCTAACTTTAGAACAATAACCTTGAAAGAGGTGCAATAACATTAAACCTATTTTTCATATGGATTTCGGAAAAGAATTTAAGAAATATGCTACTAAACATGTCGGTATACAGAGCATGTATGTGGATCAGTATATTGATGCATCATTAACGCCTTACATCATTGAGGAGCGTCAGATGAATGTGGCTCAAATGGATGTTTTTTCTCGCTTGATGATGGACCGCATTATATTTTTGGGGACTGGCATTAACGATCAAGTAGCAAACATCGTTCAAGCGCAGTTATTGTTCCTTGAAAGTGCAGATTCAAAGAAGGATATTCAGATTTATATCAATTCTCCAGGGGGTTCTGTATATGCGGGATTGGGTATTTACGACACCATGCAAGTTATCAATCCAGATGTAGCGACTATCTGTACAGGTATGGCAGCATCTATGGGTGCGGTTTTAATGTGCGCAGGAACTAAGGGAAAGCGCTCTGCATTAAAACACAGTCGTGTGATGATTCACCAGCCTATGGGCGGCGCTCAAGGTCAGGCTTCAGACATGGAAATCACGCTCCAAGAGATCTTGAAGTTGAAGAAGGAGCTTTATAGTATCATCTCACACCACAGTGGTCAGGAGTTTGATAAAGTACAGCATGATTCTGATCGCGACTACTGGATGACCGCCGAAGAAGCAAAGACTTACGGTATGGTAGACGAAATTCTGCTTGGTAAGACTCAAACGAGCTAATGAGCGAAGAAAAAGACAATATACAGTGCTCCTTCTGCGGAAGAAGTAAAGCTGAGTCAGAGATGATGATCGCTGGCGTGGATGCCCATATTTGTGACCGTTGTGTGGATCAAGCTGGAGGTATTGTACATGCTGAGTTATCTGACAAGCCACAAACGAACCCATTAGAGGTAGCTGCTAAGCCGGAGTTTGATTTTACACCTTCTCAAATCAAGGCGCACTTAGACGAATACATTATTGGTCAAGAGCAAGCGAAACGCACTCTTGCTGTGGCAGTGTATAATCACTATAAGAGAATTGGTTTAGTACCGGTAAAGGATGCTCCTGAGGTTGATAAGTCGAACATTGTTGTGGTAGGAAATACCGGAACGGGAAAGACTTTGATGGCGCGTACCATTGCGAAATTATTAAACGTTCCATTTACCATAGTAGATGCAACAGTATTGACTGAGGCGGGTTATGTTGGTGAGGATGTGGAAAGTATTTTAACTCGTTTATTGCAAGCCGCTGATTATGATTTGAATCGTGCTGAGGTTGGGATCGTATTTATTGATGAGATAGATAAAATTGCTCGCAAAGGAGATAACCCTTCCATTACACGTGATGTAAGCGGTGAAGGTGTTCAGCAAGGCTTGTTGAAGCTTTTAGAGGGATCTAAGGTGAACGTACCTCCGCAAGGTGGTCGTAAGCATCCCGATCAGAAGTATATTGAAGTTGATACGACGAATATCCTTTTCATTGCTGGTGGTGCTTTTATAGGTATTGAAAAGAAGATCAATTCCAGATTGAATTCATCATCTCTTGGTTATTCTAAGGAAATACGTCATAACATTGAGGAGAGTGATGTGCTCAGTTACATTACTCCAAGTGATTTAAAAAGCTTTGGCTTAATACCTGAACTGATAGGCCGTATGCCTATTGTTACTTTCATGTCTCCGTTGGATCGTGAAGCATTGAAAGCCATATTGACTATTCCTAAAAATGCGTTAATTAAACAATACCAGCACTTGTTCCATATGGATGAGATCGCATTAACGTTCGAGGAAGAAGTATACGATTACATCGTGGGAGTGGCATTGGAATATAAGCTTGGCGCACGTGGTTTACGCAGCGTATGTGAAGCTGTTCTTATGGACCACATGTTTGATGCTCCCGGGCTTGAAGCGAAAGAAATACGCATTACAATGGCCTATGCACAAGGTCAGATTGAACGTAGTTCCTTGAGAAAGATAAATTAAGAGAATAATCTTTTAATTGAATACTAAAAACGCGGCCCTACTAGGGCCGCGTTTTTAGTTATAATGAGAATGAAAACAGGACTATCTCATAGTGGTGTACACATTTTGTACGTCATCGTCTTCCTCGAGTTTCTCTATAAGTTTCTCAACCTCTGCAACTTGTTCTTCCGATATCTCTTTCGTAATTGTAGGGATATATTCGAACCCTGATTCTAAGATTTCATGTCCTAGTTCTTCTAGTCCCCGGGAGATATTCCCAAATTCAGAGAATTGGCCGTATACCATTATGATGTTTGAGGTTTCTCCATCTTTTTCTTCGGTATCCGAAAAGACATCTTCAATACCAAAATCTATCAGGGCAAATTCAAGTTCTTCTATATCTATTCCGTCAGCAGAAATCTTACAGTTACACTTATGCTCAAACATAAATTCAACAGAGCCCTGTGTTCCGAATGAACCATTGAGCTTATTAAAGTAGGAGCGGACATTAGCTACAGTGCGTATGTTGTTGTCTGTAGCTGTCTCTACTAAAACCGCAATTCCATGTGGTGCATAGCCTTCATAAACAATAGTCTTGTAGTCTGCTTGGTCCTTTGAAGTTGCTTTTTTAATGGCGCGTTCAACATTCTCCTTAGGCATGTTTGCCGCCTTCGCGTTTTGGTAAAGTAATCGCAATCGGTAATTAGAATCAGGGTTGTCACCACCTTCTTTAACCGCCATGATAACGTCCTTAGTAATACGCGAGAACGTTTTTGCCATTCCGGCCCAACGTTTAAACTTGCGTTCTTTTCTAAATTCAAATGCGCGTCCCATAGAGTATAAGTTGTGTGTCCAAGTTCTTTTACTGGTTTCCCAAAAATAGCGACAATCATCGAGCTTTCTTAGTCTTCTTTACTTTCTTCAGTTTGATTTCTTGCTCAAGCTCCCATTTGTTAATCTCGCTCTTGCGACCAATTTTTTTAGTGATATAGTCTTTCTTTAAATCCCATCCCCTTGCTGGACTGTATTCTCGGCCGTAAAAAATGATCTGTAGATGCAGCTTGTTCCATAGCGCGCGCTCAAAAAGCCTTTTAGCATCTCTCTCTGTTTGTTCCACACTACGTCCATTTGAGAAGCCCCAGCGGTACATTAAGCGTTGTATATGGGTGTCTACTGGAAATGCTGGAACACCAAAAGCCTGGCTCATAACTACACTGGCTGTTTTGTGTCCCACACTGGGCATGTCCTCCAGGTCTTCAAAAGTTGCTGGTACCAAACCTCCAAACTTCGTGACAATAGTATTGCTAAACGAATGAATTCCGTTACTCTTCATAGGGACTAATCCACATGGCCTTATGATATCTGCTATTTCCTCGACACTCAGCTTTGCCATGTCGTAGGGGTTATCAGCAACTGCGAAGAGCTTAGGGGTAATAGTATTTACTCTTACATCCGTGCATTGCGCGGATAACACTACGGCAACTAGCAGTGTAAAAGGATCTTTATGATCTAAAGGCACCAGTGTTTCAGGGTACAAGCGCTCTAGCTCGTTAATGGTGTATTGCACTTTTTCAGCCTTGGTCATGCGGATAATTATTTACGGTTGAAGGATACATCTTGAAGTAAACAAAGCTAACTTGGACTTGTTGACAAATAAAACTAATTCACAATGGCATTAAAAATCGGACAAGAAGCACCTTTCTGGAAAGGTATAAATCAGCATGGAGAAAGCATTTCTTCTGAAGGCCTGATAGGTAAAAAAACTATCCTGTTTTTTTATCCAAAAGCGAGTACACCAGGGTGTACAGTAGAGGCTTGTAATTTTCGTGATCACTATGAGGATTTGGTTGATAAGGGATTTGAAGTGGTAGGCGTTAGCGCTGACTCAGTAGAGCGTCAGCTGAATTTTTCCGCGAAGCAAAAATTGAATTTTAGTTTAATCGCAGATGAAGAAAAGTCCATCATTTCTGCCTTCGAAGCATGGGGCAATAAGAAGTTTATGGGAAAGCAATACGACGGCATTTTCCGCCATACTTATGTCATTGACGAGCAAGGTAAAATCGAGCATGTTTTAGAAAAAGTAAAGACCAAAGAAGCAACGGAACAGATCCTGTCATTGTATTAAAATTCATTTTTTTGTGTAAATTATTAGAAAGGGCTTTGCTATTTCAATCAAAGTTCTACATTTGTATAAATCTAATATTATTAGCATTCTAAGATTATGAGCGCAGACAAGGAAGCCAAATTAAAGGCACTCAAACTCACTATGGACCGTATGGACAAAGCTTACGGCAAGGGAACAGTGATGAAAATGGGCGATGCCCCTGTAGTTGAAGTAGATTCTATTCCTACAGGATCATTGACTTTAGATGTTGCCTTAGGTGTAGGTGGCTATCCCACTGGTCGTGTTATTGAGATATACGGACCGGAGAGTTCAGGTAAAACTACATTAACATTGCATGCTATCGCAGAATGTCAACGTAAAGGAGGAATAGCCGCGTTTATAGATGCAGAACACGCTTTTGACAGATCCTACGCTGAAAAGCTTGGAATTAATACAGACGATCTGATTATATCGCAACCCGATAATGGTGAGCAGGCTCTGGAGATCGCGGACAACTTGGTTCGTTCAGGAGCTGTTGATATACTTATTATAGATTCTGTAGCCGCCCTTACTCCAAAAGCCGAGATTGAAGGTGAGATGGGTGATTCGAGAATGGGCTTGCAAGCGAGGTTGATGTCTCAGGCCCTCCGTAAGCTTACGGGGACCATTTCGAAAACCAATTGTTGTGTCATATTTGTCAATCAGCTTCGCGAGAAAATCGGTGTTATGTTCGGTAATCCGGAAACAACCACCGGCGGGAACGCTTTAAAATTTTACGCTTCTGTTCGTATAGATATCCGTCGTTCAACCCAGATTAAGGACGGTGACAGAGTCATGGGTAATAGAACAAGAGTGAAAGTTGTAAAGAACAAAGTAGCTCCTCCATTTCGTACCGCAGAGTTTGACATTATGTATGGGCTAGGGATTTCTAAGGCAGGTGAACTTATTGACTTAGGTGTGGAACATGATATTTTAACCAAAAGTGGCTCATGGTTTAGTTACGGTGAAACAAGACTAGGCCAAGGTCGTGATACTGTGAAACAACTCTTTATAGATAACCCTGAATTAGCTGAAGAAGTAGAACTTAAAATAAGAGCTGTTATAGACGCGGCGGAATAAGCCTCTAATCACATTTCTTGTTAATAAACCTAAGGCGCTGTTATTCAGCGCCTTTTTGTTAATAGCCTGTTAAGAAAATGCATTGTTACTTAACATTCAAATGACGTAACTGTGATTTCATACATGTACATTCACATTGTAATTAACCCTAAGCTATATCTATCATGAAAAAATCTTTACTCATTCTAAGTGCATTCTTTGCGGTAATATCCGTGAATGCACAGGAGTCAGCAGCAGATTCCGTGTTCAACATGTTGAACGAAATTGTTGTGACTTCTTCTGTAATTGACGTCGCCGTTGCGCGTGAAACGCCAGTAGCAGTATCTACAATCTCTCCTTTAGAGATTTCATTGAAAGTTGGAAATCAGGAATTTCCAGAAATCATGAATACCACTCCAGGTGTTTACGCTACCAAGCAAGGTGGGGGTTATGGTGATTCTAGAATCTCATTAAGAGGTTTTGATCAAACGAACACTTCGTTCTTGATTAATGGTCAGCCTGTAAATGACATGGAGAATGGTGCATTGTATTGGTCAAACTGGCAAGGTTTAACTGATGTTGCTTCTGGTATCCAGATTCAAAGAGGTCTTGGCGCATCTAAATTAGCAGTTCCCTCTGTAGGTGGTACAGTAAGTATCTTCACGAAGGCTGCAGACAAGAAAGAAGGCGGTGCGCTAACTCAGAGCGCAGGTAACGATGGTTACTTCAAAACTTCTGCGGTATATAATACAGGTAAGAATGACAAGGGTTGGGCTTCATCTTTTTTATTAAGTAGATGGATGGGTAATGGCTATATCAATAATACGCAAGGTGAAGGTTTTAACTATTTTGCGGCCGTAGGTTATGCTCCAGAAGGTTCTGACCACAGCTTAAACTTTACTTTTTTAGGTGCAGGTCAATGGCACCACCAAAGAGATGTTTGGGTATCTATCCGCGATTATCAAAATTTCTCAGGTGATGACGGCTTTAAAGGTGACGGCGGAGATATCAACCGCAGATGGAATAGTAATGGTGGAACCATAACTAATGCTGACGGCAATATCGAAGAGTACTCTATGCGTAGAAATTTCTACAATAAGCCACTGGCAACAATCAACTGGGATTGGGAAATTAACTCTAACCTTAAACTAGTTTCTTCTTTCTATGGTTCAGCTGGACGTGGTGGTGGTACTGGTCCTCGTGGTAATAACTTTAGAAGTAGCGCAACTGACATTTTACCTTTTAGAAAAGATTTGACGGAGCACTACCTTGAAGATGGTAGAGGTTCTAGAAATGCAGATGGGACTATTGATTTTGATGCAATTGTTGCGGCAAATCAATCGTCTACAGACGGCTATACAGGAGATATTTCAGCTTTCCAGGGTATGATGATAGGATCCAATGGTTTCCGTGATAGTAATGTCAACAGAGAAGTCTTGGTTCGTCGTGCTTCTATGAATTCTCATGATTGGATTGGTGTTATATCTAATCTGGAAGGTCAGTTCGGTGATTTCAGAACTTCTATAGGAGTTGATTTGAGAAGCTATAAAGGCTATCATTACCGTGTTATGAACGACTTGATGGGATTAGATGGTTACTATTCAACTGGAAATAAAAACTCTAATGGTCAAATCATTGACAACACTATAGCGGCGAGTCCATTCGGTAGCACTGGATTGGACGGTCCTAAGATTGACTATCATAATAATGGTGTAGTTGGATGGCAAGGCCTGAATGGTTTAGTAGAGTACAACTCTGACAATGTTTACAATGTGGTATTGCAGGGTGGATTGTCAAATCAATCTTTCCAACGTGAAGACTTTTTTGACCAACCAGGAACTCCTATCTCTGAGACGGCTAACTTATTAGGTGGTTACCTAAAAGGTGGTGCAAACTACAACGCTACGGATGCCTCTAACTTCTTTATGAATGCAGGTTTCATTTCTCGTCAACCTCAGTTTGGTGCAGTATTCCCTAGTTATGCAAATAACATTGAAGAAGATCTAGAGAACGAGGAAATCACATCTGTTGAATTAGGTTATGGATATACGGCAAACAACTTACGTATTAACGTAAATGCATATTCTACATCATGGGGTAACCGTTTCCAAACTGTTTCATTAAGTAATGCTAACGGTGTTGATGGTACTGCTCAGTTTAGAAACATTGATGTACAGCATAATGGTATTGAGTTTGAAGCTGACTACATGGCAACAGACAAATTAAGATTAAAAGCCATGACTTCTTTAGGAGACTGGAGATATACAAAGAATTTCACAGCAGAGTTGTTTGATGATAATCAACAACTTATAGGTGAGGGAACGCTTTATCTCAAGGGTGCTAAAGTTGGTGATGCTGCTCAAACAACGGCTTACTTTAGTGCGGACTATAAAGTAGCTAAGACAACAAGCATAGATCTAGGCCTTCGCTTAGTAGATGGTCTTTACGCTGACTTCTCTATTGTTGATGATGAGTTTTATGCTCCTGACAATAGAGGTGCTGTAAAGCTTCCTTCTTATGGCTTACTTGATCTTGGTGCGACAACTCGCATGAATAAGTGGACAGTACGTGTTAACATTAACAACTTGTTAAACACTACTTACATTGCAGAATCTAATACAAGTATCCATGCCGAAGACGGTGATGCTACTTGGAATGGAATTAATACAGCCAACTCTGTATGGTTTGGTTTTGGACGTACTTGGAACGCTTCAATACGTTATAACTTCTAAGAAACACTCTTTTGAGTTATTCAGAGCCCCGCCACTTGGCGGGGCTTTTTTTTTACCTCATTTTTGACATATGAAACAACTTCAAACATTTCTATTCATTATTGCCGTAGGTGCAATGTCCTGTCAAAGGTCAGAATCTTCTTCTCCTGTTATGAAGGATCGAAGTTCTGAGCAAATTCAAGTACCTATTTCCAAAACGCAAGTTGCATTAGACAGCTTAAATGGTTTGATCAGAGAGGATCCTAATAACCTTGATGTATTAGAGTCGCGTGCTCGGATTTATTTGAGACAACAGAATCTGAAGTATGCTCAAGCAGATGTTTCTGCCATTCTATCCATGGATAGCTCACGTATAGTTGCTCTGGAGTTGTTAGGTGATTTAGGTTTTGCAACAAACCAGACTCGACAAAGTAGAGATGCCTGGACGAAATGTATGGCCTTAGACCCTACTTATGTTGCTTGCAGACTTAAAATGGCGCAGCTCTATCATGTGGTTACTGAGTTCGAAAAAAGTGCGGTGCTTGTCGATCGTGTATTAGAATTGGATTCAAAAAACCCTGAAGCGCATTTTTTGAAAGGACTTTTAATGCGTGATGCAGTAGGTGATACCCTCATGGCGATCTCGTGGTTCCAGAAAGCGATTGATATAGCCCCAGATTATGCAGAGGCGTTGGATATGTGCGGTGTTTTATACAGTGCTATTGACAGTCCGTTAGCCATTGGATATTTTAATCGATTGATTGAATTGAACCCTGTGAATAGAATGAGCTTATACAACAGAGGTATGTATTATTTAGGTAAACAAGACTGGAACGGTGCCTTAGAGGATTTTACAAAATGCACACAATTGGATCCTACAGATATAGAATCTATGTTCAATCTAGGTTTTATTCATTTACAGTTGGAGCTTCCTGGTGAGGCACGATACTATTTCAATCAAGCCTTAGAAATTCAGCCTATTAATCACCGAGCGCTATATGGACGCGGATATTGTTTTGAACTACTTGGGGATATGCCTAATGCAGAAGCGGATTATCGCCAAGCACTAAGTTATAATCCATCTCATGCGGGTTCGCGAGAAGGAATTTCAAGGGTTCAACGTGCGCGAAATAACTCAGGTCAATAAACGAGTAGGCTAAACTTGTTAGGATAATCAGATATTAATCCATCTACCCCCATGTCGATCAGTTCTTGCATTCTAGCAGGATCATTCACGGTCCATGGAATAACTCGAATTCCCCTGAAATGGCACCAATTCAACAGTTCTCTCGTCACGAGACTGTGCTCAGGACTGTAAATATCTACGGGGAACCCCATTTTATCCATCTGCGCCTCAGCATCTCCATCTTGCTCCGCTAGTAGGCAAAGCTTAACGCCAATGTGCATTCTTAAAAACTCGCGTAGCGTCCGGGAATCAAAACTCTGCACGGTTACTTTGTTCAAAAGATCAGCTTCTGGATATGCCTCATT
Organism: uncultured Flavobacteriales bacterium; assembly: GCA_963925515.1. Taxonomy (GTDB): domain Bacteria; phylum Bacteroidota; class Bacteroidia; order Flavobacteriales; family Schleiferiaceae; genus UBA10364. The sequence continues at coordinate 85,222 of CAWURU010000004.1, forward strand.
TGCCTGTAATATTTCAGCAGCTAAAAGACTTGCGAATCTATGTGGGGAAGGATGAAAGGTATTGTCCCTAGAGCGCTTGGACTTTGTCTCAATGTTAAGGTTAGGCCAAGGTAGATTTCTACTAGAAAGATATTCAAAAAGTTGTGTTAATGAGGGCTTAAAGGATGGGTGAGATACTTGCTCAGGGAAATTTGGAAGAACGTGACTTCCACAATCGTAAGACTGAATACTGTCTAAGGTCATCTCATACAAGTTATAGGCCATACTGTTTTCTGCTATTAAACCACTGTCTAATCCGCAAATTTCAGCGTTCATCCATGGCTCATGAGAAAGCACCACCTTTCCGTCCTTGCTAATACAAACGTCTAATTCTAATGTACTCAACAAAGGGAATTCTAGCGCTTTTTGAAACCCAGCTATAGTATTCTCGGGTGCTAGACCACGAGCACCACGATGACCTTGCAGGTCGAGCACTCTTTCTGGCTTAGTGCAAGAGGAAAAAGCAATGGATAAGATTACACATAGGGCAAAGCGACAATGGATGTTATTGAGTACTTTCATAGGTATATTTAACAAGCTCTAAAATAAACTATCCCATGCAACAAAAGGTGATACTAGGCCTTAGTTTTGTGGTCTTAATGACACAATGTACCATGAAGGAACAACCGCTCTCTGGCGAACCTAAGGCTAAAGAAATAGCACACGAATTAACAGCACACGGTGACACCCGTATTGATGAGTACTATTGGCTCAAGGATCGCGAAAATCCTGAGGTAATTGAGTATTTAAATGCTGAAAACGCATACCGTGAGCGGATTATGTCAGGGACTGAAAAATTACAAGAACGCCTTTATGAGGAAATTGTAGGTCGTATTAAAAAAGACGATAGTTCAGTGCCCTACTTACTGGATGGTTTTTACTATTACACCCGTTATGAAGGCGAGTCTGAGTATCCGTTGTATTGCAGGAAAGAAGGTAGTTTAGAAGCGGATGAACAAGTAATACTAAATGTTAACGAATTAGCAAAGGACCATAGTTATTATCAAGTAGGGGGATTGAGTATACATCCATCTAACCAGAAAATAGCTTTTGGAGTTGACACTATCAGTCGCCGCATATATACCACCTTCACAAAGGATTTACTTACTGGGGAAATAACACAAGTCACCTCGAATGAATGTTCTGGTGGAAGTACATGGAGTAGCGATGGGAACTATTTGTTTTACACGGTAAAAGACCTAGAGACTTTGCGCAGTAATTCCGTGAAAAGATGGAGCACTGAGTCAAATACTAGTGAGGCAGTGTACACAGAGGAGGATGAGACATTTTCCTGTTTTGTCTACAAGAGCAAGAGCCGTGATTATATCATGATTGGAAGTTCTTCCACTATGGCAGACGAGCATCGGTTTATTTCTTCCTCAGCACCTTTGGATGATTTCACAATAATTCAACCTAGAGCGCGCGGCTTAGAATATGGTGTGAGTCATTTTGACGGTCATTTCTATATTAGAACAAATGCAGATGGTGCCACGAATTTTAAGCTGGTCAAAACTCCAGTTCACGCAACGGGGATTGAGAATTGGACAGACGTTATTGCCCATAGACCTGAAGTATTATTTGAGGATATGGAGCTTTTTTCTGATTATTTGGTGACAGAAGAGCGTTCAAATGGTTTGACCAGAATTAAAATACAGCCTTGGGGCAAAGAGGCTTTTTACCTCCCTTTTGAAGAAGAATCATATACCGCATATGTAGGGAGCAACCCGAGTTTTGAGCAACAGCATTTGCGTTATGGATATACCTCTCTAACTACACCTGGTAGTGTAATTGACTATAATTTTGCCACAGGAGAAAAAACGATTCGTAAGGAACAAGAGGTTATAGGGGGATACGATAAGGACCGTTATGAAACCAAGAGAATTTGGGCAACTGCAGATGATGGAACTAAAGTCCCAATGTCTATTGTATACCGTAAGGATTTACTGCGCTCAGATGCTCCAAACCCAACATTGCTTTATGGTTACGGTAGTTATGGCGTCACGATCGACCCACAATTTTCCTCGGTTAAACTAAGTCTGTTGGACAGAGGATTTGTTTATGCCATTGCTCACATTAGAGGTTCACAATATCTAGGTCGTCCGTGGTATGAGGATGGAAAAATGTTCCATAAGACGAATACTTTCACAGACTTTATTGCTTGTGGAGAAGCATTGATAGCAAACGATTATTGTACAAGCGAAACCCTACTTACGATGGGTGGCTCTGCTGGAGGTCTTCTAATGGGTGCCGTGGTGAATATGCGTCCGGATCTATTTCGAGGTGTGATTGCTGCAGTACCATTTGTAGATGTAGTTACGACCATGCTAGATGAAACCATTCCTCTAACTACAGGGGAGTATGATGAGTGGGGTAATCCCAACAACAAAGAAAGCTATGACTACATGCTTAGCTACAGCCCTTATGATCAAGTGAGTCGTCAAGATTACCCTGCAATGCTTGTTACTACAGGTTTACATGATAGTCAAGTACAATACTGGGAGCCCGCAAAGTGGGTTGCACGACTGCGTAAGTTGCGTACAAATCCTGAGCAGCCATTGCTGATGTATTGCAATATGGAAACTGGCCATGGAGGTGCCTCTGGAAGGTTTGAGGCATTGAAAGAAACTGCCATGGAATACGCATTTTTTCTAGATTTAATGGGGATTAAGTCATGAGTATAATTGTTACCAATTTATCTAAATCATACGGTAAGCAAAAAGCATTGGATAACCTCTCGTTAGAAATTAAGAGCGGTCAAATTACGGGTCTTCTGGGCCCTAATGGTGCTGGAAAAAGTACCCTGATGAAAATCATTACGGGCTCATTATTGCCAGATGAAGGAATGGTCGAGGTCAATGGGGTGAATGTCGCGGATCATCCGCTCAAGGTTCAAAAAGTTTTAGGCTATCTACCAGAGCATAACCCGCAGTATTTGGAGCTTTATGTCAAAGAATACTTGGCCTATGTAGCTTCCATATATAAGGTGGAAAAGTCTGCTGTTGATCGGGTAATCGAACAGACTGTTCTAGGACCTGAGAAGCATAAGAAAATCGGAGCCTTATCAAAGGGGTACAGACAGCGTGTGGGGCTCGCTGCAGCCTTAATACCTGACCCTGACGTACTAATATTGGACGAGCCTACCACAGGGTTAGATCCATCGCAATTAGTCGAGATACGTGCGTTACTTCATGAAATCAGTGTCAATAAAACGGTTCTGTTTTCTACGCATATTATGCAAGAGGTAGTGGAACTTTGTGAGGAGTGTGTGTTCTTAAAGGGAGGCACCATTAATAAGACGTTCTCTAAAATAGATATCGCAAAGGGAATAGCGCATCTAGAAAAGCAGTTCCAATAGGTTGATTGAGAGCCCGTCATGTCCTATTGGATGGATCTCTTTTCGTCATAGTAAGGTTTCGAAATACCTATAATTACCTCATAAACAAATCAAAATCAAATATCATTAAAGATTGCCCAGTTTAGATTATCGTCCTATATTTGCCGTCCACAATCGCGGAGTGGAGCAGTTGGTAGCTCGTCGGGCTCATAACCCGAAGGTCGTAGGTTCGAGTCCTGCCTCCGCTAC
>CAWURU010000005.1:0-72462 GCA_963925515.1 uncultured Flavobacteriales bacterium
CCACTTCTGAAATGGCCCATGAAAATTGATCGCAAATATCGTCGTATATATGTTCACGATTGATACCCAATTCCAACTGAATTTTTGAGGCAGCGAGATAGTATTCAAAGTCCGAAGGTGTATCAATCACTGCCATAGGTAGCTTAATAAATACCCTCAAAAGTTCTATTGGATCACTGTGTGACGCTGCCTCTTCTATGTAGTTTAAATACTCTTGATTTCCCTTAGAAACCAGAATGTTCAGAAGTCCCGTCTTATTAGTGAAATGTCGAAATATCAACCCTTCACTTACCCCTGCTTCTCTTGCTATTTTCGCTGTTGAGACCGCTGCAAAACCCTGGCTCCCAAAGAGCGTTATGGCAGATTTTACGATATCTATTTGCTTCTGTGTCATAGTAAGTAATCACTTACTAAGTTACGTGAATTTATTTAACTCAGAATGTTATGGATTTAATGTGCTTCCAACCAGCTGGCTCCATTACCAACCTCAGCGATCATGGGGATTTCAAGACTTACCGCAGCCTCCATCTTTTCCACTACCAGTGCCTTTAAATCATCAAGCTCATCCTTAACAGCGTCAAAAACCAATTCATCATGAACCTGCAGAAGCATTCTTGACTTCATACCTGATGACCGCATGGCTCGGTCCACTTCAATCATAGCCAGCTTAATCACATCTGCCGCAGACCCTTGAATAGGAGCGTTTACCGCATTACGTTCACTGTGGCCGCGTACAACTCCATTGCGACTCTCTATGTCTTTAAGATAACGGCGGCGGCCAGTTATGGTCTCAACATAACCATGTTCACGTGCAAAAGCAACTTGGTCGTCCATATATCGCTTAATGCCTGGATAGGTCCTGAAGTATCCGTCTATTGCCTCCTTAGCTTCTTTTCTGCTCATGTCAGTTTGTTGACTCAATCCAAAAGCGCTAACGCCATATACTATTCCAAAGTTGACCGTTTTCGCGTTAGAACGCTGCTCTCTTGTGACCTCTTCTAAAGGCACTTCGAAAACTTTAGCTGCAGTAGCTTTGTGGATATCCTCTCCATTTCGAAAGGCTTCGATCATCGACTCATCCTTAGCTAAGGCTGCTATTATACGCAATTCAATCTGACTGTAATCTGCTGCGAGTAGTGTGTGATTGTCGTTATCTGGGATAAACATGGCCCGCACTTTACGCCCGTTTTCAGTTCGAATAGGAATGTTTTGGAGGTTTGGATTCGTCGAACTCAAGCGCCCAGTTGCCGCTACGGTTTGATTGAAACTGGTGTGGATACGTCCGGTTTTTGCATGCACTAATGCAGGCAAAGCATCTACATAGGTGCTTTTTAATTTCTTAAGCTCCCTAAATTCCAAAATCTTATCTACGATCGGGTGAACCTTTCGCAATCCCTCAAGTATATCTTCGGAGGTGGCATACTGACCTGTCTTTGTTCTTTTAGGCTTTTCGGAAAGCTTAAGTTCATCAAACAGCACTTCACCTAGTTGTCTAGGCGATCCCACATTAAATGGTTTGCCGGCGATCTCTAAAATTTCTCCCTCTAACCTAACTATAATTTCACCCAACTCTAGGCTATAGGAATTTAAGGCTTCCACATCCACACGAATTCCTTCACGTTCCATTCTAGCTAGCACTGGAACAAGCGGCATTTCGATGGTAGAAAACACTTTATCTACGCCAGTCTCTTTTAGTTTTGGCTCGAAAACTTGTTTTAATCTGAAGGTAATATCTGCATCTTCAGCAGCGTAGTCTAAGAGATCGGCCGAGGCAATATCTCTCATATTTTTCTGTGTTTTGCCTTTTTTACCCAATACTTGCTCTATAGAAATGGTTTCATAGTTCAAATAAGTCTCGGCAAGAATATCCATATTATGGCGCATGTCCGGTTGGATCAAGTAATGAGCAATCATTGTGTCAAACAATGGACCTCGTACTTCCACTCCGTAATTCATCAATACAGATAAATCGTATTTGATGTTTTGACCAATTTTCTCAACGGATGTACTCGACCAGAATGGCTCAAAAGCATTGATGATTTCTTCTGCTGCAGCTCTTTCTTGAGGTACGGTGACAAAGTATGCCTTGCCCTCAGAGTAACTAAAGCTCATGCCTACAATCTCCGCGTCCAACACCTCTAATGACGTGGTCTCTGTATCAAAAGCTACCGATGATTTCTGGGTCAAGAGATGTGCAAGCTCTCTCGCTTCAGGAAGGGTTTCTACCAGTTGATATAAGTGATCCGTAGTCGCAACAGAATCCCTACCTGAGGGGCTATTTAAGGCAGTCGTCGTATCAGGTTCTGGCCCACCGAACAAACTCATTTGATCGTTAGAAACAAGCCTAATTTCTTTGACCTGTTTTTTAGTTGCTTCACTTGATGTGGCAACAGCCTCAACTCCTCTTTTTAAACCTAACCTTCGGCCTAATGTCCTAAATTCTAGCTCCTCAAAAATGGTCAACAGCGCATCCTGATCCCACTCGTCCCTTGTTAATGTTTCTGGCTCAAGCTCCACAGGTACCTCGAGAATGATTCGAGCCAATTTTTTAGACAAGAGTCCTAGTTCTGCATTGTCACGTATTTTCTCGCCTAATTTTCCTTTGATTTCACCTGCATGCGCTAAGGTTTCTTCTAAGCTTCCATACTGCATCAGTAGCTTAGCGGCTGTTTTCGCACCCACTCCCGGTAACCCAGGAATATTGTCCACCGCATCACCCATCATGCCAAGATAGTCGATGATTTGATCTGCATTAGAGAGTCCAAAACGCTCACAGACCTCTGGTACTCCCCATACTTCAGGAGGATTTCCTCCACGGCCTGGTCGATACATGAAAATTTTATCGCTCACTAATTGTGCGAAATCTTTGTCAGGCGTCATCATATAGGTAGTGAATCCTTCCTTCTCTGCCTTTTTAGCCAACGTACCGATCACGTCATCTGCTTCGTAGCCGGGAACACCTATTGCAGGAATTTTAAATGCCTCTAGAATTCGATGTATATAGGGCACTGCTGATTTTATAGCCTCGGGAGTTGCTTCTCTATTGGCTTTATACTCTGGGAAAATTTCATGTCGTTCCGTGGGCTGAGGAAGATCAAAACAAACGGCGATATGCGTTGGATTTTCCTTAGAGAGTAGGTCTAACAACGCGCTGGTAAAACCATAAATTGCAGAAGTATCCAGGCCACCAGAAGTGATCCTTGGATTTTTAGCAAACGCAAAATAAGCCCTGAAAATAAGGGCATACGCGTCTAAAAGGAATAGTTTTTTATCTGTATCTGGCGTTTCCTGACCCATGGAACTGTCTTTAGAAAGTATGGCTGAAATTATGAGTAGGTAAGTTAGCTACTTCGTTTGAAATACCGAGTTTTACAAGACAAAACAATCGGCACAATATGGCGTTGTTATTAAGCATTCAATCAGACATAATGATTTTTAGAATCCTGTTCACCCTTGGATTTGTTTTGGCTATAGACTTCTATGCCTATCAAGCATTCAAAACCGTATTTAAATCTTCTGCAACCCCTTGGGTATATTGGGGGATTACTTTTGCCTACATCATTTTTAGCATCTATATATCATTGATGATGACTTCCGGGAAGGTGGACTATAAATATCTAAGTCTTCTTGTAGGTACTACGATTTTAATTGCCATTCCGAAGATGGTTATTATGGCTCCTCTGATTATTGAGGATATTGTCCGTTTAGGCCAATTCATCTTTCGCGCAATCACTACACAGCCGACAATCATGCCAGAGCGCCGGACATTTATCTCTCAGCTGGCGCTTGGTATTGCCGCCATACCCTTGATCGGAATTATTGATGGAATATGGAAAGGGCGTTACCGGTATCGAGTCATCAGTCACACCTTAGAATTTGATGACCTACCTGATGCTTTTGACGGCTTTACTATTGCCCAAATATCTGACATCCACAGCGGTTCTTTTGATAATGTCGAAAAAGTGTCATACGGTGTTGACATGGTCACACAACTAGAAGCTGATGTTGTCATGTTTACTGGAGACCTAGTGAATAATACTGCTTCTGAAGCCGAAGAATGGATCAGTACTTTTCAAAAGCTATCCGGTAAAAACGGTGTGTTCTCTATTCTGGGAAACCACGATTATGGAGATTACTGGAGATTCCCATCTGCCAAGGATAAAGTAGACAATCTCAACAGGTTAAAAGAAATTCATAAGGAGATGGGAATGGACCTACTCCTGAATGACAGCAGGTATTTTGAGCGCGAAGGACAGCGTATTTATGTAGCAGGGGTTGAAAATTGGGGACTTCCTCCATTTCCGCAATATGGCGACCTAGACCAAGCGCTTTCAGGGATACCTGAGGATGCATTTACCGTTCTACTCAGCCATGATCCCTCGCATTTTGATGCGCAGGTAAAGCAGCATGGTAAGAAAGTGCACCTAACATTAAGCGGCCATACGCACGGAATGCAGTTTGGAATAGAAATTCCTGGTTGGATCAAATGGTCCCCTGTAAAATTTAAATACCCAAAATGGGCGGGCTTGTACCCTGAACCTGATGGTCAAGTGTTACATGTGAATAGAGGTTTTGGATTCTTGGCTTTTCCAGGAAGAGTAGGTATGTGGCCAGAAATCACTCAAATCACACTCAAGAAGAAATTGGGGTAAATCGTCTTCGACCTTAGGACGAAACTCGTTATGTTTTTTGATAAAAACGTGACATGAAATAAATGTGCGGCAAGCTCAGTGCACTCAAGAACACAAGAAAGTAGCTGGACCATTCTAACAACGAGTTCTTATCAAACTGGAAAACAAAAAGGAACAGCAACACCGCACCACCTGAAAAGGGCAAAGAACGTATCCACATGGATTTGTTGGTCCAATCTTGGGAGGTTTTCAAATGATTCCATCCGGTAACACTGTGCTGAAGCACAAAGTACAAGCCAAAACTTAGGGCAAGGCTTAGCTGCGTTCCAACAACAAGCGCAATGATGGAAATAAGCCATGGGACAGACCTCAACAAGAGGCCGAGTATAATACTCACTAAAATTAAACCACGGGTTACAAGCACAACAGTTTCTGGAGAGAGGTCTAGAATTGGCACATTCATTTGAAGAAACACCGTATTCATCTCCTGTGTATGCGATATCAGTATTACACCCAGAAGGAGCGCTCCCCACAAGGAGGATAGAAATGTGCTTGACAACCCCCACTCTTTGAGGTCAGTCTCACCAAAATGCCAGGCACTATAGCAAATAAAGGTTACTAAACCCATTAAGGGTGAAGCCGTCCATAAGAGTATCACCAGTAGCATCATGGTAAGATATCGCAAGACAAAGGGCAACAACTTTGATTTACGTTGGGTAATGTACCCATCCAAAGCACCATGGGGAATTCCTACAATGAAAAGCATGACAAGGAGAACAGACAGTCCTGCGGCATTACCAGCCCCTGGGGAAAAGTAGTTGAGCATGAGGACGCAACTACCTACGAGCAATGGTAGTGATCGTTGTGGCGCTGAAAAAACATAAGAAATGGTCGAGAACAAAACACTCCATAAAAATTTAAATATGGGAAGTTTAGCAAACATTTGAACCTCCCAGCGGAGTGTGGAACGTTCTTCCAGAAATTCAAAGACTTCATGTGCTGGTTGCTTTTGAAACAAGCGCTCAAATATTTCCTTACCCCACTGTGGTCGAAACTTTAAGATATAAAGCAAGAGAAAGTCATAGAACACGAACCTATTTGGAAGCCTCTGGGCAATAGACAACCAGGCTAAACGTGGTGGGTTTTGATCTTGAACCAATTCCTGAGCGTGTTTAAACATACTCTTGAAAGCATAGCCAGTGGTGGATTTAATTTTACCCGCTCTGCTGCCCATAGAAATCACTCTAGCATCTCTATGATGATCTTCTCCATGCTGGGACATAGGAATAACCCCGCGTTCTATGTGATTTATTTCATACTCGCAACCCATCGCGAGTAAATAGCTCTTTAGATGGTGCTGAGCCAATTCTTCAGGCAACACGGTCCTGTCAAAACGAGTCATTTCAATCAGGGCTTTATTTGTAGCAGTCGGCAGCACATACATGAACTGGGTCGCCTCATTTTGAGGAATACTAAAATCCATCAACCGCATTTCGTTCGGAACACATACGTTTCTATCGAATGTTACTCGCCATCCCTGAAAACTTTGAAGAACAGGTGTTGCAATGATCTCCTTTGGCAATAACGCCCGGCTATCGTATACCTTCTTTACTTGGTACTTGTCTTCTGAGGTGGCTAATTCTATAAAGGAAGAATGAGGACGTATTTCTTCTAAGGTTGCACTAACATGAGTAATGTTGTGTCTTGAATTTAGTAGTTTTTTAGCTCTATTATATAGCGCCAAGCTTTCTATCATATAATAGCGCATATTTTCAAGCGACTGCTTGCCTTCTTTAGTTTCCACTACATTCCAGGAATGGGAAATCAAATCTTTAAGTTGATACACCATGTCTGAATAAGGATCAGCCCAAAAACAAAACGTCTTGTCATTGGTTAATTTTGTATCCGGCTCAAGCACCAAAACAGCATGGTCATCAAGCAACCCATTTCGCTCCATTTCCAGCAGTAATAGTGAATTTGCAGCACCTAGACCAACAAGTCCTATTTCGTAAAACACAATATAAAATGTACGTTAGACCCTTTATGTTTTGAAACAATTACACCCTCAATAAGTTCGTTGATTTTGGGCAAAAACCTGTTTCTAAGTATTGTATTCTATAAAAAAAAGATCATTTTAAGTATATAAACTTATTTTTATTTTTTTGTAAACAATAATGGATTTAGTAGGTTAACAGGTAGTTATAACCTTTTAAAACAAAACACATGTCATTATTTTTAGATGGATCCTTAGGGTTCGCACCAGACGATTACGTATCGTTTACATTCTTTGCCGGTTACATGGCAATGTTAGCAGCTTCAGTATTCTTCTTTTTCGAGAGAAGTAGAGTTTCTGACGAGTGGAAAACATCAATGCTTGTTAGTGGATTGATCACTGGTATTGCTGCAGTACATTATTATTACATGCGTGACTTTTACGCTGCCACAGGAGAAAGCCCAGTAGTTCTACGTTATGTAGATTGGACCTTAACTGTGCCATTGATGTGTGTCGAGTTCTATCTTATCACTAAGAAAGCAGGCGGTACAAAATCAATCCTTTGGAAACTTATTGGAGCTTCTGTAATAATGCTCGTTACTGGTTACATCGGTGAAGCATTCTATGCAGGTGATACTATTTCGTGGGTTTGGGGTGCACTTTCTGGTGCTGCTTACTTCTACATTGTATGGATGGTATTCCGCGGAGATGTTGCTAAGCTTGCAAACAGCGCAGGTGGACAAGTTGCTAAAGCAAATAAGGCTTTAGGAAAATTCGTTCTTATTGGATGGGGTATTTATCCGATCGGTTACATCTTGGGTACAACAGGTGGATTATTTGGAATGGACCTAGGAATCGATGCGAATACAGAAGTATTGAACTTGTGTTACAATCTTGCTGATGCAATCAACAAAATCGGTTTCGGTTTAGTGATTTACTCTCTGGCAATAGCGGATAATAAAGCGACTGCTTAATTAAACGTTTAAATGTTTTGAACCCCCCACCGTTAAATCGGTGGGGGGTTCTTTTTTTAGAATCCTTTTTACATTTAAATACCTTAGCACAAATAAAATTCAACCTAGCCATACCTATACATGAAGAACTTAATCTACCTGTGTTTTCTTGCACTACCCTTATATGCTGCAGCTCAAAAAACGGGTGTCCATTCCTATAAGATAGACCTGACTACCGTTGTAGACGATCGCGTTAAGATTACCCTTGATGCCTCTATGGTAGGTCTAGGAAAAGCACTAAACGAAGAGTACTCCTTTCATTTTCCAGCTACAATTCCCGGAACCTATGCAACACTTGACTATGGCAGGTTTATTTATGATTTCAAAGCATTCGATGATTCAGGTAACGCCTTAAAAGTCAAAAAGAAACGCAACACCTATACGATCATTGGTTTACCTGCAGAAATTGAGTATTGGGCAGAAGACACCTTCGATTCAAAGGTTCGGAAAAACAAAGTGTTTGAGCCCGCAGGAACTAACAACCAAGAACATCGCAACTTTCTCTTAAATGCCGCGGGCTACTTTGGATTCTTCGAAGGTCAAGAAAGCCTTCCCATCACGCTAGAAGTTCAAAAGAGTCCTAGTTTATACGGAGTAAGTGCTATGGAAAGCTATCGTTATGGAAACAGCCAGATATTCAATGCCAGGAATTACCATCACTTTCTAGACTGCCCGATTATGGTCAGTAAACCAGATACCACCTCTTTTAGACTCGGGGAAGCAAAAGTAACCATCAGCGTGTTTACCGAAAATGGAAGGGCGCTGTCTGGAGATATCTATGATGCCGTAAAAACCAGCATGGGTGCAATTGAGAACTTCCTAGACGGTGAACTACCCGTTACGAATTACGCCTTCATATTCTATATCAAAGACTACACAGAGTTTGAAGGCCTGTTCAATGGAACGGAGATTCGCATTGGTCAAATTCTCAAAGTCATTCGCCAGTTAGCAGGTAAAGGGTTTGGCGCGCTAGAGCATGGCAATAGCTCTGTCTATTACCTTCCTGACTTTGGAGGCAGCAGTGTCTTAGAGGGCATGGCAGACGTCTGTATTCATGAATTTTTTCATATTCTCACACCGCTCGGACTACACAGTGAAGAAATTGGAAACTTCAACTACATCGAACCAAAAATGAGCCAACACTTATGGCTTTATGAAGGAATTACGGAATACTTCGCAGGTATAAGTCAAGTAAAAGGTAATGTCATTGATAAAGAAGAATACGTGCGCACCTTACTTCGTGGGAAACTCGTGACCAGCGATAAATTTCCTAACGATGACATGTCGTTCACAGAGATGAGTGAAAATGTACTAGAAAATCCATATAAAAAACAATACTCACAGGTGTACCAGCGCGGTGCCGTCCTAGGCGCTTTGTTAGACATACGTATCATGGAACTAACCAACGGTAAAAAAAATCTACTCGACATCATCCTTGCTTTGAGAAACAAGTACGGGCCTAACAAGAGCTTCAAGGATTCGGATATTATCGCTGAATTTGTATCGATGTCAGACCCTGCATTACAAACGTTTTTTGATCGCTACATCACGGGGAGAGAGGACTTGCCTATTAAAGAATACCTCCGTAAAGTTGGGATAGAATATGACCGCAGCTTCAAAGGCGAGATTGTCGTTGATCCTTTAAAAGATAACGATGTGAAACGATCCCGCATCGCGAGAAAAGGTCGCTACACCATAAAAAAAGTAGGAAAGAAGGACGAGATCGGACTGCAAGAGGGTGATCTGTTAACTTCTTATAACGACAAGCTTCAAAATGAGTTTGGTTATGTCTCAAAGGGCGATGTCATTCAACTTGAAGTGCAACGTAGTGGCGCAGATATAATACTCCCTTATTCCATAAAGACAACCTCTGGAGTGAAAAGCCATTACATTAGATTCATGAAAACACCCACGAAGGAGCAGCTCAAACTTCAATCTCTTTGGCTGAACAGCACTGAAAAAGAATAAAACATATTTGATTTACATAAAAACCCCCCAAGAGGCAGTGCCACCTGGGGGCGGTTTATGTAATGATTTAGACGGTAAGGATTACTTGATCACAAAATCATGAACTTCCTCACCCACCATTAGTTTCATATCACCTTCTTCCACGACCCATTTGTTAGAGGTATCCACTAAGGCAAAACGCTCGCGTGGAATTCGCAGTTCAATGACAGATTGCTCACCTGGTACTAAATCCACCTGAGCAAAGGCACAGAGATTTTTAACACTTGGCACTATACTGGCCACGAGATCTTCATAGTAAACAGGAACCGTGTGCTTACCTGACATGCTCCCTGTATTAGAAATGGTGATATTCACAATCAATTCCTCATTAACCTCCGCGTTCACTAACGCAGAAGTTACAGACCAAGACGTATAACTCAAACCATGTCCAAACTCAAACTGTGGACCAAAAGATGCGGTCCCTTTGTCTCCAGAAGGCCCAGCGGCAACACTCATTGCATCTGCCACCCTGTGGTCAAAAGTGATATGAGCAGAAGGCTGACGTGGAAACGTAAAAGGCAACTTTCCTGATGGGTTGAACTCTCCAAATAACGCACCCGCAATGGCTTCACCACCGAAATCACCCGGCAACGGGGCGTATAATAACGCGTCAAAGTATTGCTCAACATCACGAATATTCCTTGGACGACCTGCGGTCATTACACCGACAACCGTCGCTCCTCTTTCTTTGATGTCTTTGATCATTTCATACTGGGCAGCAGGAAGGAACATGTCCTCTATATCTCCAACCCCTTCACAATAAGACCATTCCCCAAAAGCAACAACCACGGTTTCACCCTTTAATGAAGTCGCGCGAAGCCTACCTGTGGGCTCCCAAACATTGATGTCCTCACCAGAAGTGTAGTAGGTCGCTCCACGGGCTTCCATGGCCTCTGCAATAGTTGGTACTTTTCCTGTATTAGCTAAACCTGGATTGTCACCTTGCCAGCTGTGTGACCAAGCACCGTTCAGTGGTATAAGGCTATTGGCAGTGGGGCCAGTAACAAGTGGGGCTTTTTTCAATGGCAATACATTCTTGTTTTTCAGTAGCACTAAGGAGTTTTGAGCTGCCTTGAGCGCGGTGGCTTTATGTTCATCGCAATTAAATAACGCCAGATCCGGGCGAACGTTACCTTCAAATAACCCGAGGTCCATCTTTACCTGTAGGATGCGACGGACACTTTCGTTAATTCTTGACATTGGAACTAGACCTTCCTCCACACACTCTTTGAGTAATCTTGGAAAATCTAGATCGTCAGGCACCATGCTCATGTCAATTCCGGCATTGATTGCCATCGCCACGGCGTCTTTGTAATCTTTTGCTACCCGATGTCTGTTGAATAGATAGTGAATATCGGCCCAATCGGTTACAGCAATACCTTCAAAACCTAATTCGCCTCTAAGGATGTCAGTAAGAATCTCCTTACTAGCATGTACAGGAATTCCATTGATATCGCCACTATTGATCATCACTGTTTTAGCCCCAGCATCTATAGCTGCTGCAAATGTGGGCAAATAGTACCTGCGTAGTTGGCGTTCTGCAATCCAAGCCTGTGTGCGATCTTTTCCTGTGATGGAAGCGCTGTATCCTAGAAAGTGCTTTAAACTAACTGCGATATGATTGTCATCAATTTTAGGGTCTGTTCCCTGCATTCCTCGGGTATAAGAGGCTCCCATCCATGAGGCTAAAACAGTGCTTTCTCCATACGTTTCCCAAAATCTTGGCCACCTTGGATCTCTGGCAACATCAAGCACTGGAGAAAAGGCCCATGGTATACCCGATATACGAGTTTCGATAGCCGTTTGCTCACCAATAGTTTTTGCCATTACGGTATCCCAAGCGGCGGCTTGACCAATCTGCTGTGGATATAGGGTAGCTCCTTTGGTATAATTAATCCCATGAATGGCGTCTATACCATACAGAACGGGTATTTTATTGGGCTTTAACGAGGAAATGCTCGCAATCAATTTATGTAATTCTGTCCATTGTTCCACGGTATAATCGTGAGCCTCTACGTTCAGAATACTACCTACTTGGTGATTCACAAGTGCGTCATAGAGTTTTGTACTGTCTCCACGCTGCGGCATCCGTAGTCCATCATCACCTGCTTCTAAAAGTGGCCAGATGGTTAACTGCGTCATTTCGCCCACCTTTTCATCTAACGTCATTTTAGACATTAAGTCACCTACAGCATCATCTGTTTGTGCCTCAGATGAAGAACAACTTGTCCATACAATGGAAAGGCTTGCTACTAGGAATAATACATTTCTCATGATATCTTTTTAAATAATCTACGACCCACAGGGAGTCACTTTACGCCTTTCTAGGCGAGTGCTAAAGTTCAACCATAACCAGCTTATACCAAGGGATCAATACCGGACAATGATTGGACAAAATACCGGGACGGGAAACTTAGTAACATCCGCCCTTAACGCCTATATCTTAACGTAGAACTAACACCTGTTTTGAAAAACGTTTTCCATCGGCAGTGGTTACAGTGATCACATAGGATCCATTAGGAATATTAGAGGTGGAAAGTTCCAAGGGTCCTTGCATCGTTTGTTCCGTCATTTTATACCATAATTTTCCCCCTAAATCATACATAAATATCCCATACGTCAAAGACGGATCCCAGTCATATTGAACAGTTAAACGATCTACGGAAGGGTTGGGATATACACGCAAGCCTCCATGATCAGGCTCTAAGGCTATTTCAGTAATATTTATACTTGGGACAAATTCAAGCCAATTCAAATTGAATGGTGCTTGTAATATATCTACTTTCAATTTATAATCTCCCGCCGTTAAAGGTCCTGTGGAGAAACTGGTGGTCTGCCAGTTCTGCCATCCGCCTGTGGATAATAGTGTAGCGTAGTGCAAATTAGAAATGAGGGCACCAGAAGTATCTAGTAATTGCAGCTGCAACGCACCTTGACTTTCAGAGGCATGTCTATACAGGACTTCATAGGAGTTGCTATTAAGCACCTTCACATCATAAATAATAAAATCGCCTTGGTCTAAGTATCCAATGTTCTGTCCTCCACCAAGGTCGCTTGTGTTCTCAACAGAAATACCCTGCATAGAGGTATAAGCCTCTGCTTCAATTTTTCCCGGGATGACCTGAACAGTTGGCAAAAGATTTTCTACCAACTCCAGTGTGAACGTCTGAACCAATGTTCCGTCCACAGCCTTTAAAGAGGTTCCGCTGTAGGAGATTTTAATCTCATCTAAAAATGTCATCGCTTGGCCCACTTCAACCAAAAAGCTCCTAGAATTATTTGGGCTAGGTTTTAACTGTACAACACTCACTGCTGAGCCATTTACAGTAACGGCATAAGATGAAATAACTCCTAAGTTTAGGGAATCAACAGGCTTGTTCGTTTGCACCTCAATCCAGGTGCTTGATCTTGTTCTAGAATAAACATATTCCGCCGTTATAGACGAGGTGCTTCCTGTTGCGATAAACTCAAAGCTCGTTACATTAAAGCCACCACCATTCGCGACGAATTTAACTGATCTATCACTCTTCGACAGAATGACATTAGGGATGGCCTTGTTCGCCATTATATTCCAACTTCCTGTGTTTGTGGTATAGTAATTCGGAGTAATGCGAACACCATCCGCCTCAAAGTAAAAATTTCCTCCAGTGGAACCGCTGCAACCCTGGCGAACATTTATAGTATAAACACTGTCCTCAGCGACATTCACCGTATAATTCATCCAGTCGTCCGTGTCTATGAAGCCAACCTTGTAGCCATTGTCGTTCACTTGGTCGTAAAAGTTTTCGATATCCACACCGTCGTTGCGGTACGTCCAGCCAGAGTTCCAAGAGGAGGGAGGGTTTAATTGGTACGACTCTGTATCATAATAAGCCACTCCTATAGGCCCCATGTCATATTCTGAAGCGTGTATTACTCCGGGGATATAGTGATCTTTCCAGGGTAGTGCAACCGTATCGTTAATTTGACGGAACATAGCATCTATCACACCACGATTGTAGGTACAATTCTCCGCCTTTAAATCTGTAGTTAATTGCATTAACGTTGCTGTAGCTGAAGCTACACTGGGAGGCGTAGAGGTTTGTCCGCTCCAATAATTCAATAGACCTTGGTAAGCGGTTGATTTAGTAATAGACAACGGGGCATTTATGGTCTCGATTTTCTTAAGAGGCCACCAAGCCCAGCCTACACCATTGTTCTCCATGATTTCAATCAAACCAGTGTACCAAGCATTAGAGTTCTCACCTGTCTCACCAAACCATATAGGAACGCCATATGTATCGCGCAAGTCTAAGCCATATTGAATATCTGCAGTGCTGTTTACCGGAGACCAGTACTTGTGAGGAGAATAAGCCATGTTGTTGTCCCACGGCGGTGTGAGGCCTGTGAACGTATTTGCAAACCAATTACCTTCTATGAAAATAATATGGTTGGTATCTACAGAGCGTATACTATCCGTGATGTCCTCATAAATCGCCCTAAGGGCTGTGCCTCCTGGAAGGTTCCAGTTGGGCTCATTAATTAAATCATAGCCCGCAATAACAGTATCTGTAGCGTAACGCTCTGCTAATTTCTTCCAAAGCGCCGCTGTTTTAGATCTATTGAACGCGCTCTCCCACAAAGATGGTTTAGTGGGGTCGTAATCACTAATTCCAGAATCATAACCCTGACCGCCAGGTGCTGCATGCAAATCTAATATCACATAGAGATCATTTTGTCTACTCCACTCTACTGCAGAGTCAAGGAGATAAAACCCTTTCGTAAGCCATGTGTTTTGACCTTGAATTGGCTCGTCTTCAATGGGAAGAGTGAATAGATTGTAGTGCATAGGAATACGAATAGAATTGAATCCCCAGACGGCTAATGAATCCACATCTGCCTTGCTGAAATGGTTGGTCAACCACGCATCATAAAAAGCATCCGTTGCTGTTGAACCAATCAATGCCTCTATCGTGTCCTTAATCTTATGCTGGGGGCTAGCGAAGGAGGCCGTCTGAAGCATGTAGCCCTCCTGGACCATCCATCCACCTACACCCATAGCCCGAATGATCAACGTATCACCATTACCCTCAACAATGGCTTTGCCGTTAGCATGTACATAATTCTGCGACCATGCGGTGGATTGAAAAACCATCAACGCTAGAAGGGAGAGGAACGATCTGTAATTTAAAATCTTCATGATTCTTGTTGTTATTTGCAATTCGAATATGATGTTTTCATTCAAAAAACCGGTCACTACCTATCAAGACAATACCAAGACATACCCTAAATTTCCTGGATAAATCGATCTAAGGCATCATTCTTTTCTAATCCGATTTTTTTCTTAAGTCTGTATTTCGCCTTCTCCGTAGCCGCTAGACTCACATTGAGAACTGTGGAAATTTCCTTGTTATTCATTTTCTCCCTGATCAAGTAACAAAGCCTGATCTCTCCCTTGGTAAGACTTGGATACTTAGAAATCACAACTTGGGAGAATTCTTCGTGCAAATCCTTATAATTTCGCTCAAAGTGATCCCAGTAATTTTCGCTTTGAAGCTCCCTATTCATCTCTCGAATGAGCTCTTGAAGCAACTTGTTCGTTTCTGGTGATCGATTAGACTTGTTCAATTCAGTACTCAGACGCTGCTTGAACGTGTTCAATAGCTCTAGTCTGCTTGATGTTTTGAGTAACTGAAAACTTAATTCCGAGCTTTGTTGCTTTGATTTAACCTCTAAGTCTGTCGCTTTAACCTCAAGAAGTTCACGCTCTATTTCGACGAGCTTAAGTCTTGTCGCGCGTAGCTGTCTGTCTTGGTAGAGCCAAATAAACAGCAGGAGTACTAAAAAGACCACACCAACAATTGAAAGCTGAAACCATTTTTGCTGCCAAACGAAAGCATTAATTTTCACCGGGATAAGGAGTGAGGTTTCTTGCTGGTTATTGAATTTAGCTTTAACCTCAATAGAATAATTACCTGGCGGTAATTCGCGTACAATAAAAGAACGCTCGTTGGGGGCAAGATTTATCCAAACATTTCCTGCCTCCTTAATTCTGTAAGAGCATTCCACGCCATTCATCCGATTAGGGCTCATCACTTCAAACAAAAACTGAAGCGTATTTGTCCCTGGAGAAATTTCGATAAAAGGAACGCGATCTTGCGAGCTATTAATCATCACGCTGTGAATGTCTTGGTTATCCACCAGTACGTTAGTCATGATAAGATCTGACGTAGGTTCAGAGCGTCGGTTTGCTGTTTCAAACTGCGCTATGCCGCTCGTGCCTCCAATCATCAGTTTTCCTTGATGGGAGGTAAGTGTCTTTCTATTAAACAAGCCTATTTGCAACTCATCTAATTCCTGAATAACCTCATTTCCCCAGCCTAGTGAGTCATTGTAAGTCAACTCCAATAAGCCTATACTGGTAGTCGCATAAGCCAGGCCATCATGTTCTGTTAACCCATAACAAGTAATATAATCCTCATCAGACAAGATAGTATCTATGCTGGTGCCATGGAAAGCGAGAATTCCACCGCCTTCCATACCTATGATCAAATGATCTTGGAAATCGAGAAGGTCGAGTATAGGATTCCTTAAAGGATAATGGTTAATTCCGCCCCGAGTGTCAACGCGATACAGTCCATGAAATTCTGTACCGATCCAAAGGTCAACACCGTCAAATTCCAAGTCCATGATCACCCTGCCTCGCATTTGCTCCTCGCTGAAAGGGGTTGTAAATAACTCTCCGTTAAAAAGTTGAAGTCCTGCGAGTGTTCCTACCCATAAACTGTCACCATATGTTGATTCTAAAGACCAAATACTGGCATGTTTCAATCCCCTAGCCGTTGGAGTATATGGTAGGTAGTGGTCTAGTAATTCGCCATTCTCCTTGTATTTAAAGAGTCCTTCTGTAAAAGATCCTAGCCAGATACTATTTGATTGTTGAGAGTGCAACGCTGTGATCACCTTTGGAACATAGCTCCCAGAAGGGATGGTAGGCGTCCAGTTGTTTTTATCGCCTTGATACTGCACTAGGCCGTCACCATCAAAGCCAACCCAAAACTGATCACCAAGAGACGACATACTGATAGCGCTTTGTATACTCGAGTACGTAAACGAGGCTGGCTTTCTTAGCTTCTTTAATTCATTACTTTCTTTAGGAATAATCGCTACACCTCCGTTAAATGTTCCAAACCAATAGGAGTCGTAAATTTCATAAATATTATAAAATTGATCGGTTAATATCTCATTGTAAGGATCCTGCTTAGAATAAACATCAATACCAGTACTATTAGCAACGAAAATACCGTCACCATCCGTTGAAACCCAGATGTCATCATTATTAACGGCTACATCAAAAGCATTAGTAATAGGGATATTTAAATTGATCAATTCTCCATCAATCAGTTCAAATACACCTTGATCTCCAATCCCCATAACCATTCGATCGCCTTGAATATCAATGGCTTTTTTGTAGGATGAAATATTCTGTGACGTAGGAATGTGGTTCAAGGACCCGCTACTATAATTATAAAAGAGTAGTTGTTCACCTGCCGTGGCAAACCACAACGTATCTCCCTGCTCCACAAATTCAAAACAATATTCCAGGGAACTATTATACTCATCAGACTCTATTTTGACCCAATCACTCCACCCCTTAGGCAAGTAAAAAACACCATCGCCTGAGGTACCCAGCCAAATAGTTCCAAAACGATCCTCATAAGATCCTATAACTGTAGGTAAGCCAGGCAATGTCGGCAGTGATTCTTCGGGAAATGGCCTCAAGGTAGTAAGGTCATAATGCACAATCCCCCCACGTTGCAGGCCAATCAATAACGTTGAGTCTTGAGTAACAAGAAGACTCTGCACATTTCTAGATCTCCTAACAGAAGTGGAATCCAAAAAAGAAAACTCCTTAGCCTGTCCTTCATTATATCTGTATAGACCTCCCCTAGTACCTATCCAAACGAAACCATATGGATCTTGAACAATGTCATAAACTGTAGGATGAAGTAGCCCCTCCGAGGGGCCTACGTGGCTAATGTTCTGTCCCCATAGTAAGGCTGGACTTGCAAGCGCAAAAAGAAGAAAGAGTCGAAACATTTCGTGAATTTACAAAATGAAAAGGGGACCCAAAACTGGGTCCCCCTCACTTACTTACTAACCATTTTGGTAAGTGATTATTTCAATGCAACGCGTACTACACGCTCCGTAGATCCATTTTGGATACGAACGATGTACATACCACGTGGCAATGCTGATACGTCCATTCTAGCCTCAGCTTGGAATGTTTGATCAGCCAATACTTTAGCACCTGTTACATTGTAAACAGAAACTGTTGAAACAGTACCCGTAGTGTTCTCAATGAACAATACATCAGAAGCTGGATTTGGCTTAACGATAAAGTCAGCAGTAACCTCTTCCATACCTATTCCTGCACAAGGACCACACTCTTCCCAACACTGAATTGGCAAAACTGTATCAGCCATGCCAATAGAAATGTAACGGTTTGTGAACGCCCCAGTAGTTAACGTACAAGTAGAATCAAGCGTAGCTGGATCCAAGTTCTCTTGTATAGCCCAGTCATCAGCTGTGAACTTGAACTCGTAGTTACCTGGTAATAACGATATAGTTGCAGTGTAGACACCGTCACCATCATCATCAGTCATAGGATTAGCGTTACCGCTCCATCCGTTGATTGTACCTGAAACATACGCTGTTGTGAAAGTACCAGCAACAGAGTTACGATCTGAATGGAAAGTAACGTTAACTGGAACTGCAGGAACTGGACAAGTACCGTCAGTAGTACACTCGCCGAAACAAGTAGTCAAACGATAATCGCTGTATATAGGACCAGGAATTGTACGATCACTATAAGGAGCAACAGCACAAGGCTTTCCTACAATGTTTTCTTTCTGTCCCCAACCTGCGTCATCGCCGTTAGAGAAAGTGAAATCAGAGTTGAACCCAGTATCAGCAGACATTGTAAATGAATACACACTATCACCAATAGGCAACATTTCGTTGTCACCTGGATTTCCGAAGTTACCTCCACCAGCGATGAATACACCAGTTGTATCAACTGTTTGGTATCCCATGTTTACTTGGAAGGTCATGTATACCTTTCCTACTTTTGCATAACCGGATTCCCAAGCTACACCATCAAGAATGGTATCATTTGATAAAACAGCAAAACGGTTGGTGTAAATACCGGTAGTTTTAGTACCATTAGTACCAACAGTCAAATTTTCTTGACCTGTCCATCCGTCTAGAGTAAACTTGTACTCCATAGAATCAACTGAAAGTGGCAATGTAACAGTCCATACTGAATCACCATCAGCATCAGACATTGGGTTACAACTACCACACCAGCCGTTGAAATCACCGTTCAAGTTCACCGTTGTGTACGAGGTGGTGCTGTAGTCACGCATATCAACGATAAACGTAACGTCTTTTGAAGTCTGTGTGAATGCAAGCATAGGCAGACAGAACATCATTAAAGCGTAGAATTTTTTCATGTTAATTGTTTTTTGTGGTTAGTAATATTTATGGTTAATAATTGTTATTGAAATACACGTATATAATCAACTAGCATGTATTGTGGGAATACTGTTGATTGGTTTACAGGTCCAGGCCAGTCGCCTTCTACTGCAATATTTAAAATAAAAAAGAATTGTTCTTGAAAAGCGGATATACTCGACGTGTTTAAAGTACTGAATAACGTATTATCTCTATACCACTTGATCGAGTTTTGATTCCAAACGACAGAAAAGACGTGAAATTCATCAGCGTACTTTCCACTCGTTAGTGAACTTGGGTTTCCATAACTAGCCTGCTGACCATTATCTCTCCAATGCCCAGTCCCGTGAACCGTTTTATCGTTAATTCCGTCGCCCCCTATGAGCTCCATAATATCTAATTCACCGCATGCTGGCCATCCCACGGATGAGATGTTGTCCCCTAGCATCCAAAGTGCTGGCCAGAGACCTGATCCATAGGGAGTCTTCGCTCTGATATCAATACGGCCATATTTAAACGACTGCTTTCCCTGGGTGGTTAATCTGGCTGACGTGAAGGGGGCTCCTAAATAGGTCTCCTCCTTAGCGGTTATTCTCAGATAACCCTGAGCAACTTCAGCATTCTTTGTTCCACTGCGGTAATACTGAGACTCTTGATTTCCCCAACCACCGGCACCAGTTTCATAGTTCCAATCAGAGGTGTTGAGCTGTGTACCGTCAAACTCATCAGACCAGACAAGTGTGTAGCCTGTATAACTGTTTGGCGTTGTATATCCAGCATCGTTCACGGGTTGCGCACCGTCATCATTGATCAATGTGATCTGGTTGAAAGGCTGTGGTATGGTGAGATTAACTGGGTTAGAATAGGACAGCCAGAAGGTTTCTGTATCCTCAGGGTCCTGGTCACCGTTAATAGTAATAGGGATAATTGCCTCAGTTTCACCCTTAGCAATAACGACTGTTCCTGAAGTAGGCATGAAATCTTCGCCTTCCGTGGCGTTCACCTCAATCGTTGTAAAATCAAAGGTCAATTCCTTAGTTGCCTCTTGATTGAGGTACACTGTGAAATTTAAAACATAACTATCGCTTCCCTCATCTATTTCTAGATCGGTGGCGCTTAATTGGGCCAAAGCAGGAGTCTCACAACCTGAAAAACAGGTTATGAGACAGGCTCCTAAAAGGGTTGTATATACCGTTTTTTTAATCATCTATGACTCTGAGTAAAAGGTAAATCTCCACAGTCCGCCGCCAAAGTTTACTTCAACTTCCATATAGCGATTGTTGTTTTGATCCGTCATCCACAATATATCGTAGGTTACCTCATTTACTGGTGTAGTCACTTCACCGGAATTTGTTGCTTTAGGAATACCCATAAATGCGCCTGTTCCTATGACCCTAATTTGATCTGGATGATCAGCAGTAGCGGCAATGACTTCATACGTATGTGTTCCGCTAGCCCATGCCGTCAAAGCACCAGTTAAAGAGGTTTCAGGGTGACAGGCTTCTGTCAATCCACCTAGATAAGGCTCTCCCCAGATGTCACCATTCGCATTGTAATCCATCGTACCATCTTCGTGGAAAACCCATTCATCATTGAATAGACATGAACGTGTGACGACATCCGCAGCGCCATTTGCCCACCACGTGGTGTTTCCGTCTGGTCCTACCCAAAGAGCTCCTGCTTGAGGAGCTAATTTCCAAGTACGGTCCGTACATTCCGTCAGGTACTCAATAGCACCCACACATGGAAGATCCGCATCCTTTAAAATTTCAACTTGATCCATAGAGGACGCATGACCACCTTGATTGAAGACCGTATGTGTAATGTCATAGGTCCCTGTTAGCGGGATCAGTACTTCTAGGTTCTCACCAGTAAAAGAGCCTACGCCATCAATGTCCCATTGAAACAAGAATGGATCACCCGTTGATTCAGAGGTCAATGCAATTGTATTGCTATCTACCATGGTGTATGAAAAGTCTGAAACGGGAAGAGCGCCAAGCTCAGTTTTTGTTCCTGCGTTGGGCTCACATGCCGTGAAACCCAATGCTACTATAATTAAAAGACTTAAGTTCTTTAACATGAGATTATAATTTTAATATCCTGGATTTTGAGTTAAAACATCTTGACTTGCGTCAATTTCTTGCTGTGGTATAGGCAAATAGGTATGAGTAGAGGCGCTAAAGCCTTTACTCGATAAAACACTTTCTGCCTGACCAGTACGAATTAGATCGAAGAATCTATGACCTTCACAAGCTAATTCTAACCTACGTTCTGTATAGATATCATCTAACAACTGAGATCCTGAACTGGTGATCGCCGGTAGTCCAACTCTATTACGAACTTGGTTCACATAAGCCCTTGCAGTTCCTTCAGAACCACCAGACCTGACTATACCTTCAGCAGCCATGAGTAAAACGTCTGAGTAACGAATTTCTCTTACGTTGTTACCCCAGTTCAATGCAGGATCTCCGTCTGCAGCAACGCTTGAAGCTATAGGAGCATACTTGCGCATAAAATAACCAGTGTTCTGGTAACCCGGAGTGTATTCAGAGCCTGGTAGATTAGCTACGTCGATGATAGTGTGTCCATAACGCGGATCGCCACTCATTGCAGTCTCTAAATCCGCAGATACTGGGCAAAAACCCCAGCCTGTAGCGAAAATTGGGCCGTTGTAATCGCGCATTCCAACAAATTGGACTCCCACATTACCTTCACCACCGCCCCAGCCAAACGATCCCCAATCACTTGAGGAGTTTTCGCTATATGTGATTTCAAATACACTTTCTGACGACCATTCGCCGTCTCTAGTCCAAATCTCACCAAAGCTTGAAAGTAACGCGTACTCACCTGATTGAATAACAGACTCTGAAAGAGCGGCTACTTCACTCATTTTTGAAGCGTCATTTTGAAATAAATAAGCCCGAGCCAATAATGATTGAGCGGCTCCTTTCGTTACTCTACCTATCTCATTTGAACTTACAGATGACGGCAATGCAGCTATAGCATCTTCAAGATCTGAAATAATCAAAGGGAAAATTAACGCTGGTCCCACTTGCTCCACAGTATAATATTCGGAAGCACCTAGCGTATGGTCTATGTAAGGAACGTTTCCAAACAAGCGTACTAAATCAAAATAGAACTTAGCGCGAAGAAATTTAGCTTCACCAGTAGTACGAGCCTTGAAAGACTCAGACGCATCGTCTATACCTTCAATCTTCTCTAAATAAAGGTTTGCTCTATAAATTCCTTTGTAACACTTTCTCCAAAATCCTCTTTGAGGACCTAGGTTAGGTGAAAGTGTAAAGTTGTCATACGCCACCCATGAAGGCTGATCAGAGGCATCACTACCACCTGCATGCGTTTCATCAGATGCTACGCTTTGTAACAAACGGAACATAGAGAAACCGTACTGGTCATTCCATTGAAGCACATCATAGACACTCACCAATGCTTCAAAAGCCTGGTCTTGCGTTTGATAATAGTTTACCTCTAATACGCGACCTACTGGGCGAGTATTAAGAAAGTCCTTGGAACAGGATCCAAAAATCAATAGTGCGGCAATAGAAAGTGTTGCCCAAATGTTCTGCTTCATAATTAATCTCTTCATGACTTAATTATTTAAATGTGATGTTCAAACCAATTGAATTTACTCGTGCCTGAGGATATAGACCTCTATCAACACCAAAACCAGAACCAATCTCTGGATCAAAGCCAGAGTATTTAGTGAAGGTTAATACGTTGGTACCACTGTAGTAAATTCTCATTTTACTTAGACCAATTTTATCCGCAACAGTCGCAGGTAGATTATACCCAAACTGGAGCGCCTTAATTCTAAAGAAACTACCGTCTTCCACATAGAAGTCAGAGCTTCTAGCGAAGTTTTTATTCTGATCATCAAACGTCAGTCTAGGGTGGTCATTCGAAGAACCTTCACCAGTCCATCTGTTCAAGGCCGTTGCCGCCATGTTAGAGGTTGGCAGATCATATCGTCTAGTTGCGTTATAGATCTGGTTACCAAACACTCCTTGACCGAAGATGTTAAAGTCCCAGTTTTTGTAACGTACATCTAGGGTGATACCTGCTGTCCAATCTGGCGTTGGATTTCCGATCATAGTGCGGTCATCAGCATCGATCTTTCCATCCCCGTTAACATCCACGAAACGTAAGTCACCTCCTCTAGCCAATGGCTGAAGGGTATCTCCTTCACCACTAACATGAGAATGTACATCGTTCATGTTTTGGAATAAGCCGTCCGTTTGATACCCATAGAAGTAGCCGATGGGCAAACCTTCTGTAATACGGGTGATTTCTAACCCTTGAGGACCCCATCCTGCACCGGTTAAGTATCCAGCGTCATTACCAATAAGAACAACTTCATTTTTAATGAAACTCAAGTTACCCATGACTCCTATGGAGAAGTCCTTGTTGTATGCTCTGTCGTAACCGAACTCCATATCTATACCTTGGTTTAACATAGAACCAACGTTTGCTGTAGGCGCATCATTTCCAATGTAATCTGGAAGTGGTGGACGAGTCTTCATGTCATTCGTTCTGCGATTAAAGACATCAAAACCAAAGGTCAAGTAGTCATACGCACGAATTTCAGCACCAATGTTTAATTGTGCTACGCTCTCCCATCTTAAATCTGGGTTTGCTACCTGGGCAGGAGTAGTACCATTGACCAGTACCTCATTGCCTCCAAATGTATATGACCTTCCACCGATAATGGTCGAAGCAAATTCTAGACTTCCAGCAGCATCACTACCATTCAGACCGTAACCAGCTTTCAACTTTAATTGGTTGATGTTATCATAAACCCAGAAATCTTCTTTATGAAGGTTCCAACCTGCAGAAAGCGATGGGAAATAACCCCAGCGGTTGTTTGATCCAAAACGAGAAGAAGCATCACCACGAATAATGGCAGTGGCTACATACTTACCGTCGTAATCATAATTTGCACGAGCGAAGTAAGATTCAATTGCGTATCGTTCCCATTTACCTCCATAAACCTGTTCTGAAATTTCATTGCGTCCGTAATCTATAGTTGCGTCCTGGAAAGTTGACGTAGGAACATCTTTTTTACTTCCACCTATGTAACGTCCATTTATCTCTTGAGCACTGTGACCTAAAAGATAGTTCATGTTGTGTTTCCCTAAAGAGTGCGTATACGTCAGGGTGTTATCCCATATCCATGTAAACCCTCTGTTGAAGCTTGAGTACACCGTGTTGGTGTCTAGATAGTTTGTTGCATTCAAGTAATGCGATGGGTTGAAACCATCATTACCCCAAAAAGCGAGGTCAATTCCCATACTTGAGCGGGCCTTTAATCCTGGGAGGATTTCAAACTCTGCATAAGTATTGTTGACTACTTTATCAGCCCAGCCTACATTATTAATTAAGCTATACGCAGCAACTGGATTAACAATTTCCGAGGTAACACGATTTGAAATGCCAAAAATTCCGTTTTCATCTGTCACCAGGTTAGATCTTAATTGACCACCGGAAGTGTATGGAGCTTGTGACAAAACTGTAGGATCCGTCTCGTACAACGGAGTTAATGGATCCATGTTCAATGCTCTACCTAAGGGAGAACCGTATTCTGTGTTTTCAGCTACACCACTACTCTCGTTATGAGTGTAAGCTACGTTCCACCCAACAGTCAATCTATCGTTGACATTTGTGATGGTATTGAGTCTTGCCGCTAGTCTTTCGTAGTTACTCTTGCCTTTAGCAACAATACCATCTTGGTTAAAATAACTTACTGAAGAGTAGTAAGAGCCTTTATCTGTAGATCCCGCTATGCTGAAGTCAGTACTCTGTATGGTTGCGTTTGGATTAAACACATGACTTTGCCAGTCCGTACCTCTGCCTAAACTTGCAGCACCAGGATAAGGAATCGCTTGATTAGCTGAAGCAGCCATTTCATTTTGAATGGTAGCATACTCACGAGCATCTAATACTGGTAACATTTTCCATGGGCTCTGAAGTCCCGTGTAAGAGGAAATCTTCACCTGCATGCCCTTAATCTTGCTACCGTTCTTAGTCGTGACAATTATAACGCCATTCGCACCACGTGCCCCATAAATGGCAGCTGAAGCAGCATCTTTCAGAACCTCGATAGTTTCTATATCACCAGGATTCAAGAAATCAATCCCTCCACCTATAACGACACCATCTACTACATATAGCGGATCTGAACCATTAATAGAAGAAGTACCACGTATTCGTATAACCGCTCCGGAACCTGGAGCTCCAGAACTCTGTATAACAGATACCCCTGAAGTACGTCCTTGTAGCGCCGTTTCAATTCGTGGAAGTTGCAGTCCTTCCAAATCTTCCGCCTTAACGCTGGAAATAGCACCTGTTACATTCGATTTTTTCTGAACACCATAACCTACAACTACAACCTCTTCCAGCGTAGAAGATGCCTGGTCGTACGAAAGATTAATTTTTATGTTTTTTTCTTTACCCAAAGTGACCCTTTTGGAGACATAACCCACAAACGAAACTTTAATTTCAGTTCCTTCAGGGACGTCCAAAGACCATTTGCCCTCCATAT
The DNA here is from genome assembly GCA_963925515.1 of uncultured Flavobacteriales bacterium. GTDB lineage: Bacteria > Bacteroidota > Bacteroidia > Flavobacteriales > Schleiferiaceae > UBA10364. The sequence continues at coordinate 25,699 of CAWURU010000005.1, forward strand.
CTGTCGTGGTGGTTGCTATAGAACCTGCTTGAATCACTGCACCAGGAAGTGTGCTTTTGTCTCCAGCATCAGTTACCAAACCACTGTATTGCGCTCTAGCTGAGAACATTACGAGCATCGCAGCGAGTAGCAGGGTTAATTTCTGTGTTTGTTTTCGCATTTTTTTCACTTGTTGTTGATTAAGCGTACTTAGTACACTCAAATGTGGTAAACGATTAGGTGTTAACCAAAATACTCTCTTGGACAAATACCGGACAATTTAGTTTTACTAGTTGCGATGGGGCAAGAGCGTATACTATACCCTCAAATTACACACTTATTCACTGTCATTAAACCCCTCAATATCTCGACGGTCTTTTTTAGTGGGTCGCCCTAGACCTTTTTGTCTTGTTATATTCCGGGCAAGTTTCAAGAATTCTTCTTTGTCTAATTCTTCTTTAGGTGTCCTGTTAACAACATAGTCCTCAACAAGTTTAGCTCCAATCCTTGCTTTTGGGATGGATAGAACCTCATACACCTGGTCAAAACCATGGCGCTTTATGGTAATACAGTCACCACTTTTAATGTCTCGAGATGATTTCACAGGTAAACCAGACAGAAGAACCTTTCCACCACGAACCTGCTCCCCCGCCAAACTGCGGGTCTTAAAAAATCGTACACACCAAATGAATTTATCTACACGCATATGGGCAAATTTGGTTGTTTTCGTTGAATTCAATGGACCTAGCGATACTCATTTTATGAAAAAAATTAATTTTCATCATTTAAAAGTGTCCTAATGACCATTAAATACCTCACAATTATGTAAAAGAAAGTCTCCGTAGGAACTCACAAGAAGACTTCAACACTTATTTTCGCAATAGAATCCAAACACCTCTTCCATGTACGGCGATTTAAAAAACCACCTGAGCACACAACTTAAAGATATTCAAGACGCTGGTCTTTTTAAAAGAGAGCGCGTCATCACCACCGCGCAAGATGCCGTGATCAAAACAACAGATGGCGAGGAGGTATTGAACTTTTGCTCTAACAATTATCTAGGCCTAAGCTCTCATCCTAGAGTATTAGAGGCTGCGCATAGAACGCTGGATACTCATGGTTTTGGGATGAGCTCTGTGCGTTTTATTTGCGGGACGCAGGACATACATAAGGAATTGGAAGCTACAATAGCCTCTTTTCTTCATACCGAGGACACCATTTTATATGCGGCGGCTTTTGATGCAAATGGCGGTGTTTTTGAACCATTACTTACCGCTGAAGACGCTATTATTTCTGACAGCCTTAACCATGCATCCATTATAGATGGCGTTCGTCTATGTAAGGCTGCTCGCTATCGCTATGCCAACAATGACATGGCAGACCTTGAAAAACAACTTCAGGATGCTGATGGAGCACGATTTAAAATGATTGTTACTGATGGCGTATTTTCCATGGACGGTTATGTTGCACAGCTAGACAAAATATGTGACCTGGCAGATAAGTACAATGCCTTAGTTATGGTTGATGAATGTCATGCCACTGGTTTTATTGGAAAAACTGGTCGCGGCACTGTTGAACTGAAAAATGTACTTGGACGAGTCGACATCATTACAGGCACACTTGGAAAAGCGCTCGGAGGTGCCATGGGTGGATTTACTACAGGGCGTAAAGAAATCATAGAAATGTTACGCCAGAAATCACGTCCCTATTTATTTTCTAACTCACTAGCGCCTGCTATTGTAGGGGCCTCTCTTGAGGTATTCAAGGTGCTGAATGAAAGTACCGCACTGAGAGACCAGCTGGAATGGAACATTAACTACTTCAAAAAAGGGGTTACCGCAGCTGGGTTTGACTTTAAGGACGGAGAAAGTGCGATTGTGCCTATCATGTTGTATGACGCGGCCTTGAGCCAAAAATTCGCGGACCTGCTGCTAGATGAGGGTATTTATGTCATAGGATTCTTTTATCCCGTAGTACCTAAGGATCAAGCGCGCATCAGGGTACAGCTCAGTGCAGCACACTCCCAAGAGCATTTAGATAAAGCGATTGCGGCCTTTATAAAGGTGGGCAAAGCTCTTAACGTATTGCCTACTTAAACTTTAACACACTATTATTGCGTAAGACCAGGATGAATCAAACACTAGTTCAACCTTGCGCGTTACTTTTGAACTCTACTTTTTTAGAATAAATACTATGCTGATTCAAATCACCCAATTCCTCTTAGGCCTTTCATTGCTTATTGTCATCCATGAGTTTGGGCATTACCTGCCTGCGAAATGGTTTGGCGTACGTATTGAAAAGTTTTACCTATTCTTTGATTACAAATTCTCGCTTTTCAAAAAACAGATCGGTGAAACTGAATGGGGAATTGGATGGATTCCGTTAGGTGGTTACGTTAAAATCGTTGGTATGGTTGACGAAAGCATGGACACTGAGGGGATGAGTGAGGAAGCAGAAGAATGGGAGTTCCGAGCAAAACCAGCCTGGCAAAGGATCATCATCCTTACTGGAGGGGTCATCATGAATTTTATCACCGCCTACTTTATTTATGTGTTCTTATTACTGAGTTACGGGAAAGACTATTTACCAAACGAGAGCCTAGTGCATGGTATTTGGACGAATTCCACAGGAATAGAAATGGGACTTCAAAATGGAGATAAGATCTTAAGCATTGGAGGTGTTGTTCCTGAAAGTTACCGCGAGACTGGACTGGAAATCCTATTAAGCCAAGGAGAAGACATCATTGTCGAGCGCAATGGCAGTGAAGTTACCGTGCCTATCCGAGTGGAATCTATTGAAGATATGGTGAAGAACAAAACATTCATTGGTTTGATTAAGCCTCGTATGCCATACGTTGTGGGTGCTTTTGTGGAGGGCTCTATTGGAGAGACGGCCGGCCTACAAATTGGCGACAGTGTAGTTGGGCTGAACGGAACAACCATGTTGTTCTTTGACCAATACTTAGAGGACATGCCAAAATATGCTGGAGAAGAGGTTCAACTTACCTATTTCAGGGCAGGCATATCAGACACAATAAATTTTTTACTTCCTGAGTCAGGGAAAATCGGGGTTCAAAACACAGGTGAAGTATTCAAATATTACGAGATAAAAAACAAGAAATACACGATGGGTCAAGCTCTGGCCGGTGGTTTTGGAGAAGTACAGTCTAAACTAAATAGTTATGTGCGCCAATTCAAGCTGATCTTCAATCCAAAAACAGAAGCGTACAAAGAAGTTGGTGGCTTCCTAACGATACTCAAGCAGTACGATAATGCATGGAACTGGAGACACTTCTGGGAGTTTACTGCATTCTTGAGCATCATGCTTGGATTCCTGAACATTCTACCCATCCCGGCTTTAGACGGAGGTCATGTTATTTTCACATTAGTCGAGTGGATTTCAGGTCGCAAACCTTCAATCAAAGTACTTGAATATGCACAAATGATTGGATTCTTTTTACTCCTTGCGTTGTTACTACTCGCTAATGGAAACGATGTGCTTAAAGCCTTTGGGGGATAGATATGGACCAAAGCAAGACTTTATACGAGCATTTATGTCAGGTTAATGATCCTGAAATTCCCGTATTGAGTCTTCATGACATGGGGATACTGCGCAGTGTTGCTTTATTGCCCAAAAACGACGAACGTTTTTCTAAAGCTATGGATATTTTTGCCTCCGACCATTCGGATGCCTCCCTAGAAAACAGCGAATTTGTCTACCTCATAACCATCAGCCCCACCTATGTGGGTTGCCCGGCAATGGATCGAATGGAACAAGACCTGCGCGAAGCGATGTATGTACGTCAATTGCCTTTTGTTATAGAGCAGCAGCTCCAACCTTCTTGGACTACGGATTGGATCACAAAAGAAGGCAGGGAGAAAATGGAAGCTTACGGTATTGCACCTCCGGTTGGTGCTTCTAGCGACAAGAGAGTACTCTTTGCGGAGCCCCCTAAGGTAAACTGTCCTAGATGTAAGAGTAAGGACACAAAAATGCTAAGCCTACATGGCAGCACTGCTTGCAAAAGCCAATATGTGTGTACCAGCTGTCTTGAACCTTTTGAATACTTCAAGTGCCTCTAAAAGTGGTTATGATGCCCTAACTTTGGAGAGCGAAACACAGATACATGTCTAAAAAAACCACTATACCATTCGAAAAGGCGTTCAAACTCATGGCCACGGCAAAGAGTTTAACAGAGCTTTACGAACGTGAAAAAGACACCACTTCTAAATATGTCCACGCCACAAGCCGAGGCCATGAAGCGGCTCAACTTGCCTTAGCTCTACAGCTAGAGCCTAAGGATTACGTTGCCCCTTACTATCGCGATGACAGTATACTTCTTGGAATTGGTATGACGCCAAAAGATCTGATGCTACAGCTGCTAGCAAAGATTGATGATCCTTTTTCGGGCGGGAGAACCTATTATAGTCATCCCAGCTTAAAAGATGACGACAAGCCTAAAATCCCCCACCAAAGCTCCGCAACCGGCATGCAAGCCATCCCTACCGCTGGTGTTGCAATGGGTATTCAATATAGAGAGCGACAGGGTTTAGCAACAGATGCTGAAAAAGGAGCTATTGCCGTTTGTAGTATTGGTGACAGCGCAATGACCGAGGGAGAAATCTCAGAGGCCATGCACATGGCAGCACTTAAGCAGTTTCCTCTACTGATGTTTGTACAAGACAACGGATGGGACATTAGCGCAAACCGAAACGAAGTTCACCACAGTAATGCGGTTGAATATGCAAAGGGGTTTGCTGGTATTGAAACCAGAGACCTAAACGGATCTAATTTTAAGGAGTGTTTTACGGCTTTAAAAGAAGTGATCACCATCATGAGGAAAGAGCGCAGGCCTTTCTTAGTAAGATGCGATGTACCCTTGTTGAATCACCATACCTCCGGCGTTCGCAAGGAATGGTATAGAGATGACTTGGAAGAAGCGGCAACGCGTGACCCTTATCCCGTGCTATGGCAGCAATGTCTAGACGCTGGACATAAGGAATCGACTTTAAAACAATGGGAAGGCGAGGCAATTCAATTTGTTGAGGCACAATATAAATCTGCACTTTCCATGCCGGACCCAAAACCGGAGGACTTGTTCAACCACCAGTTTGCCCCGACACCCATCACTGAAGAAAAAGGAGAACGCTCTCCAAAAGGAGCTACCCCTACTGTCATGGTTGACGCAGCATTGTTTGCCATCAAAGAACTCATGGCAGCACATCCTGAAGCACTACTCTATGGCCAAGACGTTGGCGCGAGGCTTGGCGGAGTTTTCCGTGAAGCCGCTACACTGGCTCAAACTTTTGGAGATGATCGGGTTTTTAACACGCCTATACAAGAAGCTTTTATTATAGGGTCCACGGTGGGTATGGCCGCTACAGGTTTAAAACCTTTTGTAGAGGTACAGTTCGCTGATTACCTCTGGCCAGGGATGAACCAGTTGTTTACGGAGGTTAGCAGAAGCTACTATCTGAGCAACGGTAAATGGCCAACCTCAGCCGTGATACGTGTCCCCATAGGTGCATACGGATCAGGAGGCCCATTCCATAGTTCATCTATTGAAAGTGTGGTAACGAATATTAGGGGAATTAAGATCGCCTATCCTTCAAACGGTGCCGATTTAAAAGGCCTCATGAAATCAGCCTTCTACGATCCTAACCCAGTGGTCATTTTTGAACATAAAGGATTGTACTGGAGTAAAATCCCAGGTACTGAAGGTGCAAAAACACCCGAACCTAGCGCTGACTATGTCATTCCTTTTGGAAAAGCACGTATGGTATTAGAGGCCGACAGTGATCTGAAATCTAACGGTGAAGCCGCACTGGTCGTCACCTATGGCATGGGAGTATATTGGGCGCAAGAAGCTGCAACATCTTTTGAAGGTCAGATCAGTATTCTTGATTTACGGACCCTAGCACCATGGGATAGAAGTCGTGTAATGGATGAGGCCCGAGCCCACCACCGCGTCCTTGTACTTACAGAGGAATCTAGTAGTCCAAGTTTTGCACAATCCGTGCAAGGGGCCGTACAAGAAGATTGTTTTGAATCTTTAGATGCTCCGGTGAAACTACTAGGTGCAGAGAATATGCCCGCCATACCACTAAACAGTACACTTGAACGTGCCATGCTTCCAAATGCTGAAAAGGTTCGCGTAGCATTATCGGATCTGTTGCACTATTAACGAAGCATCTAGTTCCGTAAAAAATCGGTACTTTAGACGCTCAAAATTTAAGCAAATGAACACAGTGTTTCTAGGGATCATGGGTCCCAACCAAATGATACTGATTCTAGTAGTGGTATTGCTATTATTCGGCGGCCGTAAAATTCCAGAACTCATGCGTGGTCTAGGCCGTGGCATAAAAGAGTTCAAGGATGGTGTTGCTGACAATGACAGCGAAGACACGTCTGGAAAAAGCAAAGAGTAATCGCTTAACGATCCCAATCTTATGAGCAGCACTGCACAAGCGGTAGAGACATTCTTGTCTAAAATTGAGCAAACAAAGGACCTCAACATCTTTTTAGAGGTTTGGTCGGATGAAGCGCGCAATCAAGCAATCATTGTAGACGAAAAAATAGCGAAGGGTGCCGGAGGCAAACTTGCCGGAATGGTCATCGCTTTAAAAGACAATATCTGTTACCTGGATCATAAAGTCAGTGCCGCATCCAAGATTCTTGAAGGCTTCGAAAGTCAATTTTCAGCCACGGTAGTCCAACGCCTTCTGGCAGAAGACGCTGTACTGATTGGCCGTACGAATTGTGATGAATTTGCCATGGGTTCCGGAAATGAAAATTCTGCTTTTGGCCCTACTAAAAACCCCCACGACCCCACAAAGGTACCTGGTGGTTCTTCTGGTGGTTCTGCCGCAGCTGTTGCTGCTGGTCTTTGCCATGCCGCATTAGGATCGGATACTGGCGGTTCCATACGCCAACCCGCCGCCTTCACAGGAACCGTTGGGTTTAAACCTTCCTATGGACGTGTGAGTCGCCATGGGCTTATTGCTTATGCAAGTAGCTTTGATCAGATAGGTCCTTTTACTTCTACAATAGAAGACGCTGCATTAATCATGGAGGTAATTTCTGGTCCAGATGATTTTGACGCTACAGCGATACAATCGCCTTTGACCAAAGCGGTTAAAACAGCTCCAAAAAAAGTTGCCTACCTAAAGACTGCCTTAGACCATCCCATGGTGGATGTGTCTGTGCGCAAAGCGTTCGAATCTCAGCTTGAATTATTAGAAAACGCAGGGGTTGTTGTTGAACCCGTGGAATTTGAGTTTCTAGATGTTCTTGTTCCTGTTTATTACGTCTTAACCACGGCAGAAGCAAGCTCTAACCTGGCCCGTTTTGATGGTGTTCATGCAGGATATAGAAGTGACAAGAGTACGGACCTTGAAAGTATTTATAAAACCAGCAGAAGTGAAGGATTTGGCTTGGAAGTCCAGCGCCGTATCATGCTTGGGACTTTCGTCCTAAGTGCTGGATATTATGATGCCTATTACGGGAAAGCCCAGTCTGTGCGAAGGTTAGTGAAAGAATGGACGGATAAAACGCTGGAGACTTACGATCTTATACTTTGTCCCACTACTCCTAACACTGCCTTTGATATTGGTCGCGTGGTGGAAGATCCTACCGTAAATTATTTGGAAGATATATTCACCGTTCACGCAAATATCGCGGGAAACCCAGCGGTAAGTGTGCCTATGGGAATGCATCCAAACGGGCTTCCTATGGGAATGCAAGCAATGGGAGCTAATGGTGCCGATTTAGATGTTCTCGCCATGGTGGGTTGGATTCAAAAGCATTAAGATGCGCTTCTTTCTAACGATCAGCTTGATCCTAATAAGTTTTTTAGCGGTGGGTCAAAACGATTCTCTAGCCATGGACTCTATGGCTCATCATGAGGTGAGAATGGACTCAAACGCTTTATGGACGCTTGATCAAAGGCTCGCTAAGTTTGATTCGGGCCATGTGTTGTTCGCGCAGTCAACATCTCCTTTAGTAGACACGATTAATCCGTTGCCACTCAACGACAGTATTTTCAGATACTATATGGCAGATCTGGACACTCGTACGCCCTTTGAAATGACGTATAATCCGGTAGTCAAGAAATACTTAGAGCGCTACCTGAAATTTGGCACCAACCGCTTGAGTAGAATGATGGCCCATGGGCAGTATTATTTCCCCATGTTTGAAGAGCACTTGGATAAATACAACATGCCGTTGGAAATCAAATATCTCGCTGTTATAGAAAGTGCCCTGAACCCAAAAGCAAAATCCTACGTGGGTGCCACGGGCTTGTGGCAGTTTATGTACAGCACTGGATTAATGTACGATTTAACCGTGAATAGCTATGTGGACGACCGCAATGACCCCTTAAAGAGCACAGAAGCAGCATGTCAATACATGCTGAAGATGTATGATGTATTTGAGGACTGGAATTTAGTACTTGCTGCGTACAATAGCGGGCCTGGTAACGTGCGAAAAGCCATACGTAAAAGTGGTGGTAAAAGATCCTACTGGGAGATCAGACCGTTCTTGCCCAGAGAGACCTCTGCTTATGTTCCGTTATTTATTGCTGCCACATATGCGATGGAATATGGTCATTTGTATGGTATTGGACCTGCTGAAGTGCCTGCCTATTACATCGATACAGATACAGTACGCGTAACACAGCAAATTCATTTCAAACAGATAGAGGACCAGTTGGGAATTGATCCTGCGACTATGGAGTTCTTAAACCCACAGTACCGCTACAAGATTGTTCCTGTAGTTACGAATAAGGACTACTTCATCACCCTGCCAAAAGTAAAAGCAGTCCTTTTCCGTGACCAGCAAGACAGCCTATACACGATAGCGGAAGCTTATTTTGAGGAGCGTGCGAGCAGCATGCCTGATTTTACAAAAATGGATGAGCGTACTGTGCACCGTGTGAAAAGTGGAGAAACATTGGGTCATATTGCAGGTAAGTACGGTGTAGGCGTAAGTGATATTAAACGTTGGAACGGTCTTCGCAGTGATATGATACGAATAGACCAGCGCATTGTGGTCTACCCTAAACGTCTATAAGACCTAAAAGACTTCTCATGGCAACATCTATCCTTCGCTTATCGTCTTTGATTTTCGCGCTCGTCGTAGCGGTTTCTTGCTCTTCTACCAATGAGGACGGCAGCCCAAAGAAGAAACAACGCATTCTTCCGCCCTCTAGTGGCACGCATAGTGAATTGTTATTAGTGATGACTGACGAGATGTGGTTAGGGTCTACAGGGGAAGCCTTTCGTGAAATTTTTCTTGCCGAGCAAGAGGGGTTACCTCAACCAGAATCTTACTTTGACATCAACCGAGTAGAGCCAGGAGAGGTCAATGGACTGCTAAAGAAAACAAAGAGTATCATCTGGGTGGAGCTCAGCGACACCTCTTTTGTGAAGATGCAAAAAGATCTTTGGTCCAGACCGCAACGTTTGGTTAGAATCACCGCGCCCACAAAGGAAGAGGTAATAACTGCGATGCGCGCGAGTGCAGACCAGATCGTTAGCGCTTATAAAGAACACGATATGGGTGTCATTCAAGGTAGACTGCGAAAATCAGCTTACGCGTACACGCATGAGAACTTAAAGAAGATTGGCATCACGAGTATGCTGCTTCACAAGGGGTTTGATCCTACATTGGACAAAGAAGGCTTGAAGATCTTTGCTACGAAAACGGTACGAACCGTGCAATATATTGTTGTGAGTGAGCGCCCCATGAGCGAGGGAATGGTGAGTGTCGATGATGTGATTTCACACAGAGACAGTATAGGAAAGTACTTCTTTGAGGGGACCCGGGACGGCTCCTATATGTCTACGGAACTATTAATTCCTCCAACAATCTCAAATACGGAAATCAGCGGCATGTATGCGTTAGAGACCCGTGGTTTATGGAAAATGAACGGTGATTTCATGGGTGGGCCCTTCCTTTCTTATACTATTTATGATGAAAAGAACGACCGCATTCTGACCGTCGAGTGCCTGGTTTATGGACCTACGGCTAAAAAACGAAATGTAGTCTTAGAACTAGAGGCTACTATGAGGTCTATTAAACTGTAAAACTGCACGGTTAGGAATTGGCTAAAATTTAGCATTGGTGTACCTTGGGAGTACAAACCCAAAACGCATGTTACAGATCACTCAAGAAGCTGGGATTTTAACCATCACTTTTGACCGCCCAGATAAATTCAACTCTTTCAACAGAGCACTCGCCTTAGGCGTCCAAGACGCCTTGAAAAAAGCAGCGGATGACCAGGCCATCCGGTGTGTCGTTATTACCGGGAATGGTAAGGCGTTCTGTGCCGGACAGGATTTAGCAGAGGCTATAGACCCTAATGGTCCTGCACTCAGTAGCATCGTAAGTGATCATTACAATCCCATAATAATTGCTATTCGAAAGTTAGCCAAGCCAGTAATTGCCGCAGTGAATGGTGTTGCGGCTGGTGCTGGTGCTAATATTGCCCTGGCTTGCGATATTGTCGTGGCACATGAAAAAGCAAGTTTCATACAGGCTTTTAGTAAAATTGGACTCATCCCTGACAGTGGAGGAACCTTTACCCTGCCAAGGCTGGTTGGATTTCAACGGGCCAGCGCTTTAATGATGACGGGCGATAAGGTCCCCGCGGCAGAAGCCCTGCAGATGGGAATGATTTACCAGGTTTTCAGTGCGGAGGAGTATGAGTCACAAGTCGCTGCCTTAGCTATGCGTATGGCACAGATGCCAACAAAAGGGCTAGCACTAACAAAAGCAGCGCTTAATAAGTCCTATGTTAATGATTTACAGCAGCAATTAGACCTCGAAGAAGCGTTACAAACCAGAGCTGGAAAAACAAATGATTTTAATGAAGGAGTACAAGCTTTCCTAGAAAAACGTGCTCCTAATTTTAAGGGAGAATAACCATATGAAAGTAGTTATCCTAGGTGCAGGTGCCATGGGCACCGGCATAGGCCAAGTCGCCGCGCAGAATGGACATGAGGTGGGTTATTACGACGCCTACCCTGGTGCTATAGACCGCAGCAAGGCCTCTATTGACAAAATATTTAATCGGCTGATAGAAAAAGGCCGTATGACTGAAGCTGTTAAGGCTGAAGTGATGGCGCGCATGAATTGGTCAGAGTCCCTCAGTATTGCAGACGGAGCTGACCTTGTGATTGAAGCGGTCATTGAAGATTTAGCTATAAAAAAGGCCTTATTTACGGAGGTAGAAGAACGCGTTTCAGAACGCGCTCTTTTGTGTACAAATACCTCTAGCTTAAGTGTCGCAGCTATTTCAAGTGCGCTAAAACATCCTGAGCGCTTTGGTGGATTACACTTTTTCAATCCCGCACCATTGATGCCTTTAGTTGAAATCATCCCTAGCATTCAAAGCAGTGATGATTGGGCTGAAACGCTTGAGTCGATGATGACTAGCTGGGGTAAAACTCCTGTGATTGCAAAAGACACCCCAGGGTTTATCGTGAACAAAGTCGCTCGCCCCTATTATTCTGAAGCTATCAAATTATTAGAAGAGGGCGTCGCGAGTATTGCGGAAATAGACGCCGCCTTAACCGGTGTTGGGTTCAAAATGGGACCGTTTGAATTGATGGATTTAATAGGCCATGATGTGAACTTCACGGTTACTGAAACCGTCTGGAGTCAGTTCTTTTATGATCCTCGTTTTCGTCCTTCCATTACCCAAAAAAGACTGAAAGAAGCCGGTATGCTTGGAAGGAAATCTGGTCGAGGTTTTTACAACTATAGTGACGATTCTGAGGGGCCAGCTGCCTTAAAAGCTGCCGTAGATCTTGATGAGACGCTCTCTGATAAAATTGTAGAGCGCATCATATGTATGCTTGCAAATGAAGGTTTAGATGCGGTTTGGTTGGGCATCGCCTCAGCAGACAACGTAGATCTTGCCATGACTAAGGGAGTGAACTATCCGAAAGGTCCTTTAGCTTGGGGTGCGGAAATAGGTTGGTCGAGGGTGTTAAAAGTATTGGGAAACTGTCATGACTATTACGGTGACGATCGCTACCGTCCTTGTCCTTTATTGCGCCACTTGGAAAGTGGTAATGCCGAATTAGGCCCTGGTGAGATGGACGATTCCTTCATGATCTAATCCCTTTGAATGAACAAGCCTAGCGAAAAATTACTGCAGCGCGCTTATGCGCAGGACGCTTCCATCTATCAAGAAATGCCTGAACAAGTGGTTTTCCCTAAAGATGCCTTTGATATTGTAGCCGCAGTAAATGAGGCGCACGCTTCTGGTAAAACCATCATTCCTCGAGGCGCAGGTACCTCACTTGCGGGTCAATGCGTAGGTGGAGGGATTGTTATGGATACTGGGCGCCATATGAATGCCATACTTGAAGTCAACCTTGAGGAAGGCTGGGCAGAAGTTCAACCGGGTGTGGTGCGCGACGAACTCAACTTTCATTTAGCACCTATGGGCTGGTTTTTCGGCCCTAATACAAGTACCTCTAACCGATGCATGATGGGTGGTATGGTGGGCAACAACAGCTCAGGATCTACCTCCATAAGTTATGGCACCACGAGAGAGAAATTATTGGGACTCGAGGTGGTTACTGCTGGAGGCGATGTGTTGAAAATTGGTGAGATCAGAAGCAATGCTAAGTCAGATATTCCCACGAAAGTACTGGACTGGGAGGCTGATTGGAAAATGGCTTTTACTTCCGAAAATCTAAGCCAATTCTTTCCCGACTCCTCCATTCACAGAAGAAATACCGGCTATGCCATAGACCTTTTGGCCAATGTCAAAGAGCATCACAAAAAATGGTTGAACGTCCTTTGTGGTTCAGAGGGAACGCTAGCTATTACAACAAAAATACGACTACAACTAGATCCGCTACCTCCAAAATACGTAGCCGTCATCGCATTTCATTACCACACCATGGATGCTGCCTTAGGTGATACGCCACTATTTATGGAGCACAAGCCCTACCAGCTGGAGCTCATGGATAGAATCATTTTGGAGTGTACACGTGAAAGCAAGGAATATGCACCTTACAGAAGCTTTGTAAAAGGCGATCCTGCTGCCCTCCTGCTGGTAGAATGTCGCGGAGAAACTGAAGCGCAGTTGGACCAGGCTATTGAGGAAATGAAAGCTACCCAGAGCTACGAGCAAACCATCCTACGCGGTGAAGAGAGTGATAAGGTCTGGAAGCTTCGTGCCGCTGGACTAGGATTGTTATCAAATATTCCAGGCGACGCAAAACCCGTAGCCTGTATTGAAGATACCGCGGTGCGCCTAGACGTACTGCAAGAGTACATCAGGGAATTTGATATACTCATGCAAAAGTACGGGCAACAAAGTGTGTACTATGCCCATGCTGGGGCCGGTGAATTACACTTGCGACCCCTATTAAATTTAAAGACTTCCGAGGGCGTTAAGTTGCTGTATGACATTAGCAAGTCCAGCGCTGAACTCGTTAAAAAATATGGAGGCTCCCTTTCTGGTGAGCATGGCGACGGTAGGGTTCGCGCTCCTTTTATCAAAGATTTTTATGGGGAACAGGTTTATCCATGGATGGTCTCATTCAAAGAGGCGTGGGATCCAAATGGGTCATTGAACGCGGGGAAAATTGTCCATGCGAAACCCATGACAGAAGACTTACGTTACCAGGCAGACCGCGAGGAGCCAGTTATAGATAGCCTGCTCAATTTTAATCCAGAAGGTGGTTTTTTACGAGCCGTAGAAAAATGCAATGGTTCTGGAGATTGTCGTAGACTGCCTCATTCTGGAGCGCTTATGTGCCCCTCCTATATGGCCTCGCGAGATGAATGGGACAGCACCAGGGGACGTGCAAATATCTTACGTAGTGTGCTCACAGAACAGAGCACGGCTGGATTTACCGCGCCAGAAGTAGCAGAGGCTATGCAGCACTGCGTAGGCTGCAAAGGCTGTACGAAAGAATGTCCTAGTGGCGTGGACATGGCAGCCATGAAGCTCGAATTCCTCTATCAAAACCGAAACAAGAGAACCCTTGGGGATATCGCCTTTGCGAATTTCCATAAGGCAGAGAATTTCTTAGCATTGCGGGTTATTATTAACCCACTACTGCAACTAGGGATTACCAAGCGTTTAATGGGCATTGCACCGGAGCGTAGCATGCCTGCACTCGCAAGTCCAGCCTATATGAAGGCGTATACATCCAACTTTACGGCAGCGTCTGCAAAAAACAGTCCTCGTCCTGTGGTATTGTGGGTAGATGAATTTACCGCCGCACAGGAACCTATGCTCGTTGGAAAAGCCATAGACGTGCTGAACGCTTTAGATTGTACGCCCGTTGTATATTATGCCCCTAGCGGTAGAGCACTCCTCTCGGGAGGGTTTTTACCTCAAGCAAAGACCATCGCTGAAAATGCGGTTCGTGGTTTGCAAGATATCCTTCAGGATCTAGGTGATGCGCCCATCTTAGGGCTGGAAGCCAGCGCGGTACTGAGTGCTGTAGATGAGTATACCAGACTTCTTGACGGTACTGAACTAGAGTGGGTAAAGGCGCGTAAGTTTCAAACCATAGACCACTACCTAGCAAGCTACCTGACCACAATAGAGGCACCACAGCAGAAGTTCAACTCCTATAAGAAAGCTATTCTGCTACACGTCCACTGCCATCAAAAGAGCCTTGAAAATGCTGGAGATACAGCTTATGTATTGCAGCTACTTATTGGAGCAAAGGTCAACCGAGTCAAGAGCAGTTGCTGCGGTATGGCCGGGGGATACGGGATGAAAAAGGAAAACTATGAGATGAGCACAAAAATGGCGAATCTTGTATTGATTCCAAATGTGGAGGCTTTTGAGGGGGAGTATATAGTTGCCACCGGTACCTCATGTCGCCATCAAATTCATGACTTAGCGCAGAGAATTGCCGTACATCTGTTGGATGTACTTTGGGATCAACTGAAAATGGACGCTACTGCCCACTATTGAAACAAACTACTTATCCGCGGCCTCAAATCTGATGCCTATATCCTGAATACCTGTCAATAAGGTGTCCCTCATTCCCTGGCTTATTTTCAACGTATAGCGTTCATCATCTCTAAAGCGTACGGCACTTTTACCAATCGGAATAGCGAGGGTTTTGAGGCTACTCATTCCACTGCCGTTCCACGCCCCTAGATCGTTAGCTAGAGCAACGTTTACAGTATCGGAATACTCTACTCCTTCCGTGCTTTCTATGGAACGGAAAAGATATATGTTATTGTAGGGATAGTCTGTGAAGTGACGAATATACATGCTCATAAAGACCGGCTTGTCCGATTCTTTGGGCTCCCAACTCACCGACACGGTAGAGTCCATATGCCACTGCATTTGTTCAAAGGTGATTAGCTCGTCCAGTACGACATCAGTCCCACAGGAACCCAGCATCAGTGCTACTGAAGATGCACCCACCAGACGAACTAATCTTGCCCTTAAACCCTTCATTATTCCGCTTTTTTCTGAGGTTTATTCGTTCTATTGCGGTTGCGATTTCTATTGCGGTTTCCCTTGTTTAATTGCTTTTTAGGCTGGTCGAACCTGTTAATGCTCTCCTCTGCGTTACCACCTACAAAGTCTGCAACTTCAAACTCGGCTTTCACCTTAGGTGCTTCTTCGTAAGCAAATTCTGACAGATCATCTGGAAGCTCACCCTTATCATTTGCCTCAATAATCTCATTTACTTGGTCCAATTTCAAAGGAACCCAGCTCGAAATATCGCTGTCTAAAGAGTACCATAGCATCTCCTTAAAGATGTCCATCTTCTGGAATACAGCAACGCCTTTAGAGAGCTTTAGCTTTTTGTTTGGGGAAGGGAAGCGTTTCACCGCTTCCATATAACTGTCTAATTCGTAGTTCAAACAGCACTTCAGCTTACCACATTGACCAGCTAGTTTCTGAGGGTTCAAGCTCAATTGTTGATATCTAGCTGCTGCCGTATTGACACTTCTAAAATCACTGAGCCATGTTGAACAGCACAATTCGCGTCCACATGATCCTATACCTCCTAAACGCTGTGCTTCTTGACGTGCACCAATCTGACGCATATCAATACGAACACTAAACATCTGCGCTAACTCACGTATGAGTAGTCGGAAATCTACGCGTTCTTCTGCCGTGTAAAAGAATGTGGCTTTTGAGCCATCACCCTGATACTCAACATCAGAGATTTTCATTTTCAAACCCAATCTTCCAGCCACTACGCGACTTTGAATCATGGTGTCTTGTTCCTTGTTCCGTGCCTCAGCCCAAGCTTCCAAATCTTTCTCTGAAGCTTTGCGATACACTTTCTCAGGTTTCTCTTCCTTGTCGAAGTGAAACTTTTTCTTATTCATCTGGAGCTTTACAAGCTCTCCAACGATGGAAACGTTACCTATATCATGTCCCGAAGATGCCTCTGTTGCCACGGCATCTCCGACTTGGAGTGTTAGTTCGTTCGCATTGTGATAAAACTCTTTGCGTCCGTTCTTAAATCTTACCTCAACCCAATCAAATGGTTTTTCTGTTGAGGGAAGTTCCATATTTGAAAGCCAGTCAAAGACCGGCAATTTATTACATCCTCCTGTTCCACATGATCCGTTGCTTTGGCAACCGTTTGGAACGCCACCATCGCTACTACAATTATTGCAAGCCATGGTCGTTATTATTTTACATTACAAACGCACCTTTTGGTGTGTTGTTTGAACTACTAAGGTCGTAAATTGAAGCCATGTATAAACGGCACTGGACATTTTTTATCTATTCCACGCTTTTGGCGGTTACTTTATCTTTCTCCAACCAGGCTTACGGCCAGTTAAATGGTGGTGCATCCACTAATAATGAGTCCTTTAGCTACTGGATTGACCACCTTCCCTATAACTCTATTTCTCACATTGCCCACCTGGATGGGCTTACTTTTTGTGGCGCTGATCAGGGGCTTTTAGTCTATGATAATGCGGCCGGTGAGTACCAGCGTTTTTCGTCTATCAACGGACTTTCTGATGCTGGCATTACCGCCATTGCAGCAGATGTTTCCTCTTCTTCTGTTTGGATGGGCTATCCATCTGGGCGTATAGATGTTTGGTATGGCGGAAAATTCCATACGATCAACGCCATTGAAGAGTCACCGCAATACACTGGGCTGAAAACCATTAATGCGATCACCTTTTACGGGGATAACGCCTATGTTGCCACAGACTTTGGCATTGTAGAGTTTTCCACCCTGAATTATTTAGCAGAAAGAACCTTTATTTTAGGGCCCAACTCTACGGCAACTCGTGTGGATAACATGGCGATTACAGAGGCTGGCGTGCTCTATGCATTAACCCCTCAAATGAGATCTGAAGGACTGATTAACAAGGGTGCACTGACAGATAATTTAGTGTTTTATGAGAATTGGACGCCGCTAGGACTGACCCAAAACTGGAATGGAACAGCACTTGTTTTTGACCCTATTCAATCCGCACTACTGTTTGCTAAAGAAGGGAATATTGACACCGATCTTTTGCGTCTTGATACAGATTCAACGACTTCACTTTTGTATACCACCGCACAAACCTTACAATCCTTAACAGTGTCAAGTGCCGGCAACGTTGTGGTGGCCACCTTAGAGTTTAATGTACTGCTGTTTGAAAACGGGCAGAACACCACAAATATTTCTGCAGCGATATTTAATTCGGGGGCTTTTTCTCCCTTGTGTGCAGTGCATGATGACGGAGATAATGCAACGCTGATTGGAAACTATAAAACGGGGTTGATACGTACAAAAGACTTGGTGCAAAACAAACGAATTGTGCCTAACTCCCCCTTCAGCGACCGTGCTTATAACCTGGTTTCTTATGGAGCGGGAAGAAATAGTAGTTATACGGATGTCGGGGGTAATGGTCCTGATAATTTTGGCGGAGTGCTACTTTGCCCGGGAGCCCTAACAGATCTATGGACGAAAACCTTTGTTGCTGATGGGATTGGTGTTTATTCAGAACAGCGCTGGACCCATAAACCTAATGCCTTGCTCTATGGGGTTACAGATGTTGTAGACGCTGCATACTCTGTGAATAGCGATGGTGAAGCGCAGTTGTTTCTCTCCTCTTGGGGTAGCGGTTTGTTACTGATAGAGGGCAATGGATCTCCGGAATTCTTGATGGATACCGTCGCACTTTTTAATACGGCAAACTCGGATGGCGCACTGGTTGGTGTTGGAGGAAATGCCTCTGATTTACGCACAGGGGGGATTGCCCTTGACGAAAACGGCACTTTATGGGGGGTGCAGAGTTTGGTGTCAAACCCATTGTTTAGCCGCTCACCAGAAGGTGTTTTCACCTCCTATGGCCTAAGTCCAGGAGCAGATGGCGTAGCGTTAAAACAGGTATTAGTAGAGGGTGAAATGATCTTTATTCAGAGTCGTACAAATGGTATTTACGCCTATAGTGACGTTGATGGCGTAGGGCTAAAAAGACAGATCACCACTGGCTTAGGCTCTGGAGATTTACCCTCTGATAAGGTGCTCGCGATGACCTTTGACCAGGATGGGGAACTGTGGATAGGTACAGACGAAGGATTGGTGGTATTGTATAGTCCAGGGAACGTTTTTGATGGAACAGGGTCTTTTGATGCGCGGCCAATTCTCTTTGAAGAAGACGGTGTCGTTCAAAAATTGCTGGGCGAGACGCCTGTTACGGCGCTTTGCACAGATGGTGGAAACCAGAAGTGGATTGGAACCCGAGGCGCAGGTTTATTCCTTGTCGCTCCAGATGGCCTGACCCTCATCCACCAATTCACAGAAAACAACAGCCCCTTGCTCTCGAATAGCATTGTAGATGTTGCCGTAGATCCCACCACAGGCGAAGTGCTCATTGCCACGGACAAAGGGCTGATCGGGTTCCGTGGAGATGCCACACCAGGCCATACCAGTTTGTATCCTGATTTACAGGTCTATCCCAATCCTGTGCGCCCTAATTATGACGGGCCCATTTTCATACAAGGCTTTCAAGAGAACGCCCGTATAAAAATCACGGATGTTGCCGGTGGCCTGGTCTATGAGTCCATTTCAACTGGGGGACAGCTGCGCTGGGAAGGACAAAATTTACGTGGCCTTGATGTTTCCTCCGGAGTCTATCTCATTTACGCAACGGACGATCTAGGAGAGGTAACAGCACAAGGAAAAGTTCTTATCGTACGTTGATAATCAATTCAGGAATATTCTATTTTTAATCTATGGCGAAGACAGAAAAGACGGCAACTAAGAAGAAAAGCTACTTAAAGCAAATCATCATCACTTTAGTTGTGATCACGGGGCCTTTATGGGGCCTGTCACTTATGTTGTTCCTCACCTCTCTTGGGACTTTTGGTACACTGCCTAGTGTGGCACAGATCTCAAACCCCCAGACCAAGCTTGCTACAGAAATCATTACGGAAGACGGGGAAGTATTGGGTACGTTTTACCGCGAAAACCGCACAGCGGCGTCTTTTGATGAAATTTCACCATTCCTGATCAATGCACTGGTCGCTACGGAGGATGAACGGTTCTTTGAGCATAGCGGCATAGACGCTCGCGCTCTTGCTCGTGCCGTTTATGGATTAGGAAATAGAGGTGGTGGATCTACGTTGACCCAGCAATTAGCAAAAATGCAGTTCAATGATCCCGCAAGAAATATCGTGCAGCGGATTGGTCAAAAACTAGGAGAATGGATCATTGCAACGCAGTTAGAAAGGCTCTACACGAAGCAAGAGATTATTGCACTCTACCTCAACCAGTTTGACTTCTTGTACCAAGCCGTAGGCATAAATTCAGCTGCTAGAGTCTACTTCAATAAAAAGCCCATTGACCTTCGGGTGGAAGAAGCTGCGGTATTAGTTTCTATGGCGAAAAACCCCAGTTTATACAATCCCAAACGTTATCCGGAACGCGCCAAGCAACGCCGAGATCAAGTCTTCGTGCAAATGGTTAAAAACGGAATGATGAGTGAGGCAGAAAAAGACAGCCTCCAAGAACTCCCGATACAATTAGAATTCCGTCCACAGAGCCATACCGCTGGTCTTGCCCCTTACTTTAGGGAATATCTACGCGGGTATATGAAAGACTGGATTAAAGCCTACGAAAAACGCACTGGAAATGACATTGACCTTTATACCGGGGGACTAAAGATTTACACCACCATTAATGCAGAAATGCAGGAAAATGCAGAAGAGGCCGTGCACGAGCACATGGGTAACCTACAGCGCATTTTCAATATCATTAAGGAAGACCGTAAGTATGGACCTTATTATTTTGACGAGGACCCAGCGGGTAAAGTTCGCAAAATCTTAGATCAGGCCATGCGTAGGACCCAACGCTACAAGGGGTTGAAGAAAAACGGTGCCAGCAGCGACAGTATTAGAATAGTCTTTAATACCGCCATACCTATGACCTTGTTCTCCTGGGACGGTGATAGAGACACTGTCATGAGTCCCATGGACAGCATCATGTATTACAAGGGTATTTACCAGGTAGGCATGATGTCTATGGAGCCTCAAACAGGGTACGTAAAAGCGTGGGTAGGAGGAAACGATTACCAATATTTCAAGTATGACCACGTGAAGCAAGGGAAGCGTCAGGTGGGGTCCACGTTTAAGCCTTTTGTCTATGCTTCTGCGATCATTGAGAAGAACTACAGCCCCTGTATGCAGGTCCCTAATGCAAAGATTTGTATTGAAAAGGGAGAGTATGGATTGATTGAGGATTGGTGTCCATCCAACTCTGATGATGAGTATGGAGGAACGAAAAGCTTGAAGCATGCCTTAGCAAATTCTATGAACACGGTAACGACCTTCTTGATGAAACAAATTGGTCCGCGTCCAGTGATCAAGCTGGCTCGACAAATGGGGATTACCAGTGATATCCCTGAAGTACCCTCTATTGCCCTAGGAACGGTTGACTTAAGCGTGTATGAAATGGTGGGTAGCTACACCACCTTTGCAAACAAAGGCCGTTATGTAGAGCCCATCATGATCACGCGTATTGAAGATAAAAACGGTGTAGTCTTGGAAGAGTTTACTCCTAAAACAAACCAAGTGATTGGTGAGAAAGAGGCTTATGCAATCCTTCAATTATTAATGGGTGTAACCGAAGATGGTACCGGCCAGCGTTTGAGACATGACCTTGGTAAGAAGTTTTACCGCAATGATGCCGTTACTGGTTACCCATATGGATTCACGAATGAAATAGCTGGTAAAACAGGGACGACACAAAACAACTCTGATGGTTGGTTCATGGGCGTGGTACCCAACTTGATTACTGGGGTTTGGACTGGTTGTGAAGATCGTGCAGCACACTTTGGCGGCGGTTGGGGAACCTACTATGGACAGGGTGCTACTACAGCCTTACCTATATGGGCATTATACATGAAAAAGAACTATGCAAATCCTGAATTAGGAATCAGCGTGGATCCTTTTGCACGTCCAAAGGGAAAGCTTGATATCGATGTTGATTGTGGAACCTCTTCCTCAACAGAGGGCGGAGCATCTAATTATGACCACGAGTTTTAGGCGTTATCCATATCTGATTGCGACCTTAGGTACCTAAAGTTTTGCCGGATTGGAATAACCATAAACACAAAAGCCTCGAAGTATCGAGGCTTTTGTGTTTATGGTTATTGGATAGAAAAAGAGATTAGAACATCTCCATGTCCATTCCTCCACCAGAATCGCCTCGTTCCATTTGGCGCTTACGGCGCTGTACTTCACCAAAGTTGTAGGTAAGTCCTACCTCAACTACTCTGGACATCCAGCGGAACTGACCTTCAGAGGAGAAGTTAGGGCCACTCGTTGCGTAGTTCCAGCCCATGGTATTGAAGATGTCGCGACAGTTCACGGAGATGTTGAGCCTGTCGTCTAAAAGTCCTTGCTTGAATCCTCCACCTACAAAGTAGAATGGCTTGCCTATCCCCTGAGCCATTACGCGTTTACTGCGATAATTACCCATGAGCTGTAAACTAGCGTCTTTCCAAAGTGGGGTACTGAACATGGTGTTCAGCCCAAAACCTGCGCCCTGATTTACCCATCCTTGGCCACGAATTTCACCGGATACTTGTGTATAAAAGTAATTCCCACCGAGAGTGAAAAAGCCCCCTTTTTTTCCAAGCTTGCCTCTAAAGTTCATATCAAGACCTAAATCTTCTCCACTGTTAAGGTTCTGGTGTGAGGTTGTATTGATTCCGTTTGTGTCTACCTCGGAATACCACGTAATAAGGTTGTTCTGGTCGCGGAAATAAACGTTTGCAGTGAAGGTGGTTCCTTTCTTTAAGATCTGCGTGTAGCCCAGCTCATATGAACCCGTAAAAGAAGGGAGTAAGTAAGGGTTCCCTTGGCGCAAGTTAAAGGGGTCGCTATAATCAATAAATGGGTTTAGCTGACGACCTCCCGGACGTTGCACCCTGCGACTATAGCTGAGGTTTAGCTCACTACCACGAACGATTTCATAGGTCACAAATGCACTTGGATATACTTGAAAGTAGTTGTTTTGAAATGCCGAATCCTGGGTGATCTGGGTAGCCGTAATGTTCGCTTGCTCTGCACGCAAGCCTAATTGGAATCCCCACGGACCATTTTTGAATCCATAATTCATGTAGGCGGCTAAGATATCTTCCTCATACAAGAATTCGTTTTCAGAGAGTGGATCTAGAGTCTCTAAGCCAGTTAAAAGGTCAATGTTAGTTCTATTAAAACCGTCAAGATCATCTCTAGTGATAAGCTTTGCACCGGCTTCCAGCCTGCTGTCTTCATTCCATTTTTTCGTGTAATCCACGATAGCATTTAGTTCATTTTGCTGGCCAAAGCTACCCGTGTTATACTGCAGTGAGGGCAGCTTAACATCATTCGAAAGAACGGTGTCTTGTACGAATATTAAATTATCATCACGACTGCCATCTGTATAGCTTAATCGAACGTTTAACTCCTCTCCCTTCTGGGGCTTATAGTCATAGATCAGATCTACACTTGTGTTAAGACGAACACCTGTTCTATCGCTTATTTGACCTATGGTGTAAAGTCCTGTTGGGGTGGTCCAGTCTGTGTTGGACAGATTCAATTGCGGGCGTAAACCCTGGTTAACGGTCCCTTGAAGCGTAAATAAATGCTTAGTACCAGGATTCCAATCCAATCCAAATTTTGCGTTGTTCCCATTGCGTCCTCCCTGGCCATCAACGTCTTGATAGAAGCTAACAGTATCTTGGCCTAAGTAATTCTCACGCGCTACCCATGATGATCTTGGATAGGCGCCTGAGCTGTGGCCAGCATTAAAGAATAGGTTAATATCCTTTACCTTATAGTTTAGGTTCAATCCTGCGCGAACCCTTTCTGCGCCTGAATACGAAGCATTCACAGATCCGTTAAGCCCCTGGAGTGCTGATTTTTTGAGTACAATATTAATCATCCCTGCGGTTCCGTCTGGATCGTACTTCGCGCTTGGGTTCGTCATTACTTCAATTTTCTCCACGCTATTTCCCGGAAGGCTCTGCAGAAGTGCAGTAAGGTCCTCACCTGTAAACCTAGATGGACGACCATCTATCATAATACGCACTGCAGAAGATCCACGCAGGGTAATGTTTCCGTCTATGTCTAATTCTATGGCAGGAATATTTTCTAAAATGTCCGTTGCAGAACCTGTTTTAGACAGAATGAGTTTTGATGGGTCGTAGACTTTGCGGTCAATCTCGCTAGTCATGAATTCACGTTCCGCCTCTACAGTTACTTCTTCAAGCTCAATACCAGAGGATTGTAGACCAATTTTACCTAGGTCTATTTCAGTGCTTTCACGACCAAGACGAACCTCTTGTGTTTTGGTTTTATATCCCACATAGGCGAATTCCACTGTATTCGGGCCTAGCGTAATTCCCTCTATCTTAAAGCGTCCCTTTTCATTGGTCATGCCCCCTGTTACTAGATCCGCGCTCAGCTTGTGCGTTATTTTAATGGCTGCATATGGAAGTGGCTCACCTGAATCCTGGTCCGTAAGAAAGCCAGACATGACCCCAATCTTAGGAAGCTTAGTAGGATCAAAACTTCCGCCTCCACCTCCGGGACGCTGTGCCCACATGGAGATTGAAGAAATTAGCAGGGCAAATATGAGTACTGGTTTGTATTGATTTGTCATTCCTGTGAGAGATGTATTTGGGTCATAGGTTTAACGCACTGATATTGATTTTGTGCGAATTGGCCCACGAAAGTACATACTTTGAGGCAAGAATAAGTGTTATAGAAGTGTGAAACTCTACGCTACATTCACCTCTACTGACTTATCGACCTTAATCCTCAAGAGTAGGAGCTGGATGATCCAGAAGTTTAACGCAGCAAAGACCTCGAAAAATACCACGTGCATATAGGGAAATGACTCGCTCGTAATGATCAGCGGGTTATCCGCGATTGGCGGCTCCATCAGGTACATGTAATTACCTCCTGTAAGTAAGTTAATTCCCACTGCGATCAGGGCAAGTACTTGTGTTTGTCCAAAAGCCTTTAACCATGAAAATTTCTGGAGTCTTTCCTTATGAATCATGATGATATAAATTCCAATCCCCACTATAGATGCGTGGTTAAAAAAGTAATCAAAAACGTACACAGGATGAAGACCATGCGTAAACTCAGGGGTCAGTAAGCTCTGAAGTCCACCAGCTATTCCTGTAAAAGTTACTAAGACACCAATCCAACGAGAGGACTTGAACAGGTAGACAATGGCCAATATTCGTGAAAACCCACACATATGGACCAGTAAACTAGTGGCCCAGCTAGCTTCACCACGGTACATGGAGATGCCTGTCATAGCGATGTAAGACAGCAACAGCAGTGTTGCCCAACTCTTTTCAAAATTTCTCCGAAGTTTTGTTGATGAATTTCTGCCGAGCCATAAAGGAAATAAGATCACGAATATGGCGAATACCCACCCAAACCAATAGAGCGAATCTGACGAGGTTAATGCAACGTGTAAATCCATGCAATCAAGTGTTATTGGTTAATTTCAAGCAGCTTAGCTATGGTTGGGGAACTGCAAATAAGTGGTGAAAATAAAAAAAGGCGGCCATATGTGGCCGCCTTTTTAAAATGATTTTTAGCATTACCTGCTAAGAAGTGTATTAATTGTTACCTAGAATGATAGGCAAACCTTTATCACCACCACCAATAACAATCACTTTCGTGTTGCTACTTTCAGCCAATCTCAACGTTGCTTCAATTCCTTTATCCTGAAGCACTTTATCTGTTATAGACGCACTCAAAATAAGGTTAGCCGCAGCTTTACCTTCTGCTTCAATTCTTTGACGCTCTGCTTCCTGAAGTGCACGTGAAATACGGAACTCATAGGCGAGTGAACTTTGCTCTTGTTCGAGTTTACCCTCGATCGCCTGCTTTAGTTTTTCTGGAAGACCCACATCACGGATAAGAACTGCATCTAGCTCAATATTCTTTTCACTGATACGACCTGCCGCAAGAACGAAAATCTCTGTCTGAATACTATCGCGCTTTGAGCTATACAATTCTTCAGGAAGGTATTTACCTATAATCTCACGGGTAGCTGAACGAATCTCAGGAATTACAATACGCTCATGGTAACCTTCACCAATGTTGTTGTGGAGGTATCCAATTTTATCTTCAACAACACGGTAACGATAAGAAAGCTCCGTACGTATGGTAAGTCCATTCGCACTCAGAACTTCCATGACAGATCTGTCTTCCTGAATTCTTGTGCTGTACACAAACATTTTGTTCCAAGGAGCAATCACTTTAAGGCCTTGACCGTAAACACGATCTTCCTTCAGTCCAGAAATGATATCGTACAAAACTCCGGCTTCTCCAGAATTTATTTTTACGAAGATTTTGGAAGAGAATACTAATAAAAAAAGGAAGGCAGCAACCGTGGGTACAAGCCATTTAGGAAATGATGGATTCATATTGATTGTTTAATTAGTTATGCTATGAAAGTAGCAATTTTCCTTCCAATCTGCACATCATGTCAGTTTGGCTGATTATCAACATTTTTAAGTGGTTTTTACAGATTTTAACGCTATTTATGTCAAAAAAACAGCAAAAAACCGAGTTTTTAATCGAAAACTGGCGCTACGCAAATAGCTCCGTTAGAACCTCTAAACTGCGAAATCGACCAAATCCATCCAGATGTATGTTCATGTACCTGGTCAATCCTTCCATTAAATCCTTGCGTCCTTGTTTTGGGATTTGTAACGGGGATTCAAAATCCCACTGAAGCGCATCCAGTAAATAGGCACTCGTATTCTGGTCTAAGTAAGGATGAAGCAAAGAAGGGTGAGACAAAAACTGGCCGTCTTGGAGGTCAAAAAAAGTATCCGGCTCTGCTTGCTTAATATTTGGGGAAAAACCTAAATACAACATCAATTTTGCCCAAATCACCAGATGAAACGATGGTGGTAATTCTTCTATGGTGTCTAAGGCAAGACAGGCGGTCCTAATAAAATCAAACTTTTCGAGATTAGACTGCTCCTCCCTGAGCACCTTGCCAAACAACTCCGCAAGAAAAAGGGCGAGCGCATTTCGCACAGGATCGTAAGGAATGGCCGTATAGGTAAGGTCCATTTTTGCCTCCTTGATCCTATCTAGCTTGCCATGCCCCTTATAGGTATGCACGATGTCTATTAAAGACAAGGGTAAGAGCATAGAGGAACGTACGACAGATTTTTTACTGGAGACGCTATGAACCAGTACACTGATTAGCCCGTAATTATCCGTGTACAAGCGAACAATACGACTGGTGTCGCCATATTTCAGTGCACTTAAGACAATTGCTTTACTGTTGTGATAGGTGGCCATTGTTCAAAAATAGGCTATCAGAGGAGCTTGTCTGACAACATTTATTAAATAGTTAGATGTTTTTAACCCTTCAGATGCGCCCATTATAGGTTAACAACTTGATTATTAGCTATGGTGAGCAAAGGCCAATTTGTCTATTTTTAAGCTTATCAATGGTTGCGCCCGAATTAAATGCATTCAATTGACATATATTGAGAACTTATGAGAAAAAGGCTAATCTTTGCAATAGCGTCATTATTTGCCATCCAAGGGACCGCTCTTTCACAAACTGTGTCCATTTCAGGGCAGTCGCTTGACTTTAGCAATCCCATAACCACCAGCCCTAGCACTAGTGTTGGAGGCTCCTGTATGTATGATAATGTGGTGACCATTTCTGGAACCAGCTATGATGCTGTCATCACCATTACCGCCGTAAATAACGCCTTGATCTCCGACTTTGACCAGATTGCTGCGACAAACAGCAATACTGCAGCGCACTTCAGCCCGCAAGTTTTATGGATTGGAGCAGGAAGCATCAGCTATACCCTAGATTTTATTGAAGATTTCACAAGTGGAACACCTGTACCCGCAGTACTTGGCGACTTTTATCTTACTGCATGGGACCTCGATGGCGTGGGCCCAAGCGGCGCCTACTTTGAAACTCAGGAGTTAACCAGTTACATCCTTGGAACTACTAGTGTCATCAACTACACCAGCTCAGGTCCAGGACAAGGAACTTTCACCAACGGCAATACCTCTTCAAATACGGTGGGAACCGACGGGACCTCTAGGGTTACCGTAGGATACAGCAGCACTTCCTCCGTGGCGTTTAGCATTGGAAGTAGTGGAAGTGGGAGTAAAACGCATTTAATTTCAGGAGCGAACCCTACTTCTTGGTTCCCTACCTCAGCCGTAGAAACAACCTTTCCAAACATCTTAACTGTGGAAACCCTGGCGCCTTTCTTTACCTGTGATGGCACAGCGAGTGCCGCACAAAGTGTGGTTGTTGAAGGTCGGTATTTAACGGATTCTGTACTGGTCACTGCGCCTACTGGTTACTCGGTAAGCACTACTGCTGCGGGTTCTTTTTCCTCGAGCCTTGTACTTTCCGCTGACTCAACAGGTCAGCTAGACACCACTTTTTATCTTGCTATGAATGGCTTAGCGCCAATATCAAACCCAGCTTCTGTTCTATTAACCAGCTCAGGTGCGGCAACAGCGACCTTTAGTGTTACTGGAACTAAAGGCGGATTGCTCACTGTAGCAAACTTTGTAGGGGTAAACCCTACCGCCTGTGGTGCGAATGACGGCATCATCACTTTTAACGTTGAAAATGTTGCTGATGGCACCTATGTGATCCGTTATTTAGGGGGCAACAATACCGCTGTAGTTTCTGGGGGTCTTGCCACCGTTTCCGGATTAAGCGAGGGCCACTACACAGACGTTATACTTATAGATGCTAATGGTTGTAGCACCGCTACTGGATTTAGCGTGAGTCTCCTAGAACCTATTGATTTTACTGTTGCCTACAGCCCATCTGATAAGGAACTGTGTATAGGTGATGCCGCAACTTTCGGTATTGTCGCCGTGGGAACAACGACGCTGCAATGGCGGAACTTTGCTACGAACGCGTGGTCAAATATCTCTAGCGCAAACGCCAGTACCTACACTACTAACGCGCTAACGGACACTGCTATTTATGATGTACAGGTGACTTCTGCAACAGGTTGTCGCTGGACCTCCCTCCCCGTTGCAGCACAAGTTCACCCTAACCCAACTGCTGCCCTTGTTTCAACTCCTGCGAGTTGCCCAAGTACCACGGATGGATCTATAGATTTAATATTAACCGCTGGGCTGAGCCCCATGAGTTTCCTTTGGAGCAATGGAGCGAATACAGAGGATGTAACGAGCGTAGCGAGTGGGACCTATTCCGTGACTCTGCTAGATCCTATAGGT
This sequence comes from uncultured Flavobacteriales bacterium, assembly GCA_963925515.1. Lineage (GTDB taxonomy): Bacteria > Bacteroidota > Bacteroidia > Flavobacteriales > Schleiferiaceae > UBA10364. The sequence goes on from CAWURU010000005.1 coordinate 54,404, forward strand.
TGTGAAGGCACAGCTTCCATCGCTGTTAGTGATAGTGATGGTGTAGCTCCTGTGGTCTATGCTATGGATATTACAGTACAATTAGATTCGCTAGGCGTTGCCTCCATAACCCCTGGGGATGTGGACAGTGCAAGTAGCGATAATTGTTCCTTAACCTTGAGTCTGGACAGTACTACTTGGGGATGTTCGGATGTAGGCCCTCATACCGTCATGCTCATTGGAACTGATGGCACGTACAGTGATACTGCTTTTGCGATCGTAACGGTTTTAGATACTCAAGGACCAACCATTACTTGTGGAACGGATACGACACTTTATGTGGGGATAGATACTTCAGGAACGGGATACACTTGGGCTGCTGCATTCGCGACAGATCCTTGTGGTATAGATACGACGTGGGCTTCTGATACGGCGGGAACGTGGTTCGGAATTGGCACCCATTCTATTACCAGTTATGCAAGAGATGCAAGTGGAAATACTGATTCTTGTAGCTTTAACCTAACCGTGCTTGACACGGTTGCGCCTTCCTTTACCAGTTGTTTAAGCGATACTGTCCTGTATTCAGATGCACTGAACTGTGGTGCTGACCTGCTCTGGATGGAGCCACTCGCTACGGACAATGCGGACAGTGTGATCTACAGTAGAACAGATACTTCAGGAACCTTCTTCAGCGTAGGTATAGATACGGTCATGCTCTTTGCGATGGACCTCAGCGGAAATACAGACACGTGTATGTTCCTGGTGACGGTCATAGATACCATTGCACCTACATGGGGTGGAACCATAGATACGTTAGTGATCCAGACGGCTACAGATACTTGTGGCGTTTTCACTGACAGTGTAAGCCTCACCGCTCCGACAATCGTTGAAGCGTGTGGATTAGATACCTTATACCATAACGCTGCAAATTATTATGCACTGGGCGAGCACGACGTGTACTGGTACGCGACGGATGTTCATGGCAACACAGATAGCATACTTCAAAGGTTGGTGGTTCAAGAAACCGTATTACCTGAGATTTATTGCCCCGGAGATTCCATAACTATTTATGCAGATGTGGATAGCACCTGGACCATGGTCACATGGACGGGAGATAGTGTTTGGGATAATTGTGGCATAGACACTTCCTTCTTCAGCTTAGACAAAGGATCGTATTTGAATATTGGACTTTATAAGATTGATTTCTATGCCTATGATCTAAGTGGCAACGGGGATAACTGTAGCTTCTTCTTGACTATTCAAGATACTACCGCCCCGGTGCTCGCTGGATTGATATCCGACACCACGCTGATTGCGCCGCAAGACAGTTGTTCTGTGCCTTTCGCTTGGACACTGCCTACTATTATTGAAAACTCAACAAACTACACGAGCACAAGTAATACAGCGAGTGCTTCAGGAAACTTTGGGATTGGTACACATACCATCTACTACACGGTAACAGATGCTGCCGGTTATACTGATTCTGCAGGGTTCACTATTACAGTAGAAGACCAAAGCGGACCTCAGTTGTATGCAAACGCCCAAGTACTCACTTTAGATGCTATGGGCTTTGCCACTCTTAATGTGGGCATGGTCGACAGTGGATCTTTTGACTGTAGTGGCTTAGACTCTTTATGGCTCAGTGATACGCTGTTTGTTTGTTTGGACATTGGCTCACCGGTTGTTTGGTTCTATGGACTGGACAGCCTAGGTTACACCGACAGTCTATTAGTGCCTATAACCATACTGCCAGATCCGGCAGGAGTGATTCAAAGTACACTTGCGATCACGGATGTGCTGTGTTATGGAGAATCTTCCGGTGCCGCAACCATTAGTGCTTCTGGAGGTAGTTTACCCTACAGTTATTCATGGACGAGCATAGATACGACCGTAGGTATCACAGGGCTTTCCGCAGGCAGCTATAGCTATACGGTCAGTGATACGAACGGCTGTACTTTTCAAGCAAACTTCTCCGTCAATGAGCCGCCACCTTTTACGGTAAGTACGCTAGCCTCTGATTACAGTGGTTATGGCATCAGCGTTGAAGGTGGTAATGATGGAACTATTGACGCCACCGTGGCTGGTGGAGTTTCCCCTTACGTATATGACTGGAATAACGGTTATGCTACTACGGAAGACTTAACAGGATTGTTTGAAGGCACCTACTTTGTGATGGTCACGGACAGTAACGGCTGTATGGCTTTAGATACCGTGGTCTTGATTGAACCAGATTACTTCGGGGTCAGCACAACGGTACTGAGTGACAACATTTGCCCTAACGGGTTGGATGGCGCCATCTATGCTGCCTACACAGGAGGTGCAGGGCCTTACATCGTGAGTTGGTCTAATACAGAAACTACAGATACCATCATCGGACTAACCTCCGGCACCTATTATGTTGTTGTCGTGGATAACAATGGTGTTATTGCTTCTGATACTAACGTAGTTTTTGCCTTGGATGAAGATTGTGATGGCATTCTAAACATTGATGAAGGGGGAATCCCTGGAGCAGGTGGTGGAATGATGGATACTGATGGTGATGGTATTCCTAACCAGCAGGATACAGACAGTGATGGTGATGGTATTGCGGATGCATTAGAGTTTGATTCCAATAATGACGGAACTGGTTTTGATGACTGTGATGGAGATGGTACCCCAGATTTCTTAGATGCTGATAAGTGTACTCCCAAGGCTGCTACAGTGTTGACACCTGATGGTGATGGTAATAATGATTTCTGGGTGGTTGAACGGATAGCGCTTTACCCAGGAAGTATTGCGAAGATTTTCAATAGGCATGGAATACTGGTGTGGGAATCTGATAATTACGCGAATGACTTCAACGGAAATTCTAATGTACAGACCTTCTTAAACAACGCGACGCAAACATTGCCTACCGGAACCTACTTCTACTATTTAAGAGTAGGCGGAGGATTAGATGAAGTTATTAATGGATACATCTACCTAAACAGATAACGCCATGAAGATATTTATGACACGAAATATAAAGAACCACCTGACATTAGCTGTTGCTCTTGTTATAGGATTGAGCTCATTAACCGTTTATGGACAGCAGCACCCGTCATTAGACAACTATCTATTCACCCCTGTTTCTATCTCACCGGCTAATGCAGGAATGCAGCAGCAGAATGTGGTGAGCCTTGTAGATGCTCAGTGGGTTGGAATAAAGGGAGCGCCTAGAACAGGTATTATTAGTGCAGATTACCGGTCGCTAAATGGCTTGGGTCTTAACATGACACTGGTTACAGATGCGGTAGGTCCCGCCACCACCTCTTATATGGGATTGAGTGCGGCCTACCACTTGCCAATTTCTGAAGAGGCAACGCTAAGCACAGGATTGCGCGTTTCCCTGGGGCGCTCCACCGTGGACTTTAACAATGAGTTTTACTTTGATCTGGTAGATCCAAATATTTACTCCGTTCAAGGGCCTATGATGGCTAATGTAGACGTGGGTACTACACTGAATACCAAGAATTTTTATGCTGGGGTGAGTTTCAAGAACCTGAACAGGGCGGAGATCTATCAAAATAATTATACGGCCCAAGTCCTTCACGTTTTTGGAGGGCACCGCATGGATGTTACTAAGGATTGGGCGCTTACTTCAAGCTTCCTTATGACAGGTACCAGTAATTCCCCCGCGGATCTGAATATGCATGCCTATGTAGAGCGGAGCAACACCTGGGGAGTGGGTCTTCATTATAGCCCGGCAGATGAAATGGGCATGTTATTCCGGGTGAAGCCTACGGATGACTGGCACCTATTTTACCAGTATAACTTCCCATTGACAGAACTGGTTTATGTGACTAGAACCAGTCATGTTGTGGGAGTCGCCTTTAATGTGATGCAGAAAGTAACATCGTTAACGTCACCAAGATATTTCTTATGATGCGCTTGAGATTAGATAAAACATGGAGCCTCGTTTGCTCAGTAGTGGTGTCGCTTCCTTTGATGGCTCAACCTATATTAGAAGAATTGGCCACGCCAGATTCCCTAAGCACCTTTATTGTAGGTGTTCCTACCGCAGATGATTATGGCGCTGTGCCCTATGGGGCGTCGCATGTGCTGTTCAGCTCTAACAGGGATGCGAATGCTTTTACACAAAAGGATCCCATCACCAATAAGCCATTTACTAAGCTGTACCTCATGTCTCTCAAAGACAGAAGCGTCACTTCTTATAAAGGAAATGACGCTATACAGGCACTGAAGTATCACGTGGGACCCGCTGCACTGCTGCCAGACAGCTCAGGGATCATTGTAAACCACAGCAGGCAGAAACCCAATAAGAAGGGAGACCTAGGCATGACGCTGAGCTTCTTCTCTTTTAGTGGTGAGCCAAGCCGAGAATTATCTTTTGTGCAAGAAGGCGTCAACTACCTACACCCCTACTTTGATGAGGAAAGCTATACCCTGTTCTTTGCCGCTGATCAGGGAAAAGGTGGTGATTACGACTTATACGAAACCTCATTCGCTTTTGATGGTGCATGGAGCGAGCCTATGCCAGTTGCCTATGCAAATTCGGCCGCTGACGAAGTCTTCCCTTCCGTTCTCAACAATAACATCTTAGCCTATTCTAGAGCAACCAAAAACTATGGCCTCCAGCTGTTCACCTGGACTTTAGGGGACACTGCTGGTGTGGAAATGAATCTTAACGGACGAGGTGATGATTTTAACTTAGTAGTTATAGATGATAGCACCGTAATGATCTCTCAAAGCAAACGCAAAGGAGAGGCTGCTAATTTTATATTCTACACCATCCCCGCGCCAGAACCTATATTGGAAGCTGTTGCTATTGAACTAACAGATACCGCCACTTCAGACAGTACTTTAGCAAGCACAGAAACACTCGGGGAAGAGTCTGACTCATCAACTGAAGCAGAAGTGATAGAGGCAGAAGATAATACAACAGTAGCTGCAAAAAAAGCGAACACAAAGTGGGTCACAGATGACTCCCCGGCACCAGGCTCTACAAAAGGGTTTAGCTTGATCGTAGGTGGGTTTATGGATCAGGAAAACGCAGAGGCATTCCTTGAAGGTATTACAGGCTGGGCGCCAGAGTCTTTTATTGCTAGGCACAATGATAAATTCTACGTTGTTCATTCCGTAAGTAATTCCAGAGATCAAGCCGAGCAGCGCAAATCCGGGGTGAATAAAAGAGGGAATAGAGCTTGGATTTTGAGTTTGGGGTTGCAGAAATAGAAAGGCCCCTTTCCGCTTTATTAAAAAGCCCCGCCAACTTTCGTTGACAGGGCTGTAAATCAATCTGATGATATTCTAATGTTGAGTGTTATACTCTCCAAAATTATCTACCATTCGCGAATTCAATAGTGATTGATTAGTTCAATGAATTAAATGCTGCGGTAAAATCGCCATAGTTCTGTTGGAACAATATTTTACCTTCCTCATCAAAATCAAAAGAAGAGTATACAGGAACCGTAAAGGACTTGGCCTCTATAGAATCTGTTGCTGTTCTAGTGACTTTCCATACGCCATAGTAACGTACTGAACCGTCCATCATGTTTGTGGCTGGGTCCACTCCAGATAAGAATTTAAGATCTGAGACTAACTCATAGTCCATCATTGCCCATCCGTTCATTTGGTTTTCCTTCAACTCATCAAGAGAAATAGAATCCCCTTCTGTTGGATTAAAACGTGTAGGTCTCATCCAAAAGCTCTCTTGGTTGTAAACGGAGTAATCCCCTGCTTCATTTTGGAAGTTCTCCAAAGCAGTGGTTACTGTAGCACAGTTTGCTTCATACATGGCTTGCACCTCTGAAGTCTCATTTTCTGCTGGCATACACCCTACGGCTAATGCGCTTAAAGCGGTAATCGCTAGTATTTTTTTCATGACTTTATTTTTAAATAGTTAGAAAAAAGGCCGATACACCATTAGGAATACCGGCCTTTTTAAGTTGTCTTTAAAGGGCCTCTGCTCTTTCTTTAGAAGCGGTCCAATTATTATTCAATTCATACGCTTTCATATACATCTCCTTCGCCATGGCGGTGTCGCCTGCAGCTAAATAATACTCACCATAAGAATCATAGGCGTTTGGCACATCTGCATGAGCGCGTGCGAAAATTTCGAAGTGTTGCTTCGCTTTTTCCATTTGGCCAGCAGCCATGTACTTATAACCCATCATATTATTTACGCCGCCCTGCTCTGGCAATCTGTCCCACGCTATTTTCATGATGTCAATAGCACGTTCAGGATCTTCTTGTCCCCAAGCATACCATACGCGAACCATTGGATCCGCTGGAGCAAAAATTAGTGCCTGCTCTAAATGATGATCACCAGCTTCACGATCAGTGGTGTATGACCTTATGAAATGAGCTTCTGCACGGCTTGCTCCTTCCAGTTTAGATTCAGCAATAGCACGAGTAGCGTTTAAACTTTCTACATCTCTTTTAGCCCAATGGTACTGAAGCTGTCCTAAGTGCGCCGTTGCCCAGTTTGGATCCGCATCAACAAGTGAATCTGAGATTGTTTTAGCACGCTCAAATTCTAAATTCATCATTGCATTTCTCATCTCTTTGTAAGCGTCCATTGCTCCTTCCATCTCCGTGGAAGGCCAAAGGAAACCTTTAGATAAGTTCTGGTTATCAACTGCTACGAAGCGGCTCCATTTTAGTTGGCCGTCCTCTTCTGTTACAATCCCAGAAAAGTTTCTATAGGTAGTATTCACCCCAGCGATATACCACTGTATGGTTCCCATAACGTTGGCATGTCCTCCCATAAGATATACGTCATGCAGTGTCACCTTAATAGAGTCCTCGTAAAATAAACTCCCATCGTCATTTTCGTCTACAACGAAATCACGCGGTTCATTTCTCCATACCAGGTTTGGCCAAACTTTAAGGTCAGAGGCGGCTCCATTATAAAAGCCTGCAACAGCCTCTTCATAACCCACCTGATTCTCAATTTGAGAGATTGCAAATTCGCTTACTGCATCTTCCGAGAGCGAAGCCTGTGTGCAGCCCACAGCAGTCATAGCTGCAGCTGCTAGAAATATATATTTTTTCATGTTATGTTGTCTTTTAATTAGCCATATAAATAACTTCTCTCGTAACCTTTCCTTCATCATTGAAGTCATGGCTCATATGGAGATATTCGCGAGTAACTTCTCCCGTTTCTGCATTAGTGTTGTTCGCCCACCACCATGATTGAACTACCCACTGGCCTTCGCCTCTTGAGTAATAAATAGCATCAGGGTATCCTGACTGTTCTAGATCACGTACGCTGTTTGTTGCAACGGCCTGGTGCCATGTTGCAGTGCGCTCTTTAAGGTTCAGGTTTCCTTCCACACCTAAGCGGTAAAACTCTGCATCATCAGTGAAGTATGTAGCCAATTCCGTTATATCGCCAGCCTCAAAGTGTGCCACCATCTCATTCAATGTATTGATGATTGGGTGTTCATCATAAACACGGCCATTTCTATGCATTCCACGCGACGCTTGAATTTGCGCACCAAAAGTCTCACGATCCCAGTAGTTAGCGGTCATATTTATTTTTCCCTCGTTCGTCACATAATGCATAGAATGAAGCTTTGTGCTAACCGTATCTCCGCTGGTTTTATTCACGGCAGAGAATACCATCCACTCCATCGCCCAAACACCTTCTTTGTCGTCCTTGTACTTGATGATATCAGGAGTAGCCCCTTTCATCGTAGTTATAGTGATGTCCGAAAAATTCTCGTGCCACCAGTTCATTCCTTTAGCTTCTCTATCAATGCCAATAGCTTCCTCAGCTCCTGGATCCCATATTTTTGCATCCTCAGCGTATATAGCTCTGAGTTCTGCCTCTGTACCTGATTCCCATGCTTGGTGCATCGCAGTGACTACATCATAGGCTGGATGCTGCGAATAGCTCACTCCAGATTTTACTTGACTCCATCCCAGTAGAGGGATAAGTGCTAATACAATGGCTAATTTTTTCATGGTTTGATTCTTTAATTATACATTATCGTGACTTTTGTCACGTTACCGAATATATAAAATTAATAGAAATTAGGTAAGTCATTGTTTCATAATGTTCTGATTTTAAAAAATATACTCATCTCAAATCCACCAAAGAACATTCACAAAAAAAACGCCCCGTCCGGTGGACGAGGCGTTTTGATAAAAATTTAAACCTGGATTCTAGTCTTCTAAAGACCCCCAAGTACTTCCGAAATCTCCGTACACCATTTGTACAGATATTTTTCCTTCTGCATTGAAATCAAACGACTCATATAATTTACAGTCTGCCGTTCTTGCTTCCGTAGAATCTGTCGCTGGCTTTGTGATTCTCCATGTACCGTAGTAACGGACAGAACCATTAGGCTCACCAGAATCTCCATTCACTCCTGGAAGAAGTACAAGATCTGTGACCAATTCGAAATCATATCCAGCCCAGTTTGCCGCATCTGAAGCAATCACATCATCCAACGACAACGTATCCTTTGTTGCATTAAAGCTGGTGCTATACATATAAAAGTCTTCTGCATACAGACTTGCGTAATCAATAGATTCTGCTTCAAACCCACTAATAAAGGTCATTGCCGTTTCAGAATTTGCCGCAAAGGCCAACTGCGCAGAATCATCCACTGCAGGCTGACATGCTGTAAAAATAAGCCCTGCCGCTCCTGCTAAAAAATAAATGCTCTTTTTCATTTTGCTTGTGTTTTGTTTGAACATGAAATTACATATTAAAAATCAAGACAACAACCCACTGTCCTTACACCCACAAAAACCCTACTTTTGATCCTATGGAAACCTATTCATTTTCACAACAGCCGCGCATTGCCATCATAGGTTTAGGCTACGTAGGCTTGCCGCTGACCCTTGCGTTTAACCACCGGTATGATGTGGTAGGCTTTGATGTGAATACCCATAAAGTGGACCTATTAGTTTCCGGCATAGACGCCACCCACGAAACTGACCCTTCTGAGCTACAAAGCGCCCTGAAAAACGGCCTTGTACTCAGTGCAGATCCTGACATACTAAAGGACATCAATACTTATATCGTAACCGTTCCTACAGATGTAGATGCGCAAAAAAGACCTGATCTAAGCAACCTACTAGCGGCAAGTGCTACCATAGGGTCCTTTTTGGAGCCCGGTGATCTGGTCATCTACGAGAGCACCACCTATCCTGGGTGCACGGAAGAAGAGTGTGTTCCCGTATTAGAAAAGCACAGTGGCTTAAGGTTCAACCTAGATTTTACGGTAGGATACAGTCCTGAGCGTATCAATCCAGGAGATAAAATCCGCACCCTCACTACCATCAAAAAAGTAACCAGCGGATCTACGGCTAAGGCAGCACAGCATGTTGACGCCCTATACGCTTCTATCATTACTGCAGGCACCCATCTGGCCAGCAGCATTAAGGTCGCAGAAGCTTCTAAGGCGATCGAGAATGCGCAGCGCGATGTGAACATCAGTTTCGTGAATGAACTTGCCCTTATTTTTGATAGAATCGGGATTGATACCCAAGAAGTACTGGAAGCTGCCGGGACCAAATGGAACTTCTTACCCTTTACACCGGGACTCGTTGGTGGTCACTGTATAGGGGTAGATCCGTATTATTTGGCACACAAAGCACAGTCCTTGGGATATGACCCAGAAGTCATCCTCTCCGGAAGACGTGTGAATGAAAGCATGGGCCTCCATGTCGCTGGATCCGTCATCAAACTGATGCATACAAAGGGGATTGCCGTCCCGGGAACTAAGGCATTACTGATGGGTGTGACCTTCAAGGAGAATTGTCCTGATGTTAGAAACAGCCGTGTGGTTGATGTTTACCGTGAACTGCAAGAATTTGGCTTAGCCGTAGACCTCTATGATCCATGGGCTGATAAAACTGCGCTGTTTGATATTTACCAGCAGTCTGCCGTTGAAAAACCAGACTTTGATTCCTATAAAGTGATTGTTATCGCGGTAGCGCATGACACGTTCAAAACGCTGTCTATTCTCACCTCTGAGGACCGAGTCATTTATGATTTAAAGGGTGTCTTGCCCAAGGATTGTAGTGACAAGCGGTTGTGATTCTTGGGAATACTCCTAAGGATTCAAAGCAACAGTTGCCTACGCTCTCTTATAGTCGTCTTGAACTCTAATAATGTCCTCTTCGTCTGACGGGTGGTTTAGATCCGTATGTTGCCAAAACTCGGCAACTACACCCCAGTTCTTAAGGCCTATTAGGCGATGACGCTCTCCCTTTTCCATGACAACTTTATTACCTGTCTCAAATATTTTAACAGGGCCTTGCTCATCAGTCAGGCTACGAGCGATTCCCACGGGACCATTCACAACGCGCCAAGTTTCCTTGCGTCTATGGTGGTACTGCCAGGAAAGCCTTGCCTCAGGTTTAACTAGTAATATTTTAGGACTGAGTTTCCCAGAGACCCTGAGGCCACTAACGTCAAGACCATCAAAATATAGGTTTGCAAACTCTTGAGCTTGATTTTCATCAATCACGAAGAAGCCCCCCCATGGTCTAGTGAAATCTGAGCTTACAACAGTTAGCTTTTGCTCAGAGAGGATCTCTGCTATTTCAGTAAACCTATTTTCCATTGTTTTTTAACTACTACTAAATCAGAAAAAGACGCTCTCCTGATCTTTACTTCTTAGTTGGTAAAGGTATTTAATTCCCTGATAACACTCCCCTTCAAGTCTATCTAAAATGACTAATCTGAATCCGACCATGGTACATCTGGGACAAGGAGAAGGACAGCTAAAATAAGGTCTTGGATACAATAGGTCAGATTGACTCAATCTGGTTCAGGGGCCAATATGTGTCGCCTTTGACCCTATTCTAAGTATAATTACTTATCTTGTAATTCCAAACTAATAACCTTTACTAACCATGAGCTCAGCACTTTATCCCTTAGTGCCTCCCTTTGTGGCAGTTGTATTACTACTGTCAAGGCTGCTTATAGACTTTGGCTACCGCTTTGGTCTTGTAGACAAGCCCAATGAACGCTCTTCACACAGCGCCATTGTTCCTAGAGTTGGAGGCATCTCAATTTTTATTCCTTATCTACTTTTAGGCCTTAGCCTTTTCGTTGCTAGATTTGAATTTGTTCAGACTAACCTCCCGTATTGGGTTGGGCTGTTGTCCATTGTCGTTCTCGGCACCGCGGATGATAGATTAGACCTGAGCTCAAAATTTAAGTTCTTCGTTCAGTTTGGCGTAGCCACCTATTACGTGATTTTCTCTGGAAATTATGTGGATGATCTGTATGGGTTGTTTGGGATGGGCGTTATTCCTTCGTGGTTAGGTATCTCTTTAAGTGTGATCACGGTAGTTTATCTCATTAACGCCGTTAACTTGATTGACGGCGTAGATGGCCTAGCTGCGGGAACTTCTTTGCTAAGCATGTATCTATTTAGCACACTAATGGGGGATACTGAACATTTTTTCACCTTTGCTTTTATAGGTATCGGCCTTATCATATTTATGGGGTTCAATTTCTCTGGTAAAAAGAAAATTTTCCTAGGTGATGCAGGTTCATTAGGCCTTGGGTTTATTCTAGCCACTATGGTCATGGAATTTCTAAACAGTGGAAACGGCCACATTTCTAACTTGAATCTTAACCCCGTTGTTGTGGGAATTCTTATTCTAGCTTACCCCATCGCAGACACTTTACGCGTCTTTATTCTTAGACTGAGCATGGGGCTTTCTCCTTTTAATGCGGATAGACGGCACATGCACCATGTTTTATTAGACAAAGGTTTTAGCCATTTTGGCGCCTCTACATTCATTATGACTTGTGTTGGACTGATTGTATTACTCAACAAAACGCTTGCGCCTGTTTTAGACAGTCACCTTATGATTTTTATTAATCTAGGGGTTGTTTTACTTATTCACTTGTTTGTGCGTCACCGTTCAGCACAATTGCGTATTTTTTGGCGCTCGTTTTCACGTAGTATTTTTAACCCCGTGAAATCTTTATGGAACAAATATGTCGCAAATTAGATTGACAGACCTATTCTCATATATCCCTGAACTGAGCCATTACGTTTTCGTAATGGCTTTTTTCTGCATCATCCTAGGCTTACTCTGGGGACGGTTTAAGGCGATGCATGTTTTTGGGGTTGTAGTGTTGGCCCTTGTAATAGCGGGTTTTATGGGTATTAAACACCTCTATGCCAGTGCGAGCAACCCGTCTATACTCACCGTAATGGCACTTATTTCATTGACCAGTGTCCTTAAAAAACAACTTAACCCCGGAAGATTTCTAAGTAAATTGGGTAATACACCTAGAGGTTTTTTACTCTTTACTACTGCATTTACAGCAGCCTTAAGTGCTTTTGTAAATAACACCCCCGTAGTTGCATTACTCATTCCTAGTGTTAAGGCTAAAGCAGAAACTAGAGGCTGGAATCCTGCACTATTTCTAATGCCACTATCCTTCGCTGCAGTAGCTGGTGGAACAATGACCCTAATAGGCACCTCTACGAACCTGGTGTTAAACGGCATGATGCTTGAAAACGGCATTACTGGATTTAGCTTCTGGGGTTTTTTACTTCCTGGACTCGCTGTTACCACCGCGGTTCTCTTGACAACGTTGCTATTAGCTCCTCTAGTGCTTAAAAAGCGTTTGAATTCAACGGATAAGAGCATTAGCCCGCTCAGAAGTTACACCACAGAATTATCTGTACTGGCTGAAGGTAACATGACCGGTCTTACAGTTAGGGAAGCTGGCCTTCGAAACCTAAATGATTTGTATTTAGCAGAGGTTTATAGAGATGGTTTATTTATTTCTCCTGTTTCCCCTCAAGAAGTACTACAAGCGAATGACACGCTGTTTTTTACCGGTGCGCTTGAACATATAAATAGTCTTTTAGATCTCTTTCCAAAGGGGCTTACCACCTTAGAGTCCAAGTTTCAGGTAGATGCACGCAATGATATTTTAGAGGTCATAGTTCCTAATAACTCAGACCTTATAGGTAAAGCGGTCAAGCAGACAGATTTTAGATCTCGCTATGACGCTGTGATCGTAGGTGTGCAGCGTGAAGGCCAATCTCTAAGGGGGAAGATTGGAAGTATAAGTTTGCAAGCGGGAGATTTACTACTTCTTTCTGTAGGCAGCACTTTCTCCCTGAAAAACGACAGTGAAATCTCTCTAATTACCATAAACCAGTACGCTAGAGAAACAAAAAAGAAACTAGGCCGCGAAAAGTATTTTTTGCATAGTATTCCTATCATCGTCGCTCTAGGCTTTTTCATGCAATGGACTTTGCTGCTGACTATTGGGTTGGTTTTATTAAGCGGTTTACTCTGTGGTGTTTCTCATGCGGAAAAGTTAAAGAGCGATTTTAACCTTGAGCTCTATGCCTTACTTATCCTATCTGTTGCCTTTGGCAGTGCTGTAGTGGAAGGAGGACATGCGCAGTATTTCTTAGAACAGCTCCTTTTACCAGAAAGCCCTAAACTAGGGATGGTGCTGCTATTTGCGATCACACTGGTATTAACAAATTTCATGACGAACGTAAGCGCCGTGGCTATTGCTTTCCCCATTGCCGTAGCCATGATGGGGCATTACCAGTTAGACTCTGTAACTGTTTTTCTAACATTAGCCTTCGCGGCAAGTGCGAGTTTCCTTACCCCAGCTAGTTATCAAACGCATCTTATGGTGATGGGCCCAGGTGGCTATACAAACCGCGATTTCTTGAAGCTTGGCCTGCCAGTGCTCGTTGTATATAGTGCGGTGGCACTTTGGATTTTGTTGTAATTCATAGTCTCCTGATTAGGCCTTGGTTTTTAGAAATAATAACTTGCAGCTCAAACTAAAAAATTTAGTCCTTTCACGTGGTGGAAAAACTACATGTCATACCGCATCAGCATTCCGTTTCTTTAAAGGATCGTGAATTATTACATGGCCATAAAGGACATGTACTGTGGTTCACAGGATTAAGTGGCAGCGGCAAGAGCACCGTGGCTTCAGCTGTAGAGCGTGAGCTTCATTCACGCGGAATTTCCACCTATATCTTAGACGGAGATAATGTTAGAGCTGGACTAAATGCAGACCTAGATTTTAGCGCAGCAAGCCGTGAAGAGAATATTCGTCGTATTGCCCACGTCAGTGGTTTGATGAAAGATGCGGGGCTGGTCGTACTCAGTGCTTTTGTCAGTCCGTACCAGAAAGACCGTGACTTTGTGCGCGAAGTGGCTGGTGATGACTTTTCAGAGGTCTTTGTAAGCACGCCATTAGAGGTTTGTGAGCAGCGCGACGTGAAGGGGCTGTATGCCAAGGCAAGGGCAGGTGAGATTTCTAACTTTACTGGGATCAGTGCACCATTTGAGGCACCAGAGCATCCAGAGCTGGACGTGCCAACCCATACAATAAGTATTGAAGAAGCGACCGCGATGGTCGTTGCGTATATAATACCTAAAATAACAGGTGAAGATGAGTAGCTATTCGCTAACACATTTACAGGAGATCGAGGCAGAGGCCATTTACGTCATTAGAGAGGTATATGCGCAATTTGATAACCCTGCCATCCTTTTCTCGGGAGGTAAAGACAGCATTGTCGTGGCACATTTAGCCCGTAAGGCATTCTTCCCAGCGAAGATTCCATTCCCTTTCGTACATATAGATACCGGTCATAATTTCCCGGAGACTATGGCCTTTAGAAACCAATTGATCAAAGATCTTGGGGTCCAACTGGTTGTGGGATCTGTACAAGAAAGTATAGACGAAGGTGCCGTCGCAGAAGAAACAGGGGTCAACGCTTCCAGAAATGCCCTCCAAACCACCACCCTGCTAGATACCATTGAGCGTAATAACTTTGATGCGTGTATGGGCGGTGCACGCCGTGACGAAGAAAAAGCCCGTGCAAAAGAGCGCTTCTTCTCACACCGTGATGACTTTGGCCAATGGGATCCTAAAAACCAGCGTCCTGAACTTTGGAACCTGTTCAATGGTAAAAAACGCATGGGCGAAAACTTCCGTGTATTCCCAATCTCCAACTGGACAGAGATGGACGTTTGGCAATACATCCTACAAGAGAAAATTGCCATCCCTGAGCTCTACTTTGCTAAAGAACGCAACGTGATCTGGAGACATGGTTCATGGCTACCTATGAGTGAGTTCATCACCCTTAGTGACGGCGACGAGCCACAAATGAAGATGGTCCGCTTCCGTACCCTAGGGGATATCACTATTACCGGCGGACAGGAAAGTGAGGCCAATACCCTAGAAAAAATTGTTCAAGAAGTCGCGTCATCGCGTCAAACAGAACGTGGCAACCGCGAGGACGACAAGCGCAGTGAAAGCGCCATGGAGGATCGCAAGCGTCAGGGATACTTCTAGCCACTAAAGCACTACAACACAACATGGAAAACAACTTCGATACAAATTCCTACCTCAATATGGAGCTCCTTCGTTTTACTACTGCCGGTAGTGTAGACGACGGAAAGTCAACGTTAATAGGCAGACTTCTCTACGACAGCAAAAGCATCTTTGAGGACCAGGTTGCACAGATTGAACACGCCTCTGCAAAGAAAGGGCTAGACCACGTGGACCTTAGTCTCTTTACAGATGGACTTAAAGACGAGCGTGAGCAAGGCATCACCATAGATGTCGCTTATCGCTACTTCGCTACACCCAAGCGTAAATTCATTATCGCAGATACTCCAGGACACGTTCAGTACACCCGTAACATGGTTACTGGTGCTTCTACCGCTAACCTTGCACTCATCCTCGTAGATGCTCGTAAAGGGGTGATAGAGCAGACTAAACGTCATACGTTTATTGCCTCACTACTTCGTATACCACACGTCTTTGTGTGTATCAATAAAATGGACCTGGTGGACCATAGTCAAGAGGCCTACGACAGCGTCGTTAAGCAATACACGGACTTCGCCGCTAAGCTGGACGTTCAGGATGTACGATTCATTCCTATGTCAGCCCTCCATGGCGACAACGTAGTCACACGTAGCGAGAATATGGGATGGTATGAAGGAGGGACACTCTTGCACAACCTAGAAACTGTACACATCTCATCTGATCATAATTTGCGTGATTGTCGCTTCCCGGTACAAACAGTCATTCGTCCTCATAACGACCAATACCACGACTTCCGAGGCTATGCAGGTCGCGTAGCTGGTGGAGTCTTTAAAAAAGGAGATAAAGTAGTTGCGCTGCCCTCAGGAATGGAAAGCACCATCTCTGGCATCCACACCCTTACTGGGGAGTTAGAAGAAGCATTCCCGCCCATGTCAGTGACACTAACTTTAACTGATGATATAGATCTCAGTAGAGGTGACATGTTAGTGCGCAGTGAAAACCGTCCAGAGGGACAGCAAGATCTGGATGTCATGCTTTGCTGGCTGAATGCCGCTCCACCTCGTCCACGCGCAAAATATGTCCTAAGACACACTACGACAGAGGCCCGTGCAATGATTACGGAGATTCAATACAAGATGGATGTTAATACACTCCACAGGTTGGAAGAGGACAAAGACATCAAAATGAATGACATCGCCCGCGTAAAGATTCGTTCAACTAAACCCATCTTCGCTGACGAATACAATCAAAACCGTGTTACCGGGTCTTTAATCTTGGTAGATGAAACAACGAATGAAACTGTTGCTGCGGGGATGATTAGGTAGTGTCCACTCTCAAAAAACACTAGTTAAAACTATTTTTGTTGTTTTCGACTACAGTCCGTAGTCTTTTCAAAAATAAATCTTACTACAACACTGTATTACAGGGTTTTACGATTTTAAATTTCAATAATTAACGTATAATTATACCTGTTAACTTGATATTTCTCAGGTCAGATATTGTTATATACCACTTACTTCCAAGCTATATTTATGTTAAATAATTACAATTAACATAAGCTATATGCAGAATAATTTTTATACAAAACCTAAATTCAATACCCCTAATACAATCTCAAAAAGAAAAGATTCCGTTTTATTTTTAGATTATTTAGAACATTTTATTTCGAATTCAGCCACAAAAAGAGTTCAAGGATATGGAACAGTAGGATTAGCAAAAAATACCATTAGGACTTATAATTCTCTTCATAGGGTTGTGAAGGCTTTTGAATTTGCTCAATCAGAAATATTGTACATAAGTAGTATAGATAAGTATACCGCTGAATCATTTACCCATTTTCTTAAAATAGACCAGCAGTACAGTGATAATTACTGCGGTCAACTCTTAAAATTATTAAAGGTTATTCTTCGTGATGCAGAAAAAAGCGGATTGGAAGTACATCCATATTCAAATTACATAGAGTCCTTTAAACAAAAGAGTTCAGATCGCATTCTACATATTTTAAACCCAGCAGAGATAAAATCACTCAAGGAATTACGGGATATTCCTGAAGTATATACAGATAGCTACAGGTGGTTTTTAGTCGGATTGAGTATTGGGCAGCGGGTGTCAGATTTATTGAACCTGAGTCCAAATAATCTTAGAAAAGCACCAACGGGATTGTATATAGATATCTTGCAACAGAAAACAAAGAAGGCGGTAACTGTTGGTTTAGCGGATCCTTTGGTTATTGACATACTGGAGAGTGAATTTCCAAATAAAGTGTCTCAAGTGGTCTTTAATAAGCAAATCAAAGCACTTTGCAAGATGGCGGGAATAGATAGCTTGGTGAGTGGGTTTAAGAACAACCCGAAGACAAGAAGGAAGGAAATTGTATGTGCCCCGAAATATGAGTTTGTGACCTCACATATTATGCGGCGTTCCTTTGCTTCTAATTATTATGGAAAGATTGAGACGCCACTGCTTATGAATATAACAGGGCATTCTAAAGAGAGTACTTTTCTGACTTATATAGGGACACATCAAAACAAAGACGCATTGGCCGATTTATTTATGCGACAGGCAGGTGTTATTTGGTAGGGTCTGGATCTCTATCTAGAAATCCTTGCTTATCTATTTCTTTAAGTTGTTGGATCGTAAACTGATCCCGAACAGACTTTGTTTTTGGAAAGATGTAGTTAGATAAGGTTACAAAGAGCTTGACCCGTTCTGTTTTAGTGAGCTTGTCTTGGTTTATCAGCAGATCATCCAACACTTTTTCATAGAGCATTTCCATCTTTTCCTTAATGGAAGG
>CAWURU010000006.1:0-362396 GCA_963925515.1 uncultured Flavobacteriales bacterium
CCAGGATCAAACTCTCCATTGTAATGTTTTGTTTGTTTCCTAGCTATTAACTCTCAAGATAATTGACAAGGTTTTTTACTTTCCTTGTTTCTTAAACCAATATGTAAAGAACTTTTCTTTGTTTCCTATCTCTCGATTGGGACGGCAAATGTACGTACTAAAAACGTAACTCCAACAAACAACTTTTAAATTTTATCTCCTGTTTTTGCCGTCAAATAAAAGAGCGTGCTTCTCTCAAAGCGGGTGCAAATGTAATTAGCTTTTTATCAATTTCAATGAGTGGTACATTCTTTTTTTTTGAGTTTCTTTCTCCCTATTGATAATCAAGGTGTTGACAATGAAACGGGAATCACTTTACCCCTCATAACCTGATGCGCTGTGGTCGCAAAGTTGAAAATGTAAGGGCTCAAGTCCTTAGAAGTAAGTTTTGCTTTATACCCAGGAAAGGCGGTTTCAAGCATTTCTGTCTGAACAGCACCTAGCGCAAGGCAGTTAAAAGACCATTCGGTTTCGTGGAATTCGCACTGCAAACATTCGGTCAAAATGGCAAGTGATCCCTTCGAAGAGCTGTAAGCGGTTAGTCCTGGAAACTTGACCGAGCCCTGCACCCCACCTATTGAGCTAATATTTATAATGTGAGCTGTAGCAGTGAATCGTTTCATTAATGCCTGAATAAGCAAGAATGGACCAAACACATTTGTTTGATAGCTATACTCCAATTCGCTTTGCGTGATGTCCTGAAATGCCTTATTCACAATGGTACCTGCATTATTAATAAGAACGTCCACGGGGAAATCAGGAAGCAGTGCCGAATCGCTAACAGTAACATCAAAAGTAACCAAGGACAATTGACTAGGATAAATAGTTTGAAGTTCACCCAAGGGCCCAATGTTTCGGGTCAACACAACGACATTCCAACCGTTAGATAAAAATTCCTCCGCAGTAGCCAAACCAATGCCTCTTGAAGCGCCGGTAATCCATGCAAATTTTGAGTCTTTATTGTGTGCCATATAGTATATGTATAAAAAAACGGCCCAAACTAATCGTTTGGGCCGCCTAATATCGTGAGTAAATTATTAGTTTATACCAACATTGTTACTGGATTCTCTAAGAAGCCTTTTACAGATTGTAGGAAAGCAGCGCCTGATGCGCCATCAATTACTCTGTGGTCGCAACTCAATGTAACCTTCATAACGTTACCTGGAACAACTACACCATCTTTTACGACGGGTACTTGCTTTATGCCTCCAACAGCTAAAATACCAGCGTCAGGAGGATTTACGATAGCCGTAAACTCTTCGACACCAAACATTCCAAGATTAGAGATAGTAAACGTATTACCCTCCCAGTCTGAAGGCTGTAATTTCTTGTTCTTTGCCTTACCTGCCAAGTCTTTGACTTGTGCTGATATTGCAGATAACGGCATTTGATCAGCATGACGCAATACTGGCACTAGCAAGCCGTCTTCGACAGCAACTGCAACACCTATATGGACATGATCGTTTTGACGTATAAAGTCACCCATCCACGCAGAATTAACTACGGGGTGTTTCTTCAGTGCTAAAGCACAAGATTTAACCACTAAATCATTAAAGCTGATTTTCACCTCACCTGAAACATTCATGGCCTTTCTCGCATCAATAGCATTATCCATATTGATATCCATCGTGATATAAAAATGGGGTGCCGAAAATTTACTTTCACTTAAACGCTTGGCGATAACCTTCCGCATTTGACTTACCGGTGTGTCCGTATAGTTTTCTACTCCAGCAGGGAAACTCTGTTGAGCTGCCATTCCTGGTTGAGGAGAGCTATGGAATGCTGGGTTGAAGGAGTCAATATCGCGTTTCACAACTCTTCCATGATCTCCAGAGCCTTGTACCATCGCAATATCCACACCTCTTTCAAATGCCAGTTTCCTGGCCAAGGGAGACGCTTTAATTGAGTCATCATTTGCCAAAACGGGTGATGAACTTGAAGAAGCTAATGGAGCTGATGTCACTGGAGCTGTTGGAGTTGGGCTTGTAACAACTACCGTTTTCTCTACTATTTCTTCAGTCTTTCCTGATTTAAGCGCTTCAATGTCTTCGCCTTCTTCGCCTAAAATGGCTAAAACGGTATCCACTGAGGCTGCCTCACCTTCTTGAGTTCCTATATATAGAAGTTTACCTTCTTGACCAGGGAATGCCTCGAATTCCATCGTGGCTTTATCTGTTTCAATTTCGGCGAGTAAATCACCTTCATTGACGCTGTCCCCTATTTGCTTGTGCCATTTTGCCACTACACCTTCAGTCATGGTGTCGGACAATCTCGGCATATTGATAACTGTAGCCATGGATTCCTTTTTAGTCTTTGATAAATGGATAGTCTTCTTGAGCATATACGCCTAAGTAAACTTCTGATGGATCTGGAAAATCACTCTTTTCACCAAAATCAACACATTCTTTCACTAAATCTTTTACTCGTTGGTTTATTGCGTCAATTTCGTCTTGAGTAGCCCAGTTCTCCTCCTTGATTTTGTTTAAACAAAGTGTGATAGGATCTTTTGCCTGGTATTCTGCTACCTCTTGTTTTGATCTATATTTCTGAGGATCAGACATTGAATGTCCTTTGAACCTGTACGTGCGTATTTCTAAGAGCGTTGGGCCTTCACCGCTTCTAGCGCGCTCCATAGCTTCATGAACAGCATCGTATACAGCTATCGGGTCCATACCGTCTACTGCTCGGTTAGGCATATCATAACCTTCTCCCAATTTATGAATACTCGTATGGTTTGCAGTGCGTTCTACTGAGGTACCCATGGCGTATCCATTGTTTTCTACAATGAATACTACGGGTATTTTCCAAAGCATCGCCAAATTAGCCGCTTCATGCCATGCTCCTTGACGAATGGCACCATCACCCATGTAAGTGAGAGTAACATTATTTTTGCCGTTGTATTTATCTGCAAAAGCCAAACCAGCACCCAGAGGAATCTGACCTCCAACGATACCGTGACCACCCCAAAAACCATGCTTCGGAGAAAACATATGCATAGAGCCTCCTTTACCCCTGGAGGTACCAGTTACTTTACCCATGAGCTCTGCCATAATTCTGCGTGGATCCTCGCCCAATGCAATAGGCTGAACGTGGTTGCGATAAGCAGTGATCATCTTATCTCCTTTCTCCATAGCATAAGCAGAACCAGCTAGAATAGCCTCTTGTCCATTATACAAGTGCAAAAATCCTCGTATTTTTTGCTGAATGTAAAGTGCAGCAGACATGTCCTCGAACTTTCTCCAGAACAACATGTCTTCATACCACTTCAAGTAAGTGACCTTGGTAATGCGCTTTTTAGCCATTTGTCAGATGTATTTAGTGCGACAAAAATAACGTAAAACACCACCTAGCAAAATAAGATGGACGATTTAGTTTTGGACTAACGATCAGGTTGCCTAAAAGTTCTATTGGGCAAGAAATCCGTCGATATTAAATCTCATCGAGAATCTCAATGTATTCTCCAAAGGAGACCGTGTCGTAGGACTGGCGGGGATTAAATAGGCCATGTCTATTGTAAACACGTTGTAAACCAAACCGAAACCTAGCGTGATGTATTGACGATTACCCTTTAATTTATGCTCATTTAAAAATCCCGTTCTAGCAAAAAGGAAGTCGTTATACATGTATTCAGCTCCAAAATTGTAAATATTTTCCTGAAGTAACTCCGAAAAACCACCAGGTTTTGAGCCCGTGTTAAAACTCTCAATAACTCCCATAAGTGGGGTGATATCGTCTGAATCTATACCTGCTATTATTTCGCCATTAGTCCCTAAAACAGGAGGCGTAGGCACTAGTAATCTGTTGATGTCTAGGTACACCGACAACTTATTATAGTCGTCTATTTCCAAGTGATAGCCACCTCCTAGACGAAGGTTAGTAGGGAGGAAATCAGAATTTCCACTCTCTGAATAGGCAATCTTCGCACCAAGGTTTGTCATTGCAATCCCTGCGCTAAATGCTTGGCGGCGGCCATTCTTTATATTCGCGTAGTCGCCCTGGTAATAAAAGCCGAGATCCGCGGCGCCACTTTGACCTGGCTTAGTCTGCAACCCCTGAACAACCTGCCCTTGAGCAATGTCTGAATAAATCCATCTTAGGGCAGTTCCTGCGCTCCAATGGTTACTCAACTTTAATGCATAGGCCACGTCTAAATAGAACTCATATGGGTTAAATGTGCCCAAGCTATTTCCTCCTTCATCCGTAAAGTTGATTTCTCCTAAAGAAAAATAACGTAATGAAGTTGATATTCCTTGACGGTCGCTTAAAGCTTTAGTGTAGTTCACGTAAGCGAGGTCAATATCAGGCACTAATCGTGACATCCAAGGAGTATAAGACAATGCCATACTCGCTTCTTTATTTTCTAGAAAAGCCAATTTAGCAGGGTTCCAAGCACTGGAATTACCGTCAGGTGTCGTCGCAACCCCTACATCTCCCATAGCCCCAGCACGCGAATCTGGCGAGACTAAGAGAATAGGAACCGCTGTAGTAACGACGTTATATTTTAAATTATCCTGAGCCATTGTTGGTAGTGTAAAAACTACAGTCAGAATAAGGAGTGTTAATTTTTTCATAGGTGTTTCGCTAGTCACAGCGCAAGTTTAACGTATAAATATGAGCTTTTCTTGTATTGAGGTAGATTTTCCATCCTCATTTCTTTTCCAAGTAGCTCTGGCATAATAAAATCCTGATGCAAGTTTCCCCGAGGGAATGTCGCTTATTTTAAAAACAGGCAAGGAAGTTTCCGATGCTTGTAGGGTCAACTGTTCACTCCAGCTCCACATGGTTTGACCTTGGTTATTCACGATATCAAGGCCTAGAATACCAGTTTTGGACTGCTGGTTGTGATTCAGATGGAAACGGACTTCAGATGTAAATGGATTGGGGTAGGCTAATAGATGATTGAGAATTGGCTCGTTATTGTCTAAAACAACGAAGGACAAGCTGTCATATCCCCATTGATTCAATACATCCCATGCCCTCAACTCTAATAAATGCTCTCCGACCGTTAGGTCATAAAAAGGGTACGCAAGAGTTCCTGAGGTGAAGTCGTCAAGGTCACTAAGATAAAAATCATTTGCGCTAATCGACTCACCGTCTAGGATCAAGTTAATGTTATGGCCTATTCCAAGACCAACCGCATTAATGCCGCTTTCATCGGAAAGCTTGCCAATTGCAATGGGGTTAGGTCCTGAAACCGATCCACTTACAAATAACGTATCGTTGATAAATAGCCTTACTTCTGGACCTTCATTGTCCGTTACTATGCCGTCATATATTCCACCAATAAGTAGACTTGCATCTCCCCCCCATGCATCTCGGTTCGCATCGGATGCGTAGGAAGATACTTTTGGTGACCCAACACTTAAGTTGATGTCTAAAGGAATCCTAAACGTTAATTCAAATGAGCCGTTCTTAACAGAGGCAATTCCTCTGAAAATAGCATTCGTTTGCGTGGAGAAATTAAATGCAGTGCCTGAAGCATCATTAACTTTAGTCGTTTGAGGTTGTGACTTATCATAAAAGTTTAGCCAAACATTTCCGTTAAAATCATTGATCAGACCAGGACTCACCGTCCCAGAAATGTGTCCATGGACATTGACCCATGACAATGCGTTTAGCGTGTCGTTAAACTCCGTCCAATGCTGTCCATTGACGCTGTCCATTACAACCGCTAATTCGGGACGAGCAAGAGGTAATGCAGGATCTCCTATGAGAGAAAACTTGATTTTATCTCCACTAATGTTGTTGTTCTTGGTCGTTCTTATTACGTCACCCAATCTTGGACTTTCCAGGGACATCATTTGTTGATTGAGTAACCTATTTATATCGTAGGTACTGTTCGTTGCAAATACACTCCTAGTTGTAGAGAACAGTGCTATTGCACCGCCTAATGGATTAAGCAATAATTGCTCTCCAGCGCTTACACGATTGGGATCATCAAAACGAGTGAACTCGCAGGTAATCGTGGTAAACACGGGCATGTTGATGGAATTGGTCCAATTCTGGACATCTTCCAATTGTAGAATACGCTCAGTCGCCCATCCCACTTCACCTCCATGTCCGATATAGGAAACTAAAAGTGCCCCTTCATCCACCTCTCTAAACAATTTTTCTCTGGCTGTTGGGTATCGTTGAGAGCCAGGCTTTGCTTCTTGCTGATAGGAGTCAGCATAAATCTTGATTAAGCTTAATTCTGGACGGGTTGTATCTAGTCTTTTGGCCAACGCATCTTGCACCACGGCAAACTCCTTTTCCCACGCGTGATCCACATCATCCGCAACAAGTATTGCTTTACTTCTCCATGGGCCAAGTCTGTTTTGATCAAACAGATAGCGATCAATTTTATCCACCATTTGAGTGGCTTCAGTTATCGATTTAACAGGAATTCTACCAATACCAAGGTCAAGATTTTCGGAGAACCAATTAATACCCTCGCCTTCATCTAGATAGCCAAAATAATCATCAGTTATATACGAGGAATACAAGCTAAAACTGCTATAACTTTCAAAAGTTGGAACAAGATTAGACCTATTTGGTAACTTGTCCTTGTAATCGAAAGAGGCATCACCAAAAAGGGTTAAGTACCTCAAATCTTGAGCATATGTTGATTTCAATTCAAAGAGGAACCTTCGGATTGCAGCTATATCAGGAGTGCCACAGTTTATTAACGCGTAAATATTCTCCAGGCTAATCGCCTTAGTCTGTAGTCCTGAACCAGCGTGAATATTGGCCAAGCGATTCGCTTGTGACATTAGAGAATCCGGTGCGATGATTAAGTTCACTATACCGCTGTAATATGGCATTTGAATTAATACGGAAGTGCGCTCAAATTTGGGCAAATACGCGTCTTCCATCGCACAGAGAACATATTCACGATTGACGTCTTCTGACGACTCCCAAGAGACCACTCCAGTTGAATTGATCGAAGATATTTCTGTTACTTCCTTTTTATTCGTTATTTCAAAAACAAGCGGTTGGTTGTCTGAGTAGGATACCTTTATTGAGGATACACTACCTGAGCCACGTGCGAAATTTTGAAATCGCTTTTGGGCTTGATAACTGAACTGGTATTGATTACTGGTCCTATAATTAACTATGATCTTATCAAGCCACATCGCTGCACTGGCGTTACCAGATTTTTCGTAGGATAGACTCACCTGTAACGCTGCATTGGTCTGGAGCAATGAGGATTTAAGTGTCTTTTCCGTGACATAATGTGATACTGATGAAGTACCCACAGCAGGGAATAAAATGGACCCAGCTCCAACGATAGATAATGATGTGTTTGACGTAGATGCTCGAGCTACAGCTGAAACTTCTATTTCTAATGGAATGCCTGTCTTGGGCATAAATGGCAGCGTATAAGTCTTTAACGTGGTGAAGTCATACAAATCTCCAAACCATCTTCTGCCAGTGCTCACTAAATTAACAACAGCGGTATCGTATACCCAGATTTGCGCTGATTCATTAATTTCTCTCGTTGCAGGCGGGCCTTGGTAAAGAAATGATGACATTTTATTGTCATACAAATTGGACCCAGTAGCAGTTACTATGAAGTATTCCCGTTCCGAATAAGGATGAGTTTCATACGAATAGGTACTGTCCAGTAACTCGATTTCAAAAGGAGTATTTAAATAAAAAAGAATCTTTGAGTTCTCATCCAATAGCTCATCAGAATCAATTATTTTAAGGTTGACCAGAGAAACTGAAGACGCTGTAGTAGAATTAATACTGGAAAGTGCTCCATCCGTTTGATTCCATACCACTAACCTAGAAAGTGAGTCGCCAGTGTTTAGAATTCCCTTAGCCATCAATTCAGAACCCGTTAATTGATGCATCCCTGATTTCGAGGTTGAATAGAGGGCGTATTCGCCCGCCCCCCAATCCATTTGTGCGTGGAGGATAGAGGAAAGTAGAAGTAGGCACAACGTAACGTAGTTCTTCATGACGACAAATTTATACTACTTTGATAACAATACACGATGTATAAACGTTTAAACACAACGAGAATTGAGGCAACAATCGTACTTTTTTTTCTTATACTTGTTGCTTGAAAACATATGTAAATCAATGAATGCATTGAAAAAGCGCACGTTATCGCTAATGATTGGATTGACTATCAGCACTTTAGGTGTTGCACAAGATGCTCATTTCAGTCAGTATTACGCGAACCCCATTTATCTAAATCCAGCCTTTGCAGGCCTGGAAAGATGTCCTACTGTGCACTCTAACTATAGAAATCAATACCCTGGACTAGGTGTTTATCAAACTTATTCTGCTTCATATGATCAATATGTGGATAAGTTGAATGGTGGAGTAGCCATCATGGCACTTAAAGACGATGCTGGTAATGGAGCGCTAAACCTCACAGAGGTTAGTGCTATTTATAGTTATCATCTTGAGGTCAACAGGAACTTTAACTTGTTGAGTGGCTTTCAAGCTACTTTCCGTCAAAGGAGTTTAGATTGGGGTCAGTTCACTTTCCCTGATATGATAGATCCGTTTTACGGATTTGTTCTACCTACTAATGAAGTAGCACCTGGAAATAATTTTAACAATCATCTGGACCTTAGTTTCGGAATGCTAGGGTTTACAGACCGCTGGTATATTGGTGTCGTGGGTCACCACTTAACAGAACCAAATGAGGCTTTCTTAAGCCAAAGCCGACTTCCATTGAAGTTGACCGCACATGCCGGAGCAAACATTCCTATCGGCAGAAAAAGATTATACAACAGTTTACAATCTTACATCGTACCTAACGTTGTTTACCAACAACAAGGTTCCGCTTCTCAGTTAACAGCTGGAGTGAGCTTTGCAAGAGGTCCGTTAGCTGGTGGATTGGCATTGCGTCAAGGTTCTTTTAATCCTGATGCGGTTATTTTCATCCTCGGAATTACTCCACCTGATTTACCATGGACGTTCGGGTACAGTTATGATTATACCATAAGTGACTTGACCAATACGCTCGGGGGGTCTCATGAAGTAAGCCTTGGTTACAAGTTTCCTTGTAGAACACGATCAAGCAAGCTGAAGCCTCTTAAGTGTCCAAAATTCTAATTACGAAATAACGTTAGTTCATGAATAAGTTCATTCAATTTTCGATTGCAACATTTGCAGCGGCCTTGTTAGCCAGTTGTGCCGGTACTGAATCTAATACCACCGGCTGGGCAATTAACAATAAGAAAAATGGCGGGTTCCAATCGAACCTTAGCTACAAAGGTCAGGAAACTGGTCCAGGTCTAGTTTTCGTAGAAGGCGGTACTTTTATGATGGGCCAAGTAGAAGAAGATGCTGTAAAAGACTGGAATAATATTCCACGTCGCGTTACCGTAAGTTCATTCTACATGGATGAAAACGAAGTTACAAACGTAGACTACAGAGAATATCTGTACTGGTTACGTCGAGTATATGACTACGATTACTATCCTGAAATCTATAAGTCAGCCTTGCCTGATACCTTAGTATGGAGAGATAAATTGGCCTACAACGATAATTTCGTAGAGAATTACCTACGTCATCCTGCCTATAATTATTATCCAGTAGTAGGTGTGAACTGGCTTCAAGCCCAAAGATTTTGTTCTTGGAGAACTGATCGCGTAAATGAGTCCATTCTTATAGAAAAAGGGATTTTGAGAGAAATGCCAGATCAAATGGATGCAGACCACTTTAATACGGAAGTGTACTTGTATAAGCAAGGTGAATACGTTCAGCAGAACAAGAAAGGTCTGAAAGATCTTAATCCTACAAGTATTTACGGTAAAGAAGGACGTCCAGCTCGCATAGAAGATGGAGTAGTTCTACCAAAGTATCGCTTACCTACTGAAGCGGAATGGGAATATGCCGCTTATGCTGACGGTGGAAAGCGTATGTACAACCGTGTTGTTGATAAAAACAAGTACACTTGGAATGGAAACGAAACGCGCAATTCTTCCAAGCAGGACAGAGGCGATATTCTTGCCAACTACAAAAGAGGTAGAGGAGATAATATGGGAACCTCAGGATGGTTGAATGACCAAGCTGATGTTACCATGCAAGTGCGCTTTTACCCACCTAATGACTTTGGTCTTTATGACATGGCTGGGAACGTTGCGGAATGGGTAATGGATGTCTATCGTCCTGTTACATCTTCTGACGTCACTGATTTCCGTGCTTTCCGTGGAAACGAATTCAAACACTACGATAAGAATTACCAAGACATAGGTTCACTTGAAGTATTACAAGATCCGCAAAAAGAGGTCAGAAATGGTGACACAGTTATTGTTCGCTTGCCAGGTCAACTTCCTACGCGTGATGTAACAGTAGAAGAAACAGTAACGAGACGCAACTATAGCAAGTCAGATTATAGAGATTACTTGGATGGAGATACAGAAAGTTCAAAAAGCTACTCTAATCCCACAACTGAAGGTGAAGCTCCTATGTATGACTATGGTAACAAAACCTTGATAGGCAATACCACACGCGTATACAAAGGTGGAAGTTGGAAAGACAGAGCTTACTGGTTAAGTCCAGGTACTAGACGTTACCTAGAGGAAGACCAAAGTAAAGACTACATAGGTTTCCGTTGTGCTATGGATCGTGTAGGATTTCAAAATCAAAGCAGCAACAGAACCAAAACACCATCAAAGGTAAAACGCCATAATTTCAAGCGTTACCAAATGTAATTGATGACGTAAGTTTAAAAAATATCAAGCCCCGCTTCCGCGGGGCTTTTTTATGTCCTAAATTCACAGGAATCTATTCATTAACTATGACTCCATTTGATGCATTTCTAGAGTGTGGTGTGGTCACCACTGATACTAGAAATATCATTCCAGGTTCAGTTTTTTTCGCTCTGAAAGGAACGAATTTTAATGGCAATGACTTTGCCATTAAAGCCCTTACCCAAGGCGCTAGTTATGCTGTTGTTGATGAAGTTATGGATCAAGACATCAGAATCATTTACGTTTCTGACGTTTTGGAAGCGCTTCAATCTTGTGCGAAGTCGTGGCGAAATCACTTAAATATTCCTGTATTTGGCCTTACCGGGAGCAATGGAAAAACCACTAATAAAGAGTTAATGCACGCCGTACTGAGTACGAAATATAAAACGCACGCAACTTTCGGGAATTTAAATAACCACGTGGGGGTTCCATTGACCATACTGTCCATGACCAAAGACACTGAGGTAGCCATTATAGAAATGGGAGCTAATCACCAACTGGAAATCGCCTTACTTGCTAGCATCTCCCAACCAACCATTGGTTATATCACTAATTATGGAAAGGCTCATATGGAGGGTTTTGGGGGCATCGAAGGGATTATCAAAGGTAAATCTGAGCTTTACGACTTCGCCTTAGAGCATCAAACGCAAGTCATGGTAAACTTTGACGACTCCTTACAATCAGAAAAGACTAAAGACCATAATCGTTTCGGTTTTGGTCATTTGAAAGGAGGGGTTACGTGGAAAAGTACTTCTGACAATGAGTTTGCGTCAATTCAACTCGAATCCAAAGGCAACTCGACCTCCATAAAAAGTCAACTCAGTGGCCACTTTAACGAATCAAACTTGGCAGCTGCCGCAACACTAGGCTTACACTTTGAAGTGCCGTTAAAGGATATTAAAACAGCCTTAGAAGCCTATGTTCCTTCTATGAATAGAGTAGAATGGCGAAAAACAGAGTACAATGACGTTTTAATGGATGCTTATAATGCAAACCCAACCAGCATGAGTTTGTCCATTCAAAATTTTGGCCAATGGCATCCAACTGGACTCATGATCTTAGGAGATATGTTTGAGCTAGGTGAAGCCTCTAAAGTTGAGCATGAAGCAATTGTTAGAGAAGTGATTAGTCTCGATATGGCCCAGAATTGTATTCTAATTGGAGAACATTTCTATGACTCTGATTTTGAAGGACTTAGGTTTAAGACCACCAAGCACCTGATCGATTTCTGGCAAAAAAAAGGCGCCCCAAAGGACGCCTCAATTTTATTAAAAGGATCAAGGGGAATCGCTCTAGAAAGACTCCTACCCCATCTCTAAAATTTAACTGTTTTTGATCATATCACGAGAGATGACAATGCGCTGAATTTCTGAAGTTCCTTCATAAATCTGAGTGATTTTCGCATCACGCATGAGGCGTTCTACATGGTACTCCTTTACGAAACCATATCCGCCATGCACTTGAACCGCTTCTGTGGCTACCCACATGGCAGCTTCTGAAGCACCAAGCTTTGCCATAGCACTTTCCTTATCATAGTTTTTACCCTCATCCTTAAGCCAAGCAGCTTTATATACTAACATACGTGCTTGCTCTACTTTCATCTCCATATCTGCCAATTTAAAGGCAATCGCTTGATGTTCATGAATTGGCTTACCAAAGGTGGTGCGCTGTTTTGAATACGCCAGCGCTAAATCCAATGCTCCCTGTGCTATTCCAAGGGCCTGTGCTGCGATGCCGATGCGACCTCCACTCAGGGTTTTCATCGCGAATTTGAATCCAAATCCATCTTCGCCTATTCTGTTTTCCTTGGGAACCTTCACATCATTAAACAATAAGGTGTGTGTATCCGATCCACGAATCCCAAGCTTATCTTCTTTTTTACCGACTATAAAGCCATCCATGCCTTTTTCAACGATAAGCACGTTAATACCTCTGTGGCCTTTTTCTCTATTAGTCTGAGCTATAACAAGAGCGATTTCGCAAGTACCGCCGTTTGTAATCCAATTTTTCGTTCCATTCAACAGGTAATGATCTCCCATATCAATGGCAGTTGTACTCTGCGAAGTCGCATCTGAACCCGCTTCGGGTTCACTTAAACAAAATGCACCGATGTGCTCACCTGATGCTAATTTGGTTAAATACTTGGTCTTTTGAGCTTCATTCCCAAAGGTGTCCAAGCCCCAACATACAAGGCTGTTATTGACACTCACAACAACGGATGCAGATGCATCAATTTTTGAAAGCTCTTCCATGGCAAGAACATATGACATGGTGTCCATGCCTGATCCACCATAAGCTGGATTGACCATCATACCCATAAAGCCTAGCGCTCCAAGTTTCTTGATTTGGTCGTGGGGAAATTGTTGTTTGTCATCGCGTTCAATCACTCCAGGTAGGAGTTCTGTTTGGGCAAAATCACGAGCCGCTTCGCGAATCATTAAATGCTCTTCTGATAGGTTGAAGTTCATCGAAAATTCTGTTTATAATTGGTCATGCAAATGTACAATGGAACTAGCAATGTTTTAGGATTAATGAGCGGTACCTCTTTAGATGGTATGGATGCCGCATTAGTGCGCTTTTCAGAAGGAGATCAGGTACTGTGGGAGCTTCTGGAATATCGTCATTTCCAGTATCCTAAGGAGCTGTTAGAATTGGTGAAAAAGGCGTTTTCAAGTCCTGATCTTCTTCCAGCCGTGGATATTGCCTTTGCGGAATGGAGCATTGAGTGTATAAAAACAACGGCACAAGATTCTCCTCATCATGTAGATTTGATCGGAACCCATGGTCAAACAATATTTCACCAACCTGAGCGCAAATGGACCTATCAAGCCGGATGCATGCCTTTTATTTCTACTAGGACCGGTATTCCTGTAGTCGCTAATTTCAGAATACAAGATATTCTTCTAGGAGGTCAAGGTGCACCGTTAGTTCCTTTTGGGGACATGGTGCTTTTCGGCGAATATGAGGCTGCACTTAATATTGGAGGGTTCGTAAATGTGAGCCTCGGAAAACCACTATTAAAGGATGGTGTCTCTGCTGCATTTGACATTTGTCCAGCCAACATTGTATTGAATCAATTCGCTCAAGAATTGAACGCCGACTATGATAATAATGGTGAATGGGCCAGAGAAGGTGCCATCAATCATTGGGTTCTTGATGAATTAGATAGTTTAGCATACTACGAATTAGCGGGGCCTAAAAGTCTCGGATCGGAATGGGTAGAGTCTGAATTTATAAAACATCTTGATATCCTTTCTCCTAAAGACGCTTTAGCAACATGCGTGGAACATATGGTTCATCAAATAGACAGTGTCCTTCATAACAAGCGGGTGTTTGTCACCGGTGGCGGAGCATTAAATAAATATCTAATTCAACGACTTGATTACGCTGGTGTTCAATGTGTAATTCCGGATAAGACCATGGTTGACGCTAAGGAAGCCATCATTTTTGCACTTTTAGCCTATAAACGAATGCGTGGAGAAAATAATGTCCTAGGTCATACAACTGGAAGCAGAATTGACCACAGTTCAGGGTGTATATTCAACCCTTAGATCTTACCTTTAACAGCCTAGAACAAAAGAAGACATGAAAGAACAACTACGCGCCTTTGAGGAGCGTCCAGCTGAAATAGTATTTCACTGGCACGACACGGAAACAGAGGCTAAAGGATGGGTCGTCATCAATAGTTTACGTGGTGGTGCTGCCGGTGGGGGGACAAGAATGAGAAAAGGACTAACTCAAGGAGAGGTGCTTTCTTTAGCAAAAACTATGGAAATCAAATTTACCGTTGCTGGACCTGCTATAGGCGGTGCAAAAAGTGGAATTGACTTCGACCCCCAGGATCCCAGAAAAGATGGTGTCTTGCGTAGATGGTATAAAGCTATTTATCCGCTTCTGAAAAATTACTACGGTACTGGTGGCGACTTAAATGTTGACCAGAAAACGGAAGTTATACCCTTCACTAGTGAATTAGGGATATTGCATCCTCAAGAAGGCGTTCTAAATGGACATTACCAGCCGGGAGACTTCGCGAAAGCTAGAAAAATAAAACAACTTCAAGACGGAGTAAGTCTGGCCGTTCACTCAAAGGACCATACTCCAACAGCTGCGGGTAACCTCAAAGTCGGCGACCTTATTACAGGATATGGCACAGCTATGAGCGTCAAGCATTTCTATGAACTTTGGGGTGGTGATGTTAAAGGGAAACGTGTGATCATTCAAGGATGGGGCAATGTAGGTTCCGGAGCTGCGTACTATTTGAGTCAAATGGGCGCAAATATTGTCGGGATTATTGACATTGCCGGCGGGCTTATCAAACCCAATGGATTTTCTTTTAAGGAGATTATAGATTTATTCAATGCGAAAGACGGTAACGCCCTGAACGCTGAAAGTATGTTGAGCTTTGAAGACACTAACAAGGCTATTTGGAGTATGGGTGCGGAAGTATTTATTCCAGCCGCGGCGTCAAGGCTAGTCAATAGTTTTCAGCTGGATCAAATGCTGGACCATGGTTTAGAAGTGATTTCTTCTGGTGCAAATGTTCCATTTGCAGATAAAGAAATATTCTATGGACCAATAGCTGAATTAGCAGATCAAAAATGTGCAGTAATTCCAGACTTTATTTCCAATTGTGGGATGGCACGGGTTTTTGGATACCTCATGGAGGATCATGCAAAGGTCGAGGATGTTTCTATTTTTGATGATGTGAGCGAAACCATTCGCAAAGCTTTGTTTGATGTATACAGCTCAAGTAATGAGAAAACGCACATAACATTTAACGCATATTCAAATGCACTTAAACTTTTAATATGATCTACACATTAATGCTTGTAGTGTTTGTCCTAGGTTACGCTGCTATTGCCTTCGAGCACCAACTCAAGATTGACAAGGCGGCGGCAGCGTTAATAACCGGAGTACTTACATGGACACTCTATGTTTTAGCGAGTAACAACATTCACGAAGTTGAGGGACAACTGCTTCATCACCTTTCTGAGATATCGTCTATATTATTCTTTCTTATAGGCGCAATGACCATTGTTGAACTTGTTGATGCACATGAAGGCTTTGCTGTAATTACGGATAAGATAAAAACCACAAACAAGGTGAAGTTGATGTGGATCATCGGCATCTTAAGCTTCTTCTTTTCTGCTGCATTGGACAACTTGACGACCTCTATTGTTATGGTAAGTTTGCTACGTAAACTTATTGAAGACAAAAAGCAACGCTGGTTCTTTGCCGGTATGGTTGTAGTTGCCGCAAACGCAGGAGGAGCATGGTCTCCTATTGGCGATGTTACGACTACCATGCTTTGGATTAAGGGTCAAATTTCCGCAGGAGCGATCGTACAAAGTTTGATCGTGCCATCGCTTGCTACCCTACTTGCTCCTTTGGCCATTCTTTCGTTCCGACTTAAGGGAAATGTAAAGCGACCTACAAAGTCAGAGCGTGCCGAACATTACACAGACCCCACTACTCCTTTTGAGAGAAACTTTGTATTTTTCGCTGGTGTTGCAGGGCTCATATTTGTTCCTGTATTCAAAACAGTAACACACTTACCTCCTTTCATGGGAATGATGCTTTCCTTGGGGGTTTTATGGATCATTACGGACATTCTACACAGACGAAAACCTTCTGAGATTAGACATCATTTGAGTCCCCTAGGAGTGCTTCAAAAAATAGACACCCCATCTGTATTGTTCTTCTTGGGTATTTTATTAGCCGTGGCTTCTTTACAAAGTATGGGGCAGTTGGGAGATTTAGCCAACGCATTAGACCATAGTATTGGAACTGATTCCCAAAACGGAGTATATGTTGTGGGATTGATCATAGGACTACTGTCCGCCATTGTAGACAATGTACCGTTGGTAGCTGCTGCAATGGGAATGTACGAAGTGACGGAAACCGGATTATTCATGCAAGACGGTACTTTCTGGCAATTCTTAGCCTATTGTGCAGGAACAGGTGGTTCAGCACTTATCATAGGATCTGCAGCCGGTGTAGCCGTGATGGGGTTAGAAAAAATACCATTTGGTTGGTACGTAAAGAATATAACCCTACTCGCGCTCGTTGGTTACATAGCGGGAGCCGGAGTTTATATCCTTCAAAACATGTTATTCTAACGAATTTCGAACTTGTTGATATTTCAAAGGCCCTCGCGAAGCGGGGGCCTTCTTTTTATAGATATTTGAGTAAATCACACGAAACTAATGAGCGCAATTTTCTTTCAAATTCAAACTGGTACAGACGCCGTTCTTACTGAAGAACCAACTGAAAAAACCATGACCATTCTAGAGCTGATGACTTCTGGTGGCGTTGGTGGAATATTGATCATGGTAACCCTTGGGATACTCAGTATTTTCGCCGTTTATATATTCTTAGAGCGCTTTGGTGCCATGCGAAATGCGAACAAGGTCGATCCTAATTTCATGAATAATATTAAAGATATGGTGATGGATGGCAAATTAGATGCCGCTGGCGCCCTATGTAAAGCTGAAAGCACTCCTGTTGCCCGAATGATAGCAAAAGGTATAAGTCGAATAGGCAAGCCACTTGGCGATATAACACAAGCCATAGAAAATCAAGGTAAACTAGAGGTTACTCGACTTGAAAAAGGACTACCCATGCTCGCAACGATTTCTGGTGGAGCTCCTATGATTGGTTTTTTAGGTACCGTTATAGGTATGATTATTACCTTCAAAGAAATGGCAAATGCTGGAGGACAAATCAAACTTGATATGATGGCTGAGGGAATATATACAGCCATGACAACAACTGTGGCAGGTCTTTTGGTGGGTATTATTGCCTACTTCGGTTACAACTTTTTAGTTACTAGAGTAGATAGGGTAGTCTATAAGCTTGAGTCTAGTGCAATGGACTTCCTAGACCTTCTACACGAACCTGCATAACACTGAGCTATGAATCTTAGATCCAGAAGTAAAGTAAGTGCAGAAGTGAACATGTCGTCAATGACCGATCTGGTGTTCCTGCTCCTTATATTTTTTATTCTTGCCTCTACACTTGTAACCTCAAGTGCATTGGACATTGTGTTACCCAAAAGCGGTGCACAAACGGTTAAAAAGAAGAATATTGCCCTTACGGTAAATGCCGCATTACAGTTTGACGTGAATGGCACCATTGTGAGTTATGACCAAGTAGAGCGCATGCTTATTAATGAGGCTGCTAAGCTCAATAGCGATGAAGAAGCCGTTGTTGTTTTGCGCGTAGACCAGAGTGTACCCACTGGCGAAACCGTACGCGTCTTGGATATAGGATACCGTAACAACCTAAAAATGATTATCGCAACCGACCCAAAATAACATGACGTTTAACGAAAATACAAACCGAAATAAGGCACGTACTTGGACCATAGTTATCCACGTGCTTCTATTGCTGTGGTTTGCATTTACAGGACTGAAATATCAGGATCCACCTCCTGAAGAAGGTATAGCTATCAATTTCGGCTATGAAGAGACGGGTAAAGGAGATAATTCACAAGCAGCCGCTGTAACTCCTCCTCCCCCCACTCCAGTTGAGACCCCTGTAGCCGCTCCTGTGGCGCAAGAAGAAGTCATCACCCAGGATACTGAAGATGCTCCTGTTATCGAAAAACCAAAAGAAAAAACCGTCGAGGAAACACCCAAGGAGCCTGTAAAAGACACCCCTGAAGAGAAGCCTATAATAGAGCCTGATCCAGACCCACAGCCCACAGCTGAACAAATTGAACAACAAGCACAGCAAGACAAATTGGACAGGATGTTCAATAAGAACAACAAAGGCACAGGAACCGGTGAAGGCGAAACAACTGGTGGTGGTGATCAAGGAGATCCAAATGGAGACTTGAATTCTCAAAGACGTACCGGAAACGGGGGAATTGGAGGCAATGGTAAATATTATATGTCAGGAAAGCCCATCTCTCTACCTGAGCCAGAAACAGGTTGTAATTATGAAGGTGTTGTCGTGGTGAAAATAGCTGTAGACCCAATGGGTAGAGTATTTGAAGCTGAATTAGCACCAAACAATCAAATTCCTAATGGATTGGCAATGTCAAACTTTGGGTCGAACACTTGTTTGATCAATAAGGCGAGACTAGCGGCAAAGGCCTCAACATGGAGTGCTGATAGTAACAACCAGAGAAGAGTTGGCTTCATCGTTTACCGATTCGAACTACAATGACCTATATAGAAGCTGTTAATTGGCTCTATGCGGCGGTTCCAAACTTCCAGAGAGATGGCGGAGGTAAAAATTACAAAATTGGTTTAGAAGGTCCTGAGGCTCTTTGGAATTATCTGGGTAGACCTAGCGATGCTATTCCTACTATTCATATTGCTGGAACAAACGGAAAAGGCTCCTCCGCGCATCTTATTTCTGCAGGACTGCAAAGTATGGGTTGCAAAGTTGGTGTTTTCTCTTCTCCACATCTTTTCAACTTTAGAGAACGTGCGAAAATCGGGACTAAGATGGTTCCTGAATCATTTGTGGCCCAATGGGTATCGCAACATAGAAGCGAAATTGAACAAAAAGGAAATAGCTTTTTCGAATTAACCCTTATGCTCGCTATGAGCTGGTTTGAAGAACAGAAGGTTGATTGGATTGTCCTAGAAACGGGGATGGGCGGTCGTCTTGATGCTACTAATATTTGCACACCTGAAATTTGCTTAATCACTAATATTGGACTTGATCACAAGGAATGGCTGGGGAACACTAGAGCAGAGATTGCGCGCGAAAAGGCAGGCATTATGAAGTTAGGAATTCCAGTTGTTACTGTAGAAGATGATCCCGAAACCTCTCCAACATTTATCAACGCAGCAAATAGCATAGGTGCACCATTGTTTTGGGCTAAGTTATTTAATGGAAGTAGCGACTTAGCAGGAGGATACCAGTCCTTAAACATTCAGGGTGCCGCTGCCGTTTTAAATTTACTACATCCTGAATTCCAATCGGTATGGAGTGAAGGTTTTAAGCATGTAAGTGAACTCACTGGATTTTTTGGGCGATGGTCGATAATCGGACATTCCCCGAGAGTAGTTTGTGATACAGGACATAACTACCACGCGTTTGTGCATTTGGTTGAGCAGGCAGAAAGAGAGAGTCGCGGAAGGATTCATTGGATATTAGGGGCCGCTAAGGATAAAGACAGCAATGCAATACTATCCCTTTTACCAAAGACCTCTTCCTATTACTTTACTTCGTGCAGCAGTCCTAGGTGTAAAAATGGAGAGGACTTAGCGAAAGAAGCGAATATATTAGGGCTCACTAGTTCATCTTTCACGGATGTAAATAGCGCTCTTAAAGCAGCGAAAAAGGAAGCCACAACGGAAGACCTTATATTTATTGGGGGCAGTACATTTGTAATAGCAGATTTAGAATTATGAAAAACATTTTCCTCTTACTTCTTTTTATCCCTTTGAGCGGCTATGCTCAAACAGAAGAACTAAAACAACGTACGGCCTTATTCTTATCTGAACAAGAGGGTAAATTCAAGGTAAAAGAACTCAATGGAAGTGAGCCAGATTACGGCGTGCTTCTTGAGACTCAATTCATACATCATGAATATTATCAACTCAGGCAACAAGAAAAAGAACTTAACGACTTAGGTAATCTTATTCGCCCTAAATATGACTTGAGCACTTTTGCCTACCAGGACGAACAGGAGTTAATGTATGCTTTGAAATTTTGGTTCAAAGAATTTATTGGAGGCAAACGAGTCACTCCTGGCCGAGATTATCGTACCGTGGACCACGTTGATCCCGCTATCATTATTGTTGACAAAACCAACATTACGCTACTGACCCTAAGTTGCTACGCCACAGATATGGAAGAGTATAGAGCATGGCGAAGCTCCATGCTTGGTGTTTTTGGCAGTCCAAGTGCTATGGTTATTGAAATAGGATGCAATGGTCCCATAGAATGGACTAAAAACGCTCCAGATCCAAAAGATCCTATTTGGCGACGCTAAATAAATTACTATTCCACCGGCCCCATCATACATTAAATTCAATCCCACTTCCTAGGTTTACCTTCATCGGTTGTTCAGAATTAGTCTCTTTTCCTTCTTTAAGGGGACTA
Organism: uncultured Flavobacteriales bacterium; assembly: GCA_963925515.1. Lineage (GTDB taxonomy): Bacteria > Bacteroidota > Bacteroidia > Flavobacteriales > Schleiferiaceae > UBA10364. The sequence continues at coordinate 20,805 of CAWURU010000006.1, forward strand.
ATAGATGAGCGATCATTCAACCTAAGACCTAGAGCAGACTTAATATGACCATTATTCACTGATTTATCCCCTTGTAAATCAGCCAAAGTTCTGCTCAATGCGAGTAAACTCTGCTGTGCTCTAATACTCAACTTTTGACCCGTGCATTCCCTATAAAAATACCTCCAACTAGATTTTTCCATTAGACATACTCCTTCAAGTGCCGCGGTAGACAGTTGTGCATTTTGTCTTCCTTGCCTTTCCATTTGACTTTTCCATGCTCTTTTTACCCTTGACTTTATCTTGCTCGAAGCTTCTTGTAACTCATCCGTCCAGAGCTCATACTGCGTATAAATGGTCATGTCTAATCTATCTTTCCATGCAGCTGTTAACTTTTTCTGATAATTATTTAAAGCACTGGCGCTGCATCTACAAGCCTTTTGAGGATGGTTAAAATTTCCACATGGGCAAGGATTCATAGCGAAAATCACTTGTACTAAATGGTGGTCCATTTGCTGAAGTAATTGATCGACGACTTTTATTGGATAGCTTGAAAATTCATCAAGGAATAATACTCCCCCAGATGATCTGTAAAACGCACCAACCTCTTTACTGAGTGGCCCTGTAGGATATTCCGATTTTCGATAGTCATCTTCCTCCGTTAACCACGCCTTTATCTGTTCATTACTCATACTGCCAAACAATTCTCTTTTTGTGAGATTTCGATCTATGAGCTCTACGCGTCTAATACCGGACAATGCTGCAATACATTCATGCCCTTCATTTGAGCTAAACATAGCTCGTATGGGATGTGTTTGGAATGGATTGATTGGTGGCAGTATACTACCCAATCTAGAAGCCAGCATTGTTTTTCCTACACCTGGAGGTCCTATCATCATTAAATGATGTCCTCCCGCAGCTGCAATTTCAAGTGCTTTTTTCAGTGGTTGTTGTCCCGCAACATCAGAAAAACAAGAACCTTTTATTAGACTTTTATCTTCGGAATTTACCGTTGAAGGAGGTACAATTGAAGGAAGAGTACCGTTGGCGAAGAAGGCTGTTGCTTCATAAAGAGTGGATACCTGGCAGAGCTCCATTTCAGGAAATAGTCTTCGTAGATGATGATATGTAGACGTGGAGAAATTCGTTACCACACCTTTCTTATTGGTCTGTTTAGCTAGGACCAGAGCGTTGTACATGTCTTGTGATGGCGAAATACCTCCATCCAGTTCTAATTGTCCTAAGATGATGTATTGGCTTAGTCTGTGCACTGGCAATTGCTGACTTGCACAAAGAATACCTATGGCAATCGGTAAGTCATAATGACCTCCTATCTTCTGAAAGTCCAGTGGTAAAAAATTCAATGTTGTTCTTTGCCCAGGCCAGTGCCACTTGTTACGCTTTAAGACCGTATAAACTCTTTGCTTAGATTCTCTCAGTGAGGAATGGGTATTCCCAAGTAGGTGCAGCCGAATCCCCTTAGAGATGTTAACCTCTAGGGTGACCGCAACGTGAGATAGTGAAACGGGTTGAGTGGTATGTAATCTGACCAACATAATAGAATGATTTTCTATTAAAATGTCGATTACCCGGTCATCTGTGCAAATTAAGTGAACTACTTTTAGAACTTAACAAAGTTTTGAATAGTCGAAATATCTATTACTACTCTACCTTATTAGCTAATTGTCCACAAGCAGCATCAATGTCTTGCCCCCTAGAATGTCTAATCGTAGTTATGATCCCTTTGCTCTCAAGGGTTTCCTTATACATGTTGACCGCTTCCTGAGAAGCCTGGGTATATGGGCCATTATCGATTGGGTTGTATTGAATGATATTCACCTTAGTAGGTATGGCACCACAAAACTTAGCGAGCGCTTTGACATCTTGCTCAGTGTCGTTGAGATCCTTCCAAATCACATATTCAAAAGTCACCCCCCTACCGGTCTTCGCATACCAGTATTGCAAACTTTCACGGAGGTCCACTAACGTGGCACTTTTATGCGCTAATGGCATAAGTTTAGCACGTTTCTCCTCGATAGCACTATGGAGAGATATGGCTAAATTGAACTTGACTCCATCATCCGCCATCCTCTTGATAAGCTTAGGAACTCCAATAGTACTTAGGGTGATTCTTCGAGGGGATAAACCTAGACCCTTAGGATCTGTTATTTTCTCTATGGCGGCAAGCACATTATTATAATTCAATAACGGCTCTCCCATGCCCATGAAAACAATATTAGTTAGAGGGCGGCCAAAATACTCCTTGCCTTGATTATGAATAACAACGACTTGGTCATAGATTTCATCTGGACCAAGGTTACGCATGCGCTTTAAAGATGCCGTAGCACAGAAAGTACAGTCAAGTGAACACCCAACTTGTGAACTTACACAGGCTGTAATGCGTTTTTCAGTAGGGATCAGTACTGATTCTACAAATGCACCGTCATGAAGTTTAACGGCATTTTTAATAGTACCGTCTTTTGACCTTTGCATAAGATCAACCTCAAGCAAATTGAAGTTGAAATTAGCATTCAACAAAGCTCTAGTAGATATACTCAGGTTGGTCATTTCATCGAAACTTGAGGCGCTTTTTTGCCACAACCACTGATATACTTGTTTCGCACGAAATGACTGCTCATTATGTGCTTCAAAGAACTCAATAATGGCTTCTTGACTCAGTCCTCTTATGTCCCTTTTCTTCTCAATCATGGTTGCAAAGATACATGCAAAGCACTTGCTGCCCTAGGGTAGATCTCTTTCAACAAGAACACCCATCTTTCCCATTTGATAATCCCGCATCGCCTCCATAATCTCAGTTTGATTATTCATGACAAACGGGCCATAACTTTCCACCTTTTCTTCAATAGGCAGAGCGCTTACAAACAGAATTTTGCTGGATTCAGATGGATTTAGGGTGTATATTCCACTAGACATGTGATAGAGCATATGTTCTTCTACTAGCCCATATCCCTGTAATGAGCCTCCTCCACTCAGGAAGTAGAATAAACCATTTTCACCATCCTTTACTTCAAAAGTTAAAGGTTCTGTAGTTGTATGACCGTGCATGGAAGCAACGGCATAAGCACCTCTAAGCGGGCCTTCTGGGCCTTCAGGTATTGGACTGCCAGAGGTGATTCTTAAATCCGGATGGTCGGCTACTGCAGGTAATTCTTCCTTTTGAAATGGAAGGTATACCGGTTCCATCATTTTATGTGATTTAGGAAGGTTAATCCAAATTTGTATGATCTCTTGGATGCCTCCTGACTCGCAAATTTGTGCAGGTGGTCGTTCACTATGAACAATACCTAAACCTACATCCATCCATTGAACACCACCAGCACCAACCACGCTATTGTTGCCTCTGCTATCTCTATGATGCACCCCGCCCTGCCAAATAAATGTCACCGGTGAAAAGCCCCGATGAGGATGCGGACCCACACCTGTGTTCCACTTGTCAGCACCTTCCGCAACCTCAGCGGTATGGTGATGAATCAATAAAAAAGGACTTATTTGATCTATGGATTGAGTTGGAATCGGTTGCTTAAGAGGGATGTTTCCCATCATCACTTCGTGAGCAGGTAGTGCACGCAATACTGGCATCTAGTCTGTATTTAATGATTTATTGTTCGCCCTAAATATAACGTACAACTTAAAGAATATCTAGCAACTCTTTAAGTTGTGAAATTTCAAATGTTACTTTTTCTCTATGTGAATTTTTGTGTGGGTTAAAGTATACTTGATCTATACCCTGCTCCCGAGCTCCTACACAATCAGCAATAAGATTATCACCTATCATAAGGCTTTCCTTGCGCTGTGCTGTGGCCATCTGAAGTGCTTTTCTGAAAATCTTAGCATCAGGCTTATTTACGCCTACTTGATCGCTACACAGTAATACATCGAAAAGTGGTTCAAGACCGCTTTCTGAAAATTTAATTTGCTGACTCTCGTGAAAACCGTTGGTTATAATGTGAAGAATATAACCCTTCTCTTTTAAAACGTGCAGTACTTCACGGGCATCTTCAATTAAGTGGTTTTGATAAGGGGTTTCCTGAATATACCGAGTTTCTAATATCCATGCAATCTCCGGGGAGGAAACACCAAAGTGTTCAAAGGTCTCTTTAAACCTGCTTTCGCGAAGACCTTGTTTGTCAATTTCGCCATTACGGTACATATCCCACTTCAATTCGTTGATGACGATGTACTTGCGGAAAAAATCACTGAATTCAGGGAGCCCTAAATCTGCGAGTCCTAAATCTATAAATAGCTTGCGCAAAGACATTTCAGAATTTTTCTCAAAGTCCCACAAGGTGTGGTCCCAATCGAAGAAGAGGTGTTTGTATTTCATTAATAGGTTGAATTAGGTTTAAACAGACGCGCCCAGAATGGCAATCTGTTCTCTATGTGCATGTAGAAAGGTTCATTCTTAGCGCCAAAACCTGTATAGAATCTTGACAGGCCCGGCAGGCTACTTCCCTCGAAGTCTATGACCTGTTTTGATCCAGCGACCGTCTGTATATGCTGGTCGATGAGCCAGGCACTAACACCATTATCCTTGCCCCACTCGTTGGTGGCATTCAATAAAAGTGTAGTTCTTCCTTTCCAATCAATCCAGCATTGAGCGCCCGCAAGTTGGTTGTACTCATCTCGAACAGCGTAAAGGCGTGCTCTTTTTTGATAGCTACAAAATTCTAAAAGTTTCGTCAGACGATCAAGTTCCACGGAAGAGATGCTCGTTTTCTCCTGAGTTGTGGTTTGCCATAGAGACACAGCCTCCTTAATAGTGGTCCAAGATGCCCATTCCAACTTTAGTTGATTGGCCTTCTTTATACTTCTCTTATTTTGAGTAGAGTATTTCAGAATCAATTCTTCATAGGGCGGCGAAGCGTCAATAACCAAGTTCGCAAACTCTTTTGGCTTCCAATTTTCATACAATAAAGTCCCAGGACTAAGGAAAAATTCTCCATACACCATATGATCCATGGCACTCTCAATCAAAGACCTTGACCATTCCGATGTCAAGGGTATACGGGAATATGGTCCTGTGGACTGCGTTCCAAATGGACGAGTCGAAAATTTAAATCTGTTTTTAATGCGTGGAAAAACGGGCATAACCACATCATAATCACCGTATACGAGTGCGTCCCAACTGTCTGACAACCAGTTTAAATACCAACTAAATCCATAAGGCTGTGGGCATTCGACTGAGGACACGCACCTATCCCAACGCTCAAAGTCTATGTCTTGATGGGCTATATACTTAAACTTGTGCTGCATCAATAAATTCTTTATAAACATGAACCCATCCCTGAGTTTCCGGTTCTATTTCACCAAATGTTCTGTTGTGCCAAACCGTGATTAATTCACCACCAACTTCTTTGATCTTTTCTGGCCAATTTTTCATTTCCTCTAACGACTCTTTTGGACCTTTTTTTTGATACATGTAATAGGTCGTATCCATGAAAACAAAAGGATGTATAACCAGTGGTAATTCCGCCTCCAATTCTAAATCATAAAACGTAAATGGTGTCACCAAGCTAGCTCTAAACCCAGCTACCTCAGCATAGCCCATGCTATGGTCATGGGTAATTCCAAGATCTAATAAAGTCCTGAATGTGTGTGGCATTCTCATTTTCAAATAATGCTGTCTAGACTGCTTGATAGGTTGTCTCAGTACCTCTTGAAGGCTACTAAGCTCTTTAGAAACATGGAGCTCTTTGCTGTCCGAAGCATAGCTCGGGTGAATCCCGACTTCTGACCAATCAGATATTTCACGAAGTTTGATTGCCGCTTCCGTGCTATAGGGGCTTACGTTTCTGTCATTTCTCCCAAACTCTGCAAAGAGCATAAAGTAAAGCATGGGGATTTGATGCTTTTTATTCCAATTTCGTTGCTTTCTAAAAGTATCAAAGGGATCTCTTTTGACACCAAACAACACCGTTAACCTCGCTCTAAGTCGCTTAAAGTCCAGTTGAGCAATATCTCCAGCTATGGCTCCAATGGTACGCAGAGCTCCCTTTCCTTTATACGCAAAGAGGTTGTCTATATCTATAGAACTGGTGTAGGTGTAATACTGTTTCAATTCAAATTGAGCACCCATCCATAGCCTTCCAATCTTAAGCGCCCATTCGTTAATTAAAGGGCGTTCTAAGAAACCATGATGGCTCGCAAAACTTTCACTCGCAGGAAAACGGCCATGCTGATCCGCTATAAATGGCAAGTATTCTTCGTATCGAGATGCTAAGAAAAATGTTGCTGCAATTGGGTCAAAAGGCAAATCACCTATAGATCGCTGACAAAAGATAGGCAGCTTTCCCCATGTTGTACAATAGAATTCCTGATCTACAAGTTCCTTCTCCCAGAGCAATCCTTGAGGCGAGATATGCCAAGAATTTTTGATCGGAGCTGGGCTATAATTAACCTTTATTCCCTCTGCAGAAGAGAATGCTTCTAAATCAGAATAGTGAATTACCTTAACCCGCATTGCAGAGGTAAAAAGCACCTTTGACGCCCATCTAAATCTAGGCGTATCTAGCGTGCTATATAAGGAAATTATGGCATCCATTGTCCGCCATTTACATGTAAGGTTTGACCCGTAGTAAAAGGGCTGTTGATCAACAGCTCAACATAGGAGGCTATTTGAACAGCAGCACCAAAATCGCCAGTAGGAATCGTCGTTAGAATTTCATCTAGCATGGTTTGAGGGACATCGTTTAGCATTCCTGCATTCATGTACCCATAGGCAATCGTATTTGCTGTAATACCTTTGGAAGCAGTATCAAATGCAACTCCCCTGATATATCCTTCAAGCGCACTCTTACTTGCCGCATAACCACTAGTGCCAAAGGAAGGTTTATGCGCCACTACAGAACTCACACAAATTACACGTCCAAAATTCTGACCGCGCATATGGACTAACACTTTTTGAGTACATCGAACAGCTGCATAAAAGTTGATTTCAAACAGCTCGTGCATTTGTTCCGCTGTTAATTTCCAGGAAGGAGCAGCATGCGCAACTCCGGCGTTATTTATAAGAACATCTGCTCCACCTAAATCATTCACCCAATCAAATAAAGCATCCACTTGTTTCTGATCGCACAAATCAGCCGTGAATACCTTAGCATCAATAGACTCCTCCGATAAAAAAGACATTAAGGAGTTGGTGCTACTTTTTGTAGTGAGCAGAAGACGATAACCTCGCTTATAGAGCAATGGAATGATCGACCTGCTAATGCCGCCACCAGCACCTGTAATCAAAATTGTTTTCATGAGCCTTCAGGAGTATACATGGTTACGCCATTACGAGAGTACTCCTCCAAAAGTATGGATTTCATTTTAGCCGCATCCACCAAAAGGGATGGCGCATTCCCAATGACAACTCTTCTCAAGGCACCGCTACGTTCTAACAATGGAATAAGTTCATCGCACAAACGACGTTTACTCATGGTTGGATTATGCACTTTCGTGAGACAATCTACGATACGTGAAGCAGATAACTTGACCTTAAACAACTGGCTGTTTTCAAGGTATATGGGAAACTTGAATACCGCATCACCTATCGCATCTTCTATGGCATGTAAACTGGTGCCCGAGTTGATCAATGTCGTACCTATATAAAGGATTTGCCCTCCTTGTTCCATGTGTTTATCCCATGGACTGTTTGCTCCATAAGAGGTCCCATCAGTGTGATGCGCGCTAGTGTAGAATTTGGCTTTAGGACCCATTGCTGAAACGGGCTCCAAGGGGTGGGCGCTTCGATAGGTTGCCACGTTAGATCTGAAATATTCTGTGATTGCACCCATTTTTGACGGGGTATTTTCCGGATCAAACAACGCCAATTCATGCTCTGCCTGAAGGGAATCCACAGGGCTGGTAGGCATCAGCAATGTTGCGCTTGCGTCCAATGATGCCACCAAGGCCTCTACAACACCCTGAGGACCACCCTCTACATATCCTATCGCACTCAGTGAACTATGGACCAATAGATCTTTATAAGGGTCAATTCCCGCATTCATTATGGACGCATGTAAGGATTCACTAGTCCAGGTCTGACCGGCAGCTTTCAGAGTCTCTAACGACTTACGCTTTGCTTTTTTCTTTCTTAACCGATTCCACTGCAGTAAACCAGGAGGAAGTAATGACCTAACTATATTTTTCATGCTCATTTAACAAACTGTCTAACATGTATTTCGTTGCCCAGTTAGGCAAACCAAAAGTTTCATAGCGTCCCCAAAACGGAAAACTACCTGGCAGGGCTCCTATCGTTTCTGAATCCTCTCTAGTGCCACGCTTAGCAATGGCTACGAGCAAAATATTCATTTTAAGAAATGCTTCTTCCCAAATGAGCTCTCCTGTAATTTGAAAGATACTTTCCCAAAGAATGGCCAGTTGGGCACCTCCAGTAGGAATAAAGCTTTCACTCCCGATCCAATTTTTGGTATATCGACCGCTGAGTATTCCCCTAGAAAGAAACTCTGTCGCTAAGACACGGGCAGGAACCAATGCGGCTTCTTTGCAATCTTCATTGGAGAGTTTCACCCCTATGTTCCATAAACCATCAACAGTATAAGCAATGGTATGGATAATTGGTTTATCATTTTTATGAAGGGTGTTGTCACAATTTGCAAACCAGCCCAACTCATTCTGTTGAGACATTACCCATTTTGCATGAAGTAAGGCCTTTTCTTTCCACGACTCATTCTCAAGTGGAAAGAGATCAACCCACTCCAATATGGGGGCTACTACATAAGTTCCATATACCCTGATTTCCTTCATGTAGTCATTTGTACTGAATCTTCCTTGGTCATCCAACTGGTCCCATATCCAGTCAATACAACGTTTCGCAGCACCCTTCCAATCCTCGGATTGATCAACTTGATGCAGTGCATGCAATCCACGTAAAATTTGACCACTATTAAAGACCACGGAAGGCCTGTCTTGATGAATATATCCACCAGGCCAACCACCATTGGCATGTTGAATATCCAGCAACCATTTTCCTGCGGCAACCGCTGCTTGTTTTGCCTCAACCGACCATGCAGAATCCGTAGTACTTGAATACCTCAGTAAGGTCGGAATGATGTAACCCGTTGTTTCAGGATATGAACTGGTCCAAGACGCATTGAAGTAAAACGTACTAGACCCCGCATCATTACCCGTTGACATACTTTTAATGAGCCATTTCGCAGCATGGTGCATCGCTTGACTTCGATCTTGACTACTTTGATATCTTAGATACGACTTTAGATAGGCGATTTTATTGACCTCCGCCAATAGAAAACGCCAATGATCGTACTTCTTTAAAAATATTGTCCAATTCCTTATATAGCCTACTGCGCCCATCTACAATAATCCTTGATCTGAAAAGCTAAAGTAGCCACTTCGAGCCACAATAAGGTGATCTAACAGGTTTAGATCTAGAGTCAAACATGCCTCATTTAATTTTTTTGTCATTCTCTTGTCATTTTCACTTGGTTTTAAGGCTCCTGAGGGATGATTGTGTGCGACAATCATTGCTGTAGCACCAAACTCTATGGCGCACTTCAATACTATTCTGACATCGGTTACGGTTCCTGTAATCCCACCTCTAAATAAGGACTGACAACTCAAAGGGATATGTGCTCTATTGAGGTATAGGACATGAAACTCTTCATGAGGAAGAAAGCGTAAGGCTTCAAAATACGGCAAGGCATCTTGGCTCTTTTTCACCGCTAGCGGCAGTATAGTAGGGGCACTCCATGCTTTGTGCAACTCTAACATAGCTAAGATTTGTTTCGCTTTCACAGGACCGATTCCTTTGATGCTTGTCAGAGCTACTATATCGGTCATAACAATTTGATCTATTTCTATAAAATGCTTTGCCAATTGAGCTGCCAAAACATCTACCTTTTGATATTTACTTGATCCATTGAGTACAAAGCTGATTAACTTTTCCTGTGACCAAGGTACTTGATCGTCAAAAAATAGTGCATTCTTCATGGTTGATATCGTTAAGGGTTGCTAAATAAGTTCGGCAAGCACGATGAAAAATCCTACTTTTAACCCAATGAAAATTGCAGTTCTAGGATCACGAGGTATACCTAACCGCTATGGAGGTTTTGAAGAGATGGCTGCTCAAGTTTGCCCCTTATGGGTAAAGGAGGGCCATCAGGTAACCGTATACGCCATTTCCGACCATCCTGACAAGCAGACAACTGTAGATGGGGTACGGATCATCCATATTTTTAACCCCGAAAAAACTCTTGGCCTAGCAGGGCAATTCATCTATGATTTTCTAGGTATTCTACATGCTCGAAAAGAGAACTATGATGTCATTCTACAGCTGGGGTATACCACTTCGGGCATTTGGTCTTTTTTATGGCCAAAGCATAAAACCATCACTAATATGGATGGACTGGAGCATAAAAGAGCAAAGTACAAGGGTCTTCTCTCTGTATTCCTAAAGTGGTCAGAGCGTCGCGCAGTCAAAGGTTCAAAACTATTGGTTGCTGACAATCCTGAAATTGCTAGTTATTTAAAGAAATTCAAAAAGCCAATTCAAACCATAGCCTACGGCACAGAGGTGGTCTCATTTGAGCCCAAAACAGGAAGATTACTAGAACCGTTTGATCTAACCTCCAAAGAATATCACTTGCATATAGGCCGAGTTCAGCCTGACAACCACATCCATGAGATTTTATCTGCAGCTGAGGACAGTGGTGAAACATTGGTAACTATTGGCGATTATTCGACACGTTATGGCCGAACCCTAAAAGGTGCCTTTGATCATTGTAGAAATATTCATTTTCTGGGCAGCATCTATGACAAAACCCTACTGAATGCACTAAGACAACACAGCCTCTTTTATATTCATGGCCACAGCGCCGGGGGAACGAACCCTGCATTATTAGAAGCACTAGGATGCGGTTGTTTTGTTCTTGCGCATGGTAATCCATTCAACGGAAGTGTCCTTGGCGGACTAGGTGGATTGTGGCTACAAAGCGACCAGTTATCTGCACAACTGCAACAGCGACCAAGCAAAGAAACATTAGCCCAGCAGCAAGAACTAGCCAGGGAACGTATGAAAACTCATTTTCAGTGGATGGATATAGCAGCGCAGTATATCGATGCTTTCCATGAACTCGGAAAATAACACAAAAAAAAAGCGTCCTTAAAAGGACGCTTTTTTTTTAGATGATCAACATCGCATCGCCAAAGGCAAGGAATCTATATTTTTCTTTAATGGCTACATGAATAGAATGCATGGCCAAATCATGACCTAACATAGCACTGTTCATCATGAGTAACGTTGAGCCCGGTGGGTGGAAATTTGTCACCATTGAATCTGGAATCTGTACTTCATAAGGAGGAAACAGAAATTTATTGGTCCAACCTTCTGTAGCTGTTACTCGACCTCCAGTAGTTAGCGAGCTTTCGAGTGTACGCACTGTCGTGGTTCCGATAGCACATACGCGGCGTTTATGCAGTAAGGCATTGTTCACCACATCTGCACAAGGCTGCTCCAAGAAGAACTGCTCACTGTCCATTTTATGCTTGCTTAAATCTTCCACTTCCACAGGGCGGAAAGTTCCCAATCCTACGTGGTGTGTCAATTCAGGTAAATGAATGCCTTTAATTTCCAAACGCTTCATCAGGTGCTTAGAAAAGTGTAGTCCAGCAACTGGTGCTGCCACCGCTCCTTCTACAGAAGCAAAGATTGTCTGATAACGTTCTGCATCATCCGCAGTGGGCTCGCGGTCTATATACTTTGGAAGAGGTGTCTCTCCCATCTCTGTTAATTTTGCGCGAAATTCCTCATAAGATCCGTCAAACAAAAAACGGAGGGTACGACCCCTAGAGGTCGTGTTATCAATAACCTCTGCAACCAAAGAATCATCTTCACCAAAATAAAGTTTATTTCCTATTCTGATTTTACGAGCAGGGTCTACCAAAACATCCCAAAGTCTACTTTCGGAATTTAGTTCCCTGAGCAAGAAGACCTCAATGCGCGCACCGGTCTTCTCTTTATTCCCCCACATGCGCGCTGGAAACACTTTCGTGTTGTTCAGTACCATCACATCACCATCGTCAAAGTAGTTGATGATTTCGTGGAAGTGTTTATGTTCAATTTCACCGGTGTCCTTGTGAACCACCATTAGGCGGCTATCATCACGGTGAAGCATAGGTTCTTGAGCGATGAGTTCCTTTGGAAGCTCATAGTCAAAATGTGATAGTTTCATTTTCATAGCTTACGGGCTTTGAAAAGTTTATAAAAAAAGAGAAACGCGAAGATACGATTTAGCACCCCCCTTTGTCAAGTAAAACAACAAGCAATTACATATGAACAATAAAGTTCCTGAATTTGTTGCTTAGGTATCAAAAAATTCAATCTAACATCTTAGCACTACTGCGACATGGGAGTACATCTACACACTGAACTAACGGCTATTAGAGCCAACAGCAATGACCGTTATTATACAGACATTCTGACCGGATACAGGGCACTATTGTCTCAAAAAAATGAAGGTGAACGCGTATTAACGAATCTTTTTCAATCTGAGGGTAATGAGGAAATATTAGATTTTAACGCACTCGACCCGAGCAATATTTACCACATCTCCGACATCAAGGCGTTGTGCATCAATTATAGATTGAGGTTCTTGGACTCTAAGTTATTCAAGGGGACATTTCCTGTGGAGGCCATAGAGGCTATCAAAACATTCGAAAGTGAACAAAATAGGGAGATCACTGGATTTAAAATGATTGCACCAGCTCCGATGTTTAAACTGACGGAAAAAGATAAAGACCCACTTTTAATGGTTCCGATGGGAGGCGAATATTATTACCTCTTGGCCAAATGGGGCAATGACTTACATCCATTAAGAAAGATAATGGTTTACCCGTTCAGAGACTTTGAAAGCTTATTAAAAACTGTTTTAGTCTTTTGTCTTGCCGTGGCATTACTATTTCCTGAAAGCCTTATTCGCAGTACTAAAGACACGGGAACCATCATTCATCTCAGGGTTATATTATTTTTCTGGATGTTCTTTTCCACCAGTGCTATGACGGCGCTATATGGCTTCAGTAGGATGAAGAATTTCAATACCAATCTTTGGAAAAGCAAATATCTCGACTAATGCCTAAGACTCGATAGTATTCACAAAGTGGTCGCACCACTGGATTGGGTCTTTAGCACCTTCTACCGAGTAAGAACCAATTTTAGTCCTACGTAAGCCTGTTAAATGAGCTCCTGAGTCTAACGCTAGTCCTAAATCGTGGGCTAAAGATCGGATGTAGGTTCCTTTTCCGCAGGTAACACGAATGATGAGCTCTTGCTCTGCAAACGATAGTATTTCTATCTCTCTAATAAAAATGTTACGAGGTGCGACAACCACCTCTTCGCCTGCTCGTGCCTTTTTATAAAGCCTTACCCCACCCTGCTTAATGGCAGAGAAAATTGGAGGTAACTGCTCTATTTCGCCTAAAAATTGTGGAAGAACTGCGGCTATTGATTGTTCTGTAATGTGTGCCGTAGGAAATGTTTGATTGATGTCCGATTCAAGGTCATAGGATGGCGTTGTTGATCCGAACTTAACCTGAGCAACATATTCCTTTTCTTGTCCCATGAACGTGTGGATTTCTTTGGTCATTTTACCCACACAGATTATCAAAAGACCAGTTGCCAATGGGTCCAAAGTCCCCGCATGACCAACCTTAATTTTCTTTTCTTTCAGCTCATTCTTCAGGGTGTATCTGATTTTTGACACCGCCTGAAAGCTGGTCCAATTCAATGGCTTATCAACGAGCAAAACCTGTCCCGATTTAATTTCTTCTGCCGTCAAATTATCAGATGAATTGAGTGATTACAACAATGATAGCTACTGCAAAACAGTAGTACGAAAAGTAGCGAAGCTTAGCCCTTTTCACTAGGGCTATCATCCAATTACACGCAACAATACCACTAAAAAAAGCAGCGGACAGACCTAAGAGTAGAGAGAGTGTACCCACCTCAGCGCCAAGCGCTTCTCCTGAAATAATGTCCTTAGCATCTAACATTGCTTTCCCTAAAATAATAGGTAGAACCATTAAAAAAGAAAATTTTGCTGCTTTCCCTCTATCAATACCCAAGAGCACTGATGTTGAAATAGTAGAGCCACTTCTAGAAATTCCTGGTAAAATAGCAATAGCCTGGGCCAGTCCAATGACAACCGCATCTACTGCAGTTACCGGTTTACCGGTGGTTTTTGCTCGATCCGCAAGAAATAACAACAAACCTGTCACAGTGAGTGTAGCCGCAATCAATAACAAATGACCCTCGAATAAAGTGCTAATCTCCTCCTCAAAGGCAAGACCTATGAAACCGGCGGGAACCATCGACAATAAGATGAATGATGCGAATTTGGTTTCATTGTTCCACTCGAACTTGAATAATCCTGCAACGATCTGACCAATTTCCTTTCTGAATACTACAATAGTGCTTAATGCCGTTCCAGCATGGACAACCACATCAAAAGTGAGGCTTTCATTTCCATTGAGTTCTAGTCCAAAAAGAGCTTTGACGATCTCTAAGTGTCCAGATGAACTTACAGGTAAAAATTCAGTTAAGCCCTGCACGAAGCCTAATAAGAGTGCTTGAATAGGAGACATAAGCTTGGTATAGTATGGTTAAGCTGCTTCTTTAAGAGGCATCATGATAGCGACAATTGGCAAAACAAGGCCAATAAAAAGAAACCATGGTGCAACACCGATACGCTGGGCACTAAAAATTTCTGGATTGAACTCATTCTGTGCTTCAGCTCCACCGCCAAGCATTAAAGCGAAACCAATCACCAGCATCAATAAACCCGCAATAAGCATAACATATTTGCGGCGATCGAAAAGAAAAGTGTTTTTTGTATCCATCATTTAGTAGTATAATTCGTTAGTTCTTAATTTTAAATATCGACGTATGGCAATAGCCGTTGAAACACCTGGAACTATTAATCCCAAGATCAACAACAATAATGACACCATCAAAAAGGTCTCACGCGTAATCAATAACGCAAATGCAGGAAAGTATTGGTTAAAGGCCCACCCAGAGAATAGCAAAAGTAATAGACTCAGAATGGTACTCAATATACCGAGCATCAGGGAGTTAATCAAATAAGGACGTCGTATAAACCCACTTGTGGCGCCTACTAATTGCATGGTCTTAAGAAGGAAACGCTTGGAGTAAATAGTCAAACGTATACTACTGTTGATTAAGGCCAGGGCAACCATTAAGAGCAGAAGCGCGGAGGCAAAGAGTAAATAGGTGATTTTTTCAATATTGTCGTTGACCAACCCAACAAGATCTCTGTCATATAAAACATCAATAATATAATCTCGGTCGATGAGCTCTTTTTTCAAAGCGTCTAAGTCTCCCGCAGCCACAATTTCTGCTCGAAGATTAATGTCAATGGTATTACTGAGTGGATTATATCCTAAAAAAGCTATGAAATCTTCTCCTAAATCTTCCTCAAGATGCCTTGCGGCCTCCTCTTTAGTAACCAATTCAGCAGATTTCGCATAGGAAGCCAACTGCTGTGTCTTTAAAAGTGTTCGTAGTTCTGCTTCCGGAATATTTTCATCTAAGACAAGGGTGAACGTGAAGTTCTCTCGAACTGCAGCACCTAAATCTCTGGCAGACAGCACCAGTACCCCAAGCGTTCCCAAGACAAACAGGACCAGGGTCATGGAAATGACCACAGATATATAGGAAGACCTCACTCGAGAGGAGGTAAATTTTTGCTCTTTGGAACTCATCCATGCGAAAATAGTAAATCCTGCGCGGCATTCACTAATTTTACGCGTGTTCAACACTTCTTTAACGACATGGAGTACAATCATCGCAAAATTGATCAAAAATGGCAAAGTAAATGGGCGCAAGAAGGCACCTATAATGCTAGCCATAATAGTGATATGCCTAAGTTCTACGTGCTAGACATGTTTCCCTATCCCTCGGGTGCAGGACTGCATGTTGGACATCCGTTGGGGTATATCGCGTCAGATATTTACGCCCGATACAAGCGACAGAAAGGTTTCAATGTTCTTCATCCCATGGGTTATGATGCGTTTGGCCTACCCGCTGAACAATACGCTATTCAAACAGGACAACATCCTGAGAAAACCACAGAGATTAATACCGCTCGTTATCGTGAGCAATTGGACAATATTGGGTTTGGTCTAGACTGGTCGCGCGAATTTAAAACTACCGATCCTAGCTATTACAAATGGACCCAGTGGATATTCATCCAACTATTTGACGCTTGGTACGACCATAATATTGATAAGAGCCAACCTATATCCAAGCTGATGGCCCATCTTGAAGCAAGAGGTACAGACGGGTTGAATGCTGAATGCACTGAAGAGCTAACTATCTCTGCAGAACAATGGACATCTATGGATGAATCTCAGCAAGCAGAAACGCTACTTAATTATCGTTTGGCCTACCGCAGTGAAAGTAATGTTAACTGGTGTCCTGAATTAGGTACGGTACTCGCTAATGATGAGATTAAAGATGGCCTCAGTGAACGTGGTGGATATCCCGTGTTACAAAAGAAAATGATGCAATGGTCCATGCGAATTACAGCCTTCGCTGACCGTTTATTGGAAGGTTTAGACCGCATTGACTGGAGTAATTCTTTAAAAGAGACCCAACGCAATTGGATCGGAAAATCACAAGGAGCCTCACTTGTTTTCGATATAAAGGATAATAACGCACAAATCGAGGTTTTTACAACACGTCCTGATACACTTTTTGGAGTGACCTTTGTGACACTTGCCCCTGAGCATGAATTGGTAGATGTTCTTACAACAACTATACAGCAAGAAGCTATTAAGTCCTACAAAGCCATAGCTGCAGCCCGTAGTGAACGTGATCGCATGGCGGATACGAAAACCATAAGCGGCTGCTTCACGGGAGCATATGTTCTACATCCTATTACCAAAAAACAGCTGCCTATATGGATAGGTGACTATGTTTTAGCGAGCTACGGTACGGGTGCTGTAATGGCAGTTCCAGCACACGATAGCCGAGATTATGCTTTTGCTAAATACTTTGATTTACCCATCCAAGAAGTGGTTTCAGGAGGCGATATTAGCCAAGAAGCCTATGATGCGAAATCAGGTAAAATGATCAATTCTGACTTCTTGAATGGCTTAGAGACTTCAGTAGCAAAGATCAGTATCATTGCGCATCTAGAACAAATTGGCTACGGAAAGGGTGCAACACAATATAAATTACGAGATGCTGTCTTTGGACGCCAGCGCTACTGGGGCGAACCCATTCCTATTTACTATGAACATGGTGTGGCGAAAACATTACCATTAGACGCATTGCCTCTTACACTTCCAGAGGTAGACAAATACTTACCTACACATGACGGCCAACCTCCTTTAGCGCGAGCTAAGCATTGGGAATACAAGGGTCATCCATTAGAAACCACTACCATGCCTGGCTGGGCGGGGTCTAGTTGGTATTTCTTACGCTTTATGGATGCCCATAACGAAACAGCATTCACTGCTAAATCGACCACAGATTATTGGAACCAAGTAGATTTATACATTGGTGGTGCTGAACATGCTACTGGGCACTTACTGTACGCACGTTTCTGGACGAAGTTTTTGTTCGATATGGACTTCATTTCCTTTGATGAGCCTTTTAAAAAGCTTATCAACCAGGGGATGATTCAAGGCATTTCCGCCTTCGTCCATCGCATCAACGGCACCAACACATATGTAAGTGCAGGGCTCATAGATCAGCATGATACTCAAGCCATCCATGTCGATATAAGTTTCTTGCAAGGCAATGAGTTAGATACAAGTGCCTTTAAGAATTGGCGCAAAGAATACGAGAATGCAACATTTATTCTTGAGGGAGGAAAGTACCTGTGTAGTCGGGAGGTTGAAAAAATGTCAAAATCAAAATTCAATGTCACCAATCCAGATGATATTGTAGACAAATACGGAGCCGATGTGCTTCGGATGTACGAAATGTTCTTAGGACCACTCGAACAAAGTAAACCTTGGAACACCCAAGGTCTTTCGGGAGTTTCGGGATTTCAGCGCAAATTCTGGAAATTATTCCACCCAAATGGATCCTTCAAAATTAGCGAAGGGCCTGCGGATAAAAGAGCTCTAAAGGCCGTGCATAGCTGTATAAAGAAGGTGAATGAAGACATGAATAATTTCAGCTTCAACACTTCTATATCAGCCTTCATGATTGCGACTAATGAGCTTACCGAGCTCAAAACGAATGAACGTGAAGCACTCCAGCCACTCGTTCAACTGCTCGCTCCTTTTGCTCCGCATCTTGCAGAGGAATTATGGGAAAAGCTCTCTGGAAAAGGCTCTGTAACTGTCTGTTCTTTCCCGGTGCATAAGGAGGAATACCTAATAGAGAATAGTAAGAATTATCCTGTATCGTTCAACGGTAAAGTGCGATACCAATTGGAATTATCCTTAAGCCTGACTTCGGAAGAGATTGAAAACATCGTTCTAGCAGATGCACGCACTTCTGAGCAATTAGGTGATAAGCAAGTACGGAAAATAATCATCGTACCAGGACGAATCATCAATATAGTGATCGGTTAACCACAAGAATTAAATGGCGTCAAGACGCGTTTTCAATTCCTTCATGTAGGTCTTGTACACCGACATGCGGTCTTCCGTAAGTGGTTCAGCATCAGGAAGTTTCTGTTGGTATGGATCAACCTGTTTACCATTAACCCAAAATCTGTAACATACATGTGGTCCGGTAGCTAAGCCTGTAGACCCGACATAACCAATTACATCTCCCTGCTTTACGTGAAGCCCGTTTTTGACACCTGATCTAATTTTACTCATGTGTAAGTACTGTGTTGTATAGGTGCCATTATGGCGAACCTTAACATAATTTCCATTTGCAGAAGTATACTTTGCCGCGATAATGACACCATCCGCAGTGGTCATTATTGGAGTGCCGGTTGGAGCAGCATAATCAGTTCCTAAATGAGCTTTCCACCGCTTTTGAACAGGATGAAACCTACTACCACTATATCGAGATGATATACGGGTAAAGTCCAAGGGTGCACGCAGAAATGTTTTCCGCAAGCTTCGGCCCTCCTCATCATAGTAATCATGGAAGCCCAGCTCATTATTATAGGGGAAAGCGTAAAAATCATTACCTACATGGTTGATATTGGATGCTATAATGCCCTTCAGTCCCACATAGGTGGTATCATCTACGTATTCTTCTTCGTAAACCACAGAGAACTGATCCCCCTTTTGAAGGCGGAAGAAGTCAATACTCCATGCATAGATCTCCACCAAAGACATCGCTAAGGCTTGAGTACCTCCTGCCCTGCCCACACTTAAATACAGGGCATCTTCAATGGTTCCTGAAATCTCTCTTCTGCGAACAATTCGTTCTTTCTCTACTTTTTTAGCGTACAGTGAGTCTTGAAGAGAAACAATCCAATACTCATATTTACTCTCAGGATAAATAAAATAGCTTGGGAAAATAGAATGGTCTCCCGTAGCAAACTTAACCTCAACCTCTGCCCTAATTCTTCGGACATTGAATTCATCTTCTACGGCAGCAGCGATCTGATAAATTTGCGATGTACTTATGCCTCTTTTGCCCAAAAGTGCACCAAAACTCTCTCCGGAAATGATCTTATGGTTCTCAAAACGCAGGGTATCTGAGGGTATCGTTAAATAAAAGGCAGGTTCTTGAACTGTCAGATCTTCCTCATCCAAACTAATTTCCACTTGAGGTTCTGACGAATCAGAAGAAATCACACTGAACAAAATGATGACAAAAAAAGATGCGACGGCGATCCATGCCAGCTTCTTTAAACTCATAAGGTTATTTCTCTAATTCACTTAATGTTTCAAGTACCCAACTCTTGCCCCAATCCGCAATTTGCAAAGCAGTCCATAACTCCGGAAAGAACACACGACGTTGGAACCTTGGAGGTAAATATTTTTGCCAATTAGTTCCACCGGTTGCCTGAATATCTACCGGTTTTTTGCTTAAATATCTAACGGCTGTTTTATAATGTTGAAGGGGCCAATATACGTTCACATTTAGGTCTAATTTACGCAATGCATCCTCCAGATCAGAGCACTGATTTTCAGTCCAGTACTCTTTAAAACCTTGGTATTTAGCCCATATATTACAATGTTCATATGCCTCTGCTGTAAACAGCAAATCATCCCAATATTTTTCCATGAATTGAACAGCTGTATATGCAGGTTGACCTGTACTTTCAACCTTAGCTCCATCCTTCCAATAAATAGAATCCATCTGATTCTCGAGGGAGGCTTCACGTAATTCCTCACGCTTGCTCTCTGCCACAATATTAATGACTGGAGCGCAACCTAGTTCGATGATGCGATATTGTACACTTTGGAATCCAGAAGCTGGAGCTAATGCATCTCTGAATGTTAAAAACTCTTCTTTTTTCATCCCTAATTCCATGACACCAAAGCTGTGTTTTAAGGCATCGAAGTAGCGATTTATCCTCGAAATACGCTCAGCGAAGTCCTCGAAATCAGGCTCTACAGATCCCGCTAAGGCATCTATTTCCAATCGAGTAAGCTTAAAGTACAACTCCGTTATCTGATGGTACATGATGAAAATAGGCTCATCTGCAACCTGCGTTACAGGACGCTGTAAACTCAGCAGCGTATCTAACTGTATATAGTCCCAATAATTTTGAAACTGCTGCTGCTGCCATCCATTGATATAGGTTTCAAAGTCTTGACCTGTATGCTCAATTTTCGAGCGCAAGGATTCAAGTTTTTGCATTAATTCAGGAGTCCACTCCATAAGGCATGAAAATAGGTTATGCTCAAAAATAAGCATTGCACTCCTTGATTAGCTTGGAACGGTGATAGGATTATGAACGAATTAATTCGCCTTGTACTTTGAGAGTGTGAACTTGAATTCTGTCCCTACACCCTCTTTGGATTTTACCGTAATGGTTTCGTTATGCTTATCTATGATGTGCTTCACAATGGACAACCCTAGACCAGATCCTCCAGCAACCCTGGACCTTGCCTTATCAACCCTGTAAAACCGTTCAAAAACACGTCCAAGATCTTTTTCTGGTATACCATATCCACGGTCCTTAATAGTAATTTGAATTTTATCGTCAAACTCATCACAATTCAGAGATACTGTTTTACCCTCATCACTATACTTCATAGCGTTTACCAGTAGGTTATCTAACACCTGCTCTATTCGAGGTGCGTCGCAAAGGATAAGTGTCTTTTTATCCATATTGAACTTTACTCTAACCTTAGCTCTCCTTTTTCCAGCATAACTCTCTATACCTTGCAACGTATCTTCAATGAGGTTATTCAGGTTGACCGGGTCCAACATGATATCATATTGACCACTTTCCACCTTAGAAAGTACATCCATATCCTTAATCAAGGAAGTCATTCGTTCTACAGATTTAGCAGCACGCTTAAGAAATTTGAGGGCAACTTTAGGATCTTCTATGGCTCCATCCAGTAAAGTGAGGACATAGCCTTGAATATTGAAAATAGGAGTTTTTAATTCATGACTCACATTTCCTATGTACTCTCTACGAAATTGTTCACGACCTTTTAGTTCCTCAACAATACGACTCTGCCGCGAAGTCCATTGATTTACTTCGTTTTCTAGAGTCTGGAGTGTAATAGTCTTACGCGATTTAGAGGGCAACGTGACGCTCATACCATGTTCCTCAATCATCATCTGGATTTTCCGGACTCGAACAGTGACGTTTAGGTAAATGCTCAACATCAATGCCATAAATAACACAGCGCCGAAGAACATCCATAGCAACCAATCCGGTAGAGCGGGATAAACAGCGCTCATATAATTAAGAAATAACGCAAAGAGCGTAAAACCTAGTGTAAACCCAATTGCTACTGGCACTAACCTACCATATTTCATTACTCTGCAAGCTCAAATTTATAACCTACACCTTTGACTGTCTTTATTAAGTCATCACCGATTTTTTCTCTTAATTTTCTGATGTGTACATCAATAGTGCGTCCACCAACGATCACAGCTGTACCCCAAATTCTGTCCATGATTTCCTCACGAGGAAAGACTTTCCCTGGTTTCGAAGCTAATAAACTCAGAAGTTCAAATTCTTTTCTAGGGAGATCTAATACTTTGCCATTAAGTTCTATATGATAACGCTCAGGGTCGATAATCAAAGTCCCTAATTGCATACGATCTGGTACTACTTGACCTTGGGTAGGGCGTCGCCTTAGGAGTGCTTTTAGTCTTGAAGTCAGTACTTTAGGCTTTACAGGCTTGGTAATATAATCGTCTGCACCCGCCTCAAAACCTGCAACTTGTGAATAGTCCTCACCACGAGCAGTAAGGAAAGCTATGATAGTATGTTCTAAACCGGGAATTTTCTTGATTTGGTCACAAGCTTCTATGCCATCCATTTCAGGCATCATAAGGTCCAAAAGTATAAGATCTGGCTTAATCTCTCTGGCTTTAGATACACCTTCTTTTCCGCTTGAAGCAGTGTACACCTTGTAGCCTTCATTTTTTAAATTATAACCTACAATCTCTAAAATATCTGGCTCATCATCTACAAGTAATATTTTTGCTTCCCAAGTTTTCATAAATAGTATTCTTTAACACAAAGGAAAGTAATAAATTCTATTGTAACCCGCGAAATTATCAGTGGTTACAACAAGGTAAAATGTATTTAACACAAGGTTAATCCAATGTGAAATCAAAGTTCACGCCGACTTAAAGTTCAGTTTACATTCAACTCCTTGATTTGTGGGAGAAATAAACTAACTAATTAATCGATGAAACTAATTAACATTTTCAGCTCAGTAATAATAGCTGTTTCACTAAGTGCTTGTAACGGCGGAGGGACTGACCCAAAACCGGTAGATCCTTCCGTAGTTATTAACAAGGCAGGACTACTTACGGTAAGTGAGACGTGGAATGCAGATTCGATCTACGTCCTTACAGGTCGTTTCGTTGTTGATGCTGGCGTAACCCTCACTATAGAACCAGGTACAATCATTAAGGGTAAAGAAGGAGATGGTGCTAATGCTTCTGTATTGATCGTAAGTAAAGGTGGTTTGATTGATGCTCAAGGTACTGCAGATCAGCCAATCGTAATGACTTCTGTACTTGACAACATTAATGTAGGTCAGAGAAATGGCTCAAATCTGGACGAAACTGACAAAGGTCTTTGGGGTGGTTTAATCATCTTAGGAGATGCCCCTATATCATCCGATGCTTCTACCTCACTAATTGAGGGGCTTCCTGCGAACGAACCATGGGCTGAATACGGAGGATCGAACGCTACAGATAATTCCGGTATCATGACCTATGTGAGTGTACGCCACGGTGGAACATTGATCGGTGATGGTAACGAAATCAATGGTATCACTTTTGGTGGAGTGGGTTCAGGAACCACTATTGATCATATTGAAGTATTCGCAACTTTAGATGACGGGGTTGAATTCTTTGGAGGCACCGTAAACGTATCGAATGTAAGTGTTACCGCTCAAGGTGACGACGGGTTCGATATTGACCAGGCTTACTCTGGTACTATTGATAACTTCGTTTATGTGGCTGGGGGAGATTCTGACCATGGGCTAGAAATCGACGGTCCTGAAGGATCCTCAACTGGTAGCTTCACTTTAAAGAATGGAACACTCATGGGTTTAAACGGAGAATACGCTGATTTCCGCGATGGTGCCACTGGCAACGTGGAAAATCTATTCTTTTTTGGGTTTTCCTCGAATGCTGATTTTGAGATTGACGACTCCACTTCTTCCTCTAACTATAGCAACAACCTGTTGAATTTCACAAATATCGAAATCAACACTACCCACATTAACGAAGGCAACATGTCAGCAGTTTCCATTTTCATGGATAAGTCAGGTCTTGATGCATTTAACTCAGGGCTTCCTGGATCAGTAGTTGTTGAGCCAACAGTAGGTGCTAATACCGCTGACTTTGCTTGGACACTTACTGCCTATAACGGAAACCACGATGACTTCGCTGGTCCATTTAGCACTCCTTCCCCTATCTTGAAATCCGGCGTAATAGGTGGTAACGAAATTTGGTCTGCTGCTCGTGTTTATGAATTACAAGGACGTGTCGTAGTTGATGCTGGCGATACATTAACCATAGAGCCTGGAACGATTATCAAATCAAACTCAGGGCAAGGTGCTTATGCTTCCGCATTAATCGTTGCTCAAGGTGGTTATCTTGTGGCTCGTGGCACGGAACTAGCCCCCATCATTATGACCTCTGTATTCGATAATATTGAAATAGGTCAAACGCAAGGAAGTAATCTTGACGAAACTGATGCTGGCCTTTGGGGCGGATTGATTGTTCTTGGCTATGCACCTATCTCTGCTGATGCTGCAACAGCTCGTATAGAAGGAATTCCAGCTAATGAGACCTATGGTATTTATGGCGGTTCTGATGCGATGGACGACTCCGGAATTTTCGAATATATCTCTATACGTCACGGTGGAGCCTTATTAGGTGAAGGAAATGAAATTAATGGTTTGACTTTAGCGGGTGTTGGTTCTGAGACCGTAGTAAATAATATAGAAGTAGTTGCTAATATAGACGACGGATTTGAGTTCTTCGGAGGAACTGTAAATGCTTCCAACCTGGTAGTTTGGGCGCAAGGGGACGATGCTTATGATATTGACCAAGCTTACTCAGGTACTATTGACAACTTTGTATATGTTGCCGGAATAGATTCAGATCACGGTATGGAGGTAGATGGTCCAGAAGGATCAACTGGTGCTGGATTTACCGCCAAGAATGGGACATTATACGGCCTGATGGCTGAAATAGCAGATTTCCGGGACTCTGCCATGGGAACCGTTGAAATGGTATTTATTAAAGCATTCGACGATACTGGTGATTGGGAGATAGATGAAACTGGTGGGGCTTATAATTTTAACAATGGTTTATTAAACTTCAATTCCATCGAAATTGACTTGAGTACCTATGCTTCCGGTACTATTGTGAGTGATGTTTTCTTAGATAAGTCTGGTGCAATTACTAACTGGTCACCTTCTAGCTTTGCTACTTCAGTCACTACTCCTACTGTAGGAGCTGACGAAAGCAAATTCAACTGGACCTACGCATCACAAAACGGCGCTTTTTAACGTCGCATACTTTACATAAAGTTAACTATACATTAAAGGGCCCGAGACATTAGTCTCGGGCCTTTTTTGGTTTTTTGCATTCGAATAGAAGTCGAGTCAAATGAAAAAAGTAATTGCGCTTGTAGTACTTATCCTTAGTACACCACTTATTGGCCAAAATGGTATTATTCGAGGTACCGTATATGAGGAAGAGACCAGTGAAGCATTGTTCTACGCAAATGCACAAATACCTAGTGCTCAATTAGTTTCATTCACTGATTTTGACGGAAACTTTGAAATAAGCTTAGAACCGGGGACTTACAGTCTCGAGATAAGTTTTTTAGGATTAGCCACTTTAGTGATTCCGGACGTGGAAGTCATCTCAGGTAAAGTAACTGCCTTTACAAACCTCAGATTGAAGCCCTCCACAAATGAGCTCATGACGGTCACCGTAACAGCATCAGCAATGCGTAATACGGAGAGCGCTTTACTGGATGTTAAACGCAAGTCTGCCACAGTAATGGATGGAGTCTCTGCACAAAACTTTAAGAGGATTGGCGATGGCAACGCAGCAGCTGCAATCACGCGTGTGCCCGGGGTAAGTATACAAGGAGGAAAGTATGTGTTTGTTAGAGGTCTAGGTGATCGTTATACGAAAACCCAATTAATGGGTATGGATATCCCAGGATTAGATCCGGATAAAAACTCATTACAGATGGATATTTTCCCAACGAATATCTTACAAAACATTGTCGTATTGAAAACCTTGACGGCAGACTTAAGTGCTGATTTCTCAGGAGGTTTGGTGAATATAGAATTGGTCGATTTCCCTACACAAAAAACGCTAAACATTACTACATCTCTAGGTTATACCCCTGGCATGCATCTCGTTGAAGGCTTAGGATACCAAGGATCTGCGACTGACTTCTTAGGTTTTGATTCTGGCTTCAGAAATAATCCACTACCTAACAACTACATCTATCAGGGAATTCCAAACCCAGCATTAGATGATCCAATCACTACAGAGCTAACGGAGAGCTTTGCACCCGTTTTAGCAGCGAGAAAGCGTAACATGCCATTAAACGGAACCTTGAGCATCAGCGGAGGAAATCAAGTGAAGAAGGAAAATGGAAAAACGATTGGATACAACGGCTCATTCTCCTATAAGGCCAACACAGATTTTTACGGATCAGACACAGGAGATAGCTCTCGATTATACCGCCAGAACTTTTATAGAAAGGGCAACCAATCCGATCAGTTTAATCTTCTTGCCGATAGAACGCAAGAAGGATCTTTAGCGGTAAGTAATATTTTCCTAAGCGGTCTTTTTGGCTATTCCATAAAAGACGATAATGACAAATACCGATTCACAGCAATGCACTTGCAGAATGGTGAGAGTCGCGCAGGTAAATTCACTGAAACGTCTTCGATAGAAAACTCATATATAGGCTCAAGAGACAACCTAGAATATTCGGAGCGCTCTATATCTTCGTTGTTCTTTAATGGCCAACATAGCCGGAAGGATAATAAACTTAAAATTGACTGGAGAGTTGCACCAACATTCAGTCGAATTGCGGATAAAGACATTCGATCTACCTCCTATAGAACGGAAGATAATGAATACGCTATTGCACCTGGTGAGACTGGGTTCCCAAATAGGATTTGGCGAAATCTGAACGAATTCAACCTTTCCAACCGATTGGATGTAACCCGCACGCATGAGTTGCGAGGCAAGGATGCCAAAACAAAATACGGAATTAGCTACAATGCTAAATACCGTCACTATGAAATCTTACGCTACCAGTTACGTGCTAAGTCGTTGGGTGATTTAGATGCGCTCACAGGTGATGCTGACGAGCTATTAACCTCAGCCTATACTTGGGATGTTATTTCAGATGCAGGAATGTATTACAGCGGAAATTATGAGGCTAATAATGCTTACCAAGGGATCCAGAGTAATTTCGCCACCTACATAAGCGAGGAATTTAGGGTCAATGCCCTGTCAAAAGTGGTGGTTGGACTTCGTATGGAGCGTTACGACCAATTTTATACTGGTGTAGATCAACAAGAAGCTGCTGCACCAGGAACTGGGGTAAACTACCAATTGGAGCCCGTTTTAAATAACTTCCGACTCTTCCCTACTGCCTCCTTTATTTATAGCGTAAATGAAAATAGTAATCTAAGACTTGGTGCATTCCGTACGGTGGCACGCCCATCGTTTAAAGAAAAATCGGCAGCTCAAATAGAAGATGTATTGACAGGAATCACCTTTATTGGTAATCTAGACCTCATCAGTACAGCAATCAATAACCTTGATTTTCGCTACGAATATTTCTTTAAAGGTGGTCAGACGATTGCACTCTCTGGATTTTACAAGTACTTCGAGAATCCCATTGAATTGGTTGCCTATAGCGCAGCAGCTCCATCAAACTTTCAACCAAGGAATGTGGGAAATGCAACAGTTGCAGGTGCAGAGTTTGAGGTTCGCAAAAACTTAGGGTTCCTGGGACTCAAAAATTTTGAGATGAATTCGAATGTATCTATCATCTATTCAGGAGTGCAGCGGGATTCCTCAGAATATCAAGCGAGACTTGCATCTGCAAGAGATGGTGAAGAAATTTCAACGGTACGCCCCATGCAAGGGCAAAGCCCCTATATGCTTAACGCAGGCGTGAGTTATAACAATCCTAAGAATGGATGGCAGGGAGGTTTATTCTATAATGTTCAAGGAGAGAAACTCCATATTGTAGGAGTAGCAGATAACCCGGATGTGTTCGAGGTTCCTTTTCACAGTTTAAATTTTAATATACTGCACAGCTTTGGCGAAGAGCGTCAATACCAGATTGGAGTTTCTGTTAACAACATTCTCGATGACACCCGCGATCGGGTATTTAGAAGCTTCAATAGCCATTCTCCCTATTTCAGCACTTGGGCGCCAGGAAGAACCTTTAAGGTTAGCTTCAGATACTCGCTTTAAGTTCAACGTAGATAATGTAATTTTGTCCCGCGCCGTAAATGGTGCGGGTTTTTTATGCGCTCTTTTTCCCAAATCACCGACGATAATTTTAACACTGCGGCATTAGTGCTGTTCGGTCGACAATACCTTGAAAACAAGGTCTATGGTGAGTTTTGTGATTTATTAGGACGTACACCAGAAACCGTTACTTCAATTTCAGATATTCCATTTCTGCCTGTAGAGGTTTTTAAAACCCATGTGGTTAAATCAGGAGATTGGCAGGAAGAAGTGATTTACACCTCCTCAACCTCTTCAGGTGGAGTCCCTAGTCAACATTTTGTCCATTCTCTAGCCTATTACAAACAGGTATATGAAGCAGGACTTGAAAGAGTTTACGGAAGCATGGAAGAGTATGCCGTATTAGCCTTATTACCCAGTTATTTAGAACGTTCAGGGTCTTCTCTAGTTGCTATGGCAGAAGGTATGATTAAAAAAAGTGACTCTGCGGAAAGTGGTTTTTACCTTCACAACCACGACGACCTTTTTAAGGCATTAGAAAGATTGAAACAGTCACATACCCCAGTGATGTTATTAGGCGTCACCTTCGGTCTTTTAGACTTTGCGGAATTAATTGCTAAAGGTAAATATGGAAGTAATAGTTTCCATTACAATAAATTGAGGATTATAGAAACCGGCGGGATGAAAGGAAAGAGAAAAGAATTGATTCGCCCTGAAGTTCACCACCTACTTAAACATTCCTTTCCAGAGAGTCCTATTGACAGTGAATACGGGATGACTGAACTTCTTAGTCAGGCCTATTTAAAAGACTCCGGCAACTTTGAAAGCCCTCCTTGGATGCGCTTCTATACAAGAGAGATTAGCGACCCTTTAGCACCACCCATGCGAAATGGCAGCCGTGGCGCATTAAATGTGATTGACTTGGCAAATTCGCACAGTTGCGCGTTTCTATCCCTTAGCGATCAAGGACAGGTTTTTGAAAATGGTACATTTGAAGTATACGGCCGCCTCGACCGTAGTGAGATTCGAGGATGCAACTTAATGGTGAGCTTATGAAACTAGTAGTATCCGTGATTTTCGCTTGCCTTTGTGCGAGCTCCGTGAAAGCACAACTTGTGCGCAAACATGCAACACTCACTAACGAAGAGGGAATCCTTACCCTAACGGACTCAGTGCGTGTTAGTGCGTCAAATTTTAAAAACGGAAGCTATACCGCGATCATTCATGCTTGGGTGCACCGCGATTTTATTAATGGACTAGAACAAAGAGTCATGGCAGAAGCTGTTTTATTCAACGAAAAAAAAGACACTTTAGGCCAGGTTCAAGAGAGTTACCCATTAGATAGTCTATGGCCCAGTAGCTCACACCGCATGTCCAAGTACTACGAAGTAGTTGCTTCTGGCAAAGTCCAGGGCAAAGAACTAGAACGGAGAAGTTTTCCAACGCAAATGGTAGAGCATTTTTTCGAAGGAAAACGTGGAGGCTCACTCCGCGACCCTCTCGTAGAAGCATTCAAAAAACAAGGATGGGAGCGCAGAAATTTTGGTGAATATGAAAGTTGGGGCTACCTGAATCGCAGCTCAAACCCAGGCTTACCTGATTTTCAAGCACTGTTCATCTTTAAAGGTAGTATGCCGTATTGTCTTGTAAATAAAGGTGATGAATTTGAGTATGAAAAGTTGAAAGGATCTGAACAGCGTACGCATGGCATGTATTATTTTTTCCAGCGGCCTAATGATCGATTCTTAGAAGAAATAGATAATATAGTCTTTGATTATTTACCGTTGTAACAAGCAAAGGCGCCCGTTGGGCGCCTTTGCTTGTTAACTTAGTATTACTGTTATTAACTAGCGGACATGTACGAGGAAATAATTTTTCTTTCCTTTTTGGACAATGATCATTCCACCAGCAATAATGTCGCTCGTAGTAAGAGTCTTATCGACGGAAACCTTAGTCTTATTAATAGCTACTCCACCTCCTTGAACCATCTTACGCGCTTCTCCTTTGGAGGGAAAAACTGCTGTGTGTTCTGAGAGGAAATCAATAATTTCGACTCCTTCTGTAAGTTGTGAAGCCATTATTTCAAATTGCGGAACTCCTTCGAAAACACTCAGTAACGTGGGTGCGTCCGTTGAGCGGAGTTGATCTTCAGTGGCCTTTCCAAATAAAATACCCGATGCCGCAATGGCATTTTCAAGATCCAGCGGACTGTGAACTCTAGCCGTTATTTCCTCTGCTAAGGCTCTTTGAAGATTTCTCATATGCGGCGCCTGCGCATGCTCCTCTATAATGGAGTGAATTTCTTCTTTTGAACCTATACTGAAAATCTTAATATAGTTCTCTGCATCGCTATCAGAGGAGTTTAACCAGAATTGGTAAAATGCATATGGAGTAGTACGTCTTGGATCTAGCCAAACATTTCCACCTTCAGACTTTCCGAATTTAGTTCCATCCGCTTTTTTAATTAAAGGTGTGGTTAGGGCATGTGCTGAACCACGGCCAAGACGACGTATTAGCTCGGTCCCAGTGGTAATGTTACCCCATTGGTCTGACCCTCCCATCTGTAATTTCACACCATTATTTTTCCATAAATGATAAAAATCATAGCCCTGAATTAATTGGTATGAGAATTCAGTAAAGCTCATTCCTGTGTCTAAACGCTTTTTCACACTGTCTTTGGCCATCATGTAATTCACACTCATATGCTTACCTACATCACGTATAAATCCTAAAAAATCAAACTCCTTGAACCAGTCATAGTTGTTGACAATCTCAGCGCTGTTTTCGCCACAGTCAAAGTTTAAAAACTTTGCAAGTTGTTTCTTCTGGCTGTTTAGGTTGTGGTTTAAGGTCTCTAAGTCCAGTAAGTTACGCTCTGAACTTTTTCCGGATGGATCGCCCACCATGCCTGTGGCACCACCTACCAAAGCAATAGGTTTGTGTCCTGCGCGTTGGAAATGAACCAAGGTCATGATTTGCACCATATTACCTACTCCCAAAGAATCCGCTGTAGGGTCAAAACCTATATAGCCACTCACCATTTCTTTGGTCAGTAGTTCTTCTGTTTCTGGCATGATGTCTTGCAACATACCTCTCCAACGGAGTTCTTCTACAAAATTTGTGTCCATGTGTGCCTTAATGATTACTTCACTTGATTAAGATGCTAAAATAGACATCAATCGTCTCTTACACCCAACTCCATCATTAAATCTGGATTAGAGAATAAGAAGGCGTGAAATTTTATGTCCTGACGTTCAAAGAGTGACAATCCTTCTAAAACTACCGGAACTTGTAATTCACGGTCATTAATATCTTTGATGATCCAGGATTCTTGATCCTCGGACCATAGAACCACACCTAATCTATCCCTAGTTTCTCCCATGGAAAATTCAATAATATCCAATTCAAAGATGGGTCGATTATTTAAATCACGTAGATCGCTATACTCATCTATTTGCTCATGAGAGATTTCTGTTCCATTCCACCAAAATTGATCCCGAGAGAAAAAACGGGTGCCTCTGGAGCCTATTTGACGCATATAGCCTACAATATCCTGTCCTTCGCGAAGTCTGTAGCGTTTTTCCAAATTAATTGTATTGTTTTGACATCGTCTATGTTACTAACCAGTTGTCCCAAAAAACAACTCCCGGGACAGATAGTTCTGTTCCGGGAGTACATTATAACTTAAAAAGTATCCGTTATTTAAATGCGGCTACTCCTCTATCTAACCAATCCACATAATCTTCTACGTCTAGATTGTAGGCGTTTTTCTCAACCAGCGGCGTAAGGTCATCATGTCCAAGTATTACATACAACGGCTGACTAACTTCTTTAAAGTTGACCTCTTGAAATTCACTCCACTTGTTACCTATATTTTTAATTTTTCTACCCGTGATTTCGCTGACATATTGCTCGTCTTTTGGTAGGTCTGTACGCTCATCTACATAGAGAGAAATAAGCACTACATTATCCCGGAGTCTTTGGTGAACGCCGTCATCTTTCCAGACGTTTTCTTCCATTTTTCGACAATTTACACATCCCCAACCAGTAAAGTCAAGCATGATTGGCTTCCCAACTTCTTTAGCGTAAGCCAATCCTTCTTCATAGTTGTTGAAGCAGGGTAGGTCATTTGGGCAATGGTTGCCAAAGTCTACCTCACTCACCGTTACATCAACCGACGATACAGAAGACATCAAAGGTTGAGCATACGCACCATTTTTACTTTCCGAGTAATGCTCAGGAGGAGGGAATCCTGCGATAAGTTTCACTGGTGCTCCGAAAATTCCCGGCAGCATGTAGAAACCCATGACCATAAATACAATCGCGACACTCAATCTAGACACTCCTATAGTCTGAACTGGACTGTCTAGAGGTAGTCTAAATGCACCTAACAGGTAAAACGCTGTAATGAAAGCGATGGCTACCCAAATGGCAATAAACATTTCTCTTTCGAGTAAGTGTGATTGCCAAACCAAATCGGCAGTCGATAAAAATTTTAATGCAAAAGCTAATTCTAGAAACCCTAGGGTGACCTTGACTGTATTCAACCATCCTCCGCTTGAAGGCAAAGAGTTTAGCCAACCAGGAAAGGCGGCAAAGAGCGTGAATGGTATTGCTAATGCCAACGCAAACCCAAACATACCGACCGCAGGGCCTATTAAACTCCCTTTCGAAGCGGCTTCCACAAGCAGTGACCCAATGATGGGGCCAGTACAAGAAAAGCTCACTAAACTAAGTGTAAACGCCATAAAGAAGATGCCCAAGAGCCCGCCATTATTTGAAGCGTCGTCAGCTTTATTCACCCAACTTGAAGGCAATGTGATTTCAAAAGCACCAAAGAAGCTGGCTGCAAATACTACAAATAGGACGAAAAACGCTAGGTTAAACCATGGATTAGTCGCCATTTTATTCAAGCTGTCAGCTCCGAAAATCAGGCTCACAGCTAGTCCTAACCCAACATAGATGACAATAATTCCGAGGCCGTAGAGTGAGGCTTTAAAAATTCCTTCCGCCTTTGTTTTACTTTGTTTGGTAAAGAAGCTTACCGTCAGTGGAATCATAGGGAAAATACAGGGCATCAAAAGCGCCGCAAATCCACCCAACATGCCCAACCAAAACGTAGTTCCTAAACCTTTAAATATGGAAGGCACGGGCGCGTCCATCACCTCTACTTTGAAATCTATAAAAGTGGGAGGTAAACACATTTCATCATTACACACCATGAATTCCAACTCACCCGAAACTGCAAAGTTTGCGACTAAGGGTACAAGGTTGGTCGTGAAATCAACAGAGTTTGAAAAATAAGCAAGGTCCATGTCAAAGTTTGAATCAAACTCGACGTGAGGCTCACTCTCCGTCCAGATACCAGACGTTGTATAACTAGAAGAGCTATCTAAATTAAAAGATGTTGGTATAGGACCACCGTCCTCTATATTCTGACTATACAAGTGCCAGCCTTCTTCAATGTCAGCATGAATGGTGACAAGAACTGCATCATCTGTAATTTCATAGGTTGTGTTCCACTTTACAGGTTGGGGCTGTGCAACCAATACCACTGCCAATAAAGTAAATAATCCAGTTAGGACACGCTTCATATATGATGATTTATCTCTGCAAGATAGGCCATGTCATCGCTCGAGCCAACTCTTAATGAATCATCAATCCGATAGCCTAAAACCCAGATTAGCTTACCTTCTTGAGTGGCAACATAAACGTGTTCTTTATGGTGGCGCGGAAGTTTCAACTCATTCAAAAAATCAGCTACTTTTTTCCTTCCTTTCATTCCCAACGGCACAAATTCATCTCCGGGCCTCCACCTACGAATGATAAGAGGGAATTTTAATGCGGCCATACTAAGCCACTCATGGTCCAAACTAAAGTCAATATTTTGAGTAGATGTGGGAGTGAATGTTAGTGAAAACGGTAGAAGACCTGTATCATGTATTTCTTTGATGATATATTCATGAGGATCCAATTCTCTTTTTTTTGAAAGAATGAATTGGCCCCGATCTCTTACCAAGAGGTGCTTTTTACCAAACGTAATATGACCTGTTTCACCCCGGAGAAAATGCCCTATTTCTTTAAAACTAAATCCTTTGTCTATTTCTCGGCAATACCTAAACAGTAAGATCTGAGCATAATCCTTATTAACCCAGGGACCTTCGTTGATGAAGTACTCGCCAGAGCGGCATATCACTTGGCCCTCTGTCCAATCCATTAAAAGACCTTGTAGCAATGCATTATCTCGAATCAAGTTATCGATTGATTTTTTGAGTCCCCCTCTCCAGCGAGGGTCAACTTCGTCCAACACTGGAGCTAAGTCATGTCTGATTTTATTTCGGGTGTACTTATTAGATTGATTCGAGGCATCTTCTCGCCAGGTAAGGTTCTTTGTTTGTGCATAATCAAGCACCTCTGTTTTATCCATGTCTTTTAATGGACGGATTATAGCTGTGTTAGACATTCCTGTCATTCCACTTAAGCCACTTCCACGCAGGGCATTCATGATAAAGGTCTCTCTTCTATCATCTGCATGGTGGGCAGTAAAAAGATAAACGGCATCAAGTAACACCGCTTGCTCTTGAAACCAGTTGTATCTGAGGTTTCGTGCCCAATTTTGAAGATTTTCTCCATCGCGATCTTTAGGATCAACACGAAGCACTTTAATTTCAAATCTATGCTCTTCCGCATACCAGTGGCACCAGCGCTCATCTTCGTCGGATTCGTCTCGAAGACCATAATTTACATGGAGCAGATACGGACGAATGCCATAACGCTCCACCAACAAATGACTGAGCACTACAGAATCTACGCCGCCGCTAAATCCTAAAATTGCTTTTGATCCGGGAATGAGTTCTGGAAGTTCCATTGCCTAAAGGTAGTAACCGCAGCGTTATTTAGCAGAGTGGAATATACTCTCTGCTTTAAGCATGCATTCTTCATATTCTTCTTGAGGATCACTGAGAATGGTAATGGCTCCCCCTACGTGTAAAGTGGCCACATTAGACGCTGTGTTCAAAGCGATACTTCTGATCACAACATTGAAGTCAAAATCTCCGTCAGGGGTGACATACCCTACGGCTCCTGAATAGACTTCCCTAGCGGTCTTCTCATGACGCTCGGCCAGTTCCATAGCGCTGATTTTTGGCGCACCCGTCATTGACCCCATAGGAAATGAAGAAGCAACGATATCCCAATTCGATACCTCAGGTTTTAGCACTGCTTTTACCGTTGATATCATCTGGTTGACATTTTTAAACGCATACACTCCACACAATTCTGTGACCTCAACACTACCTTTTGACGCGACATGACTTAAATCGTTTCTTACTAAATCTACGATCATGACATTCTCAGCCCGCTCCTTTTCACTCTCGACTAGCACCTTTTGAGCGAGTTCATTGCCTTGATTTAATCTTCTATTGGTACCTTTTATAGGCTGACTTAAAATACTCCTCTGCTCTTTAAGGACATATCTTTCAGGGGAGGTACACAATAGTATATGATGGTCCAGTTTTAAATACGCGGAAAATGGAGCATCCGTAGCATTAGCCATTTTCTGGAACAATGCAACAGAGTCTAATTCCTTTATTTCTGCGCGGAAGGATGTGCAGTAATTGACCTCATAGATGTCTCCATTTTGAATATGTTGCTGTAGGGATTCTATGGCTTGAATATATTGCGCTCTAGTTTCAATCGCTTTGAATTCTAAGCGAGTAGGACCATCCTTTGTTAGAGATGACGCCTGCAATACCATATCCAACACCTTTTGAGCTCCCTCTTCGGTAGAACCCGATATTTCTAGCGTCCCATCAAGCTTCAAAACACCCACGATTTCAGGAATAAAGAACTGGGCATCCGGCCAGTCTCCTTGGGCAGGGTTACCCTTAGAAAGTATTTCAAACTCATGTCTGAGTTCATAGCCTAAGAAACCGAACTTCCATCCACTTTCTAGACCTCCCGATTTCAGTTCCTCTTTAAACAATACTTTTTTCGCACCCCAACCGAAAACCAATTCATATTTCTTGTGAGAATTAGGATAACCGCGTGAAGTGTATAGGGCAAAAAAAGATCGACTGCTGGAAAGTTCCAACAGCCGATTTTCTATAGTAATCGGATCGACATTATAGGCCGATACTTTTTTCATTAGCTGTGGATAGCTCTGTTTGCCGTCGCAGCTAAAGCCGCTTCTTTCAACGCCTCAGTGTAGGTTGGATGGCCATGAGAAATGCGTCCTATATCTTCAGCTGAAGCACGGAACTCCATTGCGATCACTGCTTCCATGATAATGTCAGCCGCTCGTGCAGCAACAATATGCACTCCTAAGATCTCGTCAGTAACTTTGTCTGCAAGAACTTTCACTACACCATCGATATCACCAGAGGCACGTGAACGCCCTAAAGCCCTCATCGGGAATGAACCCACTTTATACGCTGCGCCTTCTTCCTTAAGCTGTTCTTCTGTTTTGCCCACAGCAGCAACTTCTGGCCAAGTATATACAATACCTGGAATGAGGTTATAATTGATATGAGGCTTCTCTCCTGCGATCGATTCAGCTACAAAAACACCTTCTTCTTCCGCCTTATGAGCGAGCATGGCGCCTTTAATGACATCACCAATAGCATAAATGTTAGGTACCGCTGTTTGCAAATGGTCGTTCACATTAATGCGTCCTCTTTCATCGGTTTCAATACCCACATTTTCAAGACCCAATTTGGCCGTATAGGCACCACGACCTACAGCAACCAAGCAGTAATCTCCTTCGAAAACAACTTCATCGCCTTTTTTATTTGTCGCAGTCACCTTTACCACATCACCATCTCTGGTTACGTTACTCACTTTAGATGACAAACTGAATTTCATGCCCAATTTCTTCAAACTACGCATCAACTCTTTGCCCATCGCACCATCCATAGTAGGAATAATGTTTGGTGCATACTCTACAATAGTTACCTCAGCTCCTAAACGCTTATAAACAGAGCCCAATTCAAGTCCAATCACACCACCACCAATAACGATCATGTGTTTAGGGATTTCCTTTAAGCTCAGTGCTTCAGTTGAGGAAATTACACGCTCTTTATCAAACTTCGCAAATGGTAATTCAATAGGTTTTGAGCCTGTTGCAAGAATAATATGTTTGGCGGTTACCTGAGAAGTTTCTTCGCCATCTACTTGAACAGTGTTCTTATCTATTAAAGAACCAAAACCGTGTAATACGGTAATTTCGTTCTTCTTCATCAGGTAGTCTATACCATCACAAGTGATGTCAACCACACCTGATTTTCGTTCGATCATTTTAGCAAAATCAATCTTTGGTGGATCGATATTGATTCCATGATCTGCAAATGAATGTGCTGCCATGTGGTAATGCTCGGAAGAATCTAGAAGTGCCTTTGATGGTATACATCCTACATTCAAACAAGTACCTCCCAATGTGGCGTACTTTTCTATCAAGGCTGTTTTCATGCCTAATTGCGCGCAACGAATGGCGCTAACATATCCTCCAGGTCCAGAACCTATCACAACTACGTCGTAAGAACTCATTGAATTTTGTTTTTTAAACTTGTACCAAAGTTACACACGCGAAATAGTTAGCGCGGTTTTAATCGAAAAAATCTGCTAATAAGAATTACAAATAAGTTCGCGAAGAAAATGACGGCCATTATTGGCCCCAATATATTTCCCGTTCTCACATAGAATGTCTGCCCTTCCATTAATGGTACTTCTGCCGTAATCACTCCTTCTAAGTCCCAATCAAGCCGCTGTAGTATTTCTCCTTTGGAAGAGATTATTGCACTAATTCCAGTATTCGCACTGCGAACAACATATTTATTTTGTTCAATGGCCCTAAGCCCAGAGAAATTTAAATGCTGTACATGACCAGGCGTATTACCCCACCAGCCGTCATTAGTAATCACTGAAATCAGATTGGCTCCTAGCCTAGCGTAGTCCGTTGCATAATCGGAGAACTCGTTTTCCCAACAGATCACTGGGGCCAATTTCAAACCAATGGAATCAGCATTAAATACTTTGCGATGATCAGAAACACCTAAGGTTCCAGATGTACCACCTAGTTCAATGGCCCAATCACCTAAAAGTGGTTTTAGGTAGCGAAAAAACGGCATCTTTTCGCCACCTTGAACCAACTTACCTTTGTGATATACCTCGAGCGAGCTTCTATCTTCCTTTAAAAAAATAGCGCTGTTATATAAGGTATAAAATCGGTCGCCATACGGATGGTTGTATATGTTGGACTCGTATTGGAAGTCATACGTAGTAGCCCCGAAAACTGAAACGGCACCATACTTTCTCAATACGTGCACTAGCTTTTTTTCTGCGACTGATTGGCCGAGTTCCCCTTCTTCTCTAGCTTTAGGTAAAAATGTTTCGGGAAGAACAATCAGATCTACTTTTGGTCTGTTTACCTCGGAGAGCAGTCGGTCGACTTTTTCAATCTGAGTTCGCTCAGGCAGATCCCATTTTTCTGAATACGCATCAATATTCGGCTGTACGACATGTACTATAATGGACTGTTCTGAGGCAGACTCAGGTAAAGTCCATAATCCTAAACTCAGTAGTATTGGCAGCACAACGATCCCTAATTTCAGGAGTATCGATGAGCGTTCATTAGACCATGATAATGCCATAAACAACACCCAGAGCGTACCTCCTACAGCTCCAGTCCATGAGTACCATTGTACCCAATGAGGGAGTCCATGAAAAGTATTGCCGAGGTTAAGCCATGGGAAAGAAAGTCCCCAAGACTCATGCAAATGCTCAAAAGCCATCCAACATGCAATCACTGGTAAATATTCGATGCGACGCAAAGACTTCCACCTGGACAAAACAGCTGAGGACCGAACACCAAACCATAACGCAAATGCCATTAAGCCTCCATTAACGACAACCGTAGCAAACAAACCCAATGGATGGGCATTAGCGATCCAGTAGGTTGTCGCTCC
This sequence comes from uncultured Flavobacteriales bacterium, assembly GCA_963925515.1. Taxonomy (GTDB): domain Bacteria; phylum Bacteroidota; class Bacteroidia; order Flavobacteriales; family Schleiferiaceae; genus UBA10364. The sequence continues at coordinate 59,850 of CAWURU010000006.1, forward strand.
GTTCCAAAGTGCGAAAATTAGATAAAGAAACCCCAACGGCTTATTGGGACGCCGTGCTACTTCAATGCTGAGGATAAAACCGGGCAAAATAAGTAATGCTAACCAGTACCATGTCCAAGCAGCAGTAAGACAAAGCGCCGCTAATATAGATAAGGTTAATGAGTTTAGTTTTCTCCATTCCATCATAGTGCCAAAATAATGCATCTTTGCACTGCATGAAACACATTCCAAATCTTTTCACACTTGCCAACGCAAGTTGCGGAGTAATAGCGATTTATTTCATTACTACCCAGAGCATGACGGGAGTAGCTATTTGCTTGATTGCAGCTGCCGTTTTCGACCTTCTAGATGGGTTTTTAGCTCGTAAAATGGGGGTTCAAGGGCAACTAGGCAAAGAACTTGACTCACTTGCTGATGCTATTTCTTTTGGAGCTGCACCTGCTTTTTTATGGGCAAGTATTTTAGGTGATTATGGCCAAGTTCCTCAACCGTTCGCAATCATACTTGGGGCGTTCATCGCTGCTTCAAGCGTATACCGCTTGGCGAAGTTCAATCTAGATACCAATCAAAACAGTGATTTTATTGGCATGCCAACTCCGGCCAATGCCCTTTTTGCACTAGGACTTTGGTCCTGGCTGGGAAATTGGGAGCAATGGGAGGTACTTATACATTATAAGGAAGACCAACAACTCGTCTTTACCCTGGTAATGCTTGCGTTATGGTCGATCAACGTCTACTGGCTCAACGCTGGATTTAAAGTGATCAGCTTCAAACAAGGTGAGGGCGTTTATCGCAGGAATGCGCAATGGTCGGTCATGATTTTGTTTCCTGTTTTAGCCTACTTTTCTAGAGCACTTTCATTAAGTATTATTGTACTTTTGTTGCCAATTATTAGTTACATATCCATTCGACTCGAAGCGAAGTCATAACCATTATATCACTATGAAATTCACTGCTGAAATCAACGTAATGCCTCAAAAAGCTCTTTTAGACCCACAAGGAAAAGCTGTTGGCGCTAACTTGAAAAACATAGGCTTATCGCCTTTGACTAACGTTCGCATTGGAAAGCACATTACTTTAGACATTGAAGCTGACGATAAAAATGCTGCTGAAGCCATGGTTATCAAAGCTTGTGAAAATTTATTAATCAATCCTGTAATGGAAGGTTTCGAAATCACCGTTACAGAAGCGTAATTTATTTTGAACTTTCTAGCTCATTTGCACTTAAGCCCGGACCATTCATTGGTGCGGGTTTTTAATTTTTCAGGAGATGGGTTCAGAGGATTAAATTGGAAGACAACAGCGAGCACAGAAATGCTTATCGGGGTAGAATTGCATAGGTTTATAGATTCCTTTACAGATGAAAACGAACTTACCAAAAAGGCTAAAGCATTGCTCCGTCCTAAAGCTAAGCGCACTGCATCAATAGCATTAGATTTATTAGGAGACTATTTTCTTCACAAGCACTGGGAAACCATGCGCGTGATGCAAGACCATAGCACTTCTATAACTATGGAGTATTTTATCAATTCCATGCTTACTGAAATAGAAGCGCACCGATCCTTATTGGTGGGAAAAGCATTACGTATGGCCCCTTATCTCACCTCTGAGAACTGGCTCATGAGTTATCAAACCCTAGACGGTATCAGACATGCCGCACAAGGAATGGCGCTCAGACATCCAGCTGTAAAGGACCTTCCGCTGTTTTTCAAGCAGTTAGACTCCAGAGATTATCAAATCGCCGAACAATGGTTTCTTGAATTTTACCCTAAGCTTATGCAAGCCTGTCAGAACTGGACTGTGGCCCATCCTGCTCATAAGATGTTATCACTCTCGTGACGAACTATTAATAGGTGTTGTATCTTTGCTAAAAGATTAGCAATCACATGATTTATATCAAGCGTAGAGAGCAGTTTTGTGCTGCACACAAGCTTTGGAATGACAAATGGGATGCGGAAACCAATAAGAAGGTTTTCGGTAAATGTTCCAATGAGAACTACCATGGTCACAACTTCGATTTAGAAGTTACTGTAAAAGGTGAAATACATCCTGAGACAGGATTTGTAATGAACCTATTTGACTTAAAGAATATTATAAGGGAACACATAATTGAAGTAGTTGATCATAAAAATTTCAATCTAGACATAGATTTCATGGAAGGTAAAATGCCGACTGCAGAAATCATTGCTATGGAATTCTGGCGCATTCTTGCTCCTGAAATCACTCCTTACAAGGCTCAATTACACAAAATCGTGCTCGCAGAAACTAATAACAACATCATAGAATATTACGGAGAATAATGAGAGCATACGTATTTCCAGGACAAGGAGCTCAATTCCCAGGCATGGGAAAAGACCTATACACAAATTACCCAGCAGCGAAAGAATTGTTTGATTTAGCGGATCAGGTACTAGGATTTTCGTTGAGTAGTATCATGTTTGAAGGGACTGCTGAAGAACTTAAGGAAACCAAAGTAACCCAGCCAGCCATATTCACCATGAGCGTAATCATGGCCAAACTGCTTGGTAATGATTTCAAACCAGATTTAGTTGCAGGACATAGCTTGGGTGAATTTTCAGCACTCACAGCAGCTGGGGCCCTAACCTTCGAAAATGCACTTGTTTTAGTCAGTAAGCGTGCTATTGCCATGCAAAAAGCTTGTGAAACAACACCGTCCACTATGGCGGCAATTCTAGGTTTATCTGACCAACAGGTTGAGGACATTTGTGGTAGTGTAAATGGTATAGTGGTTGCTGCCAACTATAATTGCCCAGGGCAATTAGTCATCTCAGGTGAAGTTACTGCAGTTGAAAAATCTTGCGAAAAAGCAACACAAGCGGGCGCACGACGCGCTATAATCCTACCGGTTGGTGGAGCATTTCATAGCCCCCTTATGGAGCCCGCGAGGGAAGAGCTTGCAGCAGCTATATCAGCCACTGTTTTCACGACTCCCATCTGCCCAGTCGTGCAGAATAGTGTCGCAAAAGCTGTTCAAAATCCAGAGGAGATAAAACAAAACTTAATTGATCAACTGACTGCTCCGGTAAGATGGACGCAAAGTGTACAGGAAATGATAACCCTTGGCGCTACGGATTATATTGAGTGTGGCCCCGGAAAGACACTCCAGGGTTTGATCAAGAAAATTGATCGTTCCACGACAGTGAGCGGCATAAATTTCGAATGATGAAAGAGGTAACGTGGAAAAGCCCATCGAACATAGCCTTAGTAAAATACTGGGGTAAATATGACATTCAGATACCGGCGAATCCCTCAATTTCATTTACGCTAAGTAAAGCTACAACGACAACAACTTTAAAGTATAAACCAGGACGTGGTGAACTAAAAGTGTTCCTTGAAGGCATAGAAACACCCTCTTTCCAACCGAAAATCGAAACCTTCCTCCAAAGGACTATTGCCCTATTCCCATTCACTTCTGATTTTGATTTCGAAGTGCACACCTCCAATAGTTTCCCGCACAGCTCAGGAATAGCGTCATCTGCCTCGGGTATGAGTGCTCTAGCATTGTGCTTGACCAGTATAAAAGTAGCTCTTGGTCTAGAAGTTTTAGATTTCTTTCAGTTAGCAAGCGAAGCAGCAAGGCTGGGGTCTGGATCCGGCTCAAGATCGGTATATGGACCATTATCCGCTTGGGGAACACATGCTGAGATTGACGGGAGCAGCGACCACTTTGCAGTGAGTTTTAAAGATTTCGACCCCGTCTTTACAACTTTTCAAGACACCATCTTGTTGGTAGACAAAGGTGAAAAAACAGTGAGTTCAACAATGGGTCACGGATTAATGGATGGCCATCCTTATGCGGAGTCTAGGTTTCTTCAAGCCCATGAAAACCAAAGTATACTGTTAACCGCAATGCTGGATGGTGACCTAGAAACCTTTGGAGAAGTTGTAGAGAGCGAAGCCCTTACACTACACGCAATGATGATGACTTCTTTCCCTTACTTTATATTAATGAAGCCTCAAACTTTAGAGGTAATCAACAGCATTTGGAATTTCAGAAAAGCAACTGGAAATCCCGTATTCTTTACACTAGATGCCGGCGCAAATGTGCATGTATTGTATCCAAAATCTCACAAAGAAATAATTCTTAAATTCATAGATGAAGAATTACGAACATTCTGTAAGGATGGGAGTTACCTTTGTGATGAAGTTGGTTTTGGACCAACGAAACTAAATGAACATGAGCTTGACTGATCCTTTGTTTTACGGTAAAATACTACTCTTTGGGGAATACGGTATCATAAAAGATAGCATGGGACTCTCTATACCCCACGCTTACTACAAAGGTGCGTTTAAGTTTTCAAAAGCATTCACACCGGAAGAAGCAAAGAGTAGCGAGCATTTATCCAAGTATATAGATTACTTAAAATCCGATCACGCGACGTGTACGTTTGATTTTGAAACATTCGAAAAAGATATTTCGCATGGACTCTTTTTTGACTCCTCGATTCCCCAAGGGTTTGGCGTGGGTTCATCAGGAGCTTTAGTTGCTGCGGTTTACAATAAATACTGTACTAACAAAATTTCTGCTCACCCAAACAAACCTTCAGAGATAAAAGAGTTAAAGAACGTTTTTAGCTGGATGGAGAGTTATTTTCATGGAAAGAGTAGCGGTATTGATCCAACAATATGCTATTTAGGTTTGCCTTTGTTGATCCAGAGTAAAGATAAACTAGGCACCATCACTTTACCTGAGCAAGATTTGAATAAGTCTGGAGCAGTATTCTTACTCAATAGCGGCTCCCCTGGAGAAACTCAACCAATGGTTGAGATTTTCATGGAAAAACTCAAAGAGGATGGATTTAGACACATGCTCAAGAATCAATTCATTAAATATAATGACGCCTGTATACAGGCCTTTGTTAAAGGAGATAAAGCGCCGTTATTTTCAAACCTAAAAAAACTTAGCGGACTAGTATTGGACTATTTCGATCCAATGATACCGTCGGGATTTCATGAATTATGGAAGGAAGGACTGGAGTCAGAGGAATATTTTCTAAAACTTTGCGGCTCAGGTGGCGGAGGTTTTGTCATGGGATTCACTCGAGACTACGAAAATGTCAAAGACAAATTCAAGGAGTTCGATCCTGAGGTTGTTTATAGATTTTGAAACCACTTAGCCGACGTCGATTAAAAGTTCTTAAATCTCTGGCTCTTCTGAGTCAAATTCGTTGGTACAATATTTTAATGCTCGTAACGGGTCAGTACTTAGCTGCACTATTTGTATTCTCACCTGAAGGTGATAGAATATCCACTTTATTTGACACCAACACACACCTCGTTATATGGTCCGGAGCCCTGGTCCTGTCTTTTGGATTCCTGATCAACAGCTTTTACGACCTAGAGTCTGATAGTATTAATAGACCTCGGCAAACTGCTTTTGAACGATTAGTCCGTAAACGTACGAGCCTAAGAATAGCCCTCACTCTTTTGCTTATTGCCATGGTCATGGCGGTAACAGTGAGCTACAGAGCATTTCTTTTTTACGGTTTATACGCCTTCGCTTTATGGTTGCACAGCCATAAATTAAAAACTATTCCGATTGTCTCTCACAGCAGCGCTGCAATTTTAGCATTGGTTCCGTTTTTTGGAATATCCGTTTACCAGCAGTATCTAAGTATTCACACTTTTGCCTTTGGTGCATTGCTAGGACTTACTCTGTTTTCCAGAGAGTTACTCAAAGATTTAATGATGTTTAAAGGAGATGTTTTAGTGGGGCGTTCCACAGTAGCAAGTGAATATGGACTGGATCATACGCGGTTTGCACTTTTAATAGGCAATTCTATTGCTTGGATACCTGCTTTTTTCACGAGAGATCTTTTTTCTGACATTGCGGAAAAAGGCATATTTCTAATCTTAATCATGCTTACACTATCCAACCTTGCAACACTCAGAACGAACGAATTGAAAGACCTTAAATGGGCTCATTTAGGCTATAAAGTCATCATAATTCTCGGCATACTTACCATACCTTTTCTGTAGGAACTTTTACCTTAATAAGGAAAGGACACCTTCCCTTATAGCAATTTCATCAAATGGTAAATAAGCGACCATTCTCCAGGAGTAGGCGTCCATAGGTAGATCCTTTCCATTAAATGTGCCGTCCCAGCATGCATTAATATCGGAGGTTCTATACACCTCATTGCCCCAACGATTTAGCACCACGAGTTCATACCCTTCATATCCGACTCCTTTGATTTGGAAGCAGTCGTTCACACCATCATTATCAGGTGTAAAAGCTGTTGGTATGTACATGTAAAAATCTGTTTCCACAGCAACAAGAAGAGTGATGCTGTCTATACAGCCGAAGTCACTCGAGACCACCTGGGTTACCTCATAATCTCCTGGTCTAGAGAAGTCATACTCAAACGTCTCTCCTAAGATGACCGTGGAATCTAAGTACCATGTCCATGAGACCTCATTAGAAGCTTTTTCATCAAACAATACCCTTAGCGGAACATACGGATCATTAAGATATTGAAACCCTGCTGATGGTGCTGGCATGTTAATCGCCTGTGCACTATCCAACTTAAATACACCACAACCATCCGTTAAACTAAACTCATAAAACGAAGTATCTGCGTAAGGCAAAAAGGTCCGTGGATTGTTTTGAGATAGATTATTTGACCAATAAAAGGACAATGGGGGCTCGCCGCCATAATAAAAAGGAGCCAGCATCGCAGAATCCCCAGGACAGACACGAACCGTATCTCTTTCGTAAACCATAGAAGTATAAGGCTTTAAGAAAATATCTTGGTTTAGTTCCAGTGTGTCCCCACATTCGTCATATACAGTGAATGTATAGGTTGTATCTGACAGTACCTCAACAAACCTATTGAGTGCGATCACACTATCGCCATTCCAGTAGCCATAATAGTCTCCTTCATATGAATTTAGCACTACAGATAATTCAACGCTGTCTCCAGGACATGATACTGAATCTGACGACGATATTAAAAGCATACTTGCATCCAAGGTGTCCTTATCACGCAGATAATAAGTCATCCTGTTCACTGGATAATTATAGCAATCCGTAAACACATAATCTTGAACAATAATTAAGGTATCTATTCCCTCGACTACATTGTCATCATAAATCCAAAAAGTCAAGGTATCAGCTTTTTGTCCAGGTAACAAATACAAGGTATCCGGAAGAGTACTAAAATCTTGCCCCTCAATAGCATTGCCCTCGGTTTCAATCGGGATTTTCATGGTAATGCCCAGATTGGAAGATCGCTCGAAGATGATCTGGTTCTTATTGCAGCCTTCGACCAAAAGTGAATCATTAAAAGTGTTTCCTACATTGGTTGAATCGCTAACGGTAATGACCGGTCCTTTTAATGAGTTTTCCTCTAAGAATACTGCAGAACTTAAAGCGTTATCTGAGACATTAGCAAGCTTTAGCCGAATCGTATACCATCCACCACATTGCACATTAGCCCTAGCTGTAAACTTATCTGTGTAGCCATCTAATGTGGTGATAGAACCATTGGATGCGTTATAATAGGCGCTATGCGCAACAAAATTTGGGTTTGCACTTAAGCAATTGGATGCATTGCCTGAACTCGAAGAACCTGAATTAATAGTATTTACAGCAATAGGAATAGACGTGCCCGGTATGGTTGCTATATTCTTTACAATGGTCTGGCCAGTGGCCGCGGTCACCCCATCAATGTACGTTCCTTCTAAAAAAAAGCCAAACACATCATTGAAATTTGAGCAGGTATATCCGTCATATTCATGAGAACCAAAACAGTAATTAAATGATATGGTGTCCGTTTGAGCAATAAAACTAAACTCTATCTCCACCATGTCTTTGATCGCGTAGCCTGATGATCCCAGTTGTGTCAATACGGAGGACAGCTCGGCATCTGTAAAAGTAGTATTGTTTCCAGTACCATTAGTGGCTACGATCACATCTGATGCGTTTTGCGCTGCGACCATTACAATTCCAGACTGAACCGGGAAAGTGGTGTTATTTGCTTGGAAATATCCTATCTGAGTGGTTGAGGCTTGGGTCAAAGGCAAAGCGTTCTGTCCCATATTGTAGATCGACAGGGTGGAATCAACAAGGATATTAGAGGCCATCCAGTAAGGTTTCTTATGATTTCCTAATGAGGACACCGTCATGCTTTGACCTAGCATATAGCCAGTAGTAATACATAATAAGAAAACAATCAATTTACGCATGTCTCGAAGATAGAAAAATCCTGACTTTAAGACCTATGAAATATCTAGTCTGTAACTTTGAGGGAATTCAAAACAATAAGTTACGTTATGAACCCGAAAAAATTTATAGAAAGCAACAAGGACCGACTACTTAATGAGCTGTTCGAATTACTTCGCATTCCATCAATTTCAGCTGATCCAGCTTATAACTCCGACGTTCAAGCTTGTGCAGAAGCTATATCTGCGCATATGTCAAAATTAGGCCTTGATCATGTTGAAATATTTAAAACCAACGGACACCCTATCGTTTACGGAGAATGTATTGTTGATTCAAGCTTTCCTACAGTATTAGTTTATGGTCACTATGATGTTCAACCTGCAGACCCAATTGACCTGTGGGATCAAGATCCTTTTGAACCCGTCATTAAGAGTACAGAAATTCATCCTGAAGGAGCTATTTTCGCCCGAGGGGCATGTGATGATAAAGGACAAATGTTTATGCATTTCAAAGCTTTCGAAGTCATGAAGGATGCGGGGGAAATTCCTTGCAACATTAAATTCATGATAGAAGGTGAAGAGGAAGTGGGGTCCATAAACCTTGAACCTTTCATTTCAGAGCATAAAGACAAACTAGCTTGCGACACCATACTTATCTCTGATACTGGCATGATCGCGAATGATACGCCTTCTATTACTACAGGACTTAGAGGTCTGAGTTATGTCGAAGTGGAAGTCACTGGCCCAAACAGAGATTTACACAGTGGGCTTTATGGCGGTGCAGTAGCCAACCCACTAAATATTCTTGCGAAAATGGTCGCTAGCTTACATGATGAAAACGGCCAAATCACGGTCACTGGTTTTTATGATGGTGTTGAGATCGTATCTCTTGAAGAGCGCGCTATAATGGCGCAGGCACCTTTTACTCAGGAAGCCTTTAATGCTTCAATTAAAATACCAGCTCCTCTAGGGGAAGATGGTTACACAACATCAGAGCGTACCTCAATCAGGCCAGCATTAGATGTTAATGGCATGTGGGGGGGGTATATAGGTGAGGGCGCGAAGACGGTCATTCCATCTAAAGCTTACGCAAAAATATCTATGCGTCTGGTTCCAGGACAAGATCCAGGGGATATTACAGAAAAATTTACACAACACTTCAAGGCTATTGCTCCGGAGAGTGTTTCTGTAAAAGTCACCCCACACCATGGCGGCTTACCTTACGTTACCCATACGAGTAATCCTGCATATAAAAGTGCATCAAAAGCATATGAAATGACTTTTGGCAAGGCAGCACTTCCTGTAAGAAGTGGTGGATCTATACCTATTGTAGCTCTTTTCGAGCAAATTTTAGGTGCCAAAAGTATCTTAATGGGTTTTGGACTTGATAGCGATGCAATCCACAGTCCCAATGAACACTTCGGAGTATTTAACTACTTTAAGGGGATTGAGACTATTCCTTACTTCTATAAGTTCTATGCGGAACAACATGGCTAATAAAAAAGGCTCCCAAATGGGAGCCTTTTTTATTTTACTAAATGTCTATTAACAAAGTCATTGTGAATCCGATATACCTTTTCCGAATGATCGACTAGTTGTATTAGATCCAGTATAATGGATACCTGAAGCCTCGCTAACCTACTGCTTACAGTATTGTCTGTAAAATACTGAACTTCCGCATTGAGGCTTTTGTTAAACTTCTGTTTGATTTTCTTAGTCTTCTCGCCAAGCTGTCCACTAGACTCATCGCGATCCGTTAATATTTGTCGTCTTACATCATCAAGGAGTCGCTTAATCTCATCCTCGGAGTCTATTATAAAGTCTAAGTATTCGCTTCGCGGAACACCACCGAAATTAGTAATGTGATCAAGACAGTTTGAACTAAGCTTAGCCGCAACTCTGTAGAGCTCCGTGATCGCATCATGCGCCTGAATTTGAAGCTGTCCATAAATGACCTGATCCTCTTTCGCAAAGGTTTCAATGGGCTTAAATGCCCTCTTAAACGACTTTTCTAGCCTACGCTTGTCACCGTCTAGTCGTTTTGTGCTTTCTAATAAAATGTCCTTGTTTGAGCCAACCAGTGATCTCAAGCTAAGGGTCACCATCTTATCGAGGTTTCGAAGGTCTGAACCGATCGCTATTTTGTGAACCTCAAATTGTTCGGAAAGAGCTGGCTTAAACTCGTCAACTTTTTCTTCTAACTCCCTTGAAAGAGCAGTTTTCTTAAAATTTACATGAGAACGAATTAATGCGATAGCGGCAACTATGACAACAGCAATAACACCCAACTTTCCACCATTGAACATGATAAGACCAAATGTCGCACTGGCTATAAAGGCTATTACGGCAGTCATGATCCATCCGCCTATAACCTGTAATACTCCAGCAACTCGGTAAACAGCACTTTCAATCCCCCATGCGCGATCCGCAAGTGAGGTTCCCATTGCGACCATAAAACTCACATAAGTGGTGGATAACGGAAGTTTGAGTGAAGTTGCATAAGCAATCAGAATAGATGCCGTCATTAAATTAACAGAGGCACGAAGTAGATCGAAGCTGGCTAAATCATCAGACATAGTCGCTCTATCGGGGCTAAATCTTGCGTTTAACCTCGCTACATTTTTACTACCGATCACATACCCTATACTATGTCCTATGCCAATAAAGAAACCTACAATACCGCGAGACAAAGCGTTAGACTTAAAACGTTCATCTCCTTCTCCTTGACGCGCTAGCTTTACTTCCGTTTGGCTCACATTCCTAGCTTTCTTAGAAGTCCATAAGGTTGTTACCATGATGATCCCTGCGCTCAAAAGCATGAAAATAGGGGCCTTTGCTTTTTCTTCCAGGATATCCATAAAGAATAAATCTGGAGCTAGGCTTGATGCCGCCCAGGCCTGCAAACTCTGCCATCCTGCGACGGTCACTCCTATAAAGTTAACCAAGTCGTTCCCCGCAAAAGCCATGGCTAAAGAAAAGGTTCCTGCCAAAACAATGAATTTCAAGGGATTAAAGGAAGCCAACTTCTGTAAGGCGTAAGTAATTGTGGTCCAAGCCATAATACTCACCCCCAATATTTGCAAAGTATTGATTTTAATCCACTCGCTAACTTCAACGGAGATAAAGCTCGCGCCCTTCAATCCTTTGATGAGTAGGAAATAAGTGATCGCAGTAATGGCTATTCCGCTAAATATAGCACCGTATCTTTTTAAACCTTTTTCAAGGTCAAAGGTAAATAGTAATCTTGTCAAAAATTGGACAAAAGCACCTGTGCTAAACGCTATCAGTACAGAGAGAAATATGCCGGAGATGATCTTACTTGCCGTGCCGAAGTTGATAAACTGTTCAAAATCTACCGCTAAGTCTTGTTCCCAACTGTACAATAAACCAATAATGAAACCGGCTCCTAACAACTCAAAAACTATAGATACTGTGGTCGAAGTTGGTAAGCCTATGCTGTTGTAAAAATCTAATAGAATAATATCTGTGAGCATTACAGCTACAAAAATGAGCATGATGTTGTCAAAAGTGAAAAAGCTTGGTATAAACACACCCTTCCGGGCTACTTCCATCATTCCCTCGGAAGAAACAGCACCCGCAATTACTCCAATAGAAGCGATAATCAATATTGTATTAAACGATGCCGCTCTAGAGCCGATAGCTGAATTCAAAAAGTTAGCGGCATCATTACTCACCCCTACCGTCAAATCAATGATTGCAAGCAAGAAGAGCACAAATACTAAAATTTCATACCACATAAAGTAATCTTTAGGCCGCAAAAATAACACGTCAAAGTCCTACTTGAGATAACTTAAGGTTAAATTTGGATTATGCGCAAGTACTTTTTTCTCTTTATATCGACACTTATATTACCTCAGTGTAACATGAATAAATCTTTGAACGAATTAAACACGAGTACCAGCCTTTATTTAAGACAGCATAAGGACAATCCTATTCATTGGAAATTATGGTCCCAGGAAACCCTGAATAGTGCGGAAAAGGAACAAAAGTTAATGATCATCTCTATTGGCTATTCAAGCTGCCATTGGTGCCATGTGATGGAAGAAGAGAGTTTTGAAAAAGAATCCGTCGCCCATATCATGAATGACAATTACATCTCTATAAAAATAGATCGGGAAGAAAGACCGGATCTGGATGCCCGTTATATGAGTGCTGTTCAACTCATGACCGGTGAGGGCGGTTGGCCACTCAATGTGATTGCTCTACCGGACGGGACTCCTGTTTTTGGTGGCACTTATTTTAACCAAGAAGACTGGGTGAGTGCTTTAAGTCAAATTGCTCAAATGTGGCATGACCAACCCGAGCGGGTAAAGGATTACGGTAAAGAGATGCGCAGTGGATTGAATGAGATGATTGAAGTCAGCCTTACAGCAAAGAACGGTGGATTTAAACCTGAGGATTTTCAGGATGTGGCCACCTTTTGGAAACGAACTATTGACCCAGTTAACGGTGGGCCAAACGGTGCACCTAAATTCCCTCTTCCCTCTAATTATAGCTTTCTATTGGATTATGCCCTACTTGAAAAAGATACCGGCATGACGGACTATGTGTTCAATACCTTAAATCATATGGCCCTAGGGGGTATTTTTGATCAGTTGCACGGTGGGTTTACGCGTTATTCCACAGATAGATTTTGGAAAGTTCCGCATTTCGAAAAAATGCTTTACGACAACGCACAACTCATCAGTCTTTACTCAAAAGCTCATAGAGTATCACCCATGGCACTATACGGTGAAACTGTACATAAAAGTATTGGGTTTTTGCGCAAGGAGATGCTCTTAACAGAGGGTCTTTATGCAGCCGCACTGGATGCAGATTCAAAAACTCCTAAAGAAAACAGAGAGGAAGGTGGCTACTATACCTGGACAGATCAGGAAATTCAGGCCATGCTTATTCCTAAAAAGGAACTCTTTAAACTTTATTTTGACCTTATTCCAGGCCATGATTGGGAAGGCAAGTTTATTCTTCACAGAACTCTTTTAGACGAAGACTTCATCAAACAACACCCTGAGATAGAAGAAGACTTTAGCGACCTTAAGAAAGGATGGCATGATTCACTAATGTCCGCCTCGAAAAGTAGGACAAAGTCACATCCCAAACCTGTTCGAGACGAAAAAGCCATTACTACATGGAATGCACTGTTGGTAGAAGGATTTGCAAACGCCCATTTTGCTTTTCCTGAGAAAGGTTATGACAAGTTTGCCATAGCACTAATTGACGCCATGACTTCGTTGCTGATTGAAAAAGGTGAATTATCCCATCAATATTCAAGCGGTACAGCTCAAGGAGAAGCGTTTTTAGACGATTACGCAGCATATGGTCAAGCACTCTTATATGGCTATCAATTAACCGGACAAGATCAATTTTTACAAGATGCACTTGAGATAGCTCAAACTATGGTCAAGAAATTTCCAAATCAAGGCAGTAGTCCTTTCCGTCCGTATGCTTCGAATAACGTGGCGGATTGGCAACAAGTGATTGAGATTGAGGACAATGTTATTCCAAGTGCGAATTCCATGTGTGCCTTTTTCTTCTTCCGAATAGGACAGTTTTCTGAACAAACTGAGTTCAGTAAAACCGCGACCGAAATGCTAGAAGCTGTTCACGGTAAAGTGTTTAAATATGGACCCAATTTTTCTAATTGGCTCTCTTTAGGTTTGGAGAAAAGTTATGGGACAAATGAAATTGTAGTCTGCGGTGCGCAGTCCAACATCTACAGCGCACTTATGACAAAATCAACTTATGTTCCAGGTACCGTATACCTTCAAAGTGCAACAGACGGCGACGGACCAATGCTTAAGGGGCGGTTTTCAGAGGGAACAACGTTGATTTACGTGTGTAAGAATTCAAGTTGTCGGCTACCTACAAATTCTACAACACAAGCTATAGATACATGGAAAAACTAAGCACCTGTCCTTGGTGTCTATCCTCTGAGCTTTATAAATCATACCATGACCAGGAATGGGGGCGACCAGTGAGAGAGGAAATTAAGATGTTCGAATTCTTGCTACTCGAGACCTTTCAAGCAGGACTTAGTTGGATTACAGTATTAAATAAAAGAGAAGGGTTTCGTAGAGCGTTTCATTCTTTCGACATGCATAGAGTTGCTGCTATGACAGAGGGTGAAGTAGTCGATTTAATGCAAAATGCAGGGATCATTCGTCACGAGGGTAAAATTCGAGCGGCCATATCCAATGCACAGATGGCAATCAACCTGGAGAACGAAGGCAGCTCCCTCGTGAATTTTTTCTGGTCCTATGTCAACCACATACCGATCAATAATTCCATTACTTCGACTTCGCAGGTTCCCGGGTTCACAAAACTGTCCGAAAGGATCTCCAAAGACCTAAAAAAACGGGGATTTAAGTTCGTGGGACCCACGGTAATCTATGCACATATGCAGGCGACCGGGATGGTCAACGACCACCTTACGAACTGTCCGCAGTATGCTGAAATCATGAAGGGCTAAGAGATTCTTAAAGCCATTTCTTTTTTGATTTTTCAGCCGCAAAATCTTTCAAGTAATACGGCTCAAAATACGCTACGTCTTCAAGATCATATGATTTCTCTTGAAGACTCCGCAGCATTCCTTTTGCTGATGGATAGCAATTATCTAAGAAATGCCACCTGTCATATGAAGCCACTAAAGATTTGACCTTGCCTGCACAATCGCCAATCACAAAAAGTCGATGGTCTTTATATTTAGTCCAGGATACTTCATTGAGGATTACTGCTTCTACCAGATCTAAAGGAATCAATGTACCACTGACGTTTTCCCACACTTGAGCATAAACCTCATCTCTACGGGCATCTAGTACAGATATAACAATATCCCCTTCAGAGGTATCGGGAAAATCAAAACATTCTAAGGTGGACACACTCATTAAAGGGATATTCCAAGCATAACACAATCCTTTTGCAGCACTAACTCCTATTCTAAGCCCAGTATAAGAACCTGGGCCTTTTCCAACACATACTGCGTCTATGTGACCAGGAAGCACAGCAAACTGGCTTAAAAGGTCCTTAATGAGTACATGCAGGCGTTCACCATGAACAAACTTCTCTCCTCGTTCTTCTAGAGCACCTTTTAGCCCAGAATGATCAACGAGCGCTACACTGCAATTCTTAGTTGCCGTTTCGAGGCAGAGAATCATTATTTCTTGTCTTGTGTTTTAACAGATGCACCATTTTTTAGTAACCTAGACACTGCGCTATATGGACCTGTGATGACTTCTGTAGAGTCTTCTAAACCGTCAATAATGATGTATTCATCATCTTGAATTCCACTCTTAACTACACGAAGTTTCGCTTCACCATCCATTGGTAGAAATACAACTTCAAAACTCTCATCACCCTCTCCATACATCTCATCATAAGAACTCGCTCTTGTTGAGGTATCTTTTCTAACGGTAACAGCTTGAATGGGGATCACCAAAGCGCCTTTTACTTTATTCGTAACGATCTCAACGGTAGCAGTCATTCCAGGACGAAAGGGATTCTTACCATAGGATTCAATGAGGTGCACATAACTGCTATTCAGTACACGGATCTTCACTTCAAAGTTTGTTACTTGGTCTGCGGAAGCACCCATGGCTAGTTTAGCGCTATTTGCGATTTCACTTACCACACCTTTAAAGTTGTCTCCTAGGTAGGCGTCTATTTCTATCAACGCTGTATCGCCTACAGCTAACTTAACAATGTCATTTTCATTCACCTCCACCAAGACCTCCATGGTATCAAGTTCAGCAATGCGAAGCATATCTGTACCCGTCATTGTAGCAGTTCCAACAACGCGCTCCCCTAGCTCAACATTGAGCTGGGTAACGGTCCCTGAAATAGGGGCTATTATAGTTGTTCGTTTTAAATTTTTAAACGCTTCATCCAAGTTCGCTTCAGCACTTTGAAGGGCATATTTTGAGCTTTCCTTTTGGAGCTCAGCAACCGTGATTGAGCGCTGTGCCGCATCAAACTCTTGCTGGGAGATAGCTCCCTTTACAAACAAGTTCTGACTTCTTTCCCATAATTTTTTAGCTTCTATCAAAGCCGCCTCACTCTGTGCCAATACGGCCTTTGCACTGTTAACCGCTGCTCTAGATCTTGTAATGGCACTTTCGTATATATCAGGATTGATTTTTACAAGCACTTCACCGTTCTTAACATATTGACCATCCACAACATTGACTTCAATAATCTCGCCGCTGACCTCAGGACTCATTTTCACTTCAACCTCAGGCTGAATCTTTCCACTAGCCGTAACTGATTCTACTACCGTTCGTTGGTGGACAAAGCCAGTTTCAATGACTACCGCATCATTGTTGCCATCAATCCATCCTTTTTTCTTCGCTAGAATTAATCCGCCTATCAATACTATAGCAATGGGAATGATGACTTTTACGTTGATTTTCATAAGAGCTTAGGTTAAAGGGTGATTTGATTAAATAGATAAAACTCCAATACTTTCACCTTGAACAGGTAATCGAACTTAGATTGAATTTCACGACTCTTAGCAGCTAAGAACTGATTCTTAGAAAGCCCCAAATCGAATGCACTAATCACGCCTTCATCATAGTTTAACTGCGCATTTGTCAAAGCTTCATTAGAAGCGTCAGCAGAAGCGTTAGCCGCTTGATACAATGCCAAAGAGTTGGTCGCATCGACATAAGCTCGCTCAATGGTTTGTCGAACAGCGAGCTCACTTTGTTTTAGATCCAATACAGCATTATTCTCCTGAATTTTAGCGCGCTGAACATTAGCATGGGTAACACCGCCATTAAACAAAGGGATTTGGAAACCTAAACCTATGAATTGGTTCCAATTGTCATTGAGCTGATTTCCTAAAGTATAATCTATCTTACTGCCCAAGTCAGGCACTGTGATTTGCTGCGGAATTTGCTCGATTGATCCAGTGACTGGATTCTCAACCAATGTATACGTAGTCAATTGATAGTAATCAGTGAAGTAAGGTAGGCCCTGCACATAATTAGAGTTTAATTGCGCTAAAAAAAACAAGGTAGGATACCGACCCGATTCAGCGAGACGTATGCCGTATTTTGCGCTTTCAGCATTCGCAACAGCGGCACGCACTGATGGCTGCTTAAATACAGCGTCATTTTTAAGTGCATTAGAATCATATCCAGACAATGACAACGCATCTAGGTCCAATGCTGGCATAGCAATTTCAAAATTCTCGAAATCAGACTCTAATTGCAGTATTTGATATAATTGAAGTTTAGCCAAAAGCACAGCATTCGCTGCACTCGTAACATTTCCTTGATCGTTACGCATTTGAGCCACGCTCTGTAAATAATCATCCTTTGAAATGGCACCATTATCGAACAACAACTTTGTCCGCTCAAGGCTTTGTATAGAAGTCGTTAATTGTCCTTGAGCAACCTCTTCCAATTGTAGGTTTACGATAATCTGTAGATAGGCCGAAGCTATATTGAGAGAAACATTATTCTTGACCTCTTCAAACTGATATATTGCCGCGACACGGTTCATTCTAGCTTGCTGGAGTTGAAACAGATTACGTCCACCTGAGAGTAAGGTCCAATTACCAGCCGCAGTAGCACTAAAGGTTTGCCTAGAACCTGGCTGCCTTGTATTAGATATTGGATCAATAGTTAATCCGAAATTCCAATAATAACCACCGTTAAGATTAGCGGTAGGAAGAAAAGCTAATTTACTTTGTAGCTCCTGAACCTCAATATTTTTAACCGAGTTTCCAGCCTTTTGAATGTCTAAGTTATGCGCTTTAGCATATTCAACACATGAGGCTAGAGTCCACGCTTCTTGAGCGAAACTGGTGTTAAACAGGAAGCATAGAATTGGTAATAAAATGAATCGTAAAGGCGTGAATTTCATGAACAAACTGAGTTAAAGGCCTCCAAATATACGCTATTTACTGAGCTTCTTTGATCGATAAAGCTTGTAAGAGATGCCGGCGATTATCAAGTACGGGAATATCATAAGATATAAAATCCCATAATTCAATCCTGCACCAAAGCCTCCCCCATTTGCCGTTTCAGCAACAGCTTTACACATGCTACATTGGGCAGAAGACAGGGAGGGAAACAATAGTATAATTGACACGAAAACAGAACTATTATACTTCATCAATAGTAAGGTTGCATGAATAAATAGACCATCACTCCAGTTAAGGAAACGTAAAGCCATATTGGAAAGGCATATCGAACCAGTTTCTTATGGCGAGTTATATCATTCGTCCAACCTCTAAAGACACTCAACAGAGCTAAAGGAATCACCGGAACACTTAATATAATATGTGAAATAAGAATGGTGAAATAAATTGGTCTGATGGATCCTACCCCCAAAAACTTAGCACTTGGATAGGTTGTGTGATACACGACGTAAGAAATTAAGAATAGACTACTCAAAGTAAGCGCAGTAAGCATGAACGTCCTATGAACAAAAACCCTTCCATTTTTTATAGCCACAAGTGCGATTATCAAGCAGCAAAACGTTGCACCATTCAAAATAGCGTGTACCAAAGGCAAAGAGCTTATAGGAGACTCTTCAGATAACCCGAGACCCATTTTCCAACTCGCAGGCATAACCATAAGTAGAGCCACTGCAATTGGTATTATTACACTGAGCGCATATATGACGCGTAATATCTTTTGATCTACCGTTGAGTTACTCATCTAACAAATTGTGTTTTTCCCTTTCTAATTCGGCTATTAGCACCTTGATATCCGACTCCATGTCGTTCAATTGCGTCACATCTAAAACATCATACGAACCTACAATGTTCCCAAGATCATCCTTTCGGCTCCTTATGCGTCCATTCCAGTCGATAATAATAGCATTCGTACTGTGTAAGAATCCTCCCTCTGCAGTTTGGTCTTCAAAAGCATTTAAATATAGCTTTTTGGCAACCTCATATATATGAGCCTGGTCACCTGTTGCGAAAATCCACTTGTCAAGATTGTAGTTATTTATCCTTTTATACGAAGCCAAAGCAGAGACCGAGTCTTTCTCTGGATCAACAGTGATACTCAACAACTTAAACTGTGGATACCCCTTGAATCTTCGCTCTATTCTGTTCAGATGGAAATTCATCGCAGGACATATTGTTGGACATGTTGCAAAGAAAAAACTCACAACATAAATCGTAGAATCCATGGTCGCATTTGAAACAGGCTGTCCAGAGCTTGATGTAAAATCGAAAGAAGGGATTTCGTAATATGATGTGTCATCACTTCCGATCACAACCTCTTTTGGACCTACATAGTCTAGGGTTTGGAAGAAAACTCCGCTTTGCCCATAAACAAAAACTATATAAAGCAAAGCAGGCAGTACTAATACTGCGATTAATACTACCCGATGTAATAAGGACCTCGTTTTCATTAGCTAAATAGGTATGAACCTTCAGTCAATAAAATAAACAGTAAATAAGGTATCAGAATTAATGTTGGAAGATACAACGCGTATCTCAACGCCTTCTTTTCATATTTAACATGCATAAAAATCTGCACAATATAGGCTGCCTTAACCATAGTCAAAACAATGAATATGAAATTCAAGATGGACGTTCCTAAGAACTGCACAAGTAAAATTTCAGGCTTGATTATTCCTAATACAACTTCAACTCCTGTAATGATTAGTAGGATCCAGAATACTTTCCAAATCCACCAAGTTCCTTGATGTTCTGACATGATAAATATGTGTTAAACGAGATAGAAGAAAGTAAATACAAAAACCCAGACAAGATCCACAAAGTGCCAATACAAACCAACCTTTTCAATCATTCTGTAGTGACCTCTTTTCTCATAGGTACCTAAAAGTATGTTATAAAAAATCACAAAGTTAATCATGACTCCAGAGAATACGTGAAATCCGTGAAATCCTGTGATAAAGAAAAAGAAGTTTGCAAACTGCTTTCTACCGTATTCATTGCGAATCATGTTAGCTCCTTGAACTACATCACCTTCGTCTAGTAGGGCAACAGATTCTTCGTGAGAATACATTTTACCGGCTTTACCAGGCTCTTGCAAATAGAGTGCATTGTCTTGCTTTAGAGCAAACAGTACATCTTCTTTTGCAAACGATTCACCGTGATTACTGGCATGTCCTTCTTCCATTCCGTGAATGACTTGACTAAAACTTAGACGCTCACCATCTTCATTATATACATGTACAATCTCTTGACGATTCGTTTCAACAGCACCAGTATCACCAGAAATAAAGTGGTACCACTCCCAAGCCTGAGAACCCACAAAAATAAAACCACCAATAATAGTTAGTAGCATCCAATTCGTTACCGCCTTGCGATTCATTTTCTCTCCAGCGTTAACTGCCAATACCATAGTAACAGAGGACATTATTAAAATAAATGTCATCAATGCTACATAGAGCAATGGCTGGTCTCCTTCTAATCCAGGAAAATGCGTGAACACATTTTCAGCGATAGGCCAAGTGTTTTCATACTTAAAGCGCATTAAGCCATAAGCGGTCAAGAAACCAGAGAAGGTTAATGCATCAGAAAGCAAAAAGAACCACATCATGAGTTTCCCATAACGTGCACCTAGAGGTCTTGATCCTCCGCCCCAGTGGTGTTCTTCTTTCGACGTATCAGCAGTAGAAGCCATAACGGTTGGTTTTGTAAAATTTCAGCAAACTTAACGAATAACACTCAAAAAGACATATAAATAGACCCACAATAGGTCCACAAAATGCCAATATATTGAAAGCAAGCTAACTCCAAGGTAATCCTCTTGACTGTACTTGCCCTTCAAAGACTTAGACATGGTAAAAATCAACGCTATTATTCCGCCAGCCAAATGCGCCAAATGAAATACTGATATCGCATAAACCCATGAGCCTGCCGGATTAGATCCAGGGCCTGTGAAAAACACCTGATTCTCGGTCAACTCCCTCCAACCATTAATCTGAAGAAAAGAAAATAATAGACCTAGTAGAAGTGTAGCTAGAAGAGCCCATTGAAGTGTTTTTTGGTTGCCAGTTTTTATTGCTGTCTTTCCATACCACAGAACCAGTGATGAGAATACGATCACAAGTGTACTATAGAGAAACGATGGCGGAAGCTCAAAGGACAGCCACTGCTCATTTTGTACTAACGTTGTACGACTTACCACATAACCTGAGGTCATTCCTGCAAATGCCATAGTGATGCTTCCCATACCAATCCAAAGAAGTGGCTTCGCTGCCTTTCGGCGCTGTTGAGCTAATGTTTCCATTTAAATGTACCTGTCTATTACGTAAATAATTTGCATTCCTGTGAGATAACCAATACTACTGAGCATTAGTTTTCGTGCCACCTCATCAGATCCTGATTTCAATAATTTTATAGCATTTGAAAGTACCCAAAGGCCTAAGGCGAGTACGCCAGCTGCACCAAGGTAACTTAGGGTTAGTTCTCCAGTTATATTGAACACTGGCAGTATACCTGCAATGATCATCCAAATGGTGTAGGTGATAATATATATTTGAGACGATCTGTTTTTTGCTAAAGAGGGCAACAGGTTATAACCTGCTCTACCGTAATCATCAAAGGAAAACCAAGCTATGGCCCAGAAATGAGGGAATTGCCAGAAGAATTGCTGGGCAAATAAAGTTCCTGTTTCTATATCAAAATCATTTCTAGCCGCTACCCATCCTAACATATAAGGAATAGCTCCAGGAATAGCTCCGACAAAAACTGCCAATGGCGTTTTCGCTTTCATTGGGGTGTATACTAGCGCATATAATACGACTGATAATGCACCAAATATGGCGGTTAGACTATTTATGAAATAAAGACATAGCAACCCTACGGTTAGCAATATAAATGCCGCCGTATAAGCTTGAGTTAGGGTTAATGTGCCTGATGGGATTGGACGATTTTTAGTCCGGTTCATCAGTGCATCTTGCTCCTTTTCGTAGATCTGATTAAAGGCGTTTGAAGCTGCAACTACACATATTCCTCCCACTATGAGTAATAAGAGGATCAACCAATCAAAGGACTGATAACCCAATAGGTATCCAACAAGCGAAGAAAAAACAACAGATGTACTTAATCTCAATTTGCCTAATCGGATGACTTCTTTAAGTAATGAGGGAGACGCAACTGCAGTCACAAAGTGTTTTATTTAGAAGTCAAAGGTAAGGATGAAAGTGTTGCCTATAAAGCTACTATTCAACAATAAAATGGGGATTTAACAGGTCCTCCTTATTATAGCGAAGCGCTGTCTTATTATTCTTTTCGACCATGGTAAATCCGGCGGCCTCAACCACTGCTTGACCAGCTGCAGTATCCCATTCCATGGTTGGCGCAAATCTTGGATAAACATCAGCCGTACCTTCCGCCACCATGCACATTTTAAGCGATGAGCCTTTGGAAATAATAGACACCTCTCCATGTGCTATTCTGTATTTTTCTATAAATGCCTCGGTCTCCTCGTTCATATGTGATCTTGACCCCACAGCAGTAAACGACCTCTCTTGTGCTTGAGGCAAAGAAGTTGCTTTAACCAAGTGATCTGGTGTAATACGTGTATCAGGGTCAATCTTTAATTTAAGTGCTCCCTGGCCCTTGATACCTAAATATAGTTCCCCAGAGACTGGAACGTATACTACACCTAGTATTGGAGAACCTTCTTGAACAAGTGCTATGTTGACCGTAAACTCTCCGTTTCTCTTGATGAACTCCTTCGTTCCGTCCAGTGGATCAACAATCCAAAGTGTAGTCCAATGTTTACGATCTTCATAGGGTAAATGCTTTCCCTCTTCACTTAAAATCGGAATTCCGGTGGCGTCCAGAAGATTAACAATAGCCAAATGTGCCCGGGTATCAGCCTGGGTCAAAGGACTGTTGTCTCCCTTGTAATCAACCAGCGTCTCTTCATTGTTATACACCTCTAGAATCTCCTTACCAGCGTCTAACGTTGCTTGTGTGGCTATTAAGGAGAGTTTATCTAACTGAGTTGACATCATGGTATTGGGTTATGAATGAATCTAAAAAGCCTGGGCTAATGCCCAGGCTTTTAAAAAATAAGTGTGCTTATATAAGTCTATTGAAGACGTGCGTTGATTGGCACAGTATACTGCATGCGAACCGGTTTTCCACGTTGTTTAGCGGGTTGAAAAGTAGGTAGCTTTTTGATCACACGAATCGCTTCATCGTCGATCAACTTATCAACACCACGTGCAATAGTGATGCTACTCACCCTTCCGTTTCTCTCAATTACAAAGTTGACATAAACCTTTCCTTGAATACCCATTTGACGGGCCAGTTCCGGAAATTCAAAATTACTCCCGATGTGCTTCATTATCTGCTGGTTAAAACACATAAACTTCTCGTCTTCGGTAGCGTACTTTTCACATCCAGGGAAAACAGGTTTGTTCTCCACTACAGCAAAATTAAAAATCTCTTCGCTCTCTTCTTCCTCTTCTACAATTTCAATTTCCTCACTCTCATCAGTCTCCGTTGATTCGAACTCAACCTCTTCAATCTCCAAGTCATTTTCAACAATTTGAATTATCTCAGGAGGTGCTGGAGGTGGTGGTGGTGGCGGTGGTGGTGGTGTTCTGTTTGTGATAATTGCTATTTCGTCATCATCTTGAAAATCTACTCTACCTAAATCAGCGGGACCGCCTTCATAGGATTTCAATTCTAAGAAGAATAATGTCATTGCCAATGAGACAGTAAGACCGATTAACAAGAATAAACTCTTCTTGTTTTCCGCATCCGCCTTGATGGTTTTTCTTTTCTTCATGAGTTGGAACTATTGTGAAGCTAAAATAGCTAAAAGTATGATTAGCACAAGGTGTTTACAATTGGATTTAATAACACATTCAAAAACTAGGCCAATATCCTGTGTATGACTCTTGAGAGTATAATTCCTGCTACCGCCCCGGCGCTATTCGCCAATGCATCCAGCACCTCTGCAGATCTTCCAACGGCCATCCACATTTGCAAGTATTCCACGATAATACCGATGACAATAGCGGAAGACCAATACAATGATATTTTTCCATAGGACAACGATTTTCTATACCCTCTAGAGCTACCAAAATATAGTAGAACTACCCAGAGCAGATACAAGGTAAAATGAGCCACCTTGTCAGAAATTTCAAAATCTATACCAGCGCTTAGAGCTTCAACAGGAGCAAGGCATGCATACAAAATGAAAAAGCCCCAACCAATGGCAGGGGCTCTATATATCCATGGATTACTCATCTTATCCAAGCAAAGCTCGATACGCTGCTACATCCATTAATTCTTCCAATTCAGCTGGATTAGACACTTTGATTTTCACCATCCAACCTTTGCCGTAAGGATCCTCATTTACAGATTCAGGTGCATCTTCTAAACCATCGTTTACCTCCAGTATTTCACCGGCAACAGGCAGGTAGAGATCTGAAACTGTTTTAACCGCCTCTACACTACCGAAAACCTCATCTCTTCCAAGTTCTTCGCCCTCCGTATCAACATCTATGAACACGATATCTCCTAATTCGCCTTGGGCGAAGTCAGTAATTCCAATGTAAGCTACATCACCTTCAACACGGATCCACTCGTGATCCTTAGAGTATTTTAAATTTTCCGGGAACTGCATAAGGGTTTGTTTAGTTTGTCAAATGTAAGGTCAAAATTCTTTTTTACAATTGCTTATTTTCCTAGATTAAATCTAAATGCAATGCCTCCATTTGTGTTTAACGTTGGAAATGCATTTGAGGTCTTAAAAGAACTCACCGTCTGGTCGTAATAAAGTCGTGCTGTCAATTTGGAGGACAACATATAGTCTGCACTGGCTTTTAATGACCAAATTCTTTGCCCCGCGGTTACCTGATCTAAACCCTCCTGAATTCTTCGAATCACGGTTTGATTATCTCTTAAACTGAAATCTAATTTTAAGTCTAAGTTCGAGGTGATTTTCTGAGGACGTCCATCACTAATAATATTAAAGCTTACATCCTTGATGATGTAACCCGTTCCTACAACTACTTCCAGGCCTTTGGTATCTGTCATCTGGTTATTGACTAAAGATAGGTTTAACTGCCTATTTCTCTTAATATCAAATCGCAGACTCGCCTGGTTTTTTAAGCGCAGATTCACACCAACGAAGGGGCCGAAATTCTCAGAGATACTTATTTGAGAAATTTGATACTCAGGTAAAAAGTCACCGTTGGTATTTCTGATGTTATTTACAGGCTCGCCATTTTGAATACGCTGTTGCAAAAGCATGTTACTCTGATATGAGCTCATCGTATACAGGCTCTTATAGGTATGTGTGAGGGTGAAACTTTGGAAATTTTTCTTAAACCATGGGATGCGCATCAATCCATTGAAGTTCAGGTTCCAATTAGGCATAGGCAAGATTGGACGACCATTCAGCTCTACCTCAGAGGGATCTTTTCCACTATAGGCCGCAAGAAATGCTGGTATAAGTACGTCAGAACTATTATAACTGTATCCATCGTAACCTTCTCTTGTGCCCGTAGAATCTAGGGCACCTGTTATAAGAATGGCATTATATGTTGGATCCGCATTTGCCCGTGACTGCGCTAATCGGTCAGATACGACAGCGCGGTGTGCCAGAAAGGTATTGTAGGCCGGTGAATTTGTTGAATCGACCTTCTCAAAAGCGCTTCTTATAGATAGGAATGAGATGCTGTAGTTTCCTGTTTCCATTGGATTAAAGTGATAATATCCTTCTGACAAAGCCAGGGTAGTATCCGTTAAAGGATCATGGTACCGGTACAAAGACGAACTGTTCAGACCAGATACCTTGGTCGCAGTAATCTGCAGGCGTATGTCCTGCCAAGGCTCTACTACGGCTCTAAAGTTCAGGTTTTCCGTAAATGTTTTCTGAAACTGGTTAGGCTGCTTGGTATTCTGTGTCAACCAACCATTATCACTAGCCCTTACGGCGATGGCGGATTGAGCACCAAAAACAAAATCTAAACCAGGAGCCATCAATGCAGTCGGATCTAGGCCCAAGTAAGTGGGATTTGTTATGATTCCTGGCAACAATGTCCCATTGGTCTGAGAATAAGTCAACGATGCTGACCTAACAAGCATGGTCAGTCTTGCCGCTCCCAATAAAATTTTTGAAGGCTCTTTTTTTTCTTTTTTCTCTTTTTCTTCTTTACCCTCTTTACCTTCCTTAGCGGAAGCACCCCTTTTCTGTGGCGCACCTCTTCTGGACACAGCTTTAGCTCGACCTCCCTGATTGGCCTTTTGAAGGAAGGGAACTTGATTATATAAATTCACAAAATTGGCATTCCCAGTGAATTGGATATTATTTGAATTTTGAGCCCTACTTCCGTAATAAAGCTCCGGGTTTGATTTAGGACTTAACGCTGTTGTTGAATTTGTGGTCCAGTCATAGTTTCCTGTATAGCGAACACTTGCACTAGTGAAGTCCATGAAAGGAAGCTTGCTAATTGGGATTTGCCAATTAACATTCAAAGTCTGGTGGAATTGAGTGGGACGACCTAATGTTGACAATCCGGCGGCAATCGTATCTCTATTTGCTTGAGTTTTGGGATCACCCGGCAACTCATCTACCCTAGTTTGTGCGGTAGCATTATAGTCTAATTTCAATCCCTTGCTAAGGTCGTATGCAACATCATACATTCGTTTAGAGGTTAGCGCCTTGTTGAAGGTCAATGGCAATGCAATAGTTGGATCAAAAGTGTTGCGCATCTGCATCGTGGAGAGCTGACGCTTTAATTCCGTTCTCATACTCACCTTTGATGGCAAATAATAAAAATTAAAATCCCGGATTAGCGACAGCTGTTTGTTGCTGATTTTGTTTTTAAAAGGCGCTATGTTTTGAGGTTTCGTTTGATAGCTATAATTGATAGAAGCTGTATGCATGACTCTATGGTCCTGCACAATATTGATGTTTCTTCGATCACTTTCAGTAAAAGCGTACGAAGTATTGAAATTGCTGATCGCTAAAGGCGAATTACCCCAATCAAATGAACCTTCCTTAGTAGGTTTTTTGGTGCTTGGACCCTCAGATTTTGGGTTTGGTGGTTCGTTTGGCATTCGCGGCGCGCCTCGAGCACCTGTAGATTTTTCTTTCCGAACATTAGTGAAGTTGATACTTTTTAGCTTTTGGTATTCCTGACCGGCATAACGCAAACTATCACGCTCTTTATCTGTATCTACGGCCAAAAGTGCTTGTTTAAATTCGATATCAGGATCCAACGGATTGAATTGGGGCGATTTAAAGCTTTCATTAAAACTGAAGAACATGGGAAACTTAATACCCGCTTCTTTTGGTAAGAGTTTGTCTAGATTTATGTTAGATTGAATACCATAAGATCGTTCTGAATATTTATTTCTTTCGTTTACCGTTTGATCAATAGAACCAAACCCAATAGTGCTGAGCATACCAGTAAGGTTGATATTTGCGACATCAGCAAGTTTTGCGCTGGCCGTAGCTGTAGCAGCCCATCCTCCAGTATTATCAAAATCACTCAAGCGTAGTTCATTTACCCAAATTTCCGCGCACTTAGCCTGTCCATCGTCATTATCAATGGCCGAACGCTTTTTAGGATTTCGAACTCCTACGAGTAATGTTCTTATGTTACCCAGATTAGGCGAACCAACTACGCTTAATCGTCTTCCCTCTGGAGTAGTGATTGTATATTTATTAACCAGACTCAAGGTGGGATCAGTTTCCATAGCCGCATTGCGCGTCAACTTTAAGGTTTTCAAATCCTCAAAAGCCACGTCAATATTATTGTCTTGTGGCCAAATATCTTCAGGTAGTAACTCGCCCCATGGGGTTACTTTTAATGGCACCTCATATTCGTAATAATTCCCATTGTAGTCGGAACCTAGACGAACAAATATAGATAAATCACCATCTTGTAAATCTTCGAAATCACCGCTAGCTTCCGCGTGGACAAACATTCTTAAGCGCTTGTACATTCTCATGTCAAAGTTGAAGTTCCTAAATACAGCGCGAGCATCTCCATCCATTAGACCACAGATTTCAAGAGACATACTCTGTTCATTTTGCTGAACAATTTGAGTACCTCCATAGACCAGTTGACGCTGAATATCCGGCGGCAACACGTAAGGAATTGGAGTTTTTCCACCATTCTCCTCCAGATTGACAGCGTTCACATTAAAGGAGGTATTATCATTTTCATCAATGGGCACGTTTTCACGTAAGTCATCCAAAGAAAACGGGAATCTTCTCCATTCACCTCTGACCAATTCTAAGCGCGCAAACCTCATGACAATAGGGTCATCAAATTCCGTCAGGAACATTCTCAAAAAGCGGATAGAGCGAAAATCAGTAATTCCTCCTACCTTTTTCTGCGGCTCAAATACGGGGATTTTGAATTGAATCCAACGGGTGGGTCGTGACATACCGTTAGGAAGATCATGGCTTTGAGTTTCGTATATATCTGTAACAAAATTGCGTCCAACCTCGAGGTCTTCGGGACGCATAGAGACGCGATATTGGAAATAACTCTCCGTCTTACTTAATGTTTGATCTCTATTGGCATCTTCCTTGTCAGGTACGTTAGTGGCAGATGCTGGGGAGCCGCTGATAGTTATGGTTGAGCTATTACCTTGAATACCATTGAAGTTTTTATAACGCTCCATTATATCAGCACCTTGGTTGTCCAAACTGTCACCTCTATAAAAAACAAAATTATCTCCAGAGGGGTCGTTAAACACATTTTGATAGGCATTAGATCCTGAGCCTAAGGTGCTGCTGATTCTAGTCAAATAGTTCGCGCCGCCGCTTGGGTTCCAGACTCGTTCTTCGTAATCATTTAAGGCATCAAAACCTACATCTTGATATTCTCTAGCCCCTGACGCATTGTCGAAAAACTCTGTAATTGGTTGTATTTCAGATAGGTAACCCCAAGAGGTAGTATCCATAGTGCTTTTGTCCCCCGTTGCTGGGATTCCATTTTCAAAACTTTGACGACCGTCCTTGAGCACATCTTCACTGACGCTACCTAAATTAAAATATACATCACCACCATCTGGAGCGTCTGGGTTGTCGTAGAAGGGGTCCATCACCCAAAACTGTATGAACTCAATATTTTGCTCCTCAAAATTATTTATTTGTAGCGGGCGCATGATACCGGCCCATCTAGATCCAGGATCTTCTAATAGCCCATTTGCATTCATACCTGAGCTTATTCCGGGCTCACCTTCAACATCAAAATTATACGGACCTCTTTCATTGGGATAATACGCCAAATCAAACATGGCTAGGTTTCTTGCCTCGTTTTGCTGCAAGCTGTAATTAGGGAAAACTTCTTTAATCAGCACCTCGCGCATGCGTTGATCAGAAGTGATTTCGGGATCATTTCTGATATTATCAGGAACGGAACTACCACCAGTAAAGAGCGATGGGTCTACAATATACCAAGCCAATTTTGCCCTATTGTACCCGTAAGCCAAGTCATTATTCAAGGCGCTCTCGGGAAACATACTTGCTTGATTACCTGGGGTAGACGCGAGGTTCCATGAATTAAGACTGCGCAGATCAATGGTCGTTTGTGAACTTTCAAAATCGTCTAAATACGTAGTTTCTGCACCCGTAATCTTTATTCCCTTTGGGGAGCCCGGAATGAGGTTAGCAAATTCTCCTTTAAACTGCAACTGTGATTTTTCCTTTGTTTCAATAAAGGGCAGTGCATCCATTAAGCGGGTCAAATAAGGCGCTTCGGCATTGTAATTCGTGTTCATTCCCCAGATAGTGTTGGAAATAGGCTCGTCTCCAATATTTACCTTTTGGGTTAATGGACGTTCAGTAAGATGCAACCACGTCCCTCCAATATTTAAGTTGTCGTTTACTTTATGGTCTATTGTGGTACCATAAAACGTTTTTGTCTGGACATTAAATAGCGTGTTATTTTCAAAGTTTACCTTGATAGGTGAACCGGCGCTCATTACCCCCTCATTGATAATACGCACTCTCCCGAGAGAATAATCTACTGTATAATCTTGATTTTCAACCAGTGTTCTACCACCTGCTGTTACACTTACAGAACCTTTAGGAATGTTAAAAGCCCCTAATGAGATTTCTGAACCTGAAGCGCTTTTATACTGGCCCCTTAATATATATTTATTGAGTTGTGTTTGTTCTTGTGCTCGAAATCTCGTGCTGTCGTAAAGAGCTTGATAGACATATTTTTCACGAGTTTTCTCCGTGTCCAATTTATTATATAGGTTCGCCCCAAAAGGCTCCACTACAGGAAACATGATACGCCCACGTTGCTTGTCAATAGTTACACCTTGAACAAAATCGAAAATACCATCAGGATATGGGTCATTATTGTTGTTTAATCGATCCAATTCCATTACCCCGATAAGCAGCGTGTCACTTAAGTTACCATCTGGCAAAAATGGTATAGGAACGCCTGTTTCATCGTTCATGTATAAGATATCGAGATAGAAGTCTTCTTTGTCCAATTGAAAAGCATTCAAGGAATAAATGTTTTTCATCATCAAATCCCATGTGGGCATCCGAACATCCAAGACCGTACTTTTTAAGAGCTTCAGGATTAATGTTTTTGGCGGCGTCACTCCATCGTTAGAAAACTCCCCTACCTGATAAGTTCTCCCTCCAGCGGTGTATTGAAAAGCTACGGCCAACACCTCATCTTGATTAAGCGATTGGTTTAACGTGATGTATCCCAGCTGAGGGTGCACTGAAAATTGATTCTGCTCTAATTTTCTTGCATTAGCTAGTTCGACATACTCCCGTGCCTCTAAAAAACCTGAGGTACTCAAATCCTGATTAGCAGTGGAAATATCTCTTACTCCTGGGATTGATAATGCCAAAGCCAACGGATCTAATTGGTTGTTCGCGTTATTTGGAAATCCTGCTATGTTGGCATTGCTACCGGGAAATATGGAGGTCCCAGAGAGTGACGCCGCACTGTTGCGATAGGCATATTCTTCATCTGCTCCTAAATCCATAAACGCAACGATATTTCTCAAGTTTTGCGTTGCACTACGCTCGTTCGTCACCCATACCTCAACCTTTGATATTTGCACTGGAGAGGTAATCAGTGGTAGATTTTCAAGATATTCAGCATAGTGGTCACGGAAGAATTGACTCAAGAAATAATGTCGATTCGCTTCATATTGATCTCCTTGAATTCGAAATTCAGTGGTTGTGCCTCCACCTTGTACGTTGATACTTTGACTTTGAGAGCGTTGTTCTGAGAACACTGTTGTCACCATTGTATTCCCAAATTGGAACTGTCCTTTCAACCCAAATAAACTTTGGGCACCTGTAATGAGCGAACTATTGATTGGCATGTTAATGTTACCCATCTCAAGACGCTTAACTATATCATCTTCTTCTCCTTCAAAATCCAATTTCATCTGGTTGTCAAAAGCAAAGGAGGCTTCCGTGTCATAATTAACACCTAAGTCTAACCTGTCCCCTATGGTTCCCTTGACATTCATTTGGATTCGTTGCCCAAAATCAAAAGCAAAGGTTTTTTGATTTCTGACTGGAATACCTGGATTCTCTACGTACTGATAGCGCCCCCCAAAACGGATCTCCGCCATTCCCTGAGGGCGAATTTCCACTAAATCACTTCCAAATACCTGTCCTAAAGCTTCATTTCCTGTTTGCAACTGGGGCACAAGGCCTGCGTCGTCTCTAGGGTTATCTCCACTAGCATTGAGCAAAGCACTCTTAGATCCAAAATAATCTGACTCTGCTTGGTCGTACATGTACTGCCTATACTGATCAGTGGTCCATACCTCGGGGATGGGCAACAAAACGTCACCAATTTTTCTATACACAAGGTAGTTGCCTGAAATAGGATCAAAAATCACCTCCAAACTATAATTCGAAGGATCTGGAAAGGTCAGTGTACCAGCTGTTGAGGACGTATCCTGATCGGATGTATCTTGCGCAAATACACTACTCGAGAATAGTACTAGTGTAGCGATTAATACGATGACGTATTTAGGGGTACTTTTTAACATTTACAGCAACTGCAGCGCATTACGAACGAGTTCCTCTGTAGAAGCCGAAGGATTTTGCTTCAATAATTTATTCAGTAGGGTCTCCGCTTGTTTTGCCGTCATACCCAATGTCGTTAATGCAGACTGTGCCTCTGAACGTGATGAGCCTCTAACAGAAATCCCTGAAGCATCTGCTATCATTGCTGTTTTCCCAACTTTATCTTTAAGATCAATAACGATTCTTTGGGCAGTTTTAGCACCAATACCTTTCACTCCTTGGAGGGTGACAGAATCTTCACTAAGGATCGCTTGTTCCACCTCAGACGGCGACAACGAGCTAAGGATAACCCGAGCAGTATTTGCACCCACCCCACTAACACTAATCAAAAGCTCAAAGAGTGATTTTTCCCTTTCCGTTGAAAAACCAAAGAGCATCTGGGCATCTTCACGAACCAGATGATAGGTGAATAGCATTCCCGAACTCTTAGGCTCAATATCTGCATAAGTGTTTAACGAAATCTGCACGTCATAACCCACGCCATTGCAGTCAACAACAACTTGAGTAGCGGTCTTAATCACAAAGTCTCCTTTAACGTAGTATATCATTGATAGTCGTTTTCAATCCTATTAAAACGAAGTACATCTTCATTTGTTATGCTTGTAACGTAAAAAAGCCGCGCAAATGCGCGGCTTTTTTATAAACTGAGTGCTTAATGACTAACGACTAAACGCTTAAATGACGATCCGTCAATGCTGTACATATAGAACCCATTGCTGAGCTCATCAATTCTTACTGCATTCTGTCCAGGTACAAGTCTTATGTTTTTCACTAGAGCACCAAGGCTATTATAAAGTAACATGTCTGTATAATCAACAACCTCAACCATAACGTAATTATTAGCGGGGTTAGGGTATACCATATCTTGGTTTACGCTTAGTTCAATAGTCTCCATGGTAGGTCCTGCGGAGATCGTCACCCAAACGCTTAATGAATCATTTGCATTCTTAGCATCGAAAAACACATAACGGGTACTATCTGTACAGGACAGACTCGTATTAGGGGAATATACATGACCTGAGAAATCTGATTTTTGATCTCCCGCATTAAACGTGATGTAACCAATAGAACTATCTACAACCGAGCCGTAGCAATAATCCCAACAGAAATAAGCACTGTCGAATGCACAGTCAGGAACATTGTATGCGCGACGTGCATAAACATCAACCGTTTCAGAGGAAACGTTTTCTATTTTAATGTAGAAGCCGTAATCCATAACACTGCTAGAATTGACCTCTACCACTGTATCCATTTCATAAACCGATAAGGATTGAGCATTCAAACCTGTAGATGCCATGAGTATGAATGACGCAAAAATTAATTTTTTCATAACCTATTGTAAACCTTTGTGTAAATATAGCCAATGTAATTCATTTTACATATTGTGTTTTGTCATGAGTTTTCTCTATTTTCACTGACTGAGATTTTATAATAAACCTATTTACATGAAAAAAACACTACTTTCTTTCCTTGCCCTATTTGCTGCATCAGCAGTATTTGCACAAGGTCAGAGTACGATCTACTCTGAAAATTTCAATAATGGAATTCCAACAGGTTGGACTCAGTTAAATGCTGGTTCTGACGGTGGTTTTCTTGCTGGTAACTCCACTGCCTTGAGCTCCCAGTACTTTCCGTTCACTGATCCTGGATCCAACTTCGTAGGAACAAATGATGACGGATGTAACTGTACTAAAAATGACGAGTACTTAGTGACGAATTCTATGGACCTCAGTAGTTACTCTGTTTTGCACGCTACATTCAAGTCATTTTACTTCGGCGCCACCTACTCAGGCGCCACAGAAGCGGCTGTATTTAAGTACACGACTAATGGCGGATCTACATGGACTTCATTAGCTACAATCAATCCAGCTACAGATTGGGAATCTCAATGGATTGATGTGAGTGCTGCTTGTGGTAGCGCGAACGTTCAATTTGCATTCAACTACCAAGATGGTGGTGGGTGGTTGTATGGTTTAGGAATTGATGATTTTGCGGTTTTTGCGCCATACAATTTTGATGTAGCTGCGGAAACTCTTGACATGTTCAGTACGGTTGGTCTGAATAATGCACCATACACTATTGAGGGAACGATAAAGAATTACGGTGGTTCGACCATTACCTCTGCAACCATCAACTATAAGATCAATAATGGTACCGCTGTAACAAGTTCTCTAACGGGACTGAGTATTGCAGCTTATGACACCTACACTTTTACACACGGAACCACCTGGAACCCAAGTACAACAGGTACTTACACCGTAGACGTTTACGCAACAGCATTGAATGGGACCAACGATCAAAATACCTCTAATGACGTTCTATCTTCTACTATTGAAGTCGTAACAGCCACAACTGATCGCGTAGTCTTGGCTGAAGAGTTTACTTCTTCCACTTGTGCCCCTTGTGCTAGCTTCAATCCTGGCTACAATGATTTGTTAGACGACAACAACGTGAATACTGAAAATGGCCGCATTACTTCTGTGAAGTATCAAATGAACTGGCCTAGTCCGGGTAATGACCCAGCTTATAACTCAGAAGCATTAGCACGTCGTACTGTTTACGGAATTAGTGGCGTGCCAGATGTCGTTTACTCCGGTTCGAATATCGCAACCAGCCAAGCAGCAATTGACGCAGTCAAAGCTATTCCTTCGCTTGTAGAGATTGATGCTGAATGGAGTGCAACGGGTGGTTACATACAATGTGATGCCACTGTTGAAGCATTAGCAGACCTTGGATCAAATGTATCATTGCATATGGCGATGATTGAGAAAGAAATTTCGCACAATATTCAAACCAATGGCGAAACAATATTCTATCATATTTTCCGCAAATTCATGGATGGTTCTAACGGGCAATCAATGGGTTCTATGACCGCAGGTAATACTTACACGCACTATGCAAACTCAACAATATCTGTTAATTCTGCTCCAGCTCAAGGGTCTTTTGATTTCTGGGTGGGTACTTCGAATATGGATATTATCGTTTGGTTGCAAGATGGCATTACAGGAGAGGTGCTTCAGAGTGATTATGCGATGTTCACTACATCAAGTGTGGATGAAATGGACAATCTAGCGAGATTCATTTCTGTCTATCCTAATCCAGCAAACAACTTTGCCGGCGTAGAGATTGATTTAATCGACCGTTCTGACGTTACCATTAACATGGTGAACGCAATGGGTCAAACCGTTTACACTGAGGCACAAGCATTGGATGCAGGGACTCAGAAATTGAACCTTGCAACTTCAAATTTGAGTTCAGGTTTATACTTTGTGAACGTCAATGTAAATGGCGTTAGCAAGACCTTGCGTTTGAACATTGCTCACTAAGACTTAAAAAACTATTTTTACGGGGGACTACGGTCCCCCGTTTTTTTTTGCTCTAAACTATGTACATGAAAAAATTGACATTTATCCTAGCCCTTACCTTTGCTACAGCTACCCTGCAAGCACAAGAGCTACCAAGTACCATGCTTAAAACGCTTGAAGGAAAACAAATTGATATCAAGGATGCTATTAGTTCAGACGGTCCAACAGTTATTAGTTTTTGGGCAACATGGTGTAAGCCTTGTATCAAGGAATTAACTGCCTTTATGGATTACGCTATTGACCTCGAAGAAGAATTAGGCGTTAAAGTACTTGCTGTTAGTATTGACGATTCAAGAAACTCAGCCCGCGTCGCACCCTTAGTGCAAGGCCAAGGATGGGAATACACCGTATTATTAGATGAAAATCAAGACTTAAAAAGGAATCTTGGAATAGTCAACGTTCCCTATACTTTAGTATTGAACAGCAAAGGTGAAATAGTTTGGAAACACAGTGGGTATTCACCCGGAGACGAAGAAACTTTAGCAGAAGTAGTGGAAGAAGTCGCCGCTGGTAAATCCCCTTCTCACTAAGCCCTTTTCATGAGACGTATTCTACTCATTTCCCTATTCATAATTATAGGAACCACTTCCGCATATTCACAGAGCCAACAATCTTTTGGAGGTCAGCTACATGGGAATTTTCAACTTGATGGACAATGGTATCTGCGGGATGAGAAAATTGACCCTACCGGAGAATTCTATCCAGACGAGCGATTTCTTGGTCAAGGATATGCCAACTTCGTATATAATCAAGGTGATTTTTCAGGAGGCTTGCGTTATGAAAATTATCAAAATGTCATGCTGGGTTTTCCAGAAGGCTATAGAGGTGAGGGCATTACCTACAGGTATCTTCGGTTCAAGCAAGATAATCTCGATATCACAGTAGGTAATTTTTACGAGCAGTTTGGTTCAGGAATGATCTTCAGAACATATGAAGAGCGTGGATTGGGTTATGATAATGCCATGGACGGTGTACGAATAAAAGCAAACCCAATCAAAGGACTTTATTTAAAAGGAGTACTCGGTAGGCAGCGTTTTTACTTTGAAAAAAGTCCAGGCCTTGTGAGAGGAATAGATGCAGAATACAACCTAACCGAATTCATTCCAAGACTAGATTCAGCAGGTTATCGATGGAATATAGGCGGTAGTTACCTGAGTAAGTACCAGCGTAGCAATGATCCTTTTTTAATCCTTCCAGAAAATGTTGCAGCTGCAGGCGTGAGAACACAAATCACGAAAGGTGCCTGGGCATTTCAAGCAGAGTACGCGTTTAAAGCAAATGACCCAAGTGCAGACAACGGCTATATCTACAAAGATGGTAATGGAATCATGGCCAACTTGAGCTACAGTAAAAATGGGCTTGGTATTATTGCTGGCTTTAAAAGGATTGACAATATGAGCTTTAGAAGCGATCGCAACGGCTCAACCATAGACATGCTCATTAACTATCTCAGTCCTACTACCCAAGTACATACCTACGCATTACCTGCCTTATATCAATATGCAACTCAAATCAATGGCGAAGAAGGCGGACAAGTTGAAGCAAACTATAAATTTAAACGCAAGACAAAACTTGGCGGCAAATATGGGACCTTACTTACAATGAACTATAGTGTAGCTCAAAGTATAGATAAAGATTTTGTGGACGGCTCTAATGATACGCTGAGGGTCCTTCAAGGATACTACAGCGATCCTATGCTGCGTGGACAAATACCCTATTTTCACGACTTCAATGTTAAAATCACAAAAAAGCTAAACAATAACTTTAAGTTTAATTTCTACTATCTAAATCTATTCTACAACCGCAGTGTTCTTGAAGACGGCCTTGGAGATGAGGCTATTTTAAATAATCCCGACAATCAAAAATTACTAGGAGCAGACATTTTCATTTTTGAAAGCTTGATAAAGCTCAAGAGCAAACATTACCTGCGTACAGAAACGCAACTCTTAACCACCAAAGATGACAGAGGCAGCATGGCGATGATGCTAGCAGAATACAGCATAGCCCCGCACTGGTTCTTTAGTATTCAAGACATATACAATTACGGGAACCCGATAGTTGAGCAACGTCTGCACTACCCCCTTGCATCAGTGATTTACACTGAAGGAACAAGTAGGTTTCAACTTTCCTATGGACGACAGCAACGAGGTATATTCTGTGTAGGTGGTGTTTGTCGTGTTGTTCCTCCTTCCAATGGAGTCAGTTTTTCACTAACCTCTAGCTTCTAAGTAAATGAAAAGATTTATACTAGTTTGTTTGAGCATTGTATTGATTTCAGTATCGCTCACTCAGTGTGACGTGATTGACCAACCATTCAACGGGAATGTCATCGACACTACCAGCACGACGCAACAGCGTAATGTTCTAATCGAAGATTTCACTGGCCACCGTTGTAAGAATTGTCCCAAGGCCTCTAAGAAAATAGAGGAGCTGGTTACGGCCTTTGGTTCAGATAGAATAATAGGGTTAGCTATACATGCTGGTCCAGGAAATTTCACCGGAACTAGTACCGACTATCCGACCGACTTTACCACCCTTGAAGGGAAACAAATACAGAATTTTTTTGGAACAAATTTCTTGCCTGTTGGCATGGTTAATCGTGAGAGTTATACGTCTTCCGGGAATTCGCACTGGTCAAGTTATCAAGATTGGCCCACCTTGAGTTCTGAAGCTATGGACAGTACCTTGCGCATTACTTTAACGGCAAACGCTTCTGTGAGCGCAGGTACCTTAAATATCACAATTGAGGGCCATCCCGAACAATCGATACTTCATGACCTAAATATTATCGCGCTAGTCAAGGAAAGTGATATTATAAGTCCCCAGCTTCTCCCTGATGATACAAGAGATGCAGATTATATTCACAATAACGTATTACGAGAGTTTATCACAGATCCTTGGGGGGAAAGTTTCGGCATCTCTCCTATGGTAACATCGGATACCTTGACCAGTAGCTTAAACATAGTATGGAACAGCACATGGGTTAAAGAAAACAGTGCTGTGGTAGTCTATGTATGCAATCCTGATAACTACCGCATCTTACAAGTGATCGAAGTTCCTATTGATTAAGGCTACTTTCCCTTTTTAGAAAACGATAGATTTCTTTTAAAACCTTCGTATCCCGCTCTGCGTATCGGGCTGCCCTTCATGATTTCTTCCCACAACTCATGAGTCACCTCCTCCCAGTCTTCCCAATCATTTGATTGTACAGCTGGGCGAATATTTAAATCCGGCTCATTATGGGGTTTAGAGAATTTATTCCACGGGCAAACATCTTGGCATATGTCGCATCCATAGATCCAGTCCTCCATTTTATTTTGGTATTCTTGAGGTAGTTCTTTTTTATACTCAATGGTCAAGTAACTGATGCATTTATTACTATCTACAACGGTTGGAGATACTATAGCTTGAGTAGGACAGGCGTCTAAGCATGCTGTACAGGTACCACAATGATCTGTAGTGGCTCCATCCTCCTCTAATTCTAGATCCAAAATCAGAGCACCTATAAAAAAGAAACTTCCACTGTTTTTAGTAAGCAATAGACTGTGCTTACCAATCCAACCGAGACCGCTTTTACGTGCCCAAGCCCTATCCATTACAGGAGCACTGTCTACAAAACCTCGACCTTCTACCTGACCTATTTGTGCTTGAATACCGTTCAGCATTCTTTTCAGTTTACCCCGAACCACTTTATGATAATCTCTACCATAAGCGTACTTGGAGATTTTAGGAGTATTTAGATCTTGTTCTGTTTCAGGAAAATAGTTTAGGGTTACACTAATGACCGACTTCGCGCCAGGAACCAGTTTTCGCGGATCTAAACGAGCATCAAAGTGATTCTCCATCCAAGACATGTCTCCATTATAGCCTTTTTCTAACCACTTCTCAAGACCCGTGGCTTCTTCTTCCAAAAAGCCCGCTTTGGAGATACCGCAAGAGTCAAACCCTTGTTCAAGAGCCAACGCTTTTACAATCCGTGATGCTTCTGAAATCAACATTTTAGAATAGTGTTCCTGAGGTTCCTTTATCTACGCGGTTTTTTCCTAAATGCGCATAGGCCCGTTCAGTAACCATTCTACCTCTTGGTGTACGCTGCAGATAACCCTCTTTAATAAGATATGGCTCATAAACCTCTTCTATGGTCTCTGCCTGCTCCCCTAAAGCAGTACTAAGGGTGTTTAAACCAACTGGGCCACCGCTGAAATTATCGATCAACACAGATAATATCTTGTTATCCATTTCATCGAGTCCCTTGCTGTCTACATTCAATGCGTTCAAACCATATTCAGCTATAGCTAAATCTATATTTCCATCACCTTTTACCATAGCAAAATCTCTAACCCTGCGTAAAAGAGCATTGGCAATTCTAGGGGTGCCACGAGACCTACTCGCAATTCTAATACAAGCTTCATATTCTGTGTTTACGCCAAGTATTTCTGTACTTCGCACTACGATGGTGGTTAGAAGCTCAACGTCGTAATAATCTAGCCTAGCATTAATACCAAAGCGTGCTCTTAAAGGTGCTGTTAGTAATCCTGATCTGGTGGTCGCACCGATAAGTGTAAAGTGATTCAAGCTGATTTGGACGCTTCTTGCACTAGGGCCGGAATCAATCATGATGTCAATCTTGAAATCTTCCATTGCACTATACAAATACTCTTCTATAACAGGTGAGAGTCTATGTATTTCATCAATGAACAGAACATCATTCTCTTGTAGATTAGTTAAAAGGCCCGCCAAGTCAGACGGTTTGTCCAGTACAGGACCAGAGGTAATTTTAATACCAACACCCAATTCGTTTGCTATAATATGACTTAGCGTTGTTTTTCCTAATCCAGGTGGACCGTGCAGCAATACATGATCCATGGCCTCATCCCTCATCTTGGCGGCTTCGACAAAAATCTTTAAGTTTTCCAATACCGCTTCTTGGCCCGTAAAATCATCAAAACTTAAAGGCCTCAACTTTCTCTCGACTTCTTTATCCGTATTTGAAAAATTATCTCCAGAGGGATCTAAATGCTCATTCATCATACTACAAAATACCATAAAAAATCCCCTTACCAGACGGTGAGGGGATTCTTATTATTAAAAACGTTCTCGTAGTTAATGTCCGCTTTCTTCGCCTTCGGCTAAAGGCACATTCTGAGGAACAAAATCTTCTTCCGCACCTGGCTTTGAGTAATCATAAGCCCAGCGATGCACAACAGGTATATCACCTGGCCAATTTCCATGTAAATGCTCCACTGGAGTTGTCCACTCAAGAGAATTTGCTCTCCAAGGATTTTGAGTGGCCTTAGGACCTCTCCAAATACTATAGAAGAAATTAAATATAAATATCAGCTGCGCCGAACCTCCTATGATCGCAAAGTAGGTGATCAATATATTGATATCCGCCAAATTGTCAAACATCGGGAATGCTGTATTACTGTAATAGCGACGAGGCAATCCAGCCATGCCCAAGAAGTGCATTGGGAAGAAGACACCGTAAGCGGTAATGAAGGTCAACCAAAAGTGAGCATATCCCATTGATTTATTCATCATGCGACCATACATCTTAGGGAACCAATGGTAAACCCCAGCGAACATTCCAAAAATAGCACTAAGGCCCATAACTATATGGAAGTGAGCGACAACGAAATAAGTATCGTGTACATTAATATCCAGTGCTGAATCACCCAGAATAACCCCTGTCAAACCACCAGTAACAAAGGTACTCACTAGTCCAATAGAGAATAACATTGCTGGTGTAAACTGAATGTTTCCTTTCCAAAGTGTCGTGATATAATTAAACGCTTTAACAGCTGATGGGATGGCAATTAATAGGGTTGTGAAGGTGAATACAGAACCTAAGAATGGGTTCATGCCCGTAATGAACATATGATGACCCCAAACAATAAAGCTTAGGAATGCAATAGCAAGGATAGACCCAACCATAGCACGGTAACCGAAAATAGGCTTGCGTGAGTTAGTCGCAATCACCTCGGAAGAAATACCCAATGCAGGCAATAAAATAATATATACCTCTGGGTGACCTAGGAACCAGAAAAGATGCTGATACAGTACAGGTGAACCACCACTGTAGCTCAATACCTCTCCTCCAATAAAAATATCACTTAAGTAAAAAGAGGTACCCAACATACGGTCGAACATCAACAGCAACGCAGCGCTCAATAATACTGGAAATGATAAAACACCCAGAACTGCAGTTGTCAAGAAGGCCCATATAGTCAAAGGTAAACGAGTCATACTCATTCCCTTAGTACGCATGTTCATTACCGTAACAATGTAGTTTAATGAACCAAGCAACGAGGACACAATAAACAAAGTCATAGAAATCAACCAAAGTGTCATTCCCATACCAGATCCTGGCATCGCTTGAGGCAAAGCTGAAAGAGGTGGGTAAACGGTCCAACCTGCTGCTGCAGGCCCTGCTTCAACGAATAATGAAGCTACCATAATAACTGAGCTTATGAAAAAGAACCAGTAAGACAAAGCATTCATAAAACCTGAAGCCATATCACGTGCACCAATCTGCAATGGGATAAGTAAATTTGAGAAGGTACCTGACAGACCAGCAGTCAACACGAAAAATACCATGATCGTACCATGTATAGTTACAAGTGCCAAATACATGTTAGGATCCATAACGCCATCAGGGGCCCATTTTCCTAAGAAAAATTCCAAAATAGGGAAGCTCTGCTCAGGATACGCAAGCTCCAAACGGAATAACATAGACATCATTACGCCTATAATACCCATGATCATACCAGTTACTAAGAACTGCTTTCCTATCATTTTGTGATCCAAAGAGAAAATATACTTCGAAACGAAGGTCTCTTTGTGGTGCTCTTCCATTAAATGATCCTGGAAGTGATTGTTTTTTGTCGTCGATGTAGTTGACATATATCTTCTTTCTTATTACGCCTTATTACAAAGTCTCTGCGACCGTCTTTTGTTCCTTTAACCAAGCATTAAACTCGTCCTCGGTCTCGACGATGATGTCCATCTGCATATTGTAGTGCGCAGCACCACAAATCTTATTACAAAGAAGGACATAGTTGAAATCCCAAACGTCTTCACCCTTGGCTTTTCTAATTTCATTTACTTCTTCAACATGATCTTTTACATCTTTGTTCTGTCGAATTTCAGCCGTTGTTATGCTCGGCGTAAATTGAAATTGCGTTATTGCTCCTGGCACACAATTCATCTGAGCACGAAAGTGCGGGAAGTACGCAGAATGTATAACATCTTGAGAACGGAACAAAAACTTGATTGGCTGACCTACAGGCAAATGCAACTCCTTAGCGATGATATCATCTATAGAAGCTGGATCCTGCATATCCACACCTAAAATATTACCGCCTGCAATCTCATGCACGGTTGCGTAACCTAACACGTTGTCACCACCACTGTAGCGTACCGTCCAGTTGAATTGTTGTGCATACACCTCCACTAAAATTGGCTCTTCTTCATTCTCAGGCATCATGAGTGTACTCCACACATTTAAACCCCAAATGATCAATAC
Source organism: uncultured Flavobacteriales bacterium (assembly GCA_963925515.1). Classification (GTDB taxonomy): domain Bacteria; phylum Bacteroidota; class Bacteroidia; order Flavobacteriales; family Schleiferiaceae; genus UBA10364. The sequence continues at coordinate 102,944 of CAWURU010000006.1, forward strand.
AGCCAGGGCAAGCGCGGGAACAACCGTCCAGAATAATTCTAATTTATTGTTGTGCTCATAGTACACAGCTTTAGTACCTTTTTTACCTCTGTATTTAAAGGCAAAATAGAACAGGATAGGCTGTACAATGAAGAAAACAATGTTGATAATCAACATGCTTAAGTTCCACAAACTGTCGATCTCACTACCGTGAACGGACGCAGATTCCGGTAAAGACAATCTACCCCAAACGACATACATCACGATAACACTGATGACAAAACCAAAACCTACGATCAGCATTAGCGTACCCTGGGTATTGTTGTCCTTTTCAGTAACCTCGTTATCCTTACCCTTTTGGATTTCGGATGAGATTTCTGAAATTCTCATTACTTGAACAATAGTCAAGACAACAAGAACTAATAAAACTATGGTTGAAATTACACTCATTATTAGATGTCTTTTCTAATTATTGTTGGAAATACTTCGACTCCGTAATCATTGGATGATTCTTATGCAACAATGGTGCTGAAGCTAAACTCCTAAATACAACCATGATGAATAAACCAGCGAAGAATAGTATGGCGCCCAATTCCAACAGACCAAAACCGTAATGGTCACCAACTGTACCGGGCATAACCATGATGTAATGGTCCATATAATGGCCTACGAGTACGAATACTGCAGCCATGATCAATGTTCCAGGAACACGTTTAGCAGGACGACTCAAAACAGCTAAAACTGGGAAGATGAAATTCAGACTAACCATCGTAAAGAATGGAACTTTATACTCATCAAATCTTTGCATATAATAGGTCACCTCTTCAGGAATATTTGCATACCAAATAAGGACAAACTGAGAGAACCATAAATAAGTCCAGAATACAGAAAAAGCAAACATGAATTTACCTAAATCATGAAGGTGATTCTCATTAATCCAATCCGCCAATCCCTTACTTTTCACATATAATGTCAAAAGAATTAAGGCTGCGAATGAGCTCACGAACATTCCCGAGAATGTATACCAGCCAAATAATGTAGAGAACCAGTGCGTATCAATAGACATAATCATGTCCCAGGCAGAGGTCGATGATGTTACAGCGTAAAACACCGTAAAGGCCGCAGCTACTCCACGGTTCTTTTTCCACATGGCCAATCCGTCTCCACTGTCAGATAGTAAAGAATTCTTGCGTAATGTTTTCGCCGCCCATATCCATCCCGTCATATAAATCGCAATGCGAATCATAAAGAATACGGGATTTAAATAGCTTGTTTTATCAGCGATAAGGCTGTCATAATTTGGATGACCAACCTCATCTATACCCTCTAATAACCAGTGGAACATATGATGTACATGTCCAATACCTAATAAACCAATAATGGCAATAGCGATTAATGGAACTACTATGGCGAATGCTTGCGCTTCCATTATCCGAAGTATACCTGCGGACCATCCAACCTGGGCTACATATTGAAGCCCTAAGAAGAACAACTGACCTAAGCCTAAGCCTAGGAAAAAGAATGCAGCCACATAAAGTGCCGACCATGGTCGATTTGCAATTTGATGCGCCTCGTGTTCTGCGTGTGCATCATGATCACTATGTGCTTCAGCGTGTGAATCTTCGATCGACGACTGAATCATTGCCGCGTGGGCTTCACCAGGATAATCGTCATGTGCTTCTTCACTATGCTCACCATGACTTTCTTCTGCATGTGAATCATGACCTACTGCCTCATGCATTTCGGTTGCATGCGCTTCGTTTCCGTGATCTCCTTCGCTAGAAGACGGTCCATTAAGGGCGTATCCAACCAACCATAGGATAGCACCTACAACTGTAAGTGCGATTGCGAACTGTTTTGCTTTTGAACTAAACTCAAACATTGTCTTCAACGGTTTTATTCTTGATCTTCTCTAAGTTTCACAACATAGCGAATGATTTTCCAACGCTCATCATATGTCAATTGTGAAGCATGAGAACCCATTATTCCTTTACCATGCATGATCACATGGTACATTGAACCTGGTGTAATATCAGGTAGTCTTGAGGCTGCATATGAGGGCACACCTAGAATTTTCTCTTGCATAACTAAAGGACCATTACCATCTCCCTTTTCACCGTGACAATGATCACAAAAAATATTATAGAGATCTTCACCTTCCTTTAATGCCAATTCACCCATGAATTCTTCCGGTGCCATAAGCCCCAAACGTGCAGATTCATAGCCATCCGTGGAATTCGCATATTCATAAGGGTGGTAACCTCTAGGAACTGTTCCTTCTACTGGCAACTGAGCACTTAATCCATTAGCAAAGATCGCTGATGGCTCATACGTCTCAAGTGACGGACTCTGGTACATGTCATCAAAGTATGTGTACCCCGGAGTAGTGGAATCTGTATTACAGCTAGCGATGATTGCTGAAGCTGCTAAAACGATAACGAAAGTAATACGCTTCATAACCTAAGCTTCTATTTTAGAAATTTCTAATGCACCTAACTCTTGCAGCTTGGCTGTCAAATCTGTTTCCTCACCTTCAAGTTCTACCTCCATTAGGAAGTGATCATCAGTGGTACGTGGATCTGGATTCTGAGCTTTTGCTCCAGGATATAAACCGTTCACAGCAAAATAAGACCAACACATCAGGTGAGCAGCAAAAAATACTGTAAGCTCAAACATTACCGGAACGAAAGAAGGCATATTTAAAAACCACATCGCATTTGGCTTTCCACCAATGTTTTGCGGCCAGTCCATGATCATGGTATAATAAGTCAACCATGACGCAAAAAATAATCCCGCCAAGCCATAAAAGAATGCCGCAGTGGACAAACGAGTTCTTTTCAGTCCCAACGCTTCATCCAAACCATGAATAGGAAATGGAGAATATACTTCGCTCACGTTATATCCGTTAGCACGCAAGTCTTTAACTGCGTCTAAGACAATATCATCATCATTAAAGATGGCGCGTATTATTGGATTGTGTTTAGTGTGTCCCATGGTCGCCGTGGTGTTTTTTGAAGTTCTCGCCCGATGACTTTAATATAGTCTTCAATTCTGCCTGCGCAATGACAGGGAATGAACGAGCATAAAGGAGGAACAATACAAAGAAGAAGCCTATGGTACCAATGAAAATACCAATGTCCACAAAAGTTGGAGAGAACATCGACCATGACGATGGTAAATAATCTCTGTGAATTGACGTAACAATAATCACGAAACGCTCGAACCACATACCAATATTCACTACGATAGAAATCACAAATGTAAATACAAGGTTGGTACGTAACTTTTTAGACCACATCAATTGAGGTGAGAAAACATTACAGGTCATCATGGACCAATAGGCCCACCAATATGGACCCGTGGCCCTATTCAAGAAGGCATACTGTTCATATTCCACTCCAGAATACCAGGCAACAAATAGTTCTGTAATGTAGGCAACACCAACAATAGAGCCTGTCAACATGATGACGATATTCATCATTTCAATGTGCTCAATATTGATGTAATCTTCCATCTTGAAGATTTTACGTACAATCAATAGTAACGTTTGAACCATTGCAAAACCAGAGAAAATAGCTCCAGCCACAAAGTAAGGTGGGAATATGGTGGTATGCCATCCAGGAATGACCGAGGTAGCGAAATCAAACGATACAATAGTGTGAACAGATAGAACCAAAGGAGTCGCTAGTCCAGCGAGCACCAGTGAAACTTCTTCGAAACGTTGCCAATGTTTGGCTTTACCTCCCCAACCAAATGACAATATCTTGTAAATATGTTTCTGGACTGGATTGATGGCACGGTCACGAATCATCGCAAAATCGGGAATCAAACCAACATACCAGAAAACGGCACTTACGGTCAGGTAGGTCGAAATAGCAAATACATCCCACAACAGAGGGGAATTAAAGTTTACCCATAATGAACCAAACTGGTTAGGAATAGGCATTACCCAAAATGCCATCCAAATACGTCCCATGTGAATCAACGGGAATAAACCCGCTTGAATAACAGAGAAAATTGTCATTGCCTCAGCTGAACGGTTGATTGCCATTCGCCATTTCTGACGGAAAAGCAATAAAACTGCAGAGATGAGCGTACCGGCATGACCAATACCCACCCACCAAACGAAGTTGGTGATATCCCAAGCCCAATCAACGGTCTTGTTTAATCCCCAGACACCAATACCAGTGCCAATAGTATAAAATATGCACCCCAGTCCCCAAAGGAACATAATGAATGCGATAGAGAATGCAATCCACCACAAACGTGGGGCTTTGGACTCTACTGGTCTCGCAATATCGTTAGTGATGTCTGAATAAGACTTGTCACCAAGAATAAGCGGATTTCTAATAGGCGATTCGTAATGCATGTCGCTTTCTTATTTATTAAGCTCTATTTCTAACTTTCGTCTGATAAAAGACGCTTGGTTGCGTTCCAACTTCTTCCAGTAAATGATAAGCACGTTCCTCTTGTTTGAGTTGTGTTATTTCACTTTTAGGGTTATTCACGTCACCAAAAACTATCGCGTTACTACCACATGCCTGAGCACAAGCCGTGGTAAATTCGCCATCTTCTAACATTCTACTATCTTTCTTTGCTTCCAGTTTACCCAATTGGATTCTCTGGATACATAAAGAACATTTTTCAATTACACCACGCGCACGGACTGTTACATCTGGGTTTAATACCATACGACCGTAATCGTCTTGCGATGGGTTTATGTCAGCAAATTTTTCGTTACCCTTATAGTTGAACCAGTTAAAACGTCTCACTTTATAAGGACAGTTATTTGCACAATAACGTGTACCTATACAACGGTTATAGGCCATATGATTCAGACCCTCACGCGAGTGAACTGTCGCCCCAACTGGACAAACTGTTTCACAAGGAGCATGGTTACAGTGCTGACACATCACAGGCTGGAACACGACAGAAGGACTTTCCGAAGGAATCTCCATTTTTGCGTATTTCTGAATGGCGCTGGTACCTTCTTCTTCCGCAACTTCCTTCGTCATATCAGAAGAATAGTAACGGTCAATTCTCAACCAGTGCATATCACGGTGTCTTCTAACTTCGTCTTTTCCGACAACTGGAACGTTATTCTCTAGAGAACAAGCAACGACACAAGCACCACAACCTGTACATGAGTTCAAGTCAATAGACATGTTCCACATGTGTGAAGTTTCGTGATCGTGGTCATCCCAAAGGTTTGCTTCAAATGCCGTTAGAGGTCCCTTGTGCGATTCATAAGTAGGCTTTTCATTCCACTCGGTTGAAGCGACACTCATGAAAGTAGGTAGCGAAATCTCATTTACGATTTTACGGCCCATCATAGTGTGAGCAAGTTGAACCGAAGCAAAACCATGCTCTAACTCTGACGCTACTGCAGTAACTTCTGTAGACAATTCCGTGGAAGAGCTCAGTAATATGTTTGAATTTACTCCAACACCGTTACCTACTTTTCCAACCTTAGTTCTACCGAAACCAATCGCTAAACCCAAAGTTCCTTGAGTCTGACCTGGCTGAATCCAAACAGGTACATTCTCTATAGTGTTACCATCAACGGTAAGATTGATGGTTGTTCCGTTCATAGAGCCATTAGACTCTGGAGCAACTTCAACGCCAATCTCAACTGCATCAGCAGCGGACATCACAATATAGTTGTCCCATGACAAACGAGTTATAGGATCAGGCAATTCATAAGTCCAAGGATTGTTGGCGTTTGACCCAGAACCCATTCCTGTTTTAGTATAAGTATAGAACTCCAAACCAGTAGCTGGTTTCGCAATGCTTAAGGAACTAACGTCCAGCATTGATCCATCCAAGGAACCAGTCGTGGTGATTTCCGTTTCCGCATAACCATCATGAAGCAAAGCATTCCATGCCATGCTCGATGCGTGAATAGAAGCACTCGTCTTAATTAAATGTTTCGCAGATTCTGAACCGCTAGCCAAAGCATTAACAACCTCAACAGGTGACTTGCTATCGAATAACGGACTAATTGTAGGCTGACCTACTGCATACATTCCGTCACTAACGTTAAAATCTGCCCATGACTCTAAATAATGACTCATTGGCAAAGCGACATTCGCTCCAGTTGCCGTTTCATCTTCACGATCAGTAATACTGATGACCGCAAGTTTCTCTAACGACAATTCTGGTGCCGAATAAGCGGGATTAATGTCTAAAGTAATGAGCGTATCAACTAAACCGTCTTTCGCGTCCTTTACTAATTGAGCAAATGCTTTATCATCTCCCTGAGCAGAATATATAAACTTAGAGGTATTGAAAGCCTTCGATCCTAAACCAAGGTTAATGGCCAAAGTCAGACGCTCTGCAGTATCTGTGTTTAAACCGTTAAGTACCAGTGCACCGTTTCCGGCCTCAAGTAACTCATTGGCTGCGTTTTTAATCGCACCTGCAATATCCGTTCTTAGGGACGGTGCATTAACTGACGCCAACCCTTTAGAGGATGCAACAGCATTATATAAGTTCGCAAGAATTGCCTCATATTCAGAAACGCGGGCCTTAATTCTAACATCAGCATTTGAACCTGAAATAGAAAGACCAGCCTCAGCCTGGATATGGCGCAGCATTCCCTTTCCGGGTTTGCGGCTAATTGCATAGACTGTATTCATGTTTTGACCGCCCCAATCTCCTAAGAAATCCGCACCAACAGAAACTACTGTTTGAGCATGTTCTAAGTCGATCATTGGTAGTCCACGTCTACCCGATAAACTCTCGTAAACATCCAAGCGTGCGCTTTGGCTAACCGCGTCACGAGTAACGTGACGTATACCTAAACGCTCAATTGCAGATGCTAGAGCAGGTGAGAGAATAGTACCTGAAAGCAGTACACTGTTCATGGTGATCATATTCCTAGCAGCAGCTAAAGCGCCGTCCCAGGAAGCTGTTCCACCATCAACTTGAGGAGCACGTAAGCGAGCTCCATCATATAGACTTAACACTGACGCCTGTGCCCGTGCATTAGTGACACCATTGAACGGTGCGTCGGCATTTGGTTCAACTTTAATTGGTCTCCCTTCTCTGGTTTTGATCAACACAGATGCAAAGTCCATACCGTCAAAGAAAGAAGTTGCGTAAAACGACGGCATTCCTGGCGTCAAGCTATCTGGCTTTACTACGTATGGAATACTCTCTATAATAGGTGCCTCACAAGCGGCTAAAGTTGCGGCAGCTGTTGAGAATCCCATGAATTTCAAGAAATCACGACGCGAAGTTTCTGTTTCTGAAACGTCGTCATTACCTAAAAACTCAGCCCCAGAAACCTCCTGAGAGAATTCGTTTTGAGCAAGCTTTTGTGTGAGTTCGGGATTGGATTGATCTTCAATTCCTCTCCAATATTTATTATTCTCTGTCATGCTTACTTCTTATTAGTAGTGACACTTACCACATTCAATTCCGCCAATTTTTTCAGCCGTAATCTTTTCTCCGTGGTACTCTTCAGTTAGTTCTTCGTGGAAGTCTTGGTAATATCCGTTCTGTTCAAATTGAACTTCAGTTTCTCTGTGACAATTAATACACCAGCCCATAGTAAGTGGTGAATACTGATATACCTCTTCCATAGTTTCAACAGGTCCGTGACATTCCTGACACTCTAACTCTGCTGCATTAACATGCTGGCTGTGGTTGAAATAAGCTAGATCCGGAAGATTGTGGATTCTCACCCATTTTATAGGTTGTTGCTCATAACCTTCTATATACCCTCGCTCTTCAACGTCCCAGCCTATGGCAGCGTAAATTTTCGCGATTTCTGGTGAATTCTCACCATCATATTTGAGCGAACCTGCGTCATCTGTGATTTCAGAACCATCAACATACATATGACAATTCATACAAACATTAGCAGAAGGAATGCCGGAGTGTTTAGAGTGACGAGCAGAACTGTGACAATAATTACAGTCTATCTCGTTTTCTCCAGCGTGTAGAGCATGTGAAAATGCTATTGGTTGTTCTGGCTGGTAATTCTGTTCTAAACCAACACCCATCATCAGAGCATACAATTGGTTTAGGAAGACAATAGTTACTAGAACAGTACCTAGTGTAACAATACGCTTGTTTTTAATCAATCTACCCCAAAACCATCCGGCTTCATCAAGAATGGAAACCGTTTCTTCACCCTGAACGAGGCGTAAGGTGTTTTTCATCCGTGCCAAAAGCATCACCATAACGAAAAGCAATAGGCCTAACCCGATAGTGATTTGATTGCTATAATCCTTTGCTTCTGCGACAATGACTGTTCCACCTGCAGTATCTGCTAAAACAGGTTTTTGATCCCCCTCTACAGTGTACGTGAGAATATCGAAAATATCTTCGTTCGAAAGCATTGTAAAAGAGCTCATTACAGAACCATTATACTCTTCGAAAATAGCAATTGCATCTTCATCGCCGGAAGCACGAAGTTCCGCATTGTTGCGAATCCATAGTAACAACCATTCTTCAGAATACTTGTCTGTAACACCTGTCAATGCAGGTCCTACGAGCTTTTTATCAAGCTTGTGACAACTGGCACAATTTTGCTTGAAAAGCTTTTTTCCATTCTTGGCATTCCCTTCGAAGGCGTGCACTGATGATGCGGAGAACATAAATACGATCACTAGTAAAAATGATGCGAATCTCCTAAATCTAGATGTAGTGTACATATACTGCTTTATATAGCTATTCACTGTCGCGCAAAAATAAGACCCAGACCTCATATTCAAGACCATAATCGGATGTATTTCCAATTTAAAATCGTTCTAAATTAGCTTTTGTTTGAGTTGCATTGCTTTCTGTCCCAAACCGACGGTGTAATTTTGAATAAATACCTCGTTTATGAATACTTGGAAACTCTGCTTATCTATTGTTTTATCTAGCCTGTGGTGCAGTGCAATGGCCTTTGGCTCTACAGCTGAATACCAATCAGATACACTCCATATCCCTATGGATACAGACAGTGCTTTTCATCACTATACGGAGCACGCAAAGAGTGAGTTATTTGAAGGATATACCATACAGATTTTCAGTGGTGACAGAACTAATGCAAATAAAACTCGCAGCAAAATCCTAAGCCTTGGTGGTGACCAAGAAGCCCGAATGGTGTATAGGGAACCCAACTTTAAAATACACATAGGCTCCTTTCCTGATGTATCAGCGGCAGAAAGAGCACTGGTTAATTGGAAAACGGAATTTCCTGATGCGTTTGTGGTTCAAACACTAGTTCCCTGGTATGAAATCGAGAACTCTGCTCTTATCGCTCCTTCTGATACGACAGGCATCTAACAAGTACATTTTCTTGGATGTTGAGATAGTATAAATTAATATCTCCTTTGTGGTAGTTTTTCGTTCTCATCAGCGAGCTTCCTGGAAAATGGGGACGCTCTGTAATAAGAATTCCTTCTTTTATAGTTGCACTGACTAAACCTGGATATAATTCGCGATCGGTATTGACCAATGCTCCACTGTTTAATTCAGCCGACTGGAATTCAGTTGACGTACGCCAAGAGATAGGATTGACAATTCCAATACATTCAGGATCGTATTTATTCTTTACTTGTGCAGATTTATGATAGGTACGCCAAGAAACGAAACACCCAGTTTGATTAGGCATTTCACAAAGAGGTATGGGCATAGCGCATTGATCGACTTCCATTCCTATTAGGTATGCGGCTACTAAATGATCAATTTGAGAATTGGTTAAATAACTTTTTAAAAGTCTTTCCAAATGATCGGTGCCTTGGCTGTGGCTAGCTAAAATATACGGAGTTTCCGGCCCTATTTCAAACATAAACTGCGCAAACGCATCTTTCACATCTTCATAAGCAATGTGATAGCTCTTTGCTGTGATTACATTAGGCGCTACTTTGTAAACTTGGTAAGCCGCCTGACGATAATAAGGGGCATACACAGGACCTGCAACGTTAAATGCGCTTGCTTGATATTCTACTGGAGTACCAAAGGATGACCGAACATCAAGTTTTTGAATATCAGCATTCCAACTTCCTCCTTTCTTAGGGAAATGAATGGTTGGGCTTGCAAAAAATACAGGAATATTGAATTGATCTAATGCTAAGCCACTGTAGGACTCATCTGTATCGTCCGTGATTTCAGGGTGGGCCGACCAAGAAGAAAGATTAGTGTAATCTGGAACGGAAGGCGTTACATCAACAAGGTCTTGACTAAGTCCACAGGAGATTAATCCTAGAAAGACAAAAAACACTAGGACTACAGAATACCTCATTGCGATTTCAAAGTACTATGGTCTTTTATGATCTGCGCCAATTGAAAAGCTGGAATAACACCACTTTGACGCCATACCATTTTCCCCGACTGGAAAAGCGCGAGGGTAGGAACACCTTGTACATTTAAGGTCTTTGCCAGTGCGGAGTTTTTATCAACGTCCACCTTAATTATTCGCACTGAGTCACCCATTTGATCCGCCAATTCTTTGAGGATAGGTGGCATCATTTTACATGGACCACACCATTCGGCAAAAAAGTCAATTAACGTTGGGGTATCGCTTGAGATTATCTCGTTGAAACTAGCCATATTATTTTACTACGCTGTGTTCGCGCTGCCAAGCAATTATACCTCCTTCAAGATTATAGACTGACTTGAATCCCTTTTCTTTCATTTTTTTAGCCGTTTTCCCTGACCTACCTCCGCTTCTACAATAGACGAAAACGGGAATATTCTTGTCCATCGCATCTAACGATGCTTCAAACGAAGCTTCATAAAAGTTCAACTGAGTGGCACCTTTAAGGTGGCCTTCAATGAATTCAGCATCAGTACGCACATCAAGTAACAATCCTAAGTCTGAAGTGTCTATTAACGAAGCGAAATCTTCAACATTGACATCAACACTCAATACCTGCTGGTCAGGTGAGGTTTGACAACTCAATGTTCCGACTACGCCAAGTGTCGCGAAAAACAAAAAAAAAGAACCTCTCATACGTCTTACATCAACTGAATTAATACGTCAGAAGCACCCATGCCATTCATGCCATCATCTATTCCTTTAGATGCAAGGAATTCCAGAGCCTGACCTGATCTTCCACCAGAACGGCAAAACAGTACCAATGGACGAGGCATTGACTTGAACTCCTCCCAGCGCACCGGGATTTCATCGAGGGGAATATGAGTTGCTCCGGGAACTGGCTCCATAGCCACTTCTTCATGAGTCCTAACATCCACAAGGGATACATTATCTTGGTTTATTGCTTCGTTGATTGTCATAATTCATTTTATTTAATATCAAAAGTACATCCGCTCATTTTTAACGAGTGGGACTAATATCACAGTTTACCAAATAATGATTTGGTCCGCCTCCGCTTTCGCAACGCCACTATTTTCGCAGCCAAACGCCGCATTGAATTCAGGCATGTTGCTCATAGGACCGTTCACACGGAATTTACCTGGGCTGTGCGGATCCGTTACCACTTGGTTTTTTAGGTATTCATCTCGGCCGTGCATCTGCCATACCTGTGCCCACCCTAAAAAGATACGCTGTTCGTCTGAAAAGCCATCAATTAGCGCAACTTCATTTTCACCGCGATGCTTCACGTACGCATGATATGCAAGAGTCAAACCTCCCAAATCCGCAATATTTTCTCCTAAGGTAAGGTTGCCGTTTACGTGAACACCGGGCAAAACTTCATACGCATCATATTGTGCTGTCAATTTTGAGGTCAACGCATCAAAACGCTCTTTATCTCTATCAGTCCACCAGTTTTCAAGATTACCATCAGCACCATAATTCGCACCTTGATCGTCAAAACCGTGCGAAAATTCATGACCAATAACACCGCCAATTGCACCATAATTAATAGCATCGTCTGCATCCGGGTTAAAGAAAGGCGGTTGCAGAATTCCTGCTGGGAAGACTACTTCATTGTTCAATGGGTTGTAATAAGCATTTACAATGTGAGCACCCATACCCCATTCGTCTTTATCAACAGGTTTATCCAGTTTTGCTAAGTTATCCTCTGTGAAATAACGAGACATCGTTTTGCGGTTTTCAAAATAACTATCACGCGACAGATTGAGGTCGGATAAATTTTTCCATTTGTCTGGATATCCAATTTTATAAGTGAAGGCTTCTAATTTGATCAATGCTTTTTCCTTCGTAGTATCGCTCATCCAATTCAATCCCTTGATACGATCGCGGAATGCTGCACGTAAATCTTCTACCATGGCTTCAACTTGTGCCTTACTTTCTTCTGGGAAATAGCGATCAGCATAAAGGTGGCCTAATTGGTCGCCCAAAGAACCTATAGCGCCCTGAGCACGCTTCCAACGGGGATTCATTTGTGGGATACCATTTAAAATCTTGCTGTAAAACTCGAAATTCAACGTCTCAAATTCGTCGTTCAAAATATTCGCGACGGCATCTGCAACATGCCACTGGTAGTATTGTTTCCATATCTCCAAGCCGGTATTAGCGCACGCCTCATTAAATCTTGAGAAATATTCTGGCGATGAATTGATCAACGTATCTGCCTCAACACCTATGGCTTTCATATACGCAGTGATAGGCATATTAGGAGCCAGTGCCTGCCATGCTTCCAAAGTCATCGGGTTGTAACGGGCTACAGAATTACGCATCTCTACCCGGCTCTTCATGGCATTCGCCATCGCTTTTTCCAGTCGGTAAATGGCTTTTACATCCCACTGCTCCCCTACCAAATCTGAAACTTTAGCAATGTGGTCACGGTATTGCTGTTGCAGCACCAAACCGGCAGAATCTTCACGCAAGTAGTAATCGCGGTCGGGCAAACCCAATCCACTTTGACCGACGTACAAGGCATGTGCTGACGAGTTCTTAGCATCGGTACTCACATACATACTCAAAGGCGCGCCAATGCCATTAAATTTATTTTCACCCATCAAAGTAAAGAGCTCCTCCATCGAGGTTACTTCACTGACTCGATCGATGTAAGGTGCTAATGGAGTTAACCCAGCCTCATTGCGGGCCACACTGTCCATAGCACTTGCAAAGAGATCCCCGATGAGTTGTTCATCTGTGCCTTTATCATAAGTGCCTGAACTTACCTCTTCAAGGATTGACTTCAAGCGGTGCTTGTTCGTTTCGATTAATTCATTGAACCTTCCCCAGCGTGTTTCCGTCTCAGGAATAGGATTTTCCGCTATCCATCCGCCGGCCGTATGTTGGAAGAAGTCATTACAAGCCGTTACGGAATGGTCTAAATATCTCACATCAAAGGCTTCTACAACAGGTGCTTTTTCTGGCGCTGTACATGCTACGAAAACTAAGGGCAATGCAACGATTGCTTTTTTCATCTCTGTTTTTTTATCATTCTTGCTTTATCCCTTCCGATTCCACGTCTCGAAGGTAAAAGGGTATTCGTGGTGATCATCAGCGGGATGGAAGACTTGAACGGTCCGCTCAAACGGTGTTTTGTCCCATTTAGGAAAGTACGCATGTCCATCTAAAGTGGCATGTACGATCGTGATTTCTAGGACGTCTAAATAAGGAAGGGCCAATTCATAAATTTGCGCTCCTCCCACAATAAAAGCCTCATGCTCATGCTCCACCAAAGCCAAAGCCGCTTCCAAACTCTGGACGGACTCACAACCCTTTGCGTTGAAATCAGCTTGTCGACTGATCACAATATGGCGGCGCTTAGGCAATGGAATTCCCCCTAAGCTATCCCAGGTCTTACGTCCCATAATGATGGTTTTTCCTGCGGTGTGACGCTTGAAATGTTTGAGATCATCCGGCAAATGCCAAATAAGGTCATTGTCTTTTCCAATGACGCGATTTTCGCCATAGGCGACGATAGCTTTTAATATCATTAAACTGCAACTTTACCCGCAATATGCGGATGTGGATCATATCCGACGATCTCGAAGTCGTCGTACTTAAAATCAAAAATGTCTTTTACCTCAGGATTCAATTTGAGCTGCGGTAGCGGACGAAAATCGCGGGTCATTTGCAACTCGAGTTGTTCAATATGATTGTTGTAAATGTGCGCATCACCTAGGGTGTGAACAAAGTCTCCGACCTCCAAGTCACATACCTGCGCCACCATGTGCACCAAGTAAGCATAGGACGCGATATTGAAGGGTACGCCTAGGAAAATATCAGCACTGCGTTGGTACAATTGACACGAAAGTTTGCCATCTGCTACGTAGAATTGAAAAAATGCATGACAAGGAGGCAAGGCCATCTGATCCACAAAGCCCACGTTCCAGGCGTTGACAATTATCCGTCTGCTGCTCGGGTTATTTTTAATTTGATCTATAACTTGGCTTATTTGATCCACATGACCTCCATCTGGTGCTGGCCAAGAACGCCACTGATAACCATAAACAGGACCTAGCTCACCCCATCTTTTAGCAAAGGATGAATCGGTAGCTACCCGTTCTGCAAAGGCTCGAATATCTTCTCCAGCAAAATCTGAGCTGACTTTATAGGCCGCATAGGGCCAATCATCCCAGATCCGGACATTGTTTTTAGTCAAATACTCAATATTAGTAGACCCTTGTAAGAACCACAATAGCTCATGTAGTATACTTTTAAGATGGACTTTTTTAGTGGTGAGTAATGGAAAACCTTCTTGGAGGTTGAAACGCATCTGATGGCCAAAAACACTCATTGTTCCTGTGCCTGTTCGATCGCCTTTTTGGATTCCTTCCTTAAGAACCCTGCGCACTAAGTCGTGGTATTGCTGCATGGAACAAATATGGCTTTTAGATGCCTAATTTAGAAGTAACAAGTCGTGATGTTTTCCACGGGAAATGAACAAAAAAAAGCCCATCCTTAACGGATGGGCTTTTATCGTGCCCCAGGCGGGACTTGAACCCGCACGAACATTGCTGTTCAACGGATTTTAAGTCCGTCGTGTCTACCAATTCCACCACCAGGGCGGCAACTAAAAACCCCCCGATTGGTGGAGGGTTTTTTGAGCGAAAGACGGGATTCGAACCCGCGACCCCGACCTTGGCAAGGTCGTGCTCTACCAGCTGAGCTACTTTCGCGTTAGGGTCGGCAAATATAAGACCGAATTTATTTAAACCAATACTCTCACTTATTTTTTTGCGAGTTTTTCCTTAAAGGTGCTTAGGAGCATCAAAGCCTCAATTGGCTTAAGTTCATCTAAGTTCAACATTTCCAATTCACTAGCAAGATCTTCAAGTTCCGGTCGGTCTAATGAGAAAAAATTTAATTGTGGCGAATTGTCGTTTTTAGGGTTTGCTTTTGCCTCGTTTTTAGTTTGTTTTTCCAGTCTATCTAGCACTCTTTCTGCCCTATGCAATACATAAGCAGGTATACCTGCTAGTTTCGCAACGTGCAGCCCAAACGAATGAGCAGTTCCTCCAGGCTTGAGCTGACGAGTAAAGATGATCTCTCCATTTTGCTCCTCCGCAGCAACATGATAATTTGACACCTTTTTAAAGGTGTGGGTCATTTCATTTAGTTCGTGATAATGGGTAGCAAATAGAACCAGAGGCTCCGCTGGGTGCTGATGCAAGAACTCAGCAATTCCCCATGCAATGCTCACGCCATCAAACGTGGAAGTCCCTCTCCCTATCTCGTCTAAAATAATCAATGATCGCTCACTAATATTATTTAAAATGGTAGCTGTCTCGTTCATTTCTACCATAAAAGTAGACTCTCCCTTACTTAGATTATCCGAGGCCCCTACCCTGACAAACAACCTGTCTATAATAGGGAGTTTAGCCGCGCTAGCAGGAACAAAAGCCCCCACCTGAGCTAAGATCTGAATTAACGCTACCTGGCGTAGTAAGGCACTTTTACCACTCATATTAGGCCCCGTAATCATGGCGATAGAAGCATCCTTACTCTTCATGTCAATGCCATTAGCAATGTAAGGCTGGTGCTGCGGGAGCACTTGTTCAATCACGGGATGTCGACCTTCTTTAATAGAGATATTTTGCCCTTCCACGAAGGATGGACGAACATAATTATAACTTAAAGCAGTCTGAGAGAAAGAGCTTAACACATCCAAATCAGCGGTCCAACGGGCCATCTCCAGCAGGGGGGCTAAGTAATTATTACTGTACTTTACCAACTCCTGATATAATCTAGATTCGATAGACCTGATTTTATCTTCCGCACCAAGCACTTCAATCTCAAATTTCTTAAGCTCGTCTGTAATGTAGCGCTCTGCATTGATCAAAGTTTGCTTGCGATGCCAGTTCTCTGGGACTTTCTCTTTCTGAGAATTCCTTACCTCGAGATAGTATCCAAAGACATTATTAAATGCCAGTTTTAAGGAGGGTATTCCTGTTGCCTCCGCTTCCCGAGCACGAATGTCTTCTAACGTAGATGTTGCATCATTTAACAAACCTCTTAGGTGAGCCAATTCAATGTTAAATTCACTCTTAATAGCCTGTCCCTTACCTAATACTGCTGTGGGATCTTCAACCAATGCCTCCTGAAGTCGCTGCTTTAACTCTGGTAATAATTTAGGTAAAGATTGCGGCAGGCTCAAGGAATGGGAACTTACTTCAAATACTAGTAGCTCAACTGCGTCGAGTGCTGAGCTGAGTCTAGCGAGTTCTTTTGGGGTAATTCTCTCCGTTGCAATACGGCTGCAAAGACGTTCTATATCTGACAAGCCTTTTAAGGTGTCTCGCAATGCGTTCCGCAAAAAATCGTTCGCTAAAAGCTCTTCAACCGATTGTTGTCGGGCAGAAATATCCTTTAACTCCAACAATGGCAGAGAGAGCCAGCTGCGTAACATTCTTGCTCCCATAGGGGACACCGTGCTGTCTATAACCTCTAGAGTTGATGTTCCACCTCCCTGATTAGACTGAAAAAGCTCAAGATTTTGAATGGTAAAACCATCTAGCCACATATAATCGTCTAGCGCAATTCTTGATAACGTTGATAGGTGACCAAGTGTGGAAAATTCACTTCTATTTAAATGGTGAAGAATGACGCCTGCAGCAATTGCTCCAGGAGCACCCTTTTCTAGACCGTAACCGCTGAGTCCCTTTGTTTTAAATTGGGCCTCCAACTGCTCCAATGTATACTGCGCTTCCCAAGCCCAAGTATCTACGCCAAAGAGATAAAAATCTTCTTCTAACTTCTTTTTTAGCTGACCATCTATCTCTCTAGGATGTATGATTTCCTTAGGACTGTACGTATGAAGGGCATTGAGTATTTTCTCCTCAGAATGCTGAGCATAGAAAAAAGCTCCTGTGCTTATCTCTGCTATTGCAAGACCCCAATTTCCTTTTTTTGCTGGATATAACGCCGCGAGATAATTATGTTCTTTACCGCTCAGTAAAGCTGAATTAAGATTGATTCCTGGAGTAATCATATCCGTCACACCTCGCTTCACCAAACCTTTTGCCGTCTTTGGATCCTCCAACTGTTCAACAATAGCGACTCTATGCCCTCCTTTGACTAGTTTTGGTAAATAGGTTTGCAACGCATGATATGGAAACCCTGCAAGAGCAATGGCAGAAGCCGATCCGTTAGAGCGTTTTGTTAATATTATATCCAATGTTTTGGCTGCTTTTTCCGCATCCGAACCAAATGTTTCGTAAAAATCGCCTACACGGAAGAGCAACAATGCTTCAGGATGCTTCGCCTTGATTTCATCGTATTGACGCATCATGGGCGTCTGCTTCTTCGCGGTCTGTTTGGCCATTTATATCGTTCTTTGTCGCAGCTTCACCTTATGTGAAGAATAATCATCAAATGTAAGAGGTTCCGTCCGATGAGAAAACTAAGAAATAGTGAATTAGGCAGATTATCTTCTGAGGAGTATACAGCATCAGAAAAGACCCCTTTAATATTGGTTTTAGATAATATACGGAGCATGCATAATGTGGGTAGCATCTTTCGAACTGCCGATTGCTTCAGAGTAGCGCACATTTACCTGTGTGGGCTGACCCCAATACCGGGGCATGCTGAAATTGAAAAAACAGCACTAGGCGCAACAGAAAGTGTGGATTGGTCACATATTGAAAGCACCATGATCTGTCTTAAAGAATTGCGGAATATGGGACATCGAATTGCCTCTTTGGAGCAAGCTGAAAGAAGTATCGATTTAAGAGATTACCACGCTAAAGGGCCCACTGTACTGGTACTAGGGCATGAAGTCAAAGGTGTTGCTCAGGAGGTAGTTGACTTTAGTGATGATGTGATTGAGATCAAACAATTCGGCACCAAACACAGTTTAAACGTCAGTGTGAGTACTGGAATGGCTGTTTATGAATTACACAAACAACTTTCAAGCGAGTAAACTTTGCACCCTACATTCCTGTCATTCATATCTTGATAGGCATATCCTTTTTATTACAATCGGTGATCAACACTGAGATCGATTTATTTAGCCCCTCGTGTGTCCAAAAAGGCCATAATTCTTGCATAGGTAGCAATGCAAAAAGTCTTTGATTCAATCTAGGGTGGGGCACGTGTAAATGAATCGTATCACATTGAAATCCTTCAATCGCTAAAATATCAATATCAATAATGCGGTCCGTGTAACCTTCTGTCGATCGCGTCCTACCCAGACGCTGTTCCGTCTCAAGTAGGGCACTCATAAATTCTTCTGGAGAATCCTCGAAATGAACTTCAACCGCCTGATTTATATAGGTGGATTCACTGTCATACCCCCAGGCAGGACTTTCATAACAGTGACTTTCGCTGATTACCTTACAACATTCGCGCAAGTGGTCCATAGCTAATTGCAAATTGCGGTATTTATCCCCTAAATTCGTTCCTAACAATAGAATTCCTTTGCTCATGAAATCATTCTTTACAACTGTACTAGCTGTCTTGACAGCCTTAGTTTCCATATTTATCTTATCCATCATTCTCCTTGTTGCAATTGGGCTAACTACGGAGACGGACTCACCAAAGGTACAAGAGAACAGTCTTTTAAAAATCAACTTATCTGGAAGCCTTGAGGACCGGGCTATAGAAGATCCACTGGCTGAGCTGAACTTATCCAGTATCGGCTTTGATAGCGATGGGAGCCTTGGACTGAACGAATTCATGGTTGGACTAAAGCAAGCGGCCACAGATGACAACATTCAGGGAATACTACTAGATCAAGGTGTTTTTTCTGCGGGCTATGGTGCATTAGAAGAGCTTGGGGACTATTTGAAAGAATTTAAAACTATAAGTGGTAAGCCAATCTACAGCTATGGAGAATATTACACCCAAAAGGGGGCCTATCTAGCGAGCTTTTCGGATTCTACCATACTTCATCCCGGCGGGATATACGACCTTCGTGGGATAGGCATCAGTAGTACTTACTACAAGGCGTTTTTTGACAAAATAGGTATAGAACCACTTGTGGTAAGAGGAACAGGTAATAAGTTTAAGGCCGCTGTTGAACCTTTTATTTCAAACGAAATGAGTGAGGAAAACAGACTTCAATTGACCCATTTAACTTCTCAGTTTTGGGACTTTATTTCAAACGGATTATCTCAGAAAGGACTAAACCAATCGGCAATTGATTCCTGTGCAAATCAATGGGTGGGTATGAATGCAGCACAGATTGAAGCATCAGGTTTAGTGGATGCCTTGGGCTACAGAGAAGATGTTATCAAAAGCTTTGAGGAGCGGTATGAAATACTAAATTGGAGTAGCTACAGACAATCCTTGAAAAAAGAAACAGCAAAAGATCGTGTTGCCGTTATCTACGCGAATGGAACTATTGGTAATGGCGCTGGAGACGAGTCGAGTATAGGCACGAAAAACATCATTAAAGCCCTTGAAAAGGCGAACAACAATAAGAGAGTAAAGGCGATTGTCTTAAGAGTAAATAGCCCCGGTGGCAGCGCTCTGACCTCAGATATGATTCACCACGCTATAGAAGGAGTTGATAAGCCCATTGTCGTTAGTCAAGGGAATTATGCTGCGTCTGGCGGATACTATATCAGCTGTAATGCAGATGCCATATTCACTAATTCTACTACCATCACTGGAAGTATCGGAATCTTTATGAGCTTATTTACTGCTGAGGAATTAATCAACCAAAAACTTGGTTTGACCATAGAAGAAGTACAAACGCATCCCTTTGCAAACTTTCCAAATCTCTACCGCCATCCCACGGCGCAACAATACGCCATACTTCAACGAATGATTGATTTCGGCTACGATGACTTCACTGGAAAGGTAGCGGCTGGCAGAGACACTACGATGGAATACGTTAAATCCATAGGCGGAGGTCGAGTTTGGTCAGGAAATGACGCCTTAGCAAACGGACTGGCCGATTATGAAGGAAATCTTCAGGATGCTATCGCCTTTGCAGCTGAATTAGGAGAGGTTTCAGACTATCGAATTTATGAGTTGCCCACACTGGATCAAGGGATTGAACGTTATGTAAAAGCGTTCACTTCGATGGCTACCTCTGGTAATTCCACATCAAATAGTGTACTGAAGATGATGGATAAGCATCCTGCCATGTTAGAGTTAAAATCACTTATTGAAAATCCTGGAATGCAAGCAAGAATGAATCCTGTTTTCCGCCAATTCAATGACTAAGAAGGAACACGTAGCAGAAAGACTATATTATATTCTAGGTGCCTTATTTATAGCGGCGCTGATTACGTGTAACTTAATCGCTAATAAATTTATTTCCATAGACTTAGGGTTTAAAACCTTTGTCATTAGCGCGGGTGTTCTTCCCTACCCCATTACTTTTTTAATCACGGATATTTTGAGTGAATTGTACGGTCAAAAGAGAACAACGCACGTCGTACTGTCCGGTCTATTTGCGAGCATATTCGTGCTATTAATTCTTTGGCTGGGGGCACAATTCCCTGCGATCGAAGGTTCTCCAATAGATGACGAAACGTTCAATCAAGTCTTTCAAAATGCGTGGCGTGTCATCGCAGCTTCTATGATGGCTTATATTGTGGCGCAACTTATCGATGTAAAGTTGTTTCACTTCTGGAAGCGCTTAACGAAGGGAGAAATGTTATGGGTACGGAATAATTTTTCCACCGTGATTTCGCAATTTATAGACACCACTCTGGTGGTGGTTATTTTGTTTATTGGCGTAGAAAGCTGGTCAACAATGGGTTCTTATATCTCAGATGGTTGGCTGTTTAAAGTTATTTTCGCTGCGCTAGACACTTTTATAATTTATGGATTTATGGCCTGGGCGCGATCTTACTTCAAACTCAAAAAAGGCGAAGAAATAGAATTATAGGTTATTTCACTTCTATATCTACCATGAAACCCTCATGAGAACGAACGTTAAAAACTCCAACGCTCGTGATCAGATATTGCCCCCGAATACCAAATAGTTCACCTTCCCACTGATCCCCTTTTTGTTTAAAACTGATACTTTTTATTTTTTCAGGTTGATGCGCAATAGGGTACTGGAAATCCCAAATTTTATCTGACACGTCTGCATACTCCCTCAGGTGTGATGGCAAAGCGGCAAGAGCGATGTCCTTAGATTCATTCAACTGCGCATCTGTGCCTAAATCCTTAAGCATGGCCTGCCAAGAAGTTTTATCCGTGAAGTGATCCTTCAATGCTACTTCTGCTTCTCCAGCTAAATATCTGTTTGGCGTTTCTAAGAGAATTACAGCCTGCCTTGCACCCTGATCCATCCACCTGTAAGGCATCTGAGTTTTGCGTGTCACCCCCACCTTAATTCGATCTGTTTTCGCTAAATAGACCAAATGAGGCTGAAGCTGCATTCTTTTCTCGAATTCAAGATCGCGGTCTTCTATACCCAAATGAGCTTGACTTAATTCTGGCCTCATGATTGACGGTGATGCCTCAGGCTTTGAAAAGAAACAATCTTTGCAAAAGTTTTGTCTATATACCTCAGGCACTAATGACCCACAAAAGCAGGTGTGATCGCCTACGAATTTGATACGAATCGTCTTTCCAATCAGCTGGTTCATGAAGAGCATATCCTCTCCCAGTTTAAGGGCGTACCTTATTGTTTCACCATATTGAGTAGACATTTTCCGTAAAGGACCGTTAAATCGCATTTTCGAGTATTTTTATTGACTAGTGTGAAGTTATAAATGAATCCATAAGCCTGAGCCAAAACCGTGTTTTATTCGTTAGTTAATAAAGTAATTCGTTTCAATCTCAAGAAGTACATGGAAGAGCTGATGCATTCTTCTCATGAGCCTTTTGTGGCACAACGGGCTGTGATGTCGGCATTATTACAAACAGCGAAGAACACGGAATTTGGAAAAGCATACGGTTTTGACACTATTCACGACTTCAATACATTTTCAAAACGTATTCCGCTTGCGACTTACGGTGATCTTAAAGGATCTATTGAACGCATGAGGTCTGGTGAATCAAATGTTCTTTGGCCAGGACAGGTAAAATGGTATGCAAAAAGCTCTGGAACTACCTCAGGAAAATCCAAGTATATTCCTGTTTCTCAGGACAGCATCAACAGTTGTCATTTCGCAGGAGGACGATATGAATTGGCCATGTACTTTAACCACCGGCCAGAATCAAAATTATTTGAAGGGCTCGGACTCCGCTTGGGCGGATCAACAGTTCTTGAACAGCATGGCTTGAGTAAGTCCGGAGATTTGAGTGCCATACTGATACAAAATATTCCTACTTGGGCAGAATTTAGAAGCGCACCTAGCCCAAACACCGCTTTGATGACAGAATGGGAAGAGAAGATAGAGGCTATTTTAGATGAAGTCATTGATCAAAACATCACCTCCTTTTGGGGCGTGAGTAGCTGGTTTCTAGTATTGTTCAATAAGGTTTTAGAACGTACCGGGAAAAACAACCTTTTAGAGGTTTGGCCCAATCTGGAACTCTTTGCACACGGCGGTGTAAACTTCGTGCCCTACGAAAATCAGTTTCGCCAGTTAATGCCGGGGAATCAGGTAACCTTCATGGAAAATTACAATGCGTCAGAAGGTTTTTTT
Organism: uncultured Flavobacteriales bacterium; assembly: GCA_963925515.1. GTDB lineage: Bacteria > Bacteroidota > Bacteroidia > Flavobacteriales > Schleiferiaceae > UBA10364. The sequence continues at coordinate 125,801 of CAWURU010000006.1, forward strand.
GCCATTCAAGATGACCCCAGTCAAGAGGGGATGCTTCTTTTAGTAGACTCCGGTATATACTATGAATTCATTCCAATGTCAGATTTCTACGGTACGGAAAGCGATACAATACCCCTTGAAAAAGTGGACATAGGCAAGGAATACGCCCTAGTTATAACGACCAATGGCGGGTTGTGGAGGTACATATTGGGAGATACCGTTAAATTTCTCTCCACCCAACCGCACCGAATTAAACTGAGCGGACGCACAGCCCATTTCATCAACGCCTTTGGAGAAGAATTAATTGTCTCTAACGCGGAAGAGGCATTACAAAATGCATGCGAAACACACCAGTGCAGCGTACGCGACTTTCATGCTGGACCAATTTTCATGGAAGACGCCTCCTGCGGTGCCCACCAGTGGATCATAGAGTTTGAAAAGGTGCCAGAAGACCTTAAAGCTTTTACCCATTCGTTAGACCTGAGTATTCAGGATCTGAATTCAGATTATGGCGCCAAGCGTAAATCAGGACTGGTCCTAGGACCATTAGAACTAATCATCGCAAGAGATTCTTTGTTTCATGACTGGCTCAAGTTAAAAGGGAAACTTGGAGGTCAAAACAAGATTCCACGTCTCAGTAACAATCGCTTATTTATTGAGCAATTTATTGAGCTAAACAGAAGTCCTGATGTTCCTGTATAACGGAGGTCCACAGCTCAATGCGGGCTCGCAACGCAGCTGAGGATAACGCTAAAGCCTGCTCCCAATAGTTTTTATTTTCAGCACACAACTCAAGGACCATTCTTTCTGCCAATTGACCATGTAGATCGCCATCTATCTCAATATGCCGTTCCAAATAATAGGTAAAGAGACTAAGCTCGGTAGGAAAAGCCTGTTTAAGGTTTTTAACGATCTCAATAAACATGTCGGGAATTAAATCTTCCCGCCCAAAAGTAAATACGGCTGCTATTTCGTGAGCATGTCCGCGCTCAACAACATCCAGCGTTGCAAGTACAAATTTCTTAGAACCTTCCGGCGCTTCGCTTCGATCTAACGCAACTTTTGGATCGACCCCTAGATTCAATTCTGCTATAAAGGATAAAATAGGTTGCGTATTAGCTCCTGCTTCGGTCATTGCCTGAACATATAGCTCGAAATGACTTATTGCATTGCCATTTTGATCAATGTCGCTTTCCTCTCCAAATACAATTTCATTGATTAGTCGACGTACTTCAGGGTTACCCGTAGGCACCCAATACGTATCCACGCAGGTAAGTTGGCGTTGTAGCCCCTTTAATAAGACCATGAAGTCCCAAACAGCCCAAACATGAGATTCCATAAAAATTCTCGCCTTATCCAAGTCGTCAACCCATGTAAATGCTTGGTGATCGATCAATTCTTGGCGAACATTTGAGATTTGCGATTTTACGTAGTCTATTTTCATCGTTCCTTTTGACACTTTTTATTACTTTGCGTTTACAAAAATACATCTGATGCATATAGCAATCGCAGGAAATATAGGATCTGGTAAAACAACTTTAACAAGCTTGTTGGCAAAGCATTATAATTACCAACCACATTTCGAAGATGTAGACGACAATCCGTACCTGGACGACTTCTACGAAGAAATGCAACGCTGGAGTTTTAATCTTCAGATCTATTTCTTGCGCTCTAGATTTCAACAAGTAACGCAAGTCAGAGAAGAAGGTTTAGACGTCATCCAAGACAGAACGATTTACGAGGATGCGCATATTTTCGCTCCAAACCTCCATGCGATGGGTCTGATGACTGCGAGAGACTTCAACAGTTACAAAGGATTGTTTGAGCTGATGGAAAAACACTTACAACCGCCAGACCTCATGATTTATCTTAGAGCCTCAGTACCTACTTTGGTGGATCATATTCAAAAACGAGGCAGAGATTATGAGAACAGCATAAGAATAGACTACTTGCGAAGGCTAAACGAACGTTACGAGGCGTGGATCAATACCTACGACAAAGGTAAGGTGCTTATCGTAAATGTAGATAAGAACAACTTCCCTGAGAATCCTGAGGATTTAGGTGAAATCATTAATTTGATCGATGCGGAGCTAAACGGTCTGTTCTAAGGCCTCAACAATTTTTAAAGAACTTCCAGATTGAGCCCTCAACCATTTGAGGGCTTTTTCATTTGTACCAAAACCATCCGCCTGCGCATGGTTCAAAAACTCATCTAGTTCCTGTGGAGTGTCGCACGGAACAAGGAATTTATGATGGACGAGCTCCCTGTTTTCAGCTATTTTTTGCCAATTAGGCCCCGAAGCAGCCTTCTTTCCTTTTGCAATGGACTCCAGTACATTGTGAGTTGACTTTCCGAAGCCTCCACCTATAAATACGGCATCCGCTAAAGCGTATAACGTAGGGAGAATACCCATCTCGTCAATCATAAAAACCTCACTAACCTGCGGATCGTCTTGGGTTGAATAGACTATTCCGAATCCGTTTTCTTCAAGCAATGAGGCCATTGCAGGCACCTGCTCAAGGTCATGAGCAACGATCCATAGCGCATAGTTATTCATGGATGTACTTTTTAACATAAATGCTATGTCAGAAAGATGTGCACTACCGACCAATAAGATGGGCTTAACCTGAAGGTTTCTCCATGTTCTCATTATTTTATGAGGAGGTTGATCCATGAGATGGACTGCGTAATCATACTTAGGGTTTCCAAGAACACTACTATGAACTCCAGCAAATGAAAGCGTAACACTGTCTTGCTCAGAAGTCACGCCCCAAAGAGAAATGGCCTTCTTAAAGAGGGACCTTATAACAGGGAAGGCTCTGGATAAATACCATGGTGCTCTGGATGCAGACATGCCTATAACTGCAATTGGAACTTTTCTTTTGTAAAGCCCATGGATATGATTAGGCCATAGATCGTAACGTACAAATACAGCTAAAGAAGGCTTTAAAAAAGTCAACCAGCGCTTCACCTCACTAGGGGAGTCAAAGGGCAAATAGAATACCTGCGCCCTGCTGTAGGTTTTCCTGGCCTCATAGCCTGACGGAGAGAAGAAGGTAACCACTCCTCTCCAGTCGGGATGACGCTCTAGGAATAGTTCAAATACAGGCTTGCCCATTTCAAACTCACCTAAGGAGGCGCAGTGCATCCAAAGCACTTTTCCCTGAAGCGGTTGAGATTTTTTCCAGACCAGTGCATTAGAAGTAATCACAGAAAACCATGAGGTTTTTGGCGCAACCCATTGGGCTATTTTATATCCTGCTTCGGTAAGTATAGGATAGAGCATCAATCTAAGAGATAAAAGCTTTCTTGCTTGGCATAGATCGGCAAGAACCACGTAAATGAAGCCCCTACAGCAGCTTCGAATTTGTAATTCGTATCAGACTCATTTGTGTCGATATTGAATCCTCGAACGCTACGCGTGAGACCCATATTAAGTAATATGTTAAAGGCGTAGTTCACGCGCTCCTTATTGTCTAAATGCATGTATCTCAAGGTCGTTTTAGTGACTAAACCCCTGTGTAAACGATCATAACCCTCTAAAAAAGGTGAGTCCAGCTGTGGTAAGTTTCCACGCTGGTTTCTAAGTCCGATTTTTGATTGAGTCACGCCAATACCCTGCATAAATACCCAACCAGAGTTAGGGTTGTAGTGACTTTTAAAAAGCTTCCCAGTATTCACTAGGACTTGAGCACCGCTCAAACCAGGCTGAATAATCGCAAACTCCCCGTTCACGCCCATGAAATTACCAGACTCATCAGTTAATCCTCCAAAAATATCGTCAGAATTCTTTACGGAGGTCCCGTACATGGCATCGAAAGATGCCCCGTAGATCCATCCATCCGTATTTTTCTTTGCGTAGTCGACACTGATCATTGCAAAAGGGGTATACCGTTTGGCTAGATCAAACAGCGGAACATGGCCCCCTGTAGATAATGACCAAAGCTGAACCGTGCGGGTACTATCCCTGGTCGTAACTTGACCAAGCATCGTTAAGGAACTTATCATCGAACAGATAAGTAACGCTATTTTGATATGTTTGAGTACATGTTTCATTCTATGTGCAAGTTAAGGCTTAGGAGTCTTTTGGTATAATGTATTTTAGCAGACGAAAGTTGAACATCACCAATTTTAAACTGGAGCAACCTCACCCTTATGAAAATAACTGTTATAGGAACTGGCTACGTAGGCTTAGTAACAGGCGCATGTCTTTCAGACGTGGGCATTCAAGTTACCTGTGTAGACATCGATAAAAATAAGATAGACGACTTAAAGAATGGTATTATGCCTATTTACGAACCCGGTCTTGAAGAGATTGTTAAGCGTAATTTCAAAAAAGGCCGTTTGAACTTCACAACCAACCTTAGCGATGCTATTCAAGGTAGTGAAGTGGCTTTTATTGCTGTTGGAACGCCTCCAGGAGAGGATGGATCTGCAGACTTAAAGTATGTTTTAGCTGTTGCAGATCAGATCGGTAAGACCATAACAAATTATATGGTCGTAATTACCAAGTCTACTGTTCCAGTGGGTACCGCTGAGAAGGTGCGCGGGGCCGTGGCACAAGCATTAGCTGCTCGTAACGTTGATCATGGGTTTGATGTGGCTTCTAATCCAGAGTTTTTAAAAGAAGGCGCTGCAATAGACGACTTTATGAAACCTGACCGTATTGTGGTAGGCGTAGATAGTAGTGACGCTCAAGAGATCATGGACAAACTCTATCGTCCTTTCACTTTGAATGGTCACCCTGTGATATTTATGGACATTCCTTCAGCGGAGATGACTAAATATGCCGCCAATGCGATGCTTGCTACGAAGATTTCTTTCATGAATGATATTGCCAATTTATGCGAAATCATGGGTGCTGATGTCAACTGGGTACGAAAAGGAATTGGGAGTGATCCAAGGATTGGAAATAAATTCATCTATCCAGGAATTGGGTACGGTGGATCATGTTTCCCTAAAGATGTAAAAGCATTGGCTAAAACGGGTCGTGATCATGGTCATGCCATGCGTATTCTCGAAGCAGTAGAAAAAGTAAATGACGACCAGAAGAGCGTTATATTCAATAAAATAAGTGCCTACTTTGGCGGCAATCTCCAGGGCAAGGTTATTGCGTTTTGGGGACTGTCATTCAAACCTAATACAGATGACATGCGAGAAGCCCCATCTGTGGTGATTGCTAACTTACTGATAGATGCTGGTGCGCAAATTCGCGCATATGATCCAGTAGCTATGGAGGAAGCTAAGCATGATTTAGGAGATCGCATTACGTATTGTGAGAGTGATATGGAAGCAGTTCGTGGTGCTGATGCATTAGCGCTGATCACCGAGTGGGCAGAGTTCCGCATGCCCGACTGGGATGCCGTAGCCAATTCTATGACTCATAAAGTGGTCTTTGACGGACGCAATCTTTATCGTAAACAAACCATGATAGCACATGGCTACGATTATTTTGGAATAGGAATGGGCGAGTCAATCGCTGAAAAAAGATAATTATGCCAAGAGTACTTATCACAGGAGCTGCAGGATTTCTTGGATCGCATCTTTGCGACAGGTTTATGGCGGAAGGCTTTAAGGTTCTGGGAATGGACAACTTGATCACTGGAAACATGGAGAATTTGGAGCACCTTTTGGGTAACCCTAACTTCACATTCTACAACAACGACGTGAGTAATTTCGTACATGTCCCAGGAAAACTAGACTATATTCTACATTTTGCCTCACCAGCCTCCCCAATTGATTACTTGAAGATACCCATCCAAACTCTAAAGGTGAGTTCACTTGGCACGCATAACTTATTGGGATTGGCATTGAATAAAAAAGCAAGAATTTTAGTAGCCTCTACCTCTGAGGTTTACGGAGATCCTAAAGTTCATCCTCAGACAGAAGACTATTGGGGGAATGTCAATCCAGTAGGGCCGCGTGGGGTGTATGATGAAGCCAAGCGCTTTATGGAATCAATGACCATGGCGTATCATACGTATCACGGTTTAGAGACGCGTATTGTGCGCATCTTCAATACTTATGGACCTCGCATGAGGCTTAATGACGGCCGTGTGTTACCTGCGTTTATAGGTCAAGCGTTGCGCGGCGAAGACCTTACCATTTTTGGTGATGGTTCACAAACGCGTTCCTTTTGTTACGTGGATGATCTGGTGGAAGGTATATACAGACTACTCATGAGCGATCATACGCAGCCAGTGAACATTGGAAACCCAAATGAGATAACAATTGGTGAGTTTGCTGAAGAGATTATAAAGCTCACTGGTACTTCCCAAAAAGTCATTTACCAACCAAGACCCGTGGACGACCCAATGCAACGAAAACCGGACATCACAAAAGCGAAAGAATTGTTGGATTGGCAACCTCAAGTCATGCGTGCTGAGGGGCTAAAAAAAACCTATAAGTGGTTTCAAAGCTTACCGGAAGAGAGATTATACAGAAAAGAGCATAGAGACTTTGCTGGCTTTAGCAGAAAATAGACCTTTGCTGAACCAATTCAAACCAATACCATGATTCAAATACTCGTTACAGGAGGACTCGGATATATTGGCTCACACACCGTTGTAGAGCTTATAAATGCAGGTTACGAGCCTATTGTTATTGACAACTTGAGCGAAAGCCCGATTGAGGTAAAAACTCGTATTGAAAAAATTGTGGGTCGGGAAATTATTTTTCGGCAAGTAGAAATGTGCGATAAAGCAGCCCTAGATGCTGTTTTGACAGAATTCCCTAAAATTGTCGGTAGCATCCACTTTGCCGCATTTCTTTTGGTCAACGAAAGTGTTACCGTACCATTAAAGTATTATTATAACAATCTACTGAGCACCATGAATCTATTAAGGAGCATGGAGAAACATGGCATAAGCAACCTCGTGTTTTCTAGTTCATGTACGGTTTATGGCACACCTGAAAACCCTCATGTGGACGAGAGTGCACCTGTTCAACCTGCAGAAAGTCCCTATGGTAACACCAAAAAGATGGGAGAAGAGATTCTTCGTGACTTCACCGCCACAGGTGTCATGAATACTCTCAGCTTAAGATACTTCAATCCGATTGGCGCGCATCCTACAAGTATTATTGGAGAGTTCCAAGATGGCGAACCACATCATTTGGTTCCCTACATCACGGAAACAGCCATAGGTAAACGTAAAGAACTAAAGGTATTTGGCACGGACTACGACACGAGAGATGGCTCATGTCTGCGGGACTATATTCATGTGATAGATATTGCAAAAGCTCACATTCTGGCTGTACAGCACTTGGTAGATAGTGATGAGCATGGATACGACGTCATAAACTTAGGATCGGGGAATGGGTCTACCGTATTAGAAATGATCCACGCATTTGAGCGTGCCACAAATATTCCTATTCCCTATCACATAGCGCCGCGCCGCGCCGGGGATGTGCCAGCTGTTTATGCTAATATCAGCAAGGCCCAGCGTGTTCTTGGCTGGACTCCTGAAAAAACCTTAGAAGATATGTTGCGTGATGCTTGGAATTTCGAGCAGGCCTTAGTAAAAGAAACAACAATATGAAAAACATCATCATCACTGGCGGAGCCGGATTTATAGGTTCACATGTAGTGCGTTTGTTCGTGAACAAGTACCCAAACTATCGCATTATCAATGTTGACTTTTTGACCTACGCGGGGAATCTCGAGAACTTGCAAGACATAGATAAAGTGCCTAACTATGTGTTTGAGCGTGTCGATATCGTGGATGCAACAGCGGTCGATGCTTTGTTTGATAAATACCAGCCAGAGGGTGTTATTCATTTAGCTGCAGAAAGTCATGTAGACCGATCCATTAAGGATCCACTTGCGTTTTTACGCACGAATGTTTTAGGCACAGCAAATCTATTGAACAGCTTCAAGCGCATTCATTCGGATTTTGAAGGCAAGCGCTTCTACCATATCTCTACGGATGAGGTTTACGGAAGCTTGGGCGCTGAGGGTTTATTTGAAGAGACCACCTCCTATGACCCTAATAGTCCATACAGTGCCTCTAAAGCAAGCTCTGACCACTTTGTGAGGGCTTATGGTGAGACCTATGGCCTTCCTTATGTCATCACCAATTGCTCTAATAATTATGGGCAGCATCAATTCCCTGAAAAACTAATTCCATTATTCATTAACAACATTGTTCAAGAAAAGCCACTACCTGTTTACGGCGATGGAAACTACACCCGCGACTGGCTATACGTCGTGGACCATGCTCGTGCCATTGACTTAGTGTTCCATAACGGGAAAAACGCCGAGACCTACAACATCGGAGGTTTTAATGAGTGGACAAACCTTAATCTGATCAAGGTTTTATGTACACAGATGGATCAGAAGCTTGGACGAACTCCAGGGAGCAGCGAAAAACTGATCACCTATGTGAAAGACCGCCCAGGTCATGATAAAAGATATGCTATAGATGCCACTAAAATTCAAAGAGAATTAGGCTGGGAGCCAAGCGTTACCTTTGAACAAGGGCTGGGTATAACCATTGACTGGTATCTGGCCAATCAAGCCTGGTTAAAAAATGTCACCTCAGGATCTTATCAGGACTACTACAAAAACATGTACGCGAGCAGTTAATTACGTAATTTGCGCGCCATGAGAGGGGTCGTCATAAAAAGTACAGGAAGTTGGTATCAAGTTCGAGAAATCGACAGTGGTTTATTGTTGAATTGCAGAATTAAAGGGAAATTCCGCATTACTGGAATTAAGAGCACCAACCCCCTTGCCGTTGGAGATGTTGTTGTTTTTGAATTAGAGGACGGCTATGAGCATCAAGGGATTATCAGCGGTATTGAAGACCGACGTAACTATATCATTCGAAAAAGTGTCAATCTAAGTAAGCGCATTCAGATCATTGCCTCTAATATGGATCAAGCCTTATTAGTTACCACCCTCGCCCAACCAGCCACATCTACTGGGTTTATGGACCGTTTTTTAACCACTGCGGAAGCCTACAATATCCCTACGGTCATCGTATTTAATAAATTAGATGTGTACGGCGAAGAGGAATTGGCTGAACTCGCCTATCGGAAAGCCGTCTATGGAGCCATTGGGTATACCATTCTAGAGACTTCAGCAACAGAATCCATAGGATTAGAAGAGCTAAAAAATGTTCTAAAAGATAAAAACACGCTTTTGAGCGGCCACAGTGGTGTTGGGAAAAGTACGTTAATAAACGCGGTGGAGCCCTCTCTTGATATCAGAACTGGTGAGGTAAGTACCTCCTCGCATCACAAAGGACAGCACACTACTACGTTCGCTGAAATGCATCCATTGCAGATTGGCGGCGACATTATCGATACACCAGGAATCAAAGGGTTTGGCCTAGTCAATCTAGAAAAAGAGGAGATAAGCCATTTCTTTCCTGAAATTTTCGCCCTAAGCAAAGGGTGTAAATATCATAATTGTCTGCATGTTAACGAACCGCTATGCGCTGTTAAAAACGCAATAGAGTCCAATAATATTGCACCAACTCGATATGAGAGTTATATTAACCAATTAAACGACTATGATGAAGAAAATCATTACCGCAGCACTAGCCATTAGCGCCCTAGCCTTAACCTCTTGTATTGGAACCGCAAAAAAAGTTGTTGCTACCACTAAAGTAAAACCCGTAAATACTGCGTTTGAATGGAGTAAACGTGGTGAATTCGCCTATTTATATCTACAAGCCTTTGATCTTGCTGAATCTAAATTAGACGCAATATCTTCAGAAGAAGATCAAGCCGTTTGTATAGACGCTCCGTTCCTATTGATAGATCCACTGGCAACTACTAGATTTTTCACAGAGGTAGTAGAGCCGGGAACAGCATTTGGAATAGATGAACTTACTGAATTTTCGAAAAACGCCTACAGCGAAAGAGGGATTGCTTTTTTAAGAGCTTGTTCTAAAAAAGGGCTTATCGTTTATCTTTTAGCTCCTGAGAAACAGGTAAAGGGAATCATTGCAGATTTACTTAGCATGCACATCGAAGTAATGTCCTGTATGATTGAAGGCGAGATAACCCCTGGATCGAAGGCCCAAAACATTACTTTGACAGAACTGAAAAACGAAAACAGAATAGGTATGATTCTTACCACGAGTTTAGGTGAAGCTTCAGGTTTCACTGGAATGACTGATGCAATGAGTGATTCTGTAATCGAATTATACAAAAAGGTCGCTGATAAATTAATCTTGTTCCCTAATCCCGCATTTAACTAAATGAGGGCTCTACTGCAACGAGTTTCTCAAGCATCTGTTGCAGTACAGGGAAACGTGTTGGGAGAAATATCCAAAGGTCTGGTTGTTTTACTTGGTATTGGATCTGAGGACACCCAAGAAGATGCAGATTGGTTGTGTCGGAAAATAAGCAATATGCGTCTTTTTCCAGATGAAGACCTCGTAATGAATCTTAACATCATGCAAGCGCAAGGAGCTTTTCTCGTGATTAGTCAGTTTACTTTACAGGCAAGTACACAGAAAGGTAATAGACCAAGCTATATCAAAGCAGCACGTCCTGCGGAAGCTGAGCCGCTTTACGAATACTTCAAAGACCGTCTATGTTCTGAATGTGGGCAAGATATACAATCTGGTATATTTGGAGCAGATATGCAAGTGCAACTCATCAATGATGGCCCAGTGACCATTTGGATAGATTCAAAAAACAGAGAATAATATGGCTCTAGACCCTTTAAACGTAGACCGATCACTCCCCTTAGGAAAACTCCAAGTAGATGTGCACGAGTGGATCGCTAATCATGGCGTACGCTACTTCAATGAACTCACGAACATGGCTCAGCTTACAGAGGAGGTTGGCGAAGTCGCTAGAATCATTGCTCGTCGTTATGGCGAACAAAGTGAAAAGGAGAGTGACCAATCAAAAGACTTGGGTGAAGAACTTAGCGATGCTATGTTCGTTATACTTTGTTTGGCAAATCAGACCGGTACCGATCTTCAAGTAGCTTTTGATAAAAAAATGAAGGTCAAACGAGAGCGAGACCACGAAAGGCATCAGAATAATGAAAAATTGAAATAAGCATCATTCCGCAAACAAGAAAGCCGCCTTCATTTAAGGCGGCTTTCTTGTTTGCGGAATGATTTAGCTATCTAAATCTCAATTCAATCCCTGTAGAAATCCAACGACCGGGCTGTGCAACATTACCCCTATCAAAATAGTATTGATCAAGAGCATTGTTGATGTTTAAAAACGCTTGGAAAGGTATTTGACGGCGAGTTATACCGGCAACAGGAGCCCAATAAAGTTTGGCATCTACAGTTAAAAATGGTGCATAGTCAACCTGTTCACCTGTGGTGAAAGACTCGTAGGTACCCACCCTGTCTTGAGCAGTTACTGCCCACTTGAGGAAAAGACCATTACCCAGTCTATTGTTCACAGTGATATTAGCTTTCGTACCTAAATAGTCTAAAGCATATAAAGACGTGTATTCTTCCTCAGGTGTGCTTCCCTGCATAAACATGAAGGAGCCAACAATACTGCGTACAAAATCTTTACGTTTGGAGGCGTAATAACCAAAGTTCCCCTCCAAACCTGTAAGGTTGAGGTTGGTGATGTTTTGTGCAAATGCCGTATCGTTCCCAGGAAACTTCACCCAGTCAATTAGGTTGGTAGAACGACGGTGGAAAGCAGCGGCATTGTAACGTATATTGTTTTGAACTCCGCGGCGGTAACCTGCTTCGAAATTCTGGGCACTTTCATGATCTAAATCCAGGGATCCGTAGGCATTTCCACGTGCGTAATATAGATCGGTATAGGTAGGATAGCGTACACTTTGGTCGGCAGAGGCATATAAAGTAGATAATTTACCAAGCTTGAAGCCCACATCAATTCCAGGACTCCAGGCACTAACAATAATTTCCGATCCTAATTGACGTTGGTTCACTAGCATACCGGCTGTGATTCTTAACGGACCTTCACTGTAACGGTGCTCCGCGAAATAGCTCATGTTTAATTGGTCCTGGTAACGGGTGTAAGACGCAGGCCAATTTGGGACCTCTACAGGGTCTATAATTCCCGTTTGACCTAAAGCATTAGATAAAATTTCGTCATAACGTACATTCATACCCACAGTAGTAATGTGACGCGGATTCCACTCGTAAGAGCCATGGGTATTTGCGGTCCATGCTGCTGTTTTGTGGAAGTTGTGACCTCCATACCATGATGCCGCGGTGTCCCCAGTGGTAGCACGGAAATAAGTACCGCCGTCATTTCTTTCATAAGCGACCTGATCGGCATCAAAGCCAGCGAGACCTTTAGTTTCGCGATAGAGTTCAAATCTATCCGTAGCGCCTACATAATTCACTTTCAAGTCATACGAAAAACCATTCTTTTTCAAATTCAAGCGTGCTCCTAAAACACGTGTCGACGTAGCCTCAAACTGGTCTGGAAACGCAGAGGAGTAATAGTTTGATGCACCAAATCCTTTTTGATTTTCAGCATACAACAGTGACAAATTACCTAATGTCCCGGCGAAATTTACAGCGCGGTCTAGAGACATCATAAATCTATCGCTTTTGAAATCTGTGTTCGCCATATAACCACTGCTCTGGTCACGTTGGTAAGCGATCTGAGCACCCCATTTCCCTATCTTCTTTCCTGCATTAAATCCATGGTGCTGAAGACCGTAACTACCTGCAGACATTCTGTATCCTCCATTGATTTTTACTTGCGCTTTCTTAAGCACAATGTTTACCACTCCTGTCATGGCTCCCACCCCATGAACTCTTGAAGCTCCTCCGTGCAAAACTTCAATTCGCTCTATCATAGCGATAGGAATGGGAAGGTTCATGTTGTGGTGACCGGTTTGCGCATTGTTCATGCGAACCCCATCCACTAGAACCAGGGTTTGGTCAAACGTACCTCCACGAATACCTAGGTCAGACTGAACGTCCAGAGGACCGCGCTGACGTACATCTATTCCTGCGACAAACTCAAGTAGTTCATTGATCGTATTCACAGGTAATTCCTGTATCTCCTTAGCCGTAATAACAGTTACCGTTCGAGCCGCCTGAGCGTAGGTATCTCCTACCACAGAGGTGCTGACTTCAACTTCATTTAATAAGGTTGGGCGCTCTTTTTTTGAAACAATTCCTCTCAAACCAGATTGCTGTCCAAATTCTTGAGCACTTGATGAAATGGTTAAAAGTAGTATGGCAACAATTAAAATACTTCTCATGTTCTAAGTAGGTGTGTATTAGTATCGCGAATATAAGGCGCAAAAAAACCCCCAAGACTTAAGCCTTGGGGATTGTAGTAGTTTACTCGATCGCCTTTAGCTTGCGAGTACTGATATGACGTTGTTCTTACATTCGACAACACCGCCTTTTACCTCAACGGTACATAGTTTATCGTCTGTTACATCAAGAATAACTCGAGAGCTCATATGGTCTAAGGTTCTCGTGTCGTCTGCGACGCGAACGCTCACCGTTCCTAATGCTAGAGTAGCAATCAACGGTGCATGATCGTTCAGGATTTGGAACAATCCATCTTTACCAGGCAACTGAACAGAGCTAACTTCCCCTTTGAACAATACCTCTTCAGGTGTGATTACTTCTAAGTACATAGTCTGTTTTATTCAGCAGCTTCAGCCAACATTTTCTCACCAGCTTCAATCACTTCTTCGATGGTTCCCTTCAAGTTGAAAGCAGCCTCTGGATATTGATCCAAAGCACCATCGAGAATCATATTAAAGCCTTTGATTGTATCCTTAATATCTACCAATACCCCCGGTAGGCCAGTAAACTGCTCTGCAACGTGGAATGGTTGAGAAAGGAAACGAGCTACACGACGTGCACGCGAAACAATAAGTTTATCTTCTTCTGACAACTCTTCCATACCTAATATGGCAATGATGTCTTGCAACTCTTTATAACGCTGAAGTGTTTCTTTCACTCTCTGGGCGGTATCATAGTGCTCAGCGCCTACGATTTCCGCAGTCAAAATTCTAGACGTAGAATCTAACGGATCAACCGCCGGATATATTCCTTGCTCCGCAATCTTACGGGACAAAACCGTGGTCGCATCTAAGTGAGCAAAAGTTGTTGCCGGTGCAGGATCTGTAAGATCATCTGCGGGAACGTATACTGCCTGTACTGAGGTAATAGAACCATTTTTAGTCGAAGTAATACGCTCTTGCATGGCGCCCATTTCTGAGGCCAGAGTAGGTTGATAACCCACTGCAGAAGGCATACGTCCTAAAAGTGCACTTACTTCAGAACCCGCCTGTGTGAATCGGAAAATATTATCAACGAAGAATAAGATATCTCTACCCTGTCCGTCGCCTTCACCGTCACGGAAGTACTCTGCTAAGGTCAAACCAGAAAGCGCAACACGTGCACGTGCACCAGGAGGCTCATTCATCTGACCAAATACGAAGGTTGCTTTTGAGTCCTTCAGCAACTCTTTATCTACTTTGCTCAGATCCCATCCGCCATTTTCCATAGCATGCATGAATTCTGGACCATAATTGATAATGCCTGACTCTAGCATCTCACGCATAAGATCATTTCCTTCACGAGTACGCTCTCCAACACCAGCAAATACAGAAAGACCACCGTGGCCCTTTGCAATATTGTTGATCAATTCTTGAATCAATACTGTTTTACCCACACCAGCACCGCCAAATAGACCAATTTTACCACCTTTAGAATAAGGTTCAATGAGGTCAATTACTTTGATTCCAGTAAAAAGCACTTCAGTAGCTGTACTTAAATCCTCAAAAGCTGGAGCTGGACGGTGAATAGGCAGACCTCTTGAACGGTCAATGCCGCCAATACCATCTATATCCTCTCCAACAACGTTGAATACACGTCCATAAATTTGATCGCCAATTGGCATTGTAATAGAAGATCCTAAAGATCTAACTTCCTGACCTCTTTGACATCCGTCTAGAGAATCCATAGATATAGCCCGAACGGTATCTTGACCAACGTGCTTTTGAACTTCTAGTACGACGACTTGGCCGGTAGATTTTGTTACTTCCAGTGCTTCATAGATTCTAGGAAGCTCACCTTCTGTACCATCAAATTTAACGTCCACTACAGGGCCGATAATTTGAGAGATTTTTCCAACTAATTGAGACATGTTCTGTTTCTGTTTTTATAAGAAGCAGCAAAAGTAGTTTATAGGGCTGTTTTAGACAACTGATAGAGGCAGAAACTGCAAAGCCCTACGCTAGTTATCAACAACTTGCTGACAATTAAAGCTGTTTATACCTTATTTTTAGACGTTTCAAATACCAAAACGAAGTATTTTTGGAGCATGAATATAATTTCTCTTATCGGTATTACTGCTGCTATTCTGACCACGTCAGCATTTGTTCCACAGGCGGTAAAAATTATCAGGGACAAGCAAGTGAAAAGCCTAAGCCTAACCATGTACATCATGATGTTTGCTGGGCAGTTTTGCTGGCTTGTTTATGGCTTCAACATTAATGATTTGCCTCTGATTTTAGCGAATATAATAGGATGCACCCTAAGTGGCACCATTCTTGGCTTCAAACTCCTTCTGAAAGAATAGCTTACGCAGCGGCGAATGGCATATTTATTGATGATGCACGGGAACAAAAAGACTGTTTTAGTCTTAAATAGATATTAAACTTGATAAACATGAGAAATTGGCTTGCCCTAACTGGCGTCCTACTAAGTGCTACCCTCACAGCACAAAATGTCACCATTAGTGGTTACATGAGAGATGCGGGCAGTGGTGAAGAGCTTATTAGCGCTTCCATAGTGAATCAAGATCGTCAAGGAGCGGTAACAAACATCTATGGTTTCTATTCCCTAACGCTTCCTGAAGGTTCGCAAACATTTACGATTAGTTATATAGGCTACGAGACGATAACCAAAACCATTGCACTCAACTCTAGTCAATCTGTGAACTTTGAGTTAAAAGAGGCCACAAATGAATTGATGGAAGTTCAAGTGACGGCCAAAAAGCTTGATGAAAATCTCAATACGGCGGAAATGTCTACTACCCAGTTAACGGCGAAGCAGATTAAGACCATCCCGCAGTTTTTAGGGGAATTTGATGTGATTAGATCCATTACGCTGCTACCCGGTGTTACAACAGTTGGTGAAGGAGCTAGTGGATTTAATGTACGAGGTGGGAAAACGGATCAAAACCTGATCTTATTAGATCAAGCTCCCGTATATAATAGTTCACACATTTTCGGCTTTTTTTCCGTCTTTAATGGCGATGCCGTTCGGGATCTGAAGCTTTACAAAGGTGGTATTCCAGCTCTTTTTGGAGGAAGACTATCATCCGTTCTGGACGTTCATCAAAAAGAAGGTAATACAAAAGAGTTTGGCGGATCAGTTGGCTTAGGCTTACTCTCTTCTCGTGTTATGTTTGAGGGTCCCCTTGTTAAGGACAAAGCGAGTTTCATGATTGCAGGAAGACGTTCGTACCAAGATCTTCTTTTGAGGCTTGCTCCAGATGACGACATCAATAGCATCATAGCTAACTTTTATGACCTCAACGCCAAGGTTAACTATAAGTTCAGCGAAAAGAGTCGCTTGTTCCTGAGTGCTTATTATGGTAAGGATGCCTTCGGTGTTCCTGGATTAGTGAAATTCAATTGGGGGAACCTGGGTCTAACCGGACGCTGGAACTACCTTATAAATGATAAGCTCTTTTTGAATGTCAGCTCGATCTATTCAGATTATGATTATTCCATTGGCTTCGATTTCCCGACCGCCGAAATCAATAATATCGCATACATAAACAATCAATCTAACAAAGTTGCTTTTAGTTGGTTCCCAAGCGCCAAGCACCAAGTAAATTTTGGAGGAGAAGCCACTGTTTATGATTTTGAACCATTTAGTGTCAACGCTGATTTCGCTGATAGTGCGATTGCTGATCTATCGATTGAGTTACAAAATGAATATGGAATTGAACCATCGCTGTACATTGAGGATAATTGGAAGATAAATAGCAGAGTAACCGTAAGGGGTGGATTACGCTATAGTAGTTTCTATAATGTGGGTGCCCGTAATGTTGTGAACTACTACCCTACCAGCGCAGGAACCTATCGCAATGATCGGATTAAGGATACTACCAGTTACGACAAAGGAGCCGTTATAGCGGCCTTTGATGGACTTCAAGGGCTTGAACCTCGCCTTGGGATCAATTATAAAAGCTCGGACAACAGCGCAATTAAATTGAGCTACAACAGAATGCGTCAGTACATCCACTTAATATCCAATACAACCTCATCTCTTCCTATCGACACGTGGAGGCCCGCAGGGACCTATATTGACCCAGGAACAGCAGATCAAATCGCTGCTGGGGTCAATCGGAATTTCAAAAATGGTGAATGGCAGCTCAGTTTGGAGACTTACTATAAAAGCATGAGAGATCTGGTAGATTACAAAAACGGAGCTCAGCCTACCGGAGTTGATAATATTGAAGTTGATCTAATGACTGGTCGCGGTAGAAGTTATGGTCTAGAAGTTCTACTAGAAAAGAAGGTAGGCGCCTTAACAGGTTGGGTAGCCTATACCTTTAGCCGTTCAGAACTTCAAGTAGACCTTGGAGCAACACCAGATGAGTGGATTAATTTCGGTCAGTGGTACGCTGCTGCACAGGACAAGCCTCATGACATAGCTGTTGTTGCGGCATATGCTTGGAAGCCTAATATCAGTTTTTCAGGTTCGTTTATATTTCAAACAGGGAAACCATTTACCTATCCCGAAGCGAGGAGTGATTTTGATGGAATTCTTTACCCGTTCTCGCTTACAAGAAACAACAGTAGAACTCCTGCATATCATCGTTTAGATCTTAGTATGGATGTGAAGATCCCTAATAAAAAGAATCGCGATTGGGAAGGAAGCTGGAATTTCGGCGTGTACAATGCTTATGCGCGTAAAAATGCATTCAGCATCTTCTTTGAAGAGGAACTAGACGATAACGGAAATGCAACGGGCAATACCCAGGCTACTCAGTTGAGTATTTTCGCGACCGCCATCCCAACCATTACTTACAACTTAGAATTTTAATACGTCATGAAAAAACTATTAACCATCGCGGCTATCGCCATCGCTTTTACCTCTTGTGAAACAGATGTTACTGATAAAGTACGTACTGACGTTTATAACAATTCCTCAGCTGTGAGTGTCAGTGGAGCCATAACTAACGTAGATACGCTGGGTACCTATGTTGATCTGAAATTAAGCAACCCATATCTGGACAACGGAGCCCTTGAAGGAATTGAAGGCGCCAGCATTCAATTATTTGACGGTGACTCTTTAATGGGCTCGCTCACAGAAACTGTGAACGGACGCTACCAAGATGTGAACTTTCAAAGTACACCTGGTCACTTCTACCGCGTGGAAGTACTTATTCCTGAGGCCTATGGAGCATCATCCGGTGTTTGGGAAAGTACTTTAGATGAATGTAAAGCACCATTTACTTTAATCAGACCGTTGTTTACGATACTTGAAGGTGACAGTTTATATTACGACTACAGAGTAGATGACACTGTATTTTTTGCTGATGCTGACTCCGCTTTTTACAGTCCGTACCAATTCTATAATGACCCTATTGGATTAGGAAACGGCTATTGGGTGAAGTCTTATTCAACGACTAAAATATATGCGCCAAATGGTCTATTAGGACCTTTTGAATCGCAGGAGACGGAATACAGCCTTGCCTCTAGTATCAACATATACAATGATGAGCAGTATATCGAAGGACCTCAGATTGCTAGAATAAACTTCATAGGTCCCCCATATACGGTCTACACAGATACACTTATTAGCATAGTTTATGAGGTCAGAACAATATCGCCTCCACTTTATGAATTCTTGAATATTATGAGGGGCAACGTAAATAATGGAGGCTTGTTCAGTGTCCCTTACAGCCCTCAAATCGGGAATATTAGACGACAAGATGACACCACTGTATTTGGACTTGGCTATTTCTACGCAACTTCCGTTAGATTTGACAGCGTAACCATGTCTCATCCTTACTAATGGAAAAACTTCACTGGGCTACTGATTGGCTCGCTAATAAAAACATCAACCCCGAATGGATCGAGTGGATATCTCTTGGTATCGATCTCATCATTCTTATTGTTATTTCATTATTAGCAGACTTCCTGTCCCGACGTATACTTATAAGTGTCATTCATGCCGCAGTTAAGCGTTCAAAAGCGACTTGGGACGACTACTTTTTCGAGCAACGAGTATTCAAGAATCTTGCGCACTTAGTACCAGCAGGGATCGTTTATCAAAGTCTTCCGTACGTTTTTAACGATGTACCTGCAGTCATTCCCTTCTTGGAGAAGATCATTGTGATCTATTTCTTAGTGCTCATGGTAAGCCTCATTAATAGAACACTAAGAGCACTTGAAAACTGGCTCAGCCAAAATGGCAAGTATTCAAATACGCCTATTCGCACGATTTCTCAGGTCATGAGATTACTGGCTTTTTTCGGTACAGCAATCGCTCTGATCTCTCTATTGACAGGTACTTCAGCAGGATCTATTTTAGGTGCCTTTGCAGGGACAACCGCTATTCTTATACTCGTATTTCAAGACAGCATCAAAGGCTTACTGGCCAACTTTCAGATACATATGTACGACTTGGTAAAAGTTGGAGATTGGGTGACCTTTTCTAAGTATGGAGTCGATGGTGATGTACTGAGTATAGACCTCACTACAGTAAAAGTGAAAAATTTCGACAAAACCATCAGTACTGTTCCTGCAACAGCGTTTGTATCAGAAAGCTTTGTGAATTGGAGGGGCATGGATGATTCCGGAGCTCGTAGAATCAAGCGAAATATTAATATTGACATCACATCGATACGGCATCTAGACGAGGGATTATCAGATGCCTTGAAAGAAATTGACCTCATCCGTTTGTTTATGGAAAAACGACAGGATGAAATTGACGATGTTAATACTTCAAGAAATATTGCTGGCGCAAGCTTACTCAACGGAAGGCGCCAAACAAATATTGGATTGTACCGGAGATATATCGAGTTTTATCTAGAGCGACATCCTAATATACATACAGACCATATGTTAATGGTCCGTCAACTTCAACCGACCACTGAGGGCATTCCCGTGGAAGTGTATTGTTTTACCACTACCACGGAGTGGAGTGAATATGAGAACATCATGTCCGATATTTTTGACCATTTGTACGCTGCAACTCGGCATTTCGATTTAGCGCTTTTTCAGAAGCCTACCGGTGCAGATATTCGCTCGTTAAAATCCATTTAGAACAAAACGATTTAAAAAAAAACCACCCCTGAGGCCAAGGCCTCAGGGGTGGTTTTTTTTTTAAATGCAACGTAAGTTTATGCCTCAGTAGCTTCCATATAACTTTCTATTGGAGCACAAGTACAACTTAAATTACGGTCGCCATACGCATCATCCACGCGACGCACAGTTGGCCAAAACTTGTTATCACTGACAAAAGGAAGTGGGAAACCTGCTTTAGATCTGGCATAAGGGAAGTCCCATTGATCTGCACAAATCATGTACTGGGTATGAGGAGAGTTCTTTAAGACATTATTGACCGAGTCAGACTCTCCTGATTCGACTTCTTTGATTTCCTGACGTATACTCAACATAGCATCACAGAATCTATCTAGTTCGTCCAAACCTTCGCTTTCTGTTGGCTCCACCATAACGGTTCCTGCTACAGGAAAGCTGACAGTAGGTGCATGGAATCCGTAATCCATCAATCGTTTAGCGATGTCCGTAACCTCTATTCCTGCATCTCGTTTGAACGGGCGACAATCCAAAATCATCTCATGGGCGCAACGTCCGTTCTCACCAGTGTAGAGCACATCGAAAGAACCTGCAAGACGCTCCTTAATATAATTAGCACTGAGTATTGCATACTTCGTACTGTCGGTAAGTCCCTGAGCACCTAACATTTTTATGTAGGCATAAGAAATCAACAGAATTAACGCAGAACCCCATGGAGCAGCAGATATACTACTAATCCCTTGAGATCCACCCATGTCAATTACATCGTGTTTCGGTAAGAAAGGAGCTAAGTGCGCTTTACAGCAAATCGGCCCCATACCTGGACCACCTCCACCATGAGGAATAGCGAATGTTTTGTGCAAGTTTAAGTGACAAACATCTGCACCGATCAAACCCGGTGACGTAAGTCCCACTTGGGCATTCATATTAGCGCCATCCATATAAACTTGCCCTCCATGTTGATGAATAATGGCTGTCACGTCTTTTACGCTAGCTTCAAACACACCGTGCGTTGAAGGGTAGGTAATCATCAATGATGATAAATTATTACTGTGTAATTCTGCCTTTGCACGAAGGTCTTCTACATCAATATTTCCGTTCTCATCGCAACCCACAACGACCACTTTCATACCTGCCATCACAGCGGATGCAGGGTTAGTTCCATGGGCAGAGGAAGGAATTAACGCAATATTTCTGTGGTGATCACCGTTTGATTGATGGTACGCTCTAATGACCATTAACCCTGCGTATTCTCCTTGTGCACCTGAATTAGGCTGTAAAGAAGTCGCATCAAATCCAGTGATTTCAGAAAGATCCCGTTCTAACTCTTCGATCACATGCATGTAACCTTGTGCTTGCTCCGTAGGTATAAACGGATGCAATGAATTCCACGACCCACTTGACAACGGTAACATCTCTGAGGCAGCATTCAATTTCATGGTACAAGACCCTAATGATATCATACTGTGGTTCAGGGCTAAATCTTTACGCTCTAAGTACTTCAAGTAGCGCATCATCTCTGTTTCACTGCGATAGCTGTGAAATACTTCATGCGTCATGAAATCAGTAGTACGAGAAAGCTCCACCGGTAAGTACATGGATAGGTCCGCCATTTCAATGGTCTCTATACCTTCTACCTTCACAAGTAAAGCAATAATTTCAGCCACATCTGAGTCCGTAGTCGTCTCGTTCAACGATATCCCAATAGTCATTGGATCTAGGTATCTGAAGTTTATACGGGCGTCTTCTGCTGCTTTCTTTAAAGAACCACTGTCGCTATTTTTAAGTGATATTTTTAAGGTATCAAAGAAGGTGGCGTTATGCTGTACCAGACCCATTCCCTTCACGGCCTCATTCAAGGTCGCAGACTTCATGTGAATTCCTTCAGCGATATCCATCAAACCCTCCGGACCATGGTAAACACCATAAGCACCGGCCATTACAGCAAGCAATACTTGTGCGGTACAAATGTTTGATGTCGCTTTATCGCGTTTAATGTGTTGCTCTCTAGTCTGCAGTGCCATCCTTAACGCAGGATTGCCATCTGTATCAATTGTACGACCAATTATACGCCCCGGAATAAAACGCTTATAAGACTCCTTCGTAGCAAAGAACGCTGCGTGCGGGCCACCGTAACCCAGTGGAATACCAAGGCGCTGGGTTGTGCCAACAACTGCATCTGCGCCCCATTCTCCAGGAGGAGTAAGTAGGGCCAGAGACAATATATCTGCCGCAACAACCAACTGTATTTCCGAAGCGTTACATTTTGATGCAAATGCACGGTAATCTTCGATAGATCCATCTGCATTAGGATATTGCACTATGGCGCCAAAAAAGTCGTCAGAAGGATCAAAATCTCTATAATCGCCCATGACGATTTCGACGCCAATAGGTTCAGTTCTTGTTTTTAATAATGCCAAACTTTGAGGAAAAGTTTTGTAGTCGACAAAAAACTTAGATGCTCCCGACTTTTTCTTAGCTCTAGGCATAGCACCGTAAAACATGCTCATTGCCTCTGCAACAGCAGTCGCCTCATCCAATAAAGAAGCATTCGACAGCTCCATTCCTGTCAAGTCAACTACCATGGTTTGGTAATTCATCAATGCCTCTAAACGACCTTGTGCGATCTCAGCTTGGTAGGGCGTGTAGGCAGTATACCAGCCCGGATTCTCTAATATATTACGCTGAACCACACCTGGAAGAACTGTTGGGTGGTAACCCATTCCTATGTAGGTTTTAAACACCTGGTTTAACTCTCCCAATGCGGTGATGTGCGTGGCAAATTCAGCTTCGGTCATCGCGGGCTCGAGATCTAACTCCTTGTCCGTACGAATAGCAGCTGGCACAGTTTGATCTATCAATGTGTCAATAGAATCTACTCCAATGGTAGATAGCATTTGATCTACATCAATCGCTTTTGGTCCAATGTGTCTGTAAGCAAATGAATTGCGCTTCATATTGTGATTCAGTTTTTAGTGAGGTAAAATTACATCACAGGTGGTTAACATTGCCTACTTTTAACACCCTAGAATGGAAAGAAGTTTAAACACAATTACTAACACTTTTTTAGGCCTATTAAGGTTGGTTGTTTATGCCAATTTTTGGGTCGCAGGCGCCGTTTGGGCCTTGACTAAGTTCACCGAATACCTAGTTGATGGCCAAGTGCATTCCCTCGCTTTATTAAATGCCTCAGGTACCTTAGTTGTCTATGGGTTTGCCCACCTGTTTGAAGGACCTTCCGATACTGATTTATCTTCGAAAATATCACAATGGAAGGCACAGATGCCCCGTATTTCTTGGCTCAGTATCATACTAGGATTAGTCATCTCTATAGCAGAGTTAATAAACATACATTCTTGGGGACTTCTATTCCACTATGCAATAGGCGGAGCTATCGCATTTCTATATCCATTACCGTTTATTTTAAAGAATAAAGGAGGTGGACTGCGTTCCGTACCGGGTTTAAAACTTCTGATTATCGCAGGCCTATGGGCTTACATCACCGCATTTATTCCTGCTGTTTGGAACGGTGAAAATGGCTGGTTGCATTTTATTGAAAGAATGCTTTGGGCTGCCGCTTTAACTATTCCATTTGACGTTAGAGACTCTAGTATCGATAGCAAAAGCATAAAAACTCTACCTCATTTATTAGGGGCTAGAAATAGCATCTTCATAGCACATGTATTTTTATGGCTGAGCTTTATGCTTTTAGTGCTCTATTTTGGACTACCACTAAACGCAACCTTCCTATTGTTCTGTTTTTTCGCCACCATTATCATTATAGCCAACCACAATTTTGGCGACTTGTATTACAGCTTTTTAATAGAAGGTCTACCCTGGTTCTTATTAGGCCTAGTAGCCCTTTTACCCTATCTTTAAGTACACAGAATAAATGCTTATGAATGTCTTAGACCAGAGTTACGCAGCAGCACTCGACCAGTCCGATTCTCTTGCCTCTTTCCGCGATCAATTTCACATTCCTGTGATCAACGGTAAGCAAACATTATATTTTACGGGGAATTCACTAGGGTTACAGCCTAAGAACGTCAAAGAGTACCTCTATGAGGAATTAGAAGATTGGAAAAACTGGGGAGTTGAAGGTCACTTTCATGCACGTAGACCCTGGATGCCCTACCATGAGTTCTTCTCAGAAAGTCTCTCAAAAATAGTTGGTGCGAAGCCTGAAGAAGTTGTGGTTATGGGATCTCTCACAAACAATCTGCACTTACTCATGGTCAGTTTTTTCAGACCCAAAGGCAAGCGAACAAAAATTTTATGCGAAGCTAAGGCCTTCCCTTCTGATCAATATGCCCTGGCCTCACAGCTAAGGTTTCACGGGCTTGACCCGGCAACGCATTTGATCGAAGTTGCACCAAGAGATGGCGAGCACCATATTCATACGGCAGATTTCAAATCTGCGATAGACACACATGGTGACGAAATTGCCATGATGATGATCGGTGGAGTAAACTATTACACCGGTCAAGTAATGGCCATGGAGGAACTTACCTCACATGCTCAAGAACGTGGGATTATCGTGGGATGGGATTTAGCTCATGGTGCTGGTAATGTGGAACTGCACCTCCATGATTGGAATGTAGATTTCGCAGCCTGGTGTCATTATAAGTACCTCAACGCTGGACCAGGTGCCACCGCCGGTTACTTTGTCCACGAAAAACATCATGGACAAAATGACTTACCACGCTTTGAAGGCTGGTGGGGTCACGACAAAGAAACGCGGTTCCAAATGCCGGAAACGTTTAAGCCTATTCCGACGGCAGAAGCTTGGCAACTATCTAATGCTCCCGTAATGGCGATGGCTCCGGTACGCGCTAGCTTTGATCTGGTAGATCAAGCAGGGATTAGTAACCTACGCGCAAAAAGCGAGAAGTTAACCGCCTATTTACAGCAAATTATTGAGGCTGTAGCCAATGAGACTGGTGAATTTCTTGAGATTATAACTCCTGAAGGTGCTCGTGGCGCCCAAATTTCTGTCCATGTCCATGGATACGGAAAGCCTTTATTTGATCATTTGATGGAGGAAGGTGTGATCATAGACTGGAGAGAACCCAACGTAATACGTATGGCTCCTGTTCCTTTGTACAATTCATTTGAGGACATAAGGTCGTTTGGCCAGATTCTTAAAACCTATTTAGAAAGTCATTCAGCATGAAGAAAGTCGTTATTGTAGGTGCGGGTTTGGCAGGGTCATATATGGCTTACACACTCGGCACTAAAGGATACAACGTAGAAGTTTTCGAAAAACGTGAAGACCCTAGATCCGCTTCTTACGGGAGTGGACGCTCCATTAACTTAGTAGTGGGCCATAGGGGCTGGACCGCTTTAAAATATGCTGGTATAGAAGAGCCTATTCGAGAAATCGTTGTCCCGGCGCATGGAAGGCAAATACACGATATAGAAGGCAACGAAAGTTACTTTCCATACAGCATTAAAGGAAAAGCCATTCACAGTATTTCACGCAGCGAATTCAATAAAAAATTGGTTGAATTAGCTGATTCTTTACCAAACGTCAACTTACATTTTAACACCTCGTGTAGTGGCGTAGACACCAAGGCTAGTATTGCTTATTTTCATAAAAATGAGAATCCTATAGAGGTTAAAGCCGACCTTATTGTCGGGGCCGATGGTGCAGGGTCAGCGGTGCGAAAATCTCTTCAGGGGATACCGAGATTCAACTTCAGCCAAGAGTATATTGACAGCGGATACAAAGAAGTTCATATTCCTGCTGCAGAGGATGGCAGTCCTCAATTAAATTTGGACGCCTTACATATTTGGCCACGAGGCCAATTCATGCTTATGGGTCTGGCAAATACTGACAATGGGTTTACGGGTACTGTCTTTGCACCTTACGACGGTGAGTTTGGACTTGATCATTTACACACTGCTGAAGATGGATTGAGATACTTCAAAAAATATTTTAAAGATGCTATTCCCCTGATCCCAAATCTTGGAGAACAATGGGAAAACAATCCCACCTCAGCCTTAGCTATTATCCGTTGCAAACCTTATCACTGGGGGAGTACCATGTTAATTGGAGATGCTGCACATGCCATCGTTCCTTTTTATGGAGAAGGCATGAACGCATCTTTAGAGGATGTAAGAGTCTTCTGCGAGCTATTAGACACGCATGGCGATGAGGATTTACAGGCCATACTCCAAGAATACAGTAAGCAAAGGGTACCCGCTGGAAATGCAATAGCGGATTTAAGTCTCCGCAATTTTGTAGAGATGCGCGACCTAGTGGCTGACCCTAAGTTTCAGTTGCGCAAGAAGATTGAAGCAAAAGTGCAGCGCAACAATCCTGAACTATGGACCCCATTGTATACTCAAGTTAAATTCACGAATATCCCATACCACGATGCGTTAATGGAAGGACAGCGCCACGATGTCATCATGGAAGAGGTATTAGCGATGCCGGGAATAGAAAACAACTGGGACAGTGACGAAGTAGAGCAGATGATCTTAAAGGCTCTTTAGATAAGTTCGAAAAGCGGATAACCGCCAGTATTTAACCACACCACTGCACCATTAAGTCTTGTATTACCCAGATAGTGTAGCACTTTAGCATTGTAGTTACGGTCTATGGGAATAGCCGTTTTCTCTGTAAATGATGATTTTTTCTCGAGTAAGATATCGTCAACACGTCCAAACCCACCAAAGGATGTTTCGTCAATCCAAACCAGTGTTATGTTTTTACTGTGGGCTAAATCTATGGCCAATTCCTGTTCTTTTTTCGCGCCTTTTACCGCACTAACTACGTGAACTTGTGTTTCGCTATTTACAGACATAGCGTGTAATATCCCTAGAACTGTTGTGGCTGTACCTGAAGCCAACACAAGGTGTCTAGGAGTCATTATCCGGTCAATTTCATTCCAAATTTCACCACATCCTTGAATAGCATGGATGCCAGCACCGCCTTCAGGAAGCAATTGAAATTCTCTCACATTCCAAAGTAACAATTGCTCCTGCGTAGGCTGCCATTGGCGTGCTCTTAAGGCTCGGTAATCGGACCGCGAAACAAAATTGAGCTGCATTCCTTGAGATGCACAATAGGACAGAAATGGGTTACTGCTTTCATCCAACTCTTCCCCACGAACAATCAAAACTCCATGCATACCAAAATACTTTAAGGCAAATGATGCCGCGGATAGGTGATTGCTGTATGCTCCACCGAAAGTGATGACCGTCTTACTTTTGTCGCAGTCTTGAAAGAATCCTTTGAGCTTTCGCCATTTGTTGCCAGATACCACGGGATGAATCAAATCATCTCTTTTCATCCAAAGCTCGGGCAGATGATTAAAGTAATCGATCTTCTGAAAAGGCGACGGTAGGTGAAACGGAAATTCTTCTTGAACCATGCTACAAAACTAATGCAGTGTACCTTTACGAACCCATTGCCCATAATTATGTTTAATAAAGAGTTAGATCCAGAAGATTATTACAAAAGCCCCGAGGGATTTATTGTCTTCACGGAGCGGTACCATCTTAAACGAGGACATTGCTGCCTGAGTGGCTGTAAACACTGTCCATATGGCTATGACAAAGGAACTCACAGAGTAAAAGGAAATTAAATGACCACATTAACCCCATTTATGGAGGCCATAGTTGCAGGTATACCAGGCACCATTCCTCCGAAAAGAACCATTTCAGGAGATGTTAATAGAGCTCCAAAACGGAAAGACATCCTTAAACCCAGTGAGAAAAGATTGGCCCTGGAAAATGCTTTACGTTATTTTCCAAAGGAATGGCATGCAGAATTAGCACCAGAGTTTCTTGAAGAACTGAAAGAATATGGTCGTATTTACATGTATCGTTTCAAGCCCGACTATGCTATAAAAGCTCGTCCTATTAACGATTATCCTGCTAAATGTGCTCAAGCCGCATGTATAATGCTAATGATCCAAAACAACTTGGATCCTTCAGTCGCTCAACATCCAGAAGAACTGATTACTTATGGTGGAAATGGCGGTGTATTTCAGAATTGGGCACAATATGTACTCACCATGAAATACCTGAGTGAGATGACACAGGAGCAAACTTTACATATGTACAGCGGACATCCTATGGGTCTCTTTCCATCTACATCGGATGCACCTCGCGTAGTTGTGACAAATGGGATGATGATACCTAATTACAGTCAACCCGACGATTGGGAGAAGTTCAATGCACTAGGAGTTACGCAGTACGGACAAATGACGGCAGGATCATACATGTACATAGGACCTCAAGGTATTGTTCACGGGACTACCATTACTGTGCTAAACGCAGCACGAATGAAATCCAATGGAGGTCCCGAAGGAAAGCTTTTCGTTACTGCCGGACTAGGTGGAATGTCCGGAGCACAGCCAAAGGCAGCTAATATAGCAGGTGTGGTTAGCATTACTGCTGAAATCAACCCAAAGGCTGCTTATAAACGTCATGAGCAAGGTTGGGTAGATGAGATCACAACCAGCGCTGACGAAGCCATTGATATGGCACAAAGATTCCAAAAAGAGAAAATAGCACGCAGCATAGCCTACCTCGGTAATATCGTTGACCTCTGGGAGAGAATGGCAGAACGTAAGGTTCCTGTGGACCTGGGTTCAGATCAGACTTCACTACATAATCCTTGGGCAGGTGGATATTATCCACAAGGAATGGGCTACGAAGAGGCAAATGAGATGATGGCTAGTGACCCTGTAGAATTTAAGTCACGTATTAAAACGACTTTAAAGAAACACGTTACCGCTATCAATACACTAGTAGATCAAGGCATGTATTTCTTTGATTATGGCAATGCATTCTTATTAGAAAGTTCTAGGGCAGGTGCTGAAATCATGGATGCCGATGGAGAACACTTTAGATACCCTTCTTATGTTCAAGATATCATGGGGCCTATGTGTTTTGATTACGGTTTTGGCCCATTTCGCTGGGTATGTGCCTCAGGTAATCCAGAAGACTTGGACAAGACAGATGTTATTGCTGAAAAAGTACTCAAAGCACTTATGGCAAAAGCACCAGCTGAGATCAGGCAGCAAATGGATGATAACATACGTTGGATCCAAGGCGCTAAGGCAAACAAACTTGTTGTAGGGTCTCAAGCGAGAATTCTATATGCTGACAGCGAAGGCAGAATTGAAATCGCTAAAGCTTTTAACAGTGCTATTAAAAAGGGTGAAATTGGCCCAATTGTGCTTGGCCGTGACCACCACGACGTGAGTGGTACAGATAGTCCTTACAGAGAAACCAGTAACATCTATGATGGCTCTAGTTTTACTGCGGATATGTCCATACAGAATGTGATTGGTGGAAGTTTCAGAGGCGCTACCTGGGTGAGTATTCACAACGGTGGTGGTGTTGGATGGGGTGAAGTCATCAATGGCGGTTTTGGAATGCTGCTAGATGGAAGTTTAGAAACAGAGAAACGTATTGAAAATATGCTTCTTTATGATGTAAACAATGGAATTGCTCGACGTTCTTGGGCTAGAAATAAAGAAGCTATATTCGCTATCAAGCGTGAGATGGAACGTACTCCTTTACTTAAGGTTACTGTTCCAGAACTTGTCAATGAAGAAATATTAAACAAACTAGAGTTTTAAAGATGAAAAAGTTCTTCCTAGCCATGGCTAGTATTGCCTTACTTGCCAGTTGCCAGCAGCCTGCAGTAGAAAACACTGATAAAGGAATTCGTTTGGCGTATGTACGCATTGATTCTCTTCAAAGCCAGTACCATTACTTCCAAGAATTGGTGCTAGAGTTACAGGCTGAAGAAGCTGAAATCGTAACTGAACTACAGCGTCGTCAGCAATCTTTGCAAGAAAACATAGAATTATACCAGCAAGAAGCTCCTAAGATGACGGCCCGTCAAAGAGAGGTTAATGAAGCTGACCTCAGACGCGTTCAACAGCAATATATGGCAATAGAGCAAGGTGCCCAAGAACGTTTGATGGTCAAGCAGAACGCTTTGACGACACAAATGCGTGAAGACATGAACGGAGCGATTGAAGTACTTAAAAATGAACTCAACCTAGATTTCATTCTTCTATATGAAGAAGGAGGACAAATTATTTTCGCAAATACAGAGTATGATATTACCGAGCGAATGGTTACGATGCTCAACGAAAACAGAGAAACGCCAACTGAAGAAGAAGCAACGGAGTTCATTGAGGAAACTACCGATTCCGCTTCAACAGAATAAGCGGAATACCCAAATAAAAAAGACCGGTCGCAAATTGCGACCGGTCTTTTTTGTGCGTTAAACTTTTCTCTACAAATAATAACGGAAACCAACAGAGCCACCTACACCATAAGGTACTTCGCTAAGAGCTGCATCGGCTGAGTTAATGGGTAACAAGCCTAATCTAAACTCTGCCCTTAGCGATAGGACTAAGTCATTTGAAACAGTAAACTCATTACCTAGTGCAAAGCCTATACATCCATTGAATCCTTTATGGTATTGGGTGGACGCGGAGCCTCGCTCGTACATAGTGCCTAAGACTCCTACCACCGCATCCGTTGAATAATTTGGCACACCTTCACCCACCCATGAACGGTCGATCATGTTATAGAATGTGAGATCATATGATGGTATCACTTGCAGTGCCCAAAGGTCTGTTATCTGGGTATGAAAAATGAATTGAATTGGGATGTTCAATGCAGAATACGAAGTCTTAGCATTGAAAACGCCTACGGTATCTTGGAAAATGGCATTCTGATCAAACACCGCAAAATCCTTTGAAATAAAGCCGCTTTTCTGTGTTGTAAAACCAATCCCGACATGGAACATTCCGCGTAATTCGTAGTAGGCCATCATGCCATAACGTTGCGCAAATACACCACCGGCATCCTCGTTAAGCAGCGCAAATAACTCATTACCGTCTGCTACTGGCTCATACAACGCAAGCCTTCGAGAAGCAAATGAAGGAGCATAAATAGCTGCTAGCGAAAATCTAGTATCGCTGATCTTACTATCTGTAAAGTACTCGATAGGATCTTCTGTTTGAGCTTGAGCAGAAAATGCTACTTGAAATACGAGCGCTACTGCGCCAAATTTTATCCAGTTTTTCATGAGAAATGGTTTTGCCAATCGGCCAATACTTTATCTATTCCTTCAGGATTTTTTCCGCCAGCTGTTGCAAACGCAGGCTGTCCTCCACCTCCACCTTGTATATGTTTAGCTAATGCGCGAACAGCATTTCCAGCATGCCAACCCTTTTCTTTTACGACATCATCACTTAAACCAACACTAATGGTTGCTTTACCTTCAAATACGTTCGCTAAAATTACCAATCGACCTGGCTCAGATTTTAACTTAAAAACGACATCCTTTACACTACCGTTATCCATTTCAGTTCTTGAGACAATAGCTATAGCACCATGAAACTCAATGGCTCCTATTACGAAATCATGGATAGTGGATAGCGCCTTTTCCTTGCGCAACGATTCTATTTCGCGCTGTGCTCTAGCTTCCTTCTCTTTCAACTGAGTAACGGCTGCTGCCAAGTCTTGAGGATTCTTTAAAACCTCCTGAGTAGCGCGTAGCTTAGTCAACTCATTATTTACGTATCTAACCGCAGCCATACCTGTTACCGCTTCTACACGGCGTACACCTGCAGCAACTGCTCCCTCAGAGAGGAATTTAAACAATCCTATAGAACCTGTAGCTGGAACATGAATTCCTCCACATAATTCTACTGATTCTCCAAACTTGATGGCGCGAACGGAATCTCCATACTTTTCACCGAAAAGTGCCATAGCGCCCATCGCTTTGGCTTGTGATATGGGGATATTCCGAAACTCTTCTAGAGGATAATTAGTCTGGATTTTAACATTTACAGCTTCTTCTATAGCGGCCATTTCTTCGCTACTTATCTTTTTGAAATGAGAAAAATCAAATCTTAGATAGTCCGGTTGGACCAACGATCCCTTTTGCTCTACATGGGTCCCGAGCACATCGCGTAACACCTCGTGCATGAGGTGAGTTGCACTATGATTTTTAGCTGTCTCAATTCGGTTTTCAATGTGCACTTTTGCCTTCCAAATACCCGTTAAGTCCTCTGGTAACTCATCACTAAAATGGATGATGACGCCATTTTCCTTCTTCGTATTTGTGATATCGATAGTCTGAACGCCTTGTAATAGGATACCTGTATCCCCTACTTGACCTCCCCCTTCTGGATAGAAAGGTGTCGATGAGAGGACCAATTGATAGAACTCCTTCTTCTTAGCTTTAACCTTTCTGTAACGTGTTACCCGTACCTCTGCCTCTGAAGCATCGTAGCCAATAAATTCCTCTTTTTTATTGGAAATCAACTCTATCCAATCCTCAGTACTGAGTTTTGTAGCAGCACGGGAGCGTTCTTTTTGAGCGGCCATTTCAAAAGTAAAACCAGCCATATCAACCGATATAGACTTTTCTCGCATGATCAGTTCCGTCAAATCAATGGGGAACCCATAGGTATCGTATAGCTCAAAGGCCTGCTTTCCATCAAGCACCTTCTCCTTGCCCTTAAAAAATTCTTCTAACCTAGATAATCCTTGGGCTAGTGTCTTTAAAAAACTCTGTTCCTCTTCTTCTATGACCTTTTCTACCAGTACTTTTTGGCTGCTTAGCTCAGGGAAAAACTCACCCATCTCCTTCTCCAAGACATCGACCAGTTTATACATGAAGGGCTCTTTCAAATTCAGGTAAGAAAAACCATAACGAATGGCCCTTCTCAGAATTCTTCTAATCACATATCCAGCGCCGCCACTTGCAGGAAGTTGTCCGTCAGCAATGGCAAAAGCCACAGCGCGAATATGATCCGCTATTACGCGTTGGGCTATATCTGTTAATTCAGACTGACCGTACTTTATCCCTGAGATAGATGCGACCTTATCTAACAAAGGAGTAAACACATCCGTGTCATAGTTAGACTGCTTGCCCTGTATTGCCATACAAAGACGTTCAAAGCCCATTCCTGTATCTATATGCTGGGCAGGTAAGTTTTCTAGACTTCCATCCGATTTGCGGTTGAATTGCATGAAAACTAAATTCCAAATCTCTACAACTTGCGGGTGATCCTCATTGACTAAAGAAGCACCAGAAACAGCGACTCGTTCAGTTTCACTTCGTAAATCGATATGGATTTCTGAACATGGACCGCATGGACCATTCTCGCCCATTTCCCAAAAGTTGTCTTTTTTAGAGCCATCAAGAATACGCTCAGAAGGAACAAATGCACTCCATATATCACATGCCTCATGATCTCTTGCTAACCCGTCCGCTTTATCACCACCAAAAACAGTAACATATAGCCTTTCCTTTTCTAGACCGTAAACATTAGTGAGTAAGTCCCACGCCCATTCTATGGCTTCTGTCTTGAAATAATCACCAATGGACCAATTCCCAAGCATTTCAAACAACGTATGGTGATAGGTATCATGGCCCACTTCATCGAGATCATTATGTTTTCCGCTAACACGCAAACATTTTTGTGTGTCCGAGAATCTTAGATTTTTAGGCTGGACATTACCCAAGAAGTAGTCTTTAAACGGATTCATCCCTGCATTGATAAACATCAACGTTGGATCATCCTTGTTCACGACAGGAGCTGAAGGCACTATATTATGCCCTTTAGATTCGAAGTACGCTAAAAATTTTCTGCGTATCTCTTTAGAAGTGAGTATGTTGTCAATAATCATTACCCAGGACTGGATTAGGTGTTAAACTAAATTTGTTTCTTTGTGGCACAATATTAGCGTGACTATTGCGTCTTAGCAAAAATAACGCACAAACTATGGCTAAAGTAAAATACACGTACGATTCTAAAAACCTGTCCTACAGGAGAATAGACCGAACCTGGAAGCAAAGACTGCAGGAAGTTACTATTTTCAGCGTCGCAGCAATGGCGTTTGGCCTCGTTTTTTACTTAGCGGCCGACCTTTGGTTCGAGAGTCCAAAAGAACGTAAAATGAAACGTGAATTGGATAACATGGTCATCCAATACGAACTCATGGACGGGAAACTAGAGCAACTCACAGATGTTCTTGGCGATATTGAGAAGCGAGATGATGAGATTTACCGTACTATATTCGAGGCAGGACCTATTCCAGCCGAGGTACGTACAGCGGGTTTTGGTGGAGCAAATCGTTATAAAAATCTAGAAGGCTTTGACAACTCAGAGCTTCTTGTGGATACGCGGAAAAAGTTAGATCAAGTTGCAAAAAGAGCTTACGTGCAGACGAAAAGCTTTGATGACGTCGTTGAAATGGCAAGAAATAAAGAAGAAATGCTCGCTGCTATTCCAGCCATCCAGCCGGTTGCAAACAAGGATCTAAAAAGACTGGCCTCAGGCTATGGATATAGAATTCATCCCATTTATAAGGTACGTAAAATGCACTGGGGCACTGATTTTTCAGCGCCTACTGGAACTGCTATTTACGCCACAGGTGATGGCGAAGTAACCACTTATAGAAGAAGTCGCTCGGGATTTGGGCGACATATCGTTATAGATCACGGGTTTGGTTATCAAACGTTGTATGCACATATGAGTAAAATCGAAGTGAATAGAGGTCAACTTGTAAAGCGCGGAGACATCATCGGTTATATAGGCTCTACAGGTTCATCAACGGCACCTCACCTCCATTATGAGGTTATTAAAGACGGTCGAAAAGTGAATCCCGTGAATTATTTCTTCAATGACCTGACTCCAATGCAATATGAAGAAATGTTGAACATCAGCTCACATTCCAACCAAAGCTTCGATTAATTCAAACACTAAACTCTAGTACACTGCGGTCTAGATTTATCAGCCTTCATCGAAAGATAGTGTAACTTTAAGACTATGAAAGAGACCTTGGATTTCGACAGCCTTGAAAAGCTGTATTACTCTATTGGCGAAGTATCTAAGCTATTAGACATCAATGCTTCAAACATTCGATATTGGGAAAAGGAGTTCAGTAAACTCAAGCCCAAAAAGGACAAAAATGGCAACCGAAAATTTACGGTCGACGACATTAAACTGATCAGTGCTATTCATGGAATGGTGAAAGAACGAGGGTTAACCCTCGATGGTGCCAGAAAGAAGCTAAATGCTGAAGGAATTGGAGCAGTTAAAAGAGAGCATGAAGCCATAGAAAAGCTGAGTTACGTAAAATCTGAATTACAAAAAATACTTCGTACTATGAAGTCGGAGGCTTAAATCACCCTTATCTAATCATAACCTTAATATGAAAAAATCAACCATTACCCTACTCATCGTACTGGGCGTTATTGCAGTCCTAATCAGCTGGGTGGTAAGAGCCTATAATGGCTTAGTAACTCTAGATGAAGAAACAAACGGCAAATGGGCAAAAGTTGAAAGTGCCTACCAGCGTCGTGGGGACCTTATTCCAAACCTAGTTAATACCGTAAAAGGCTATGCTGAATTTGAGAAAGAAACATTGATCGGTGTCATTGAGGCTCGTTCTCAAGCTACTGGTATCAATGTAAGTACCGATAACCTAACGCCTGAGGCTATTGCTAACTTCCAAGCCGCTCAAGGAAAACTAAGTGGGGCCCTGAGTCGATTAATGGTCACTGTCGAGCGCTATCCTGATTTAAAAGCCAATCAAAACTTTCTTGCCCTTCAAAGTCAATTAGAAGGAACAGAAAATCGCATTAAAATAGAGAGAGACCGATTTAATGAGAGCGTCAAAAATTTCAACGGAACCATTCGTAAGTTTCCTAAGACACTACTTGCCTCAAGCTTTGGCTTTGAGAAAAAAGGATATTTAGAAGCTGACCAGGGCACAGAACAAGCACCTGAAGTAAGCTTCTAAGTATGAGTGATTACATACGAACTATACTTTCCGAAAAACAGGAGCAAACCTTGGTTGACGCAATTACTGCAGCGGAGCTTCTTACTTCTGGTGAACTGCGAATTCACTTGGAGAAATCTACAGGTAGAAAAGGGGCACAAGTAAGAGCGAAGAAGCTTTTTGGAGCGCTTAAAATGCATAAAACAGCCGAGAAGAACGGTGTATTATTTTATCTAGCGGTAGAAGACAAACAATTGGCTATTTGGGCAGGCGAAGGCATTAATACTAAGGTTCCTGGTGATTTCTGGAAAGAGATTGTCGACCTTATAATTTCCGAATTCAAGCAGGGACACTTCTCTGAGGGACTCATTGCCGGTGTAGAGAAAGCAGGCAAGGCCTTAGGGGAATTTTTTCCACGTCAGGAAGATGATGTTGATGAGTTGTCAAACAAAATCTCAAAAGGATAGCCCATGAAACGTTGGATAATAGCATTACTTCTACCCTTAGGTTTATTAGGGCAAAATGCACAGGCGCTTCTAGAAATGAAAGCCCCTACAAGTTTAGTAACAGATTTCAGCAATGTACTTAGCGCGAACGACAAAGCTTTTTTAGAAAACAAGCTTTTAGACTACGCTGATACTACCAGTACTCAGATTTCAATAGTAATCGTTGGTTCCACTGGTGGAGACGACATTAACCTCGTTACCGCCGAAATTGCCCAATTATGGAAAATTGGTCAAAATGGCAAGGATAATGGCTGTCTGATTTTGGTTGCCACGGATGACAGGTCACTTTCAATACAAAACGGTTATGGTCTAGAGCCCTACTTGACAGATTTCACTTCTAAGATGATTATTGAGAATGACATCCTACCTTTTTTCAAACAAGGAAGCTATGCAAAGGGCTTAGATGTTGGAACGAACTCAATAATTGAGGTCCTCGCTGGAAGCTATGAGGGCAAAGGCGGTCGCAGTATTAAAAACAGTAGACGAGGAAGAAGCATAGGAAAACTTATTATATTCATTGTCATGATCATCATCTACATGAGTCGCAGAGGAGGTAACGGCGGTGGTCGATACGGCTCAGGCATGGGACCTTTATTGTGGGGCATGGGCATGGGACATACTATGGGGGGAGGTGGCTTTAGCGGCCGAAGCTCAGGAGGCTTTGGAGGCTTCGGCGGCGGATCTTTCGGCGGAGGTGGCGCATCTGGATCCTGGTAGCTTACTAGAAATTTAATATCTAACAAAAAAGCCCCCTCGCTGCGCGAGGGGGCTTTTTTGTTAGATACAAAGGAATGTTTGACTAGAATTCAAAAGTAACACCGGTCATTACATTACGGGTAGCTTGCGCATAGTAATAGGGTGTTATATCCCACATATATCCATTCGCCGCATAAGATAGATCACCTAGATTGCGTACCTCCACAAATCCAATGATTCGTTGATTGGCATTGCAATTCCATGTATAAGAGACACGAGCATTTACCAAGTGATATGCAGGTAGTGTTTGCGCTTCTAAACCACCGTTTGATAAGTATTGCTTACCTATGAATTGGTTCCATATCGAAGTCTCAAAACCTTTCTTTGCGTAGCTGAACCGACCGCCTCCAACCACTGCCGGAGAGAATGCTATGGTCGTGTTTTTGATTGTGGAAGACAAAGGATCACCAATCCAGTCCACATTTTGATTCTGACTTAACGCCATATTAGCAGAGAATTGTAATTCTTTGGTAAAATTATACCTTCCTGCTACTTCCAATCCTTGACGGAAACTCAGACCAGTATTTGCGCGAATTGGATAGCCCTGTGCATCTAAAAATCCTGTTAGCACAAGTTGATTTTGGTATTGTTGACGATAGATATTTACATCTAAATCCCAGTTCTCAGAAGAATTACGGTAGTTCATCTCGAGGTCTAACATTTGTTCCGCCTTAATATCGCCTGGGAATTCAGCATTCTGTAAATCAGTACGGTTTGGTTCCTTATGACCCAATCCTAGATAAGCACCCAGTACTTGCTTCCCTTTTAGGCTATAGGTTAAACCTGCTTTGGGGTTAATGAAATTAAATGTTCTGTCAAAATTTGCAGGACCAGTTGCTGACCCACCCGCGGAAGAATGCTGCACGAAACGGTATTGTAAATCTCCGTAAAACATCATTTTATTCTGTGTTTTTGACCATTTCGCATAGATGTTAGCATCATCTTTTACCGCATCTCCATTGTAGTAATTTGGGGATAGTGCATCAACGTTTGGGTTATTTGCCCAAATCACTTGACCAAAGTGCGCTCCTTCATAGCGGTGCGCTCCTCCGCCAATTATCAAGGAATTCCCCTTAACGGAAGTCATCCAAGAAGCAGTGGCACCGTAAAAATCATTATCTAACCATTTTCTGGTGGCTACATCTCCAAAGATCACGGTATCTCCGGCAGAATTATCATAGGGTGATATACCAAAGTCAGCAAACCCATAGCCTTGATTGTATTCTTCAAAGTATCCAGCTCCAGCAGTATGATGAAGTGCCGCGCTTAGCGTCCCGCCAAGAAGATTATTAAAACGATAATGAAGCTGTGTATGTTCCTGACCATAATCATCAACTTGGTCATCATATGTACCTAAAACATTCCAATTATCGTCGTAAATCGCTCCTGCATAATTTGTGGTAGGTGCTGCATCATATGCTCCACCATACATTGTCGTTGAATCAATTCCCCACCACGCTTGATAGGTTCGTTCACCACCACCAAATCTTACTATTTCTACAGAATGACCCCCACCGGCAAAACCCCCACTGAGGTAATAGGATTGTAAATCTGACGAAGCACGGTCAACATAGCCGTTAGAGGTAATGGTCGAAAGACGGGTATTAAGCCAAAAGCCATTCTTAGTTTGTCCCGTATTCGCTTCAACCGTTGCACGCTGGGTACCATAAGAACCAAGACCCATTATTACGCGTCCACCCTGGTCATTAGCTCCAAGAGTATTGAGACCCAAAGTAGCGCCGAAAGCACCTGAACCATTCGTGGAAGTGCCCAAGCCCTTTTGCAACTGAATGGCATTAGTTGAGGACATTAAGTCAGGGGTGTTTACCCAGAAGACACCATGACTCTCTGCATCATTCATTGGGATGCCGTTGACCGTCACATTTATTCTTGTGATATCGGATCCGCGAATACGCATATTGGTATATCCAATACCATTACCCGCATCCGAGAAACTGACAACACCGGCCACATCCTGAAGCACGTAAGGAAGGTCTCTTCCTGTATTTAACGATTGAATGTCCTTCCTATTAAGATTGACTTGAGCGATCGGATCGCTCTGTTTTGCCCATGTTCCAAGAATATTTACTTCCTTCAATTTTGGAGCAATAAGTAGTAGATCATCCACATTCATGGAGTCAGAAATTTGTGCTTGAGCAAAGTTGAGACCTGCTACAAATACAAGTGCACTTAAAAAAAATCTTTTCATTTATTTGGTTGTTCAACCACGTCAAGGGGCAATAACGCGTAATTACACATCTATTGCTTATCGTTCCTTGGCAGCATTACCTGCCCAGGTTCTATGGGTATACTCTCAGCCCGTAGGTTTTTCAACTTTCTGGGCACCCCTTTGAGACAGTCCAAAAGTATATCAGA
The DNA here is from genome assembly GCA_963925515.1 of uncultured Flavobacteriales bacterium. GTDB lineage: Bacteria > Bacteroidota > Bacteroidia > Flavobacteriales > Schleiferiaceae > UBA10364. The sequence goes on from CAWURU010000006.1 coordinate 165,423, forward strand.
ATTTCGTTACTTTTGAGAATAATGAGAAAAATTATTTATGTCACGGGAATATTAGCCGCATCTAGTTTTATTTTTAGTGTGGTTTTCAAAGTACTTCATTTAATGGGTGCACCCTCGTTATTAATGGCGAGTGCGGTTTTTGGAGTAGTGTTTATTGGCTCCGTCGCTTGGCATAAATACCATAGTGTTTAACGCTCTTTTTTTTCAAAAAATCCCCATTGCTTTAATCGCAGCTGCTCACCAACCTTTGGCTGTTGTCCTACCCTATAGTCGTTGTACTTGTAGAGTTTCTTGAGCTTTATTCCGTACGCTTGACTTATCGTTCGCATATCCTGCCCTAAGCCAACTTTCACCCATTTCTGCTGTGCATTGGCTTTTTTAAAGTCTACATAAATTCGGTCACCTGTATGGAATGTAGTTTCCCAAGTAGCGTCGTTCATATCAAGTAATACGGCAATCCGCATTTGAATAGAGTCAGCCACAGACTCGATGCTTTCATCAGACTTAAGCTCAATAAACGGAGACATTCCTGTGACGTGTTTTACGCGATGTATTACGAACTTCTTTCTATCGCTTCTCACGACTCTATTCTTACCGTTTAGAGTAGGTCCTTTCTTGTCGGATACATTTCTATCAGACGCTTGCACGGTTTTGACCTGAGGATCATCATGAGCGTACAATTCGGCTTCTTCAATAATTTTGATAAGACGATCTGCATAACTAGGTGAGGTCGCATATCCTGCCCTTTGCAATCCTTTAGCCCATGCTTTATAATCTGATGGATCGAGATCAAATAAGAAATCATAGCGAGAGCCTCTGACTATGAAATCCGTGTGATCCTCGAAGCTGAATCTGACATTCTCGTATTTTCGGAAACATTCGTCTTTTTCGTCATCGTCATGGTACACCCTCTCACCGCTCCAGTCACTGTGACACTTGATACCAAAGTGATTATTCGACTTACTCGCTAAATCACTCCGCCCGTCACCACTCTCAAGAATCCCCTGCGCCAACGTAATAGAAGCTGGAATTCCAGATCTATTCATTTCATCTACAGCAATTTGAGCGTACGTATTTACGTATCCTTGCCTCGCAGTAGACTGAGAGTGGGCGATAAGCACTGAGCAAGAGAAAAAAATGAGGTAAACGAATCTTTTATAGATCATGTCCGAACCAGTTTAGACTACAATTTGCATTTTGAATAGCACACTTTCACCAAGCACAACCATGAGTTATCAAAAATCCGATACGTAACTATCACAGAATCAAAAAAAAAAATTGTTGATAACGCAAAAATGTTATTCGTTGAACCTGCTTTTTGATTGTATAGCTTAGAGATAAGTCTAAAGCAAAACACAACACAAATGAATACTAACGATTTCGGAATGGACGATTCTTTTGCAAGCTTCGTACAAGAATTAGAACAAGCAGAGCAACCCAAAGCCTGCAGTATTGACAACCCAGATTGTGAAGCATGCGGAAGCTAACTCACTATTTAAAAAGCATTTAAAGAGCCCGGTTACAGGATGTATCCGGGTTTTTTATGGATTGAACATTCCTATTTACCCCAATCAAAACTGACTTATCTCAACGAACGCTAGAGAAGGTAACTAGCTCCGATACCTAGATAATTATTCCATCCGTTGATTTCGTATTTGATACCTACGGAATTTATACTGCCATCAAAACCGAACCATTGTAGATCTACTCCAATCGGAATAGTAAAGGTCCCTACAGGGTCCTCAGGGTCTAAAAACAGCAAGTCAATAAAGCCTTCTCTATCCCCGTAATCTGCTCCTGCCATCCATCCAAAACCTACAGAAGCAAAAACATCAAAAGAGTTTAGTTCCCAAAGTTTACCAAAGCGCATTTTAGCCGCACTAAATTTTCCGATTTGATAGTTATTCTGTGGTAAGAAACTATTTGAACCAAAAGCTCCATTACGGATATAAGAAGTCGTAATCGCAAGGATTCCGCCATTATCCATATCGTGGAGATAACCACCGAGCTCATACTCTTCTCCCAAGACAAAATTCTGAGGATCCGTAATAATCATATGATAACTCGCCAAAATACCCATATCTATTTCTCCTAACACCAAAGCGGCCTGTGCCTTTGACATTAAAGGAGCTAATAGAATAAGTGCGACTGCGAAAATTCGTTTCATGAATATGTTGTAGTTATATGGTATCAAGTTCCAAAAAACTATGCCAATAATCAAAAAACCAGCTTATAGATGGCCTTAAAAAAATTCGGGGCCGCTTAGCGGCCCCGAATAATTGATGTTTAGTATCTGTAGTGCTCTGGCTTGAACGGTCCTTCGACTTTCACACCGATGTATTCGGCTTGATCGCTGCGAAGCGTTTCTAACTCCACACCTATCTTTTCTAGGTGCAATGCTGCAACTTTCTCATCCAAGTGCTTAGGAAGCGTATAGACCTTGTTTTCATACTTCTCTGTGTGCATCCATAACTCCAATTGAGCAAGTACTTGATTTGTGAAACTGTTTGACATTACAAACGAAGGGTGACCTGTGGCACAACCTAAGTTCACTAAACGTCCTTCAGCCAATAGAATCAACTCTTTTCCTTCGATATTATATAAATCAACCTGAGGCTTGATCACCTTCATGGTATCGCCGTAGTTAGTGTTTAACCACCTCATATCAATTTCATTGTCAAAATGACCAATATTACATAGAATGGTCTTGTCATTCATCAAACGGAAGTGCTCCTCGCGAATAATATCTTTATTTCCAGTTGCCGTCACGATGATTTGTGCACGCGGTATAGCTGTTTCCATTCGCTTTACCTCGTACCCGTCCATTGCAGCCTGTAAAGCACAAATAGGATCTATTTCAGTGACAATTACACGAGCACCTGCGCCACGCAAAGAAGCTGCAGTTCCCTTGCCTACGTCACCGTAACCTGCAACCACAGCAACTTTTCCTGCAATCATGACGTCTGTAGCGCGACGAATCGCATCTACTGCACTCTCCTGACAACCATACTTGTTATCAAACTTAGACTTGGTAACCGAATCATTAACATTGATTGCTGGCAATACCAACGTGCCGTTTATTTCACGGTCATATAGACGATGGACCCCTGTCGTAGTTTCTTCAGACAATCCTTTAATACCTGCCACTAATTCCGGGAATTCATCAAAAACCATATTTGTCAAATCACCACCATCATCTAGAATTAAACTCAACGGCTTACGGTCTTCACCAAAGAACAGAGTCTGCTCTATACACCAGTTAAATTCTTCCTCATTCATACCCTTCCATGCATATACAGGAATACCCGCAGCAGCGATAGCAGCAGCAGCATGGTCTTGAGTTGAGAAGATGTTACATGACGACCAAGTCACATCCGCACCCAACTCAACTAGGGTTTCTATCAGTACAGCTGTTTGAATGGTCATGTGTAAACAGCCCGCGATACGAGAACCAGCAAGTGGTTTACTCTCACCAAACTCTTCACGCAATGCCATAAGACCAGGCATTTCGGCTTCTGCTAATTTGATTTCCATACGGCCCCAATCCGCCAATGACATATCTTTAACTTTGTAGGGTACGTACTTCGGTGATTCACTCATTTGTTTTAAATTTATTTATTGCAAATATACGTAACGTATCGAGCTGACAAACGGTTCATCCTTATGACTATAACTTATCCTTTTCCACTGTTAGAAAAAGAGATTAACTTAAGTGTCAATCCCACAAAGACCGAACTTTTGGGAGTAGAAGATCTGTGCCCTGAAGACAATAAAAGACTACAATCTCTAGTCTCCGGGGTAAAGAAAGAAGAGTTGTTATGGAGCCGGACAGCACTATCCAATGCACTTTCAAGCACTGATTTGAAACAACTCTATTATCGAAATAAAAAGCCATTCATCGCAAACGGAAATGTTAGTCTTTCGCATTGTTCTAAGGGGGTGGCGGCAGCATATTCAGCAAACCTAGAAGTCGGTATAGATATCGAAGCGAAGCGAAATCAAGTTCTTGTGATTGCACATAAATTCACAACCAAAGAAGAAACAGCACTTATTTCAACGAACGAAATAGATGCGCTTCAATGTGTTTGGGGAATAAAAGAAAGTTTATTCAAGCTTTATGGCCATGGTAATGTTGACTTTAAAAAGCACTTAACCATCACGAGTTTTCATTGGGATGAAAAAAAGTCAAATGGATGGGGAACGGCTTGGATCAGCTCTACCTGCAAAGAGAGACCATTACCCTTACAATGCTTGGTGCAAGCTGCCATCGTAAATGGTCAATACATAGCTTTAGCCTCACACAGAGAACCCTTAAAACCACTTCAGTCAGAACGCTTAGAGCTCCGTGAGTGGAAGGCAAGTGATGCGTCATGGCTGTATGAACTGAATTCAAATCCTAAGGTTATCCAGTTCACCGGGGATACAGGATTCTCCTCACCGTTGGAAGCACTAAGACTCATACAAACCTATCCTAACTACCAGCGAGACGGTTTTGGCAGGTGGATTGTAATTCATAAGAAAGACGATCGCCCCATAGGCTGGTGTGGACTAAAAAACAATCCTTGGGGAATAGACCTAGGCTTTAGGTTCTTTAGCGAGTATTGGGGGAATGGAATTGCTACTGAAGCTGCCTTCTCTACATTGAAGTGGGCGAAAGCTGAAGGGTTGTCCAGAATAATTGGTCGTACACTTTCGGAGAATAAAGCCAGTATTCGTGTTTTAGAAAAGGTAAATATGGTACTTACTCAAAAATTACCCGTCAACGATTTATATAAGGACAGCATCCTTGATCCTCAACACAGGATCTCTTGGGAAGGACAAACCTTGAACATATATGCGCTAAAGCTATGAGTCACCACATTGTACTTACAGGCGTAGAGAGCACGTTTAAAAGTTCCCTAGCAGAAGCACTTGGTGACTATTTGGCATTAGAGGTAGTGGAGGAATATGCCCGGAGATTTTTGGAAAAATTAGACGGTAGTATCGATATGAATGATTTTCCTATTGACCTACTAGATCAAATATCCGATGGTCAATTAAAACTACAGCAGGTTAATGGGTATTACGACCCAGAGATAACTTCTAAAATATTTGACACCGATATGCTCACCCTTGGAGTTTGGTCTCAAGACAAGTTTAAACTTTTTAAGCAAGAGTATTTTTATGCACCTCAACACATTATTTATTTATTGTGTGTCCCTAGTAACAACTTTACACCTGATCCCTTAAGAGTAGATGGCGATAGGCGTATTGCGCTTCATGAAAACTATAAAAAAGCCTTGAAATCCTCAAGTAACGTAGTTATTGAACTATGTGAATTAACCTTTGAGAAAAGATTTAAGGAAGCCACAAGAGCACTTCAGCAAATTGGTTTTATACCACTCGATTGAGTTGTTCGTTAAGTAATTGACGTAACGAATTCCATTTGGAAAATTCATTTAAATAATAATCCATGTCTGCATTTTCTTGAGACAGGTAATGTCTCAATTCAGCGAGCTTGCGTTCAACGTAAACATACTTAAACCTTAAAGTAGTTTCTTTAACTAATGGGAAAATAACATTCTGTTCTTTAGGTAAGTAAATCTGTCTTGCCTCCCACTTTGCAAGTAAATATTTCTCTGAAAGTGCCTCCGTCACGACAGCCAATACTTCCAGATTCTCTTGACGTACCCACCAAGAATGATCGGGTATGTGCTCTTTGTCTACTTCTTCTAAGAGCATCTTGAATATTTGAGCATAAATAGGTGTTGCAAAGATAATTCCATCGTCTTCAATCTCAGCGATGACCCATTCCGCAATAGTTATCGGAACCACATCATCTTCTTCAAGAGTGTCGTCTAGCATTGCTTTCGTACCCTTATCAATAAGTAGTTGAACAATACATTGCTCCTGGATATATCCATGCACCTGTGTTAGCTCAGAATCCGCCTTAGGCAATACTTCCATAGGTGGAGCCTGAGCCTGCTGCTTCTTTGCTTGTCTTTGTTGTACACCAAGTAACCTGTTCAGCTCTTGATAAAGTGAGTTAGAGTCAACGTCTAGAATTCGTGCTGCCTCTTTAATGAAAATTTCTTGTCCAATACCATCTGGAACCTTAGCAATACTAGCAACAACATCGCGAACCATTTCGACACGCTTAAGAGGGTCTCCAGCGGCCTCTTCTAATAGAATCGAAGTCTTAAAACTGATGAAGTCTTTCCTTTCTTTGGCTAAAAAAGCATCTAATTCCTCTGTACTGTGCGCTTGAGCAAAACTGTCTGGATCCTCACCGTCCGGAAAGGAGACTACACGGACATTTACGCCTTGCTCGAGCATCATGTCAAGACCTCTAAAACTAGCTCTTATACCAGCGGCATCACCATCAAACAACAAAGTGATGTTAGAGGTATAACGTTTTAGCATAGCTATCTGACCCTCCGTTAATGCAGTACCTGAAGAGGCTACTACATTTTTAATCCCATTTTGGTGAAAGCTCAAGACATCTGTGTATCCCTCTACTAAATAGGCCTCGTCTTTCTTTACAATCTCCTGCTTAGCCTGGTATAGACCATACAGTACCTTGCTCTTGTGATAGATTGGATTCTCAGGACTGTTAAGGTACTTTGCGGCCTTAGCGTTACTTTGTAATATTCTTGCTCCAAAACCTAATACTCTCCCTGAAACGCTATGGATAGGAAACATGACACGACCACGAAACCTGTCATACCAGCCACGTTCATTCTTCATTGAAATCCCCGTAGCCTCTAAGGCTCTTTCACTGTACTGGTTTTTAATAGCAAAGTCAGCAAACGCTGTGGATTGTTCTGGGCTGTAGCCTAAGAAAAACTTCGTAACAGTCTCCTGCGTAAAACCTCGTTCCTTAAAGTAACTAAGTCCTATAGCTTTTCCCGCATCTGACTCAAGGAGTTGATCGTGGTAGTATTTCGTTGCAACATCAGTGATTAAGTAAACCGCTTCGCGTAAGTTACTCTCTTCGATTTCCTCTGTAGTCTGAGGTCTTGCCTCAGGGATGTCAATATTGTACTTCTTTGCCATCCAGCGCAGTGCCTCTGGATAACTCATTTGCTCGAGTTCCATCATAAACGTCACAGCATTGCCGCCCTTTCCAGAGGAAAAGCATTTGAAAATCTGCTTTGCTGGACTCACCATGAAACTTGGAGTACGTTCATTATTGAATGGACTTAAACCTTTAAGGTTACTTCCCGATTTTTTTAATTGCACAAACTCACCTATCACCTCCTCGATCCGAGCATTAGTGAAAATTTGTTCAATTATTTCTTGAGGAATTCTAGCCATTACATTGCAATATACACCGTATAGATAAAAAAAGCCACCCCGAAGGATGGCTCTTATGCTGTGTCAATCTTAATTGATCACTTATGTAAATGTACATCCATTTGAGGATATGGAATACTAATTCCCTTTTGATTAAACGCTTTGAAAACAGCGGTGTTCACTGCGTAATGTACGTCCCAATAATCGGAGGCATCCACCCATACGCGAGCAACAATATTTAACGAAGAGTCGGCCATTGCGGCAAGTTCTATGGTAAACGACTTGTCCTTTAACGTTCGCTCATCAGCTTCTAGGATTTCCCTAATGGTTTGTTTCGCTTCATCTAAATCAGCATCATAACCGATACCAAACAACCAATCTACCCTACGGATATCTTGCGCACTGTAGTTAATCAAACTACCATTACTAAGTGGGCCGTTTGGCACTATAATTACCTTATTATCCGGTGTGGTCAGAGTCGTTACAAAAATTTGAATCGCCTTTACCGTACCCGAATGCCCTTGAGCCTCAATAAAGTCTCCAACCTTAAATGGTTTGAACATCAGGATCATAGCTCCACCTGCAAAATTCTGGAGTGTCCCACTGAGTGCAAGACCCACAGCTAAACCGGCAGCGCCTAGCACTGCAACGATACTCGTAGTTGCCACTCCCAATTGATTAATTGTTGCGATAACGACAAAAGTCTGAAGGGCAATTTTTAACAGCGACTCTAGGAATCCAGCCAAACTTTTATCGAGTTCACGAAGCTGCATAGCCCTTTTAAATCCCTTCATCAGTATTTTCACAACACGCATACCTATCCAGAAAATAAGTATCGCAATCAGAAACTGCTTACCCCACAACATGGCTGCGTTTTTGATTAAATCCAGGGAAATTCCTAATGTGCTTTCCATAATTAATTGAAGTTATTTTTTACGTTTTCCAGTATAGTTAATGAGCTCTTCTAGGGCTGAACGCTCCACGGAAGATGGAAATTTAGAAAGTAACTCACGTGCATTTTCAAGATGCATTTCCATTTTCAATCTTGCATATTCTAATCCACCAGATTGATTCACAAAGTCGACTACCTCCTGAACTTTCTTGGGACGATCGTTGTACTTTTTTATGGTACGTATGATTTGCTTTCTCTTCGCAGCATTTGCAGTACTCAACGCATTAATCAATGGCAAAGTCATTTTTTGCTCCTTGATATCTATACCCGTGGGCTTTCCAGTGAAGTTCACTTTTTCCAAGTCGAAAAGATCATCTTTAATCTGGAAGGCCAGGCCCAATTCCTTTCCAAATCTTCTAAGCTGCTCCTGGTCCTCTAACGAAGCTCCCACGCTTTGAGCACCAACCACGCAGCATGTCTCAATGAGAACTGCTGTTTTCTGCTGGATGACCTCAAAATAAACCTCTTCAGTAATATCTAACTTACGCGCTTTCTCTATTTGCAACAGCTCTCCTTCACTCATACTCTTTACCGCCTTGCTCACTTCACCAAGCAGATCATACTCCTTAGTGTCAACTGCGAGAAGGAGTACTCTGGAGAGCATATAATCTCCTATGAGAACAGCAATCTTATTTTTCCAAAGCGCATTAATGCTAAAAAATCCGCGTCTCATATCCGCATCATCAACTACGTCATCATGAACTAGCGTAGCGGTATGCATAAGTTCTATCAAAGAGGCTCCAATAAAAGTACTCTCTTGCACTTTACCAAGCATTTTTGCGGTGAGAAAAACTAAAATTGGGCGTATTTGCTTTCCTTTTCTCTTGACCATGTAACGCATTACCTGGTCCACTAAAGATACTTTTGAAGAAATATGAGAACGGAATTTACCCTCGAACTCTTTCATTTCAGCTTGGACTGGACTTTTAATCTTATTTAGGCTAGACATCAATTCCATCCTTTGTTTTTGCAAATGTGCTCATAGGCTTTCTGGACATTCAAAAAAGTTTCTTTCGATGCCGCTTGAGCGTCTGGTCCAGCATCAAGTGTCCGGTCAGGATGGTATTTTAAAGCCATCTTTCGGTACGCTTTTTTCACCTCTTGTTCCGTGGCTTCAACATCTACCTCAATGACTTTGAACGCCCAAGAAGCATCTGTATTCTTTTGAAACATCGCCATAATGGAGGCGAAGTCGTATGGATTAATCCGAAGATGTTGTGCGATTCTTTTAATCTCAGCCACTTCATTCTCATGAAGATAACCGTCTGCTAGTCCCAGCTTAAACAAGAAATGAATCAGTTGAAGTCTCGTGCTATGATTAGTGAAGCTGTTGATTTGTGCGCACACCTTTGTTAATGGAATGTGTTGATCAACAATCTCTTTAAAAACTTTAAAGCTCTCGTTTGAACGTTCTTTTCCGAACATACTTGTGAACTGGGCACGAACAAAATCAAGCTCACTCTGAGCGACTGTACCATCCGCTTTAATAACTCTAGCAGCCAAAACAAGTAGAGCCAAGTGAAAATCACTTGAATTGCCATTGGTTTGAGTAGTCGTCCCAGCAGCCTCTGAGGACCCCACAAAGTCGTGAACTATATTGCCGAAGGCTACACCTAATATTGCTCCAATAGGTCCACCAAGACTCCATCCGAGTCCTCCTCCAAAAATTTGAAATATTCTCTTCATCTAAGGCCAAAGATACTCGGCTTAGAACAAAATCACCATGCTTTTAAATTCATTACGTAACAATGAATGCCATCACAACAATGGCTGATATCATGAGAATTACTAAAGCAATCTGACCATAGAGTTGAGACTTGGACATTTTCGGCTTGTTGTTTGTATTCCGCCGATTGGGTTCGTTAGACATAATAGCGCGTTTTTAACAGGTTGTTCCCCTCTAAATTACTATTTTATTTGTGATTAACACAGGCTAAACAACTGTTTATCATTTGATTAATGTGACTCCCGTTGTCTGGATAATAACAATCGATACGCTAATGCACTGTGGGTAAAAAAAAATCCCCGCAATGCGGGGATTTTAATTGAGCTTCAAAAATAGAATTTCTTTACGATCCGCAAGCAACGCAGTCATCTGGATTTTCAATGGAGCAAGCTAATTTCTCCTCTGCGGTTAGTTCTGTTTTCATAGAAGCCATTGCTTTTTTCTGGGCAGCAACTCGTGATTCTATAGAAGCAGGAGTCGCCTTAGAATCATTTGTATCCTTTGTATCTGCAGAGCTCTTTGGTTCAACAACACCGCCTGAAATCCCAGGACTCATATCTGTCTGGGCATTCTTCTTAACCGTAAACTTAATGGCCGATGAAGCAGCTTTTGAACGCAGGTAATACATACCTGTCTTAAGACCCTTCTTCCATGCGTAGAAATGCATAGAAGTCAATTTACCCATGTTTGGATTTTCCATAAACAGATTCAAACTCTGACTTTGATCGATAAATAGGCCCCTGTCTGCAGACATATCTAGGATATCTTTCATTGAAATTTCCCAAACCGTCTTGTAGATAGCTTTGATGTCTTCAGGTATTCCGTCAATATTCTGAACAGAACCGTTTGTTGACATTAAGGTATTCTTCATATCCTCATTCCAGAGTCCAAGATCAATTAAGTCATGAAGCAAATGCTTATTAACCACAATAAATTCTCCTGAGAGCACTCTTCTTGTATAAACATTAGTAGTGTAAGGCTCAAAACACTCGTTGTTACCTAAAATTTGAGAAGTTGATGCGGTTGGCATTGGAGCCATTAATAGACTATTTCTTACGCCATGTTTTTTTATTTCCTTACGAAGAGCATTCCAGTCCCAACGTCCGCTTAATTCAGAGTCTTCTACTTCCCAAAGGTTGTGCTGGAATTTACCTTGTGAGATAGGCGAACCCTCGTAGCTTTCATACGGTCCTTCCACCATGGACTGGTCTTTAGACGATGTCAAAGCTCCGTAATACATCGTTTCAAAGATCTCCTTGTTGAGTTTTTTCGCATCGTCTGAATCGAAAGGTAGTCTCAGTTTTATAAAAGTATCCGCAAGTCCTTGTACACCCAGGCCTATCGGTCGATGACGCATGTTTGAATTGCGCGCTTCAACGACTGGATAATAATTTCGGTCAATAACATTATTAAGGTTCTTGGTTACTTTGTAGGTAACGTCAAACAACTTCTGATGATCAAATACACCATCGTCTCCTATAAACATAGGCAGCGCTATAGAAGCCAAATTACAAACCGCTACTTCATCCTCAGAGGTGTATTCTATAATCTCTGTACATAAATTTGACGATCGAATGGTGCCAAGATTCTGCTGGTTCGACTTCAGATTGGCTGCATCTTTGTATAACATATAAGGCGTGCCAGTTTCTATCTGACATTCCATTATTTTAGACCAGACCTCGCGAGCTTTCACCGTGCGTCTACCCTTACCTAAACCTTCATATTTATGGTAGAGGTCCACAAATTCTTGTCCATGACAATCAAAGAGTCCCGGACACTCGTTTGGACACATTAAAGTCCAATCTTCGTTTTTCTCCACGCGTTCCATGAATAAATCCGGAATCCACATTGCATAAAATAAATCACGCGCGCGCATTTCTTCTTTTCCGTGGTTTTTTTTCAGATCCAAAAATTCGAAAATGTCAGAATGCCATGGTTCCACATATATAGCAAACGAACCCTTACGCTTACCTCCGCCTTGATCCACATAACGTGCCGTGTCATTAAAGACCCGCAACATAGGGACAATCCCATTTGATGTACCGTTAGTCCCTCCGATGTAAGAACCTGTACCACGAATATTGTGAATGCTCAGACCAATTCCTCCGGCACTTTGAGAAATTTTAGCTGTTTGTTTTAGTGTATCATAGATACCATCGATACTATCATCCTGCATGGTGAGTAGGAAGCACGAAGACATTTGCGGCTTTGGTGTGCCTGCATTAAAAAGTGTTGGCGTCGCGTGGGTCATGTATTTTTTACTCATGAGCTCATAAGTCTCTAAAGCCGCTGGTAAATCGTCTTTATGAATTCCAATACTGACACGCATCAACATGTGCTGAGGGCGCTCTACAATCTTACCATACATGCGCAGTAAGTAAGATCTCTCTAGAGTCTTAAACCCAAAATAATCATAAGAAAAATCTCTATCATAAATGACTTGAGAATCTAAATATTCCGCATTGTCGCGGATGACTTCATAGACATCATCAGCAATTAATGGTGCGGGTTTATTGCTTTCAGGGTTCACGTAATTATAGAGATCTGTGACCGTTTCTGAAAAACTCTTTTTTGTACTTTTATGTAGATTACTTACTGCAATGCGTGCTGCTAAATTTGCGTAATCAGGATGTTTTATAGTCAATGCAGCAGCAGTCTCAGCCGCTAAATTGTCCAACTCAGATGTGGTGACGCCGTCATAAACGCCATCCACTACTCTTTTTGCTACAGCTACAGGATCCACATAATCACTCAGCCCATAGCAAAGCTTTTCAATTCTAGCAGTTATTTTATCAAATTTTACGGTTTCTTTTTTACCGTCTCGTTTTAATACGCGCATAATAGTTGTGTAAGTGCTTTACTTGGGTAAGTAAGTAAATAAGTGTTTTTAGAAATTCATTGAATCAAATGAATTATCAATGTTGTGATCTTCTTGTGATTCACCAACTCCAGCTTTCTTGTATTCTGAAACTCTCTTCTCAAAGAAATTTGTCTTTCCTTCTAGTGAAATCATATCCATGAAGTCGAAAGGATTGGCTGTTCCATAAACCTTAGGACAATTCAATGTATCCAAAAGATGATCTGTCACGAACTCTAAGTACTCCGACATCAGCTTAGAATTCATCCCAATCAATTTAACTGGCAAAGACTCTGTTATAAACTCTCTTTCAATATCCAAAGCCTCCACTATGATCTGGGTAATTCGCTCGACCGGAACCTTATTAATCAAGTGTTCGTTGTGTAAGTGACAAGCGAAGTCACGGTGCAATCCTTCATCTCTAGAAATGAATTCATTTGAGGTGGCTAGGCCGGGCATTATACCTCTTTTCTTGAGCCAAAAAATAGAACAAAACGCACCAGAGAAGAAAATCCCTTCAACAGCCGCGAAAGCAATCAATCGTTCCGCAAATGAATCTGACTCTATCCACTTTAATGCCCAATCAGCTTTTTTCTTAATTGCTGGAAATAACTCCAACGCATTAAATAATTCATTTTTTTCCGCATCATCATCAACCAAGGTGTCGATCAACAAAGAATACATTTCACTATGAATGTTTTCCATCATGATCTGAAAACCATAGAAAAATTTAGCTTCAGAATACTGAACTTCATTCACGAAGTTCTCGGCTAAATTTTCATTTACGATTCCATCAGATGCAGCAAAAAAGGCAAGTATATGCTTGACAAAATATCTTTCGTCATCATTTAATTTGGTTTTCCAGTCCGTAACATCTTGGTGAAGATCAATCTCTTCAGCAATCCAAAATGATGCTTCTTGTTTTTTATACCAGTCCCATATATCGGTGTGTTGAATAGGGAAAATAACAAACCTGTTTTTATTTTTTGAAAGAATGGGTTCCTGCTGCATGTTGTAATTTTTTGTCGTTGTAAAGCCCCATTAAAAAACGTTAATGAGCTTGTTTCTAGTTAATTAGCTTGTTTTTATGTAGCGGAGTAGGCATTAAGCCCTTGACACTAATGCCAACGGCCTATACAAACATGGCTATCATTTCAATGGATACCAAGTAGGTCAATTTGGGTTTTTCCCACAGTTATTAACAACTCTTTTTTGAGACAACTCAAATCTATTGTAGGCCTGCAAAGGAATAAGACTTTTGACGTGTGATTATATCATGGCCGCATCTGCCTGAACAATCTATGAATGGATCAATGCAGCCGCTTTTTCAACCTCTTTGTAGAAGTCTGGACCGTACTTTCTAATGAGCGGTTCTTTCAAAAATTTATAGACTGGGACTTTTAATTCCTCACCCAGTGCACATGCCGCAGTACAAATGGACCAGCGGTCATAATTGAGCGCCTCAAAAGAGGAGTATTTGGTAATTCGAATAGGATATAGGTGACACGACAAGGGCTTTTTCCAATCTATTTCCCCGTCGCTATGGGCTTTTTCGATACCACATTTCGCCGTGCCGTCCATCTCAAAAATGGTATATGCGCATTCCTTTCCATTGATTAGCGGAGTTTCTTTTTCGCCAGAACCGTCAACACTTGTTCCCTGATTTTCAATCGCTTTTCTGCCTGCATCAGTCAAATATGGCGCTACTTTAGAATAGATTCTCTCGAGAATAGCTACTTCTTCTTGCTCCACAGGTGCACCCGCGTTACCCTGCACACAACATGCGCCTTTGCATGCGGAGAGGTTACACACAAATTCTTTTTTGAAGAGCTCTGAAACAAGTAGTTTATTATCAATTTCTATCATAAGACAAAACTAACGAAGTAACCGCGTCTATAAATCGAACAATCCACCTAATTTTGCATAAAACTAGTAGAATGAACTTTAACTACAACGACTCCCTCAGTGCATTTTTGATTTTGTTCGCTGTCATTGATATTTTGGGAAGTATTCCTATCATCGTGAGTTTGCGAAAGAAAGTTGGCAACGTCCAGAGCGAAAAAGCAACCCTGGTAGCAGGCATTATCATGATCGTGTTTTTGTTTGTCGGAGAACGCATCCTGACCCTCCTTGGTGTAGATGTACAAAGCTTTGCTATTGCAGGTAGTTTCGTACTGTTTTTTCTTGCCTTAGAAATGATTCTTGGAATTACCTTATACAAGGAAGAAAGCCCTAGTTCAGCCTCAATTGTTCCCATTGCGTTCCCATTAATTGCGGGCGCAGGAACAATGACCTCACTCGTTTCATTAAGAGCTGAATTTGCCGTCATAAATATTATCATCGCAATCGTTGCTAACATGGTTGTTGTTTATTTTGTACTCAAGAATACCGAACGAATAGAACGAATATTAGGAGCCGGTGGCTTGAGTATTCTTCGCAAAGTTTTCGGGGTTATCTTGCTAGCCATTGCGGTGAAGCTGTTCTTCACCAACCTAATTCCAATGTTTGAAAATCATTAAGAACTGTATTTCATGTCAGACGACCAGTTTAAAAACGTCATTTCCCATTCTAAAGAGTATGGATTTATTTTTCAAAGCAGCGAAATCTACGATGGATTAAGTGCCGTTTATGATTACGGTCAAAACGGAGTGCTTTTAAAAAATAATATTAAAGCTTATTGGTGGGGAGCAATGGTGCAGATGCACGAGAACATTGTAGGTATTGATACTGCTATTTTCGTTCACCCAACCGCGTGGAAAGCATCCGGTCATGTTGATGCATTTAACGACCCTCTTATTGACAATAAAGACAGTAAGAAGCGTTACCGCGCTGATGTTTTGATCGAAGATCACGTTGAAAAAATCCGCCTGAAGATTCAGAAAGAAGTAGCTAAGGCGGCCAAAAAATTTGGAGAAAGTTTTGATAAAGAACAATTCCTAGCTACCAATCCTAGGGTAGTTGGCTACCACGAAAAAATAGACGCTATCATGAAGCGTTTTGTGTCAGCGATGGAGGCTGATGACTTAGCTGATGTCAAGCAACTTATTGAAGATCAAGAGATAAAATGTCCTGTTAGTGGTTCTATGAATTGGACCGATGTTCGTCAGTTCAACCTCATGTTTGGTACACAAATGGGTTCTGTAGCAGAGGGTGCCACTACGCTATATCTTCGGCCAGAAACCGCCCAAGGAATATTTTTAAATTACCTCAATGTCCAAAAATCTGGACGTATGAAAATCCCTTTTGGGATTGCGCAAATAGGAAAGGCCTTTAGAAATGAAATCGTAGCGCGTCAGTTTATATTTAGAATGCGCGAATTTGAGCAAATGGAAATGCAGTTTTTCGTTCGCCCTGGCACAGAAATGGAATGGTATGAGAGCTGGAAAACGAAACGCTTGGCTTGGCACAAAAGCTTAGGGTTTGATGATAGCAACTACCGTTTCCATGATCATGATAAATTGGCTCATTATGCCAATGCAGCAGCGGATATCGAATTTAATTTCCCTTTCGGCTTCAAGGAATTAGAAGGTATTCACAGCAGAACCGATTTTGACTTAAAACAACATGAAGAATTCAGTGGTAAGAAACTTCAGTATTTCGACCCAGAATTGGGAGAAAACTATGTGCCTTATGTTGTTGAAACTTCCTTAGGTCTAGATAGAATGTTCTTAGCAATCATGTCCCAAAGTCTACAAAACGAAACGTTAACAGATGGTTCTCTCAGGACTGTTCTCCAGATCCCTGCGTTCTTAGCACCTTATAAAGTTGCTGTTCTACCATTACTTAAAAAAGATGGCTTACCGGAGAAAGCACTTGAAGTAGTCCGTAAAATCAAGTTTGATCACATGGTTCAATATGATGAGAAAGACGCGATTGGAAAACGCTACCGTCGTCAAGACGCGATTGGCACTCCACTTTGCGTTACCGTTGACCACCAAACTCTTGAGGATCAAACCATCACGGTTAGATTCAGAGACACCATGGAGCAAATCCGTATTTCTATAGACGAGTTGGCTCCTCTAATAAATGAAAAAGTTTCGCTTGGTCAACAACTTTGTAAAATTTCGTAATAAACGCTATGTAACCAATTGGTTTTCATTAAATTTCACTAATTATTAATCAATCATTCGCGAAGATGAAAAAATTAAACTTGTTTGCTGCTGTATCAGTAGCTGTAGCCATGACTGCATGTGCTGCTCCAGCTGAAGAAGCTGCAACTACAACAGAAGAAGTTCTTGTTGAAGAAGTTATGACGGAAGAAGTTATGACGGAAGAAGAATTGATGGACTCAACTACAGAAGTTATTGTGATCAATTCAGAAGAAGCTGTAGAAGAAGAGGCTATGGAAGAAGATCACGAAGGTCACGACCACTAGATTTTTTTTTTAGACAAACAAAAAGCCCCTTACTTTCATGAGAGTAAGGGGCTTTTTTATGGCTTCTTATTTTGCTTTTACTGAAGCTTTCGAGCTGCAAAATCATATACTTGGAGGAGAGCGCCATCTCGCTTTAACAACAAGGACCGGTAGGCGTCAAA
The DNA here is from genome assembly GCA_963925515.1 of uncultured Flavobacteriales bacterium. Lineage (GTDB taxonomy): Bacteria > Bacteroidota > Bacteroidia > Flavobacteriales > Schleiferiaceae > UBA10364. Next base: position 182,769 of record CAWURU010000006.1, read on the forward strand.
ACCCCATTGATTTTTAGCTATTGCTATTTTCAAAAGTGACTCCAGCTCCTTAAGGTCTCCCTGAGAAATATCCTCAATAGCGATTCCATAGCCTCCATATACTAAGAAGTCTGTTAGTGTAGCACGGTCTACTTTAAACTGTGCCCTGAAATCCTCCCATAGCATGGCATTGTATGCTGCCCTATTGCGGTCGATGTAATTGAACGCAAAAGCATCCATAGTTCCAAATGAAAAAGTCCAGAAGTAGGAAAGTGAATCTTTGTTTAAAGTAACATCCGGCTCAATTCCGCCACCTGTGGTTAACACACGTCCAGTATCACTTAAGAAAATACCTTCGTTTACTACTTCATTTTCTTTATACGGTTTCTGAATAGATCGGCCGGAGGGGGTGTAATAGTAGGCAACAGTCATTCTCACTTTCGAGCCATCGCTCAACATCTTATCCTCCTGCACAAGGCCTTTACCGAAAGATGTATTCCCATAAACAGAGGCTCGATCATGGTCCTGTAAAGCACCGGTAAAAACTTCGGAAGCACTTGCTGAGCCCTCGTTGATCATAATGTGCACAGGTAAATCCTCAAATACGTGTCCGTCCGTGGCTTTGGAGGTAGACGTCCTGCCGTCTTTATACTGTGTTGTCACAATGTTTTGACCTTCCCTCAGGAATTCATCAGCCATCTCCACAGATTCATGAAGATAGCCTCCAGGATTATCTCTCAAATCGATAATAAGTGATCGCATACCACGATCATCAAGGTCTTTTAATGTGGTCATGAATTCATCATGTGTAGTTTCAGAGAAACGATCAACTTTCACATATCCAATTCCCTTATTAACAGGCAAAGAATAGACACTTTGAATGGGGATTAGATCTCGTTGCACAGAAACCGTTAATAGGGAATCTCCTCGCTTGATACTCAAATCAACATAACTTTTCCTTGGACCTTTTATTCGAGATGTAATCTCTTGATTGGTCAATAAGGGGCCAATTAACGTGTCCCCATCAATAGCAAAAATGCGATCACCATTTTCTATACCATAGTTTGATGCAGGGCCGTTTTCAATGACATATAGAAATACTAAAGTGTCTCGGTATATCATAAACTCCACGCCAATACCGGTAAATCCACCTTGCATACGTTCGGCAATTTCTGAGCCATCTTCCAGAGGGATATAAGTACTATGTGGATCTAAACTTGAAAGAATACCATCTATGGCTTGCTTCGTCAATTCTTCTATATCCAAGGTGTCAACGTACTCGAGCTCTAGGTAATTAAAAAACTCCTCCAGCTTACTACCGCTGGGCTTAGGATTTAGAGTAAAGTTTCCTCCAAGCCAAATTCCCACTAAAAGAAAAACCGTAACCCATATGACTACATGCTCTTTTTTCAAACCACCTTCATTTGCAGGACCTCGACTCCGGCCTTAATCAGAAAATCTAAACCACTGCGATCTTTATATTCATTCATGTAAACCAATCGCTTAATGCCTGCTTGAAAAACCAATTTACTACATTCTTTACATGGACTTAGCGTAAGGTAAAGAGTAGCTCCAAAGGCACTCGCTGTACTACCAGCAACCTTGGTTATGGCATTAGCCTCCGCATGTAACACATACCATTTGGTATAATTATCATCGTCTTCGCACGGATTTTCAAATCCAGTCGGTGTACCGTTAAATCCATCCGAAATAATCATGCGATCCTTAACTACTAGAGCACCTACTTTTTTACGATGGCAATGGCTCAACTGGGCCCATTCCGTCGCCATTTTCAAGTAAGCGATATCATAACGTTCTTGCTTTGTCATCTCTCAAAGATACTTTGAATAGACAAGTTCCAGAAAATGAATCCCATTATTACTACCATGACCAGATCTTATTTGGTCCGATTATCTTCGCTTTGCTTATTATTGGAATTAATAATATTCCATATCGTTAAGCCCATGTAAACAGCGAATATCAATCCACCCACCACAAAAAATCCTATACTCATGTCGTTCTTCTTTGTCTAATAGCAATCGCAAATAACAAGATGGTCCCTGGCCAGTGTGCAGAGTACTGCGCCTCAGCGGTCATACCCATGATTCCGTATCCAACAGAATACAAAAGACATAGGAATGCAAGGATCACGGGGTACCACTTAAGAATGATGTGTTTCATTTGAATTTATTTTGTCGTTCTATATATATATAACAAACAATGTACAAGTAATGTTGGACGATAGGCTAAGAAAACAGTAGAAATGATTATCAAGGCATACAAAAAGCCCTTCAGTATTGAGGGGCTTTTTTGTTTCCTGGCAGCAAGTAATGGGATACAGTGGGAAGCATTGCACACCAATATTAATGGATTAAAAGTGAATCGATTGGCCGTATCAAACCCACCAGGGTTGAAATATCAAAACAGAACTTAGACTTGCTTTTTCAGTAAACCTTGGCAAGTATAGGTGCTTTTTTACTTCTCCCCCATGCGATAAATAGTGCAATAGCCGTTAACACAACATTCACTCCTATACTAGAAAACTCGCCACGTGAAGTATGAAATCCTGCTGCTAAAACCATAACTGATGCGAGACCTAAAGCTGCCCAAATAGTTAAGAAGGGTTTGAAACGAAAGATAGATGGGATTAATAAACCTAAACCTCCTAATAATTCGCTAAATCCTATAAGCCGTATCAATTCTACAGGCGCAGACGATACCCAGGGCATTGATTCTGCAAGGACTGCTATGGGTTGAGTAGCTTTAATGCTACCTGCCATAATAAACATAGTAGCCAATAGTCCTTGTGCAATCCATAATGCAATGTTCATTGCTTTGTTACTCTTTTGCGTTGTCATAATTATTTTCTTTTTACGGCACTAAAATCATAGTTTTAGAAAGTCTACGCATTGATGTATATCAAGAAAAGAATTTAGACTAGTCTTTTGTAGGAATGTGGATTTCTAACACGACTCAAAGCTTCAGGCGTAATTCCTAAATAAGAAGCCACCATTTTTAAAGGAACCCTTTGAGTAATGTCTGGATAAGTTTTAATAAAATGCTCATACCTTTCTTTTGCATTTGAACTCATCAACATTAAAATCCTGTTTTGCATTGTATTTATTCGTCTGAACAAGGCATTTAAGTCTGGACTTCCTTTTAATGACTCTTCTTTTGAAATAACTTTTATAGTTGTCTCCTCAATAGCATCTATAAATAACTGACAAGGTGAGTTAGGTTCAGAACTGTCGGCAACTATCCAGTTTTCAGGTCCAAACATATAAATATGTTCTTTCCCGCTTTCATCAATTATATAGCTACGTAACAAACCATTTTCAACTAGATATACCTTGGAGTGAAAGTCTCCTTTTCGTTGTAAAATAGTCCCTTTTTTTATGGTTATTGTTTTCAATTACGAAGTTCTGTTAAGGTTTATTCAGATATCAATTTAATGACATTAGAGCTGAAGCATTAGGATATTGAAGGCTTGCCCGAGTTACAGGGCTATTTGAACTTATTGAAAATGATCTGTCAATGGTCTAGTCTAAATAAGATCTTTAAGCTTGTACGTTTTTAATTCTACTGTTTTGTCTGATTTACTCTCCATTATCATTTTTTCAGCTAAAACGGAAACTAATAAAGGTTGTAGCGATTTTAGAATTCCAATTTTATTTAACCGTTTAAAAACATCGATCCCTGTTTTTTCGGTTGCTCTCATTAATTCTGGTTGTCTAATTAAAGCTGGAGGCTGGAAAATTTGAATTTTCTCAAACTTCAGTTTCTTAATCGACTCTTCTAGCGCTCCCTTAATTTTAGGGTAGAAAAAAAAGGATTTTTCATCTGCACCTGTGGATGAAACTAATGAATAATGAGTAACTCCATTATCTGCTGCCATTTTAGCAAATTCATACTGATAGGTATAGTCTACTAAATATTGTTGTTGTTTACTTCCCGCTTCTTTTAGAGTAGTTCCTAGTGCAGAAAACAATATATCCCCATTAATCAAATCTCGGTAATCATTAAGTCTGGAAAAATTAATTTCGTGTACGATTAATTTATCGTGCTCAATATTTGGTTTTCTTCTAACAAAAATAGAGACCTTACTAAAGGCAGTGTCCTTTAATAGCAGGCTAACAATTTCTTGACCAGTAGCTCCAGTAGCTCCTAATACTATGGCATGAAGATTTTTGATAGTGTTGTTTTTATTTGTTTAAATATATAGAACATCTATTTCCTTAGTTGGAGTATTCCGTTAATCTATCTATAATTTCTACAGGACACGTCTACTCCGCTACAACCTCTTTTGTTTGATGCTTTGTAAATATAGTGTGCAGCTAAGTCAATACAGGAGGGCTCTGTGAAGGCATAAAAAAAGCCCCACAAAACTGTGAGGCTTTAGTACCCGGGGCGGGAATCGAACCCGCACTCCCGAAGGAACTGGATTTTGAATCCAGCGCGTCTACCAATTCCGCCACCCGGGCTTCTTGTGGAATTAGACGGCAAAAATAGGGGTGTTTTCCTATTCTCCTAACATTTTACAAAAGAAATTTAAACCAAGCTAAAAAGGGCACTTAGTTTATCGTTCTTTTACTTACATTTGCACCCCTCTTCGGAGGTGCGTAAACTGCAATAACAACACAGACAAACAGCACAAATGCAACCTGAAGCTAAAATTTTCGCCGGTCGTCACACCATGGAGCTCGCAACTAGAATTGCTGCTAAATATGGTGTTGCTATGGGGAATGTTAAGATTACAGAGTTTAGTGATGGTGAGTTTTGTCCTTCATTTGAAGAAACGGTTCGTGGTAATAGAGTATTTCTGATTCAGAGTACGAATCCACCGGCTGACAATTTACTTGAGTTGTTAATGATGTGCGATGCAGCTAAGCGCGCTTCAGCAAAACATATTACGGCTGTTATTCCTTATTTTGGTTTGGCACGTCAAGACAGAAAAGATAAACCACGAGTACCGATAGGTGCGAAACTTGCAGCTAAGATGCTGATGGCTGCAGGAGCAACACGTATCATGACCATGGACCTTCATGCTGATCAAATTCAAGGCTTCTTCGAAGTACCTGTAGATCACTTGTTCAGTTCAGCTCTTTTTATAAAAGATATCGAAACACTTAATTTAACAGATTTGTGTATCGCATCCCCTGATATGGGAGGAGCAAAAAGAGCACATGCTTATGGATCTAAACTTCAAGCGGAAGTAGTGATTTGTTACAAGCAAAGAAAAGAAGCAAACGTCATCGACAAAATGACGGTTATTGGAGATGTAGAAGGCAAACATGTGATCTTAATAGATGACATGGTTGATACTGGAGGCACGCTTTGTAAAGCTGCTGAAATGCTCAAGGAAAAAGGCGCTAAAACAGTTAGAGCTTATTGTACCCACGGCGTATTAAGTGGTCCTGCACATGAGCGTATTGCCAATAGCGCACTAGAGGAGTTGGTTATAGCTGACACAATTCCTCAAACACAAGAGAACCCTAAGATCCGCGTGATCTCCGTCGCTGAAATGTTTGCACAAGTGATGACTAATGTTCATCACCACCAAAGTATTTCAGGGCACTTTATAATGTAATATTGAGAAAACTAGATCAGATGAAATCTGTTGAAATTCAAGGAAATTTAAGAACCGAAGTAGGTTCAAAGTACGCTCAACTTGAGCGTAAAGCCGGAAACGTACCATGTGTTGTTTATGGAGGTGATGCACCTATCCATTTTTCAGCACCTGTACTAACGTTCAGAGGATTAGTATATACAGCTGACGCTAAAATCGCTAAAATTACTATTGGTGGTTCGACGATCGAAGCTGTAATACAAGACATGCAGTTCCATCCAGTTACTGATGCATTAATGCACATTGATTTCCTTCAATTAATTGAAGGAAAGCCTGTAACTATGGAGATTCCTGTAGTCGTTAAAGGTCAATCAAAAGGTGTATTGAACGGTGGTAAGATGAAGATGATCATGCGTAAGCTATCAATACGTTCCATTCCTGGATCGTTTCCTGAAAGCATTGTGCTAGATATTACTCCTTTGACTATTGGGCAATCTATCCGTGTTAGTGATGTTAGTGCTAAGGGATGTGAAATTCTGAACGCTGCTACTGCTGTTATCTTAACTGTCAAAAACGCTCGTGGCTCTGTCAAAGAAGATAGCGAAGACGAAGACGAGAGCGAAGCTGAAGTAGCAGCAGAGTAATCTGCTTTTACCGTTATGAAAAAGTTCCTCATTGTTGGATTAGGCAATCCTGGAGCAGAGTATACAAATACGCGTCATAACGTTGGATTTTTAATATTGGACGCCTTTGCTAAGGCGTCCAATGTTGTTTTTGAACCAGGGAGATATGCAATGACAGCAGAGACCCGTATCAAAGGCAAAACTTTTCGCCTCATCAAGCCCACCACTTTCATGAACCTAAGTGGCAAAGCTGTTCGGTATTGGATGAGTGAAGAAAACATTCCTTTAGAAAACATCATAGTTGTTCTTGATGATCTTGCTCTTCCCTATGGTGCTATACGACTAAAGGGAAAAGGATCGGACGCAGGACATAACGGCCTTAAGGATATCGAAGCCAAACTTGGAAGGAATGATTATGCTAGACTTCGCTTCGGCATAGGTAACGACTTCTCCAAAGGCCAACAAGTTGATTACGTTTTAGGAGAGTGGAGCAAGGATGAATCATTAGACTTGTCGCTTTTGATTGACCACTGCGTTAAAGCCTGCGAAACATTTGCGTTGGCCGGACTAAATACGGCGATGAATGATTTCAATAAGAAATGACGAAGTCAGATCAAATTCTAGATTTTTACCGCAGCATTTCTTTTGACTTAAACACGCTGGATCACGACTTAAATGTTTTGAACCCCTTCAGCCTAGCTTCGTTTCAGCAGACAACTGTCCTTGACAAATTTTACCACAAATTCTATGGGGATCAAGAACCACGTAATCTCATCCTTGGTATTAACCCGGGTAGACTAGGCGCTGGAGCAACGGGGATTCCTTTTACGGACACAAAGAGACTAAATCATTGTGGTATTGAGATAACTGAGTTTACAACTCACGAGCCTAGCTCTGTCTTCGTTTATGAGGCTATAGACGCCTACGGGGGACCCACAGCCTTTTACAACAAGTTTCTTATCGGCTCAGTTTGTCCGTTAGGCTTTGTTGTTAAAAAAGGCAATAGCTGGATTAACTTCAACTACTACGATAGGGCTTCATTCGTTAAAAAACTGACTTCTTTTTTACTCGAACAAATAAAAAAACAGTTGGCTCTAGCTGGCCTTAACGAACGGATCATCGTTTTTGGAACCGGGAAGAATCTGAAATTTCTAGAACACCTCAACAAGGAGCACGCCTTTACCCCTGAACTCATAGCTCTTGAGCATCCGAGATATATTATGCAGTATAAATACAAGGATCGGGAGAGATATATAAGTAAATATCTAGAAGCGCTTTCCTTATAGATAGAGCAAAAAAAAGCCACCCTAATGGGTGGCTTTTTTTGATTATACACTGCACTTCAATTACATCATTCCCATGCCGCCACCCATGCCACCTGGAGACATAGCTGGTTCGTCTTTAGGTATTTCTGTTATAGTAACTTCAGTAGTTAATAATAGTCCTGCGACAGATGCTGCGTTTTCAAGCGCAACACGAGTTACTTTAGTTGGATCAATAACCCCTGCCTCATACATGCTTTCGTAGACATCTGTTTTCGCATTGAAACCAAAGTCACCGCTGCCCTCTTTTACTTTTGCAACCACCACAGATCCTTCGAAACCAGCATTATGAACAATCTGACGTAGAGGCTCCTCTATTGCCTTAGCAATGATTTGTATACCCGTTGTTTCATCATCATTTTCGCCTTGAAGATTTTCAAGAGCTGAGCTTACACGAACAAACGCTACCCCACCTCCTGGAACAAATCCTTCTTCAATTGCAGCCTTAGTTGCAGCTAGAGCATCGTCAACGCGGTCTTTCTTCTCCTTCATCTCAACCTCCGAAGCAGCACCAACATAAAGCACCGCTACACCTCCGGCAAGCTTAGCCAGACGTTCTTGTAACTTTTCACGGTCGTAATCAGAAGTAGTATTTTCAATTTGTGCCTTGATCTGATTCACACGACCTGCGATAGCAGCACTCTCGCCAGCTCCATTAACAATTGTCGTATTGTCTTTGTCGATAGTCACTTTTTCCGCAGTACCTAACATTTCCATGGTAGCACCCTCTAAGGTCATTCCACGCTCTTCAGATATAACTTGACCACCTGTTAGGACAGCTAGATCTTCTAGCATTGCTTTACGTCGATCACCAAAGCCTGGCGCTTTTACAGCGGCAATTTTCAGAGAACCACGTATGCGATTAACCACAAGTGTTGCCAATGCTTCACCATCTACATCTTCTGCAATAATTAACAACGGGCGACCACTTTGAGCAGCAGGCTCTAAAATAGGAAGTAGCTCCTTCATAGAGCTTACCTTCTTATCATAAATCAATATTAGAGGCTTCTCTAATTCTGCTACCATTTTCTCCGTATTGGTCGTAAAATATGGACTTAAATAACCGCGGTCAAACTGCATACCCTCCACAATGTCAACGTAAGTTTCTGTCCCCTTAGACTCTTCTACGGTGATAACACCTTCATTTTTCACCTTAGCCATAGCCTCAGCAATTAATGAACCTATTGTGTTGTCGTTGTTTGCGGAAATAGAAGCAACTTGTTTAATCTTACTGTTGTCGTCTCCTACCTCTTGACTTAAATTTTTCAGCTCCTGTACTACGACCTTAACCGCTTTTTCAATTCCACGCTTGAGATCCATTGGATTCGCTCCAGCAGCGACATTTTTCAAACCGTGGTGATATATAGCTTGAGCCAGAACCGTTGCAGTAGTAGTACCATCGCCTGCAATGTCAGCGGTTTTGGAAGCAACTTCCTTAACCATCTGGGCACCTAGGTTTTGTAATCTATCCTCTAATTCTATCTCTTTAGCAACAGAGACGCCATCTTTAGTCACATGAGGAGCGCCAAATGATTTCTCTATAATAACGTTACGGCCTTTAGGACCTAGGGTCACTTTTACCGCATTTGCCAACGCATCCACACCAGCCTTAAGGCTATTTCTCGCTTCAACATCAAATGAAATTTGCTTTGCCATTTCTTAAACTTTTTGTCCGTTAGGATTAAACAATTGCCATGATATCAGCCTCACGCATGATGAGGTAGTCTCCAACTTCATATTTGAACTCAGTGCCACTGTATTTTCCATACAACACCACGTCACCTACTGTTACAGTCATAGGCTCATCCTTTTTACCAGGGCCAACGGCTATAACCGTACCGCGCTGCGGCTTCTCTTGAGCAGTATCTGGAATGATAATTCCTGATGCCGTCTTGGTTTCAGCTGCTGCTGGTTCTATGATAACTCTATCAGCTAGGGGTCGAATATTTAAATCTGCCATGATTAGTTAGGTTTTAAGTTTTATGCTTTTAAGATACATGTAATTCTATGCCACTTGTTAATTTATGCCACTATGACATTGACGTTCCAAATGACGCGCGAAAAATTGACAGCAATTGACAAATAAAAAGCCCGAATGGCAGAACCATTCGGGCTTATAAATATAAAGCTGATGCTTTGTTATTCTTCGATACTTTCAGGCATTCCATCTACCGGCATCTCATTTACTGGAGCTTGACCAGCATCTAAAGATGGCATTGATGGTTGGAAAGGAACTGCACCTTCCACTTGCTCTAAAAGAATGGTATCTTCTACTTCGGCTTCGTCAGTTACTACCATATTCATGGTGATTACCAATACGAACAATCCAATTACGAGGCCCCAAGTTGCCTTGTCCAAGAAATCAGTTGTTTTTTTGACACCACCCAGCATTTGGGGGCTATCACCGCCAAAAGCAGCACTTAAACCGCCTCCTTTTGGATTCTGTACAAGGATCACTAATACGAGTAGTATGGATATAACTACGATAAGGATGGAGAATAGTGCTGTCATGAGTTCTGTTGTTTCTTAATTGCTCTTATGCGGTCGGCAAAGAAACTACTTTTTTCCGGGTATTTCAAACTTAACACCTCATACGCACGAATTGCTTTATCAAAAAGTTTTTGACTTAGGTAAATCTCTGCAAGAGTTTCTGTTACAAACTTACCCTGACCGTCAGCTTCAAGGGTGAATACGTTGATGACTTGTTCTTTTTTAGAGACTTCAAGATGCGGCAAGTCACTAATTATTCGCTTGATTTCATTTGGGGCTGATCTTTCAGCCACTTCTTCTATCACTTCAAAATTTTCGAAATCTACACTTTGAACCTCAGTATCAATACCTCCATTTAACCACGATAAGAAAGAAGCCTTCTCACTAAAGGGCATTTCGCGAACCTCAGGGACGCTTACCATCATTTTCTGGACCGGCTCCTTAGTATTTTTAAGCTTAATTGGCAGAGCAGCCTTAACTACTGGTGCTAAGGGTGATTGGGACTCTATTGGAGTTACAACGGCGATCGTAGGTGCCTTCTCTACCTTAGGCAAGGGCTGTTTGTCCCTTCGTAGAGATCTAGATCGGATTATAGCTTTTTGAACGGCCTCCGGAAGGTGTGAGATATCTTTAGGGTCCTTACTCGGAGTAAGCACCCTTAATGTTGGGAGATCTGATGATGCTTTTTCTTTTGCCTTGGACGCCTTTTTTATAATTGAATTTTCTGAGGAAACTTTAACGACTGGTTTTGATTTCTCTAATTTAACCGCAACCTTTTTCGGAGAGATGGCTTGACCCGACTTCAATGCATTCAAATCGAATGAAATACTAGGTGCCTTAGTTTTAAAGTCCAATTCATACCAAGCTTTCAGCTTGCTTCTATCTGGAACACTCACTGCAGAGCGCTTTATTTGAGCAGGCAGAAGATAGCTGTCCTTTTCTTGAAGTGCCTTTAAGTATAGCATATGCAGAGCTCCTGAATATGGAAAGTCCTGGACAGCCTGTTTTAAAGCAATTACAGCATTAGCATCTAGCGATGATGGATCTTCGAAATACTCTTTTAGCTTCTTTGCGTTCATTCTACCAGTTTGCGATCGCTCTGTTTAAAATATCCTCTGTCAATTCTTTTATAATTTCTTCTGCCAATTCGTTTTCAATATCCGAAAAATTAAGATCCGCATCATAATCTCTTGATCTTGAAAATCTTTGGTTAAAATTATTTTTAGGTTCTAATATGTTTTCGAAATCTACCTGAAGTGATATACTAAATCTCATCTGAGACACTTCGGACGCACCTCGAGCTGCTTGGGGCTTTAAACTGTACTCTTGGATACTACCGCTAACCGACATGTCAGATGGGCCATCGCTAAGTTCGAGTGAAGATTGTTGTACAAATATATCTTTGATGGACTCGGTCACCAGTTGTGACATCTCAGGATTAACTATCTGTGCGTTGTTATCGAAGAAACTAACCTTTAATGACTTAGCGTCACCCACATTTCCACCTGTAAAGCTATACCCACCCTTGCAAGAAGCAAACAGTACGGACAATATCATTACAGTAAGAAGGCTTCTTAGAGATTTCATTCTAAATTGTATTGTTTGATTTTACGATACAAGGTACGCTCCGATATTCCCAGTTCTTTCGCGGCGTTCTTTCTTTTACCCGCAGATTTATCTAACGCTTTTTTAATTAACTCAATTTCCTTGTCTACAAGGCTTAAGTTTTCGATTTCAATGGTGTTGTCATCTTCAAAAGAATCCTGCTCTTCTTTGCTAAGTATGGTTACTTCATTCCCGCTAGAGGAGCCTTTATATCGTGATAAACTAGACGACGAAAATTCCGAGGCTAATTTCGGAAACTCAGATTGCAAGCCTTGATATATATCCTGTCCATCTGCCACCGTTTCCTTTAATACATTGATCTCAGATCGCATCTCAAAGAGCAGCTTATAAAGTGCCTCACGCTCCTTTGCGAATCCTCCGTCACCTGAATCATCTTGAAATCTAGCGGATGACAGCGCTGGTAAATTGGACGCATCCACCTCAGGTAAATAGGATTTAAGTATTTCCTTTCCAACCAGACGAGCTGTTTCAATAACGCTCATTTGCTCCGCCAAATTTCTCAGCTGACGGATATTTCCTGGCCAACGATAGTGTTCTAACAAACGAACCGCTTCGTCATCCAATCTCAAAGGAGGCAGATGATATTTATTCGCGAAATCTGAAGAAAACTTTCTAAACAACAAGTGAATATCAGAGGGGCGCTCACGCAGCGGTGGTAGATGGATTTCAACCGTGTTTAACCTATAGTAAAGATCTTCCCGGAACCTTTGATTCTTAATGGCATTGATCATCCCTACATTCGTTGCGCCAACCACGCGAACATCAATTTTATTTGATCTAGAAGAACCAACTCTTATGAATTCTCCGGTTTCTAATACCCGTAGCAACCGCACTTGCGAAGGCAGTGGTAATTCACCTACCTCATCCAAGAATATCGTTCCTCCACCAGCTTCCTCGAAGTAACCCTTCCTCGCACCAGTTGCGCCAGTAAAAGATCCTTTTTCATGACCAAAAAGCTCTGAGTCTATGGTTCCCTCAGGTATTGCTCCGCAGTTTACCGCGATGTAAGGTTGATGTTTTCGATGACTTAAGCTGTGTATGATTTTTGGAATACTCTCTTTACCCACTCCGCTTTCCCCTGTTACCAGCACGCTGATGTCCGTTGGAGCGACGCGAATAGCTTTCTCAATTGCGCGGTCAAGTAATGTACTCACGCCTATGATTCCAAAACGTTGTTTGATACTCTTTAATTCTGACATTGAAACTACGTTTAAGCTTGAACGTTAATTATGATGGTTCTACCACTGACCCGATAAGAGTTGCAGCGGTACATCTTTCAATTTTTACATGGCAAAAATCACCTGGCTTGAAGCTTCCTCTATCAAAAACAACAACACTGTTCTTGTCTGTACGACCAAAAAGTTGCTCTTCACTCTTTTTTGAGGTGCCTTCCACAAGCACTTCAAAAGTGTGCCCTATCATTTCCTGATGACGCTCTAAACTGTGCTTGTTTTGTACTTGGATGATTTCGGTAAGTCTCCTTTTCTTAACATCTAGGGGTATGTCGTCTTCAAGTTTTCTTGCAGCATAGGTATTAGGACGCTCGCTGTAGAAGAACATGTATCCAAAATGATACCTAACGTGCTCCATTAAACTCAATGTCTGCTCATGGTCCTCTTCCGTTTCCGTTGGGAATCCCGAAATCATATCATGGGAAATGGCACAACCTGGAATGATCCTATTTATGCGCTCAATTAAGGATTTATACTCTTCTCTATTATGCCCACGATTCATCAACTCTAAAATCCTTGACGAACCGCTCTGTACGGGAAGATGTATGTAATTACAAATATTTTCATACTTCGCAATCGTCTCTAAAACATCATCCCTCATATCCTGAGGGTTAGATGTCGAAAACCTAATTCTCATTTTTGGCGCAGCCACAGCTACTAGCGACAATAAATCAGCAAAATGCACTGAACTTGCCTTTGCTAAATCTGAAGCTTTTTCAAAATCTTTTTTCAGTCCTCCCCCGTACCACAAGTAGCTATCTACATTTTGCCCAAGCAACGTGATTTCTTTGTAACCTCTTTCCTTTAAGTCGAGTACCTCGTCTATAATGGTTTGAGGATTTCTAGAACGCTCTCTACCTCGAGTAAAGGGGACTACACAAAATGTACACATGTTGTCACAACCGCGGGTGATGGAAACAAAAGCGCTTACACCATTACCGCCGAGTCGAATAGGCTCAATATCATCGTAGGTTTCCTCTTTACTGAGAATAACATTTACTGCCTTTCTTCCTTCATCTAATTCTTGCAATAGATTAGGCAGGTCCCGATATGCATCTGGCCCGACAACAAGATCTACTAACTTTTCTTCATCTAGTAACTTGCCTTTAACCCGCTCAGCCATACAACCCAAGACACCAATTTTCATATTGGGGTTTTTCCTTTTATGACCGTTAAAGTGATTGAGCCTATTGCGGACGGTTTGTTCCGCTTTATCGCGTATTGAACAGGTGTTTAGTAGCACTAAGTCAGCATCCTCAGGATTCTGAGTAGTGGTGTAGCCTTCTTTTCCAAGCACCGAGGCAACAATCTCACTATCAGAGAAATTCATCTGGCAACCATAGGACTCTATATAGAGTTTTTTGGTACCCGTTGTATTTGTGGTTTCGTGCACTGTTCCATCATGCTCATGTGGGTTTTTGTCGCCCTCGGCGTACAGACCTCTTCCGCTTGCGCGCTTTGTTTTTCCTTCCATAATGTAGTCCGCTCAAAACTTTACTTTCTTTCGCGATCCTGCAAATATACATCATAGACTGACAATTTGTCCGACGCTAGAATTTCTATTACGTAGTAATAAGGTGAAAAGAAAGCGTGACCCGGGAAATAAAGTTTTCGACTATGAACCTTTTTCGCCTTTACTTTGTGCACTCATTAAGAAATTAACTGAAACTCCTATGGCAAGCAACTTGGTTATCGTTGAGTCACCTGCAAAAGCAAAGACCATTCAAAAATACCTTGGATCCGAATTTTCTGTAATGTCCTCTTACGGACACATTCGCGATTTATGTGATAAAGGAATGGCGATTGACATTGAAAACAACTTTACCCCTGAGTATTGCGTTTCTAAAGATAAAGCCAGTTTAGTTAAAGACTTGAAGAAAGCTGCTAAAGCTGCAGATAAGGTTTGGCTCGCTTCGGATGAGGATCGTGAGGGAGAAGCCATTGCTTGGCACCTTTACGAGAGCCTTGAACTTACTGACGACCGTACGGAAAGAATTGTGTTTAATGAAATCACAAAAACCGCCATTTTACGTGCTGTTGAAAACCCTCGAAAGATTAATAAAGAGTTGGTTGATGCCCAACAAGCAAGACGTGTTCTTGATAGATTAGTGGGTTACGAGCTCAGTCCAGTATTATGGAAGAGTATACAACGAGGACTAAGTGCGGGACGTGTTCAATCCGTAGCCGTCAGATTAATTGTTGAGAAAGAAAGAGAAATAGGACTTCATATACCCACCTCTAGCTATAAAGTCAGTGGTCTTTTTACGGATGGCAAGATTTCCTTTAAGGCAGAAGTAGGGACCAATTTCAAAACCAAAGATGAAGCTGAGAAGTTTCTATCCCTTTGCGTCAAAGCTCAATATGGTGTTGAAAGTGTCGAAATGAAACCGGGAAAGCGTTCACCAGCGGCTCCCTTTACCACTTCAACACTACAGCAAGAAGCGAGCAGAAAATTAGGGTTTAGTGTGAGTCAAACCATGACCCTAGCTCAGCGCTTGTACGAAGCGGGTCACATTACTTACATGAGAACAGATAGCTTCAACCTTAGCAATGACGCTGTGGCGGGAATTGCGGCCCATATAAACGAGCAATTTGGAGAAAAGTACCATCAATCCAGAAAATTCACAACGAAAAATAAAGGCGCCCAAGAGGCTCATGAGGCTATCCGCCCTACGAGCTTCTCGAAATCCGCTGCTGGCGGAGATGACCGCCAAAAGAAATTATACGACCTTATTTATAAGAGAACCATTGCTTCTCAAATGGCAGAAGCGCAGCTCGAGAACACAACCATCAAGCTTCAAAATTTGAACGCGCCAGATGCGCAAAGATTTACAGCACGTGGTCAAGTTATCAAGTTTGATGGTTTTATACGAGTCTACCAAGAAGGAACTGATGAGGAAAGCAGCAGTACTGATGAGTTAGATGGACAACTACCAGCGGTTAGTGTTGGAGACACACTGACTTCAAATAAAATTACAGCAACTGAACGTTTCACTAAGCATACCCCTCGTTACACAGAAGCTGCCTTAGTCAAGAAATTAGAAGAATTAGGCATTGGACGTCCTTCAACCTACGCACCAACCATCTCAACAATACAGAAACGTAATTACGTCATTAAAGACTCTCTCGATGGCAATTCAAGAGATTACAACGTTCTTAGCGCAACAGATGATGGATTAAGCGCTGAAATCGCTAATGAAAATTATGGTGCTGATAAAAACAAGCTCTTTCCAACAGACATTGGCTGTGTCGTAACAGATTTCTTAATGGAGCACTACGGTCTAATCATGGATTACCAGTTTACAGCGAAAGCCGAGGCTAGTTTTGACACGGTTGCTAAAGGCGAAAAAAAATGGCAAGACAGTATAAGTGAGTTTTACGGCGAATTCCATCCACTGATTGAAAATGCTCCTGAAAATGCGCGGGCAAGCCGCTTGTTGGGAGAAGAGCCTGGAACTAAGGAGCCTATTTACGTGAAACTCGCACGTTACGGATTTGTCTTTCAGTTTGGAGATGGCGACGAAGAAACAAAACCAAGATTCAAAAAATTACCGCACGGTATTGGATATTACGAAGCAACACTTGAAATGGCGCTGCGAAAAGAAATTCTCCCAAGAACTGTTGGTGAATTTAAAAATTTGGATGTAACAGCTAATGTCGGTAGATATGGGCCTTATGTAATGTGGAATCAAAAATTCTATAGCCTTACTGACGATACCCCTGAAGAGGTGAGTCTAGAAAACGCCATCAAAGTCATTGAAGCAAAAGAGGCTGGCGATGCCAACAACACCATCGCTGAATTTTCAGAAGAACCGTTGATACAGGTTTTGAAAGGTAGATATGGCCCTTATATCAAGTCTGGCGGTAAAAACTACAAGATTCCGAAGGACAAGGAAGCAGAACAATTGGACCGTGCTGCTTGTGAAGAACTTATTGCTGCAGGCCCAACAAAAAAGAGAGCTAAGCGCAAATAACTAGGTAAATTGAGCGCATAAACCTGTGAATGCGTGGAACATTTAAGTCCTGTACCTGAGAGTGTGCTCTCTAATTTACCAGTCCTAGATGAGAACCAACTAGGTTCTCACATCAAACGCCACACTGAAATCGATGGAATACCATCGATTGAAGGTGTGAAAATCGCCATCATTGGCGTTCAAGAAGATCGCAGGGCCTATCGAAATGCTGGGTGCGACGGTGCTGCAGATGCCATACGGCCGTATCTCTACCAGCTGTATCGCGGACATTGGGATCTCGAAATAGTAGATTTAGGCAATCTTTACAAGGCGGAACGCCACGTAGATACCCTAATCAATCTTCAAAATATCGCCTCCAAACTGATTGAAAAAGGTATTATAGTTGTCACTATTGGCGGCTCCCAGGACCTTACTTATGCTAACTATAGAGCCTACGATGCACTTGAGCACATGGTGAACGTGGTAACCGTAGATGCACGATTGGACGTAGGAAGCGAAGGGAGGGAACTTGATCATCAAAGCTATGTGAGTCATATGGTGCTCCAGGAGCCTCACAATCTTTACAATTTTACAAATCTTGCATATCAAACCTACTTCAATAACCCTGAAGAAATAAACTTAATAGACAAGTTGTTCTTCGACGCTATCAGACTTGGAGAGGTTCAAAATAACATTGCTTCAGTAGAGCCCTATTTAAGAGACGCTCACATGGTCAGTATTGACATGAATGCTGTTCGACAAAGTTATAATCCCGGCACCTTTTACACATCACCACACGGACTGTCGGGCGCTGAGTTATGTGCAATTACTCGATATGCAGGAATGAGTGATACTGTTTCTCAATTGGGTCTATTCGAATACAATCCCAAGCTAGACCAGCGTGGCCAGAGCGCCCACTTATGTGCCCATGCACTGTGGTATTTTTTCGAAGGAACGTCGCTGCGATTCAACGATTATCCTGTTGGCTCACGTAAAGACTATGAAAAGTATACGGTACTCATGGACGAATTCGATGAATTGAATTTTTATAAAAGTCCAGCCAGTGGCCGGTGGTGGATTGAAATTCCAAAAGGTGATTTACAGGCAGAGAGAGTGCAACTAGTGCCTTGCAGCTCAGAAGATTATCAGGAAGCACTCCAAGGTGTTATTCCTAAGAGGTGGTGGAAAGCCCAACAAAAAGCTTGATAACTCGAGTGAAAAAATGTTGTCTGCTCAGGAATTTTTCTATCTTTAGCGACAATCAAAATACGTTAGTGCGATTACAAATGAAGAAAAACCGCCTTGCATTGTTTGCAATTCTCTGTTCGTCAGCTCTTTGGGGCCAACAAGACGTGCAGTTCACTCAATTCGCAAATAATAAGATATTTTACAACCCGGGTGTTATTGGCTCAGGGGATGCTATATGTCTGTCGGCGGCCCATCGCTCGCAATGGGTAGGTTTTGAGAATGCACCTACAACACAAAACTTTTCAGCTAATATTCCTATAAGTTTCTTACACGGAGGACTTTCTGTGAATTTCTCAAATGATATTATTGGTTACTTTCAAGACATCACTGCTGGCGTGGGATACGGTTATCAAATGGATTTAGCTGGAGGTGTTCTTGGTCTGGGTATACGAGCTGACTTTAGAAATAAAAATATTACCTCTGGGGTTTGGGCACCGCCACAAACAATGAATGATCCTTCCTTAGTTGGCTTTGGTAATTCATCTATGGCTACTGACTTAAGTTTCGGAGCGTACTTCAGAGCGGACAACTGGTATACAGGCCTGAGTAGTACAAGATTATTAGAAACTAAAGATCTAATCGGTACAGTATCCGGAGGTAGTTTAACTCAGATTAGAGGCCAGCGTCATTATTATTTGATGGGAGGATACGATCTTGACCTGGAAAACGGATTTGTTTTACAGCCAGCTATTATGGTAAAGAGTGATTTAGTTACAACCCAGTTGGACTTAAACGTTGCGGCTATGTACAATAATCAGTTATGGGGAGGCGTTACTTATCGTGTGAATGATGCCTTCGCTGTAATGGCTGGATACCAGTTAACGAAAGACCTAAGAGCTACGTATTCCTACGACATTACCACATCTTCGTTAAGTAATTCAAGCAGTGGATCTCATGAGATCATGATGTCATACTGCTTTACAATTGAAATACCACCGAAAGAGAAAGGCAGTTATAGAAACCCTATATTTTTGTAATATAGTACCCTGGTTAAAAATTAGAACACAGTTGAATTAAAGATATATTATGAAGAAGTTCCTTTTAGGGTTAATCTCCGTTGCTTTTTTAGCTTCCTGTGGAAGTAGTGACCATGGAGAATTGGTAGGCGTGCAAAATCGTCCTACTTGGTACCCTAGTGAGCCTTATGGTATGGTTTACATCCCTCAGGGATCATTCACTATGGGGAACCATGATGAAGATGTGCCTTATGCATACACTGCTCCTGCTAAAGTGGTAAGTGTTCCTGCATTTTACATGGACCAAACTGAAGTCACAAATAACGAGTACCGTCAATTTGTGAGCTGGGTTAAAGATTCCATTACACGAACTAGATTGGCGGAAGGCTTAGTTGAAGATTTCGAATACATAGATCTTGCTGAAATGGAAGACCCAACATTCTTTCAAGAGTATGTTGCTTTAAATTATCCAGACAGCATGATGCGTCGCTTAGATTGGGACCCCTATTTAGAATGGGATAAGAATCGCTATCCTTCAGCTGAATATACAGAGGTAGTTGAGAGCATGTACTTAGCTCCTGAAGAACAATGGTTAGGCTATCGTCATATTGACACACGTCAATTAAACTATACTTTCTTCTGGATTAACAAACAAAAAGCGGCTAGTAAATTGAACCGTGCAGAGTTTGATTACAACGATGCGGACGGCGACGGTGAAATGTTCAGCTACCGTGATTACATTAAGGATACACAAGCAGGTTCAGATCGTGCATCATTTTTTGAAAAAGAAACTATTAATATTTACCCGGACACCTTGGTCTGGATACATGATTTCACCTATAGTTTCAACGAACCAATGCATGACAAATACTTCTGGCATCCTGCATATGACGACTACCCCGTTGTAGGCGTAAGCTGGAGACAAGCTAGAGCATTTGCTAACTGGAGAAGTAAGTATCGCCGCGACTTTTTGAAGCGTTCTGGTGAGCTGATTGAGCACGATTTCCGTCTACCTACAGAGGCAGAATGGGAATATGCAGCTCGCGGTGGTGAAGAACTTACTACTTTCCCGTGGGGAGGTCCTTACGCAACTAATAGCGCTGGGTGTTACCTAGCTAATTTCAAGCCTCGTAGAGGTAACCTAACTGCAGACGGTGGTTTTTATCCTGTGAAAGCGACTGCCTACTCTCCTAATGGATACAATCTATATTGTATGTCAGGTAATGTAAGCGAATGGACTTCGACCTCTTTTGATGTACAATCCTACGCATTCGCTAGTGATGTAGCTCCTGAGTTACAGTACAATGCATTCGAAGAAGAAAGTGAAACTATGAAACGCAAAGTAATTCGTGGTGGTTCCTGGAAAGATGTTGCTTTCTTCCTTCAGCTAGGATCACGGGATTATGAATACCAAGACACTGCAAAAAGTTATATTGGTTTCAGAACGGTACAGAGTTTCTTAGGAAGAGACTTAAAAGACTTTTAGAAAGAAGAATACGATCACTTAAACTAAATACTAAACAATACAACTAAGATTATGGCTCTAATTGACGTAAACGGAAAAGGATTTAAGAATTTTATGGCTAAGCTCTATGGTATTGGAGCCGCAGTAGTTATTACAGGTGCAATGTTCAAAATCATGCACTGGGAAGGAGCTAACATCATGCTTGTTCTTGGCTTGAGTACTGAAGCTGTTATTTTCTTGTTTTCCGCCTTCGAAAAACCTGGAGAGGATTATGATTGGTCATTAGTATATCCTGAACTCGCAACGGGTGATGGATCCAGATCTTTAAGTGTATCTGAACAACTAGACAATGCCCTGGAAAATGGCGGTGTTGATGCAGAACTTATCGCTCGCCTTGGTGATGGTATGAGAAGTTTAAGTGAAACTGCAGGATCGTTATCTGGTGCAGTAGATGCCGCTGGTGCAACTGCTAAATATTCAGAACAACTTAACCATGCTGCAAACAACATGGAAAGCCTAAATGCTTTGTACTCCGTCCAATTAGAGAATGCGACATCTCAAGTAGAGCGTCAAAATGATGTAATGGAGAAATTAAGTGGTGCATCTGAAAATGCATCAGGTTTAGTGGCTGAGCTGGCTTCCCTGAAAGGAAACCTTGCTACTTTGAATAGCGTTTACGGTGGTATGTTAACCGCCATGGGTAAATAATCTGTCCTAGAAATTTAGACTACTAAACCCGAAAAAAGACTACAATGGCAGGAGGCAAATTATCACCGCGTCAAAAAATGATCAACATGATGTACCTCGTGTTGACCGCGTTACTAGCGTTAAATGTATCCAGAGAAGTTATGGATGCCTTTTACGAGGTGATGATAGGTCAAGAGGCATCGATTGAAACGGTTGAAAAACAAAATGCAAATATCTATGCGGCTTTTGAAGCTGCTGCTGCTGAGAATCCAGTAAAAGCTGGCCCTTGGAGAGACAAAGCAAATGAAGTTAAATCTAGAGCAGAGTCCATGTACTCTAAAATAGATGACATTAAAGCAGAGGTCATTGAACGGAGTGGTGGTTCTGATGAAGAAAGTGGAGATGAAGGCAAGCCTAAAAAGATGGATGACCTTGAAACATCTCCAAATTACTTTATCGTTGAGCAGCACGGGACTGAACTTAAGAACAGCTTGAGTGATTATAGGGATTTCTTAAAGGTTCAAACCTCAGACAACAACCTTTTAACTAATTCATTGAATACTACATTCGACTTTAGCGATCATTTAGATGACGGAGCTACCATCAGCTGGGAGCAATCAAAGTTTGAGCACTATCCTCTAATTTCTGTATTAACGTTTTTAACCAAAATGCAGTCTGATATCCGAACTTCCGAAGCCAACGTTATTGATTACTTGCAAGCGAATATTAGTAAATCAGATTTGAAATTTACTGGTGTACGAACAGTAGTAATGCCTAAGAGTACTTATGTAACTCAAGGCGGCGAATACGAAGCTGACGTTTTCCTGGCAGCGTTTGACGACACCCAGGAGCCTACAGTTTTTATCAATGGGGTAGAATTAGCCGCTGAAGATATTGTAGGTGGTGTAGCCAAAGTCCGCTTCCCTGCAAATAAGGTTGGAGAAACCATATGGAATGGAGAAATTCGATTAACACAAAATGGTGAAGAAAAAGTATTCGCTGTTGAAGGAATGTTTAACGTAGCTCCCCCAAGTGTAGTGATCTCACCTACTAAAATGAATGTACTGTATCGCGGTGTAGATAATCCACTTGAGGTTTCTGTTCCAGGTGTAGATCCTTCTAAATTGATTGTTACAGGCACAGGCGTAAAGAAATCTGGTGATGGATATATAGCCGATGTCACTCGTAATAGCGGTGGTGAGCTTACAATTTCAGTTGCTGTGAAAGAGGGTGACGATACAAAAAAGATGGGAAATAAAGTTTTCCGGGTTAAAAATCTACCTGATGCTGCTGGTTCCGTGTTTGGCAAGACAGATGGTATCATGTCCGCTAATCTTCTGAAGAAAGTTAAAGTCGAAGCAAAGTTTGTCAACTTTGATTTTGAACTCCCACTGATTGTAGAGCAATTTGAGGTCATCATTTCTCCATATGCACCTTTTACATGTCAAGGTGCTACGCTTTCTTCTGGCGCAAGAGCTGCACTTGACAAAGTAAAGCCCGGTACCACGATTATTTTCAGAAATATAAAAGCTAAAACAGCTAAAGGCATGAAGCCGAAGGTTTCGGCTATCACAATTGACGTAAACTAATATGTTAAAAATTAAAGCGTTTTTCATGGTAGTACTTGCTTTGGGTTTATCCCTAAGTACTGCTCAAGCACAAGTGCTTGATCCATCTGATGATGGTATTATACCGGAGGGTTCGAAGCACTACCGCAATAACCGTGTTGTACCTTACCCTTTTTTACGTCAAGACGATATGTTGTGGTCTGAACGTCACTGGGAACGTATAGACTTACGTGAAAAGATTAACCTACCGCTGTACTTCCCTATCAAGCCTATGCCTGATCGCAAAGCGCTCTGGGATGTTTTAATAGATGGTATTCTTACAGAGAACACGATCACGGAGCTCTTCAGAGATGATAAGTTTGAACTTCCTCTTACTATGGAAGAAGTACGCGGGCTAATTGAACAATACGATACAATACCTAATCCTGATGATCCTTTTGGACCTCCATTAGCTATAGATACTATCTCCATAAAGGCAAACGGTGTCGTAGCGTATCATTTGAAAAGTGATTGGTATTTTGACAAACAACGTGGCGAACTCAAAAATAGAATTATTGGAATAGCTCCTGAAGTTAAGGATCCACGTAACCCATCTTTAACCTATAATCCATTTTGGATTTGGTTCCCAGATGCTCGTTACGCAATGGCCACTTCAATTGCTTACAATGAGAAAAACAACAACCAACGTTTGACGTTCGATCAAATTATGCATTTTCGAAAATTCAACGCAGTGATCACTAAAATGGACAACGTTTACGACAGAACTATTTCAGAGTACAAGAGAAACAGTGCGATGTCACAATTATTGGAAGCTGCCGCAATTAAAGAGGAGCTCCGTAATAAGGAACATGATATGTGGACCTACTAATAGGTATCACAACAACAAGGTCATTAGCAGCTCCCGTTACCTAGTAGCGGGAGTTTTTTTTTATGAAACATGTAGATTACATTATTGTCGGTGGAGGTATTTCAGGAAGCGTACTCAGTTATACTTTGATGAAGTATGGCGCCGCAGTGCAACTGTTCGATTGTCCAGAGCAGAACTTAAGTTCCAACGTAGCAGCTGGTCTATGGAATCCTATAGTGCTTAAACGACTTAAAAAGGTCTGGCATGCTGACGAGATGATGGAGGAATTGGCCACCCTATATCCATCTATGGAGCAATGGAGTAAGGCCTCTTTTTATCAGTCAATTCCCATACGACGTGTTTTTCACAGCTCGGGAGAGCAAAATAATTGGCTTGGATTAACTAGTAATAAAGCGTTTGCTTCTTACATGGAGGATACTATTGCTCCACTACCAGAGGGTGTCATAGGTCATCATGGATCTGCGATGATGAAACGAACAGGACGCTTACATGTTAATACAATGACAAAAGCCGTAGCAACTCAGCTCGACACTCAGGGGTACTACAGCAAAGAAAAGTTTGATTGGTCCAAAGTCATTAGGGACGACGAAGGAGTCGAATATGATGGGCTTCGTGCCCATGGTATTATATCATGCCAAGGAGCACAGTTGGCTATTGGTAAAGGAGAGATAGCACAAAATGGATTCGCCCCAGTTAAAGGGGAAATCCTAAGGATTAAGCTCGATAGAGATATAGGTAATGAGTGCATACACCAAGGATATTTCATGCTTGGCGAGCAAAATAAAGAATGTTCCGTGGGAGCAACTTATGCCTGGGACGGATTTGAAAATGGCCCTACGGCAGATAAACGCTTAGAGCTGGAAGAGCATATGAACTCTGTTTGGCTAGGTACTAAACAAACCATTAATCACACAGCAGGTATTCGTCCTGCTACCAAGGATAGACGCCCCATGGTAGGGCCTCATGAGCACCTGCAACACACCTGGATCTTCAACGGTATGGGAAGTAGGGCAGTTCTTATGACACCTTGGCTAGCCAAGGTGTTGGTAGAACACTTCTTGTATGGCAGCGAATTACTAGAGGAGTGTCTTCCTAGCCGATTTAAGGCTTCTTCCTGATATTCCTGTCATAGGAGACGAACAATGACAACCAAGTCGTTCTAGCGGTTCTGAAAATCAGCGGTGCAAACAGTATCAATATCAGTGCAAGAGCGCCAATGGTAGGCCACATCTCCCAATCGAGGAACATTGAAAAAACAACATATACAGCCACGAATAAAGCTACTGTATAGCCATAACTCACATACATAGCACCATAGTAAAAATTTGGCTCAGGCTCAAAATTTTGATCGCATACCTTGCACCTAGGATTGAAATCCATCATGGTTTTAAACTTATATGGATTCTTCTCTTGATAGATATCGCCCTCCATACAACGCGGACATTTACTCTTCGTAATTGAGTATACTTTGGTTCCTTTTATCATGTGAAATAAAGTCTAAATGAATAGTTCAAAAATACAGAGTCCAGAGGAGCTTATTTGATACTTTTGTCACGATGATTTTAGCTCTAAACAAAGCCTCGTTATTTTTCGGGGGACGCGCAATATTTGACGAAATAGGATTCCAAATTAACCCCGGAGACCGCATAGGTTTAGTGGGTAGAAATGGAGCCGGAAAGTCAACTCTATTAAAACTAATTGCAGGTGATTACGCGCTAGACGCGGGATCCATGAGTATGGCAAAAGAAGTTCGCATTGGATTTTTACGGCAGGATCTCAAGATGGATATGCACAAAACAATCGTACAGATTGCCCGTAGTGCATTTGAAGAAGTTGAGAAAATAAACGTCAGAATTGAAGAAATAAACGCCGAATTCGCTGTCCGTACAGACTACGAAAGTGACAGTTATGGGCAGCTCATAAGTGAGATTAGCGATTTAAGCGAACGTTTCGGCATGTTAGGTGGTGATAGTTTAGACGCCGATGTGGAGCTTGTATTGAAAGGTCTAGGGTTTGTTCCAGAGGTATTTGACCAACCATTGAATACTTTTTCAGGGGGTTGGAGAATGCGAGCGGAATTGGCTCGATTACTCCTACAGAAACCGGAACTGTTACTGCTTGATGAACCCACCAACCACCTAGATATTGAGAGTATCATGTGGCTAGAGAAGCATTTAGGGGAAAGTAGTCAAACGCTAATGGTCGTAAGTCATGATAGAACATTCTTAGATAATGTGACCAACAGAACCATCGAGGTTTCAATGGGTAAGTCGTATGATTTTAATGCTTCCTATTCAAAGTATGTAAGTCTCAGGGCTGAGATTCGTGAAAAGCAAATTGCTGCAGCCAAGAACCAAGCCAAGGAAATCAAACAAACCGAAGAATTAATTGAACGTTTCCGAGCGAAGGCCAGTAAAGCATCATTCGCCCAAAGCCTCATAAAGAAGCTCGATAAAATGGATCGAATTGAACTCGATCAAGAGGATACTTCCTCTATGAATTTCAAATTTCAGCCTACCCCTCGTAGTGGAAAAGTAGTGGCGAAAGCGGAAGGAGTCAGCAAGAGTTATGGAGATAAGCTGGTGTTACGTGGTGTAAATCTAGAAGTTGAACGTGGCGATAGAGTTGCGTTTGTTGGACAAAATGGTCAAGGAAAATCTACTCTGGTAAAAGCCTTACTGAAAGAAATCACCGCAGAAGGGACCATGGAACTGGGTCATAACGTACAAGTAGGTTATTTTGCGCAAGACCAAGCTGATGAGTTGGACGGTGATAGAACCACGCTTCAAACTATAGAGGATGCCTCACCTGAGGATATGCGCAAGAATGCAAGAAGTCTTTTAGGCTCTTTTATGTTTAGAGGTGAAGACGCTGATAAAAAAGTCAGGGTACTCAGTGGTGGTGAGCGAGGTAGACTTGCACTTTGTAAGCTTTTACTACAGCCTATTAATTTCTTAGTCATGGATGAGCCCACTAATCATCTCGACATGAATAGTAAAGATGTTCTTAAAAAGAGCCTGCTGGGGTTTGATGGTACCTTGCTCGTGGTAAGTCATGATAGAGAGTTCTTGGAAGGCCTAGTAACTAAAACTATAGAGTTTAGAGACCACGAGGTCAAAACTTTACTGGGCGGTATTGAATTCTATTTGGAACAGCGTAAGCTGGAAAACATGCGTGAAGTCGAGGCTAAAACTGCTGTGGCTAAGGCAAAAAAATCTGAAGCGAAAAAGGTAGATGAAGACGGAGTTAGTTATAAGGACCGTAAGCAACTTGACAAACATAAACGTAACTTAACCAAGAAGTTAGAACGCGTTGAGGAAGAAATCGAAAACTTAGAAGCACAGATCAAAACATGGGACGATCAACTCGCAGATGCCAATGGCTATATTGAGTTGATGAAAGACACAGAGTTTTATCCTAAGTACGAACAAAAGAAGGCCAAATTGGAGGCTGAAATGGAACTATGGGAAGAAGTGAATATAGAAAAATCGGATTTGGAGCAGCGTTATTCTGTCTCGTAAGTACTGGACTCTGGGCCCAGCCTAAACTAGTTGTTCAAGTCGTGGTAGACCAAATGCGTGCAGAATACCTGCAGCGGTTTCAGCATCAATTTGAAAAAGACGGAGGTTTCCGTATTCTTTTGGATAGTGGGTTTCAATACTCTAATACCCACTATAACTATATCCCCACATACACTGGACCAGGGCATGCCAGTATTTCCACTGGAACTACTCCTAAGTACCACGGTATTGTGGCTAATGACTGGCTAGACACACGGAGTAATTACGAAATGTATTGCGTTGAGGACACAACGGTTCGTCCTGTTGGAACCGTTGAATATAGCAGCAGAAGATCTCCTAAGAACTTACGTACTTTAACTTTTTCTGATGGAATTAAGCTACATACGAATGGGCGTGGCAAATCATTTGGAGTTTCCATTAAAGATCGGGGTGCCATATTACCCGCAGGACAATTAGCTGATGGAGCATTCTGGTTGGACAACAATATGCACTTTGTGACCAGTACCTATTATATGCCAAATTTACCTTCCTATGTGAAATCTTACAACGGAAAAGAAAAGGCACTAGGTCTCATGAAGAAAGGTTGGAAGCTTGATCTGGCAGCGCGTAAGTATGAAGAAAGTCTGCCTGATGAAAACCCCTATGAGCCTAAATTGAATAGAGGAACGGCTAGCTTTCCGTACGACCTCGAATATTTAGTAGATACGAAAGGGCTAAATGTCTTAAAAAACACGCCTATTGGTAATGAGATGGTGTTAGATATGGCCAAAGAATTGATACAGGAGGAAGACCTAGGAAAGGACGAGGATACCGATTTTTTAGGTGTTAGTTTCTCCTCTCCTGATTATGCAGGACACACCTGGGGTGTTAGATCTAGAGAGGTTCATGACATGTACCTAAAACTTGATGTACAATTGGGCGAATTAATTAAGACACTAGACCGTAAAGTAGGTCGTCAGAATTATATTCTCTACCTCACATCCGATCACGGCGCAAGCGAGAACCCCAACCATCTCCGTAATTTTGGTTATGAGGTACAGAACTATCAAAATGCGGATGTACTCTCACAGTTAAATGACCAGATTGAAGAAAGACTAGGTATTCAAAGTGCGGTAGGGAAGATCATCAATCATCATATATTTCTCAATGACTGGGCAAAAGAATCTGTCTTACCTATTACGTTGATCGTTGAAGGAATGGACCCATTTGCACATGCCTACTCCGCTGAGCAGATTCGCATAGGGTCAGACGACGAATTAATAAAATTGCTCAATCAAGGACACCAGAGTAGGTTTAGTGGAGATGTCGTATTCACACTTCAGCCTAATTGTATATTCTACGGCCCTTATGGATCCACTCACGGCTCTGGATATACCTATGACACACATGTACCATTCTTAATCTTGGGAGGGACAATCAAAGCAGGTAAAACAACCGAGAAAACGAGTGTCACAGACATCGTAGATCGCGTGGCAGAAAGTGCGGACCTTCCTTACGCTCCAAACAGCTGGGTTCAATAGAGTTACAAGGCAATGCGCTCCTTTCGGTATTATTTAGTATTTTGAGCTTCATTGAATACCATAAATTATATAATTATGAAAAAAACGCTACTATTTTTATCCGTCATTGGCTTTCTGACCGTTTCCTGTACAGGAACTTGTGATTGTGATGTTATTGCAGATAACTATACCTGGGATGGATTTGCATGGGAGGTAAATACTAGCAATCCAACTGAGACTATAGCTATGGATACTTGTGTGGACGCTGGTATCCTAGATTCCACTATTTCTTCCACTGGTGCATACTTGACTGTTACGCGCGCAGTATGCCCATAAATCACCTTGATTTTTAGATATTAAAAAGCCCGATGTTTTCACATCGGGCTTTTTAATATCTAAAAGTAAAAGGACTATTTCAAGCCTTCTTCTATCATCTTATTGAATTCATCCAATTTAGGAAGAACAACGATACGTGTGCGGCGGTTTGCTGCACGACCTTCGCGTGTATCATTAGAAGCAACTGGTACATATTCACCACGACCTGCAGCAGACATACGTTCAGGAGCGATGCTGAAATCGTTTTGAAGTACACGAACAATGTTCGTTGCACGACGAGCGCTTAGCTCCCAATTGTCCTTCACACATGCAGTTGCAATTGGATCAGTATCAGTATGGGCTTCAACTAGAATTTCAAGCGTTGGCTTGGCATTCATGATTTTAGCTACTTTTCCAAGAACTGCTGTTGCTTCTTTACTAACGTAGTCAGATCCTGGACGGAACATCAACTTATCCGAAAGATTTACATATACCACACCTTTCTCAACACTGATCTGAATGTCTTGATCGTTCAAATCTCCTAAAGCACCTTTCAACGAAGTCACTAAGGCTAGGGTAACACTGTCTTTACGAGTAACCGCATCTTGCAGGCGAGTGATCGTTACATCCTTCTCATTGATACTCTCCAGTGTTCTTTCCATGTTTTGAGCACTAGTAGCGCTCATGCGAGTCAAATCACCAACTTGCGACATCAACGCAGAAGATTGTGCGCGTAACGCTGCCAACTCTGCAGATTGTGCATTCTTAGCTGCTGTTGCTGCTGCTAGTTCCATCTTAGTGTTGCTGAGTTTATCAGAAGTCGCATTTTGTACTTCTTCAAGCTCTACATACTTTTGCTTGCTTACACAACTTGACAATGTCAAAGCTGCTGCAATCGCAATTACCAATACTTTTTTCATTTTGTCTGTTTTCAATTCCTTACTGCAAAAATAAGAACATATTCGAACAGACAATGAGGATGTTAAGTAGATTTAACTAACTTTATAGAGTATAAAAACTTAATTATCATGAAAAAACTCATTTTAACCGTCGTATTGGCTTGTACTACAGTCGTTTCACACGCGCAAGAGCAACCAACAACGCAAGAGAAGCATGTTTGTACGGAACAGTGCGATCACAGTGCTAAGAAAGAGATAAAATCTTGCTGTGCAACAGCTTCCGCTGAGGGCAAGGAGTGTATTAAGTGCCATCCGAAAAAGGATGATAAAGTAGCTGCAGTCGAGCCAAAGAAAGCATGTTGTTCAGAAAACAAAGCCTGCGGTTCATCAAAATAAATCGATCGTTCAAATCTAAAAAAAGCGCCCAATGGGCGCTTTTTTTTACAGCTCTAAACCAGAAAGATAATCGTCCAGAAATGTTCTAAGCGTAGTCTCTATATCTAGATTCTTTCCAATAATCATCTTATTACTATCTAAGATTAACTTCTTGGGAGTTGATGGTATATAATAGTACCATAGGAAATTTGGACGTTCAAAGTCACTCTCAAACCCGTTAATCCAATCTAATTCATGCTCGGCAATATATTTTTTCCAATCTGAGAATTCGTTCTCTAGCGTAATAGCGATCACTTGAACTCCGCGTTCTTTATAGTCATCATAGAGATCTTTTAATCTGGGAGTTTCTTTTTTACAGTGACCGCAATTACTGTCCCAGAAGTATAGAATAGTAACTGTAGCCTCTACCTCTGAAAGTTTAATCCTTCCTTTATCAGGTGTGTCAAAGGCAAAATCTCGCGCTGGGTTTCCAATCAACTCTGAGGAGAGTCCATCTGATTTTTCCTTAATTTTTGCCAAATCATCCTTTGACATCCAATCGGCGAATCCGGCGTTGTAGAAAGTCTGCGCCAACCATACAAACACCTTGTCTTCACCCATGAATTTCGATGTTTCATAATTATAGGTAGCCATAGAGACAAGTACTTTCCTGACCTGATCATTCATAGGTTCATTGAAAAGTTTCTTTAAGTGCTTAATCACGGTATCTGGATCATGACCTAATACTCGCTCAAAATATAAGTCCCTATTTTTCTCAAAGAACGGATTGATCAGTGTACTCGGAGAGGTTAAATTGGTATACGCCCAAAAATGATCGCGAAGCCAATACACATTCGTATCCGGATTCAATGGCAACATCTGAGGTAGCATAAATTCTCTCAATGCCAGATCTCTAACCCCAATCAAATGAGTACGGATGGCCTCCTGCTCAGGCTGACTGGAGAGGAATTGTTTGAATAATGCAAATTCGTCATTACCAGGTCCTTCTCTAACGGCATTCTGGATGTCGTTGTAGTCTATTTCTACATTTAGATCTGCATCAGAGATAACGACATCAAAGGAATGTTGTGGATCTAGATACACGATGAAAATACCGCGCTCCTCATTTTCCCATGGGGCGCTAAAGCAGCCCTTAATTATTTGGAAATCTTGTTTTACTGCAAGACCATTTCCTTTCAGGTAGGCGATTTTTACGGAAGAAATAGAATCAGGGAGATTTTCAATACAGCCAGAGATATTAATCTGTGCGTAGGACGTTGCTCCAAAGAGAAAGCAAAGCAGAATGATAATTTTCTTCATATTGATTATGAGCGTTGACGTCATTAATTTAATAGGTTGGGTTAAAGATCATGAATTTTAACACTCCATCTATGGTGACTTTCGTTAAAAAGGCCAATTAAATGTTGCGTCAACTTTGAATTCGATCTGTTCCGTACCGTTCGTCCATCAACCTCATTAATAGGCGTCAATTCCCCCATAGAACCTGTTCCAAATGCCTCATCTGCTGCATATAACTCTGTCAACGATACATTTCTCTCTAATACCGGTATGCCATTTTCCCTTGCCAATTTTATAACAAGAGCACGGGTGATACCATGTAAACAAGCATCAGCAGTGGGGGTAATCAACTCATTGTTTTTTATCATAAAAATATTGGTTCCATTCATCTCCGCAATAAATCCCAGGTTATCTAGCATTAGCGCGGAGTCCACCCCAGCATAATTCGATTGGATTTTCGCTAAAATGTTATTAATCAGATTAGTATGATGAATTTTGGAGTCTAAATGCATAGGGCTGTTTCTACGAATAGCACTGGTCATAATTCGTATTCCTTTAGTGTTGTCGTACACCGGAGGTTTCCACTCGGCCAGTACGATCAGTAAAGGGCCACTTTGATTTAAGCGTGGATCCATTCCTGAGGTTATCTTCTCCCCTCTCGTCAATGTCAAACGAATATGAGTGTCTTTATGCATACCGTTCGCTAATAAAGTTTGCTTTATAGCATTCTTAATAAACGAACGAGGTGGGATCTCTACAAAATCCATGGCATGTGCTGAATCTTCTAATCTATCTAAGTGTTTTTCTAAACAAAATATTCCCTGCTCATAAACTCTCAAACCCTCCCAAACTGCATCTCCACCTTGAACTGAGCTGTCAAAAACAGAAACTTTAGCGTCTTTTCTTGAAACTAATCCATCACCTATCCAAACCTTTATTTCTGTATTTCGCGCGTCGAACTCTTGTAGCATGTTACTCTAGTTTTAATCTATTCTTAAAAAGTGACCTATATGCCGGAAGGCATTCCTCTACTATTTTCTCATATTTCAAATCCAACCTGGCTGGCATGTCTTTTGGAGGACCAAAACCAGTCGAGTTGTGCGCGTTATTATACCAATGTGGCCACCAGGGACCATCGTATTCCTTCTCTCCTGGAGGCCATTGTAGCATGCACTCTTGCCACGAAATACCTAGAGCCGAACAGATTATAGGCATGGTACGTTTGGGGTTTTTCAACATCTCATCTGTATCCACAATGATGCTTGGCCCGTTAAACTGCTGAACGATGCTCCATTGCTCTAACTCCTGAGTCAGTCCTATGTCGGTTGCCTTGAGATCTGGAATTACTTTTGAAAAGGATGCAATAACTTTTCGGGGGTGTCTTATCCAAAATATGTGTACAGCATTTGCAGCCCATTTCCAATCTTCATTGACCATGTGGTGCGCCATGTTTTTAAGATACACCTCACTTGATAAAGACGCTAAAGTTTCAATTCTCGCCAATATTGCTCTAGCGGACGTTGGCCAGCTCTCCAAAGTTTCCTCAACCCCTGGGTGGTCTAACCGTGGATTATCAAACAAGTACTTGCCATAAAAAGGCTCATCAAATACTGCGCAATTTTCACGTTGCGAGAAGCTATACATGAGTGCAGTACTTATATTTCTAGGGCCAGAGATCGCATGGATAATCTTATTTGACATCTCAGGAAGTTAGCACTTTGATTTGGAATTTTATACGGGGGTTAGCTAGGAGGTCTCTTCTAATACAAAGTTTGTTTTAGCTTCCTTGACACCTGTTATATTACAACTGCATTCACTTAATGAAATAAAAAAGCCTTCACAGAATTTGTGAAGGCTCTTCCTTGTGGGCTATACTGGATTCGAACCGGTGACCTCTGCCCTGTCAAGGCAGCGCTCTAAACCAACTGAGCTAATAACCCTTTTTCAAGGGTATAAAGATACGAACCTCTTTAATGAATTTATGACAAAAACTAAAAGTATATATTTGATACAAATACCTCCTTATGAGATTAAGAATACTGGCTTTTGTGCTTTTTTGTGCCACAGGAATGCATGCACAAGTTGTATTTATTGCCCATATAACGGGGTCAGTAGTAGACTCAAGTACAGGCTTAGGAGTGGCCAATTATCCTGTATTTATTTCCGACTCATCAAGTAACTCGCAGTCAGTTAGTTTAACATTACTTACAGATGCGAATGGAAACTATTCAGATTCCGTCACCTTTGGTAGCCAGTTCGGCACTATTAGCATTGAGACGCAAGACAGTTGTTCGGGACTTTGGCTCATTCACAATTTTCAATATGGGATGGCAATAACTCCGTCCGTGTTCAATATATCCGCTCCTTTCCTTATTTGCGACTCTACGACCTCCAATGGCGGCGGACCAGCAGCAAGTGGTTGTGATGCTTCCTTTTATTTTGATTCCGTCCTCACTGGAAATGGTCAAATAGTTCTGTACAATAGTTCTACTATAGATTCACAATACACCGCAATGGGAAGCGTGAATTACTTGTGGGACTTTGGTGACGGCACAACAGGAATTGGCCCTTTCCCATCTCATCAATACACCCAAGCAGGAATCTTTCCACTGTGCTTAACCGTTTCTGCATCAATGCAGACCGCCACCGGAACCATCCACTGTAGCGATACATATTGCGATTCTATTGTAATTGATAGTTCAGGAAATGTATACTATAAGAATAGCATCGTTAACTTAAATGTATACAGTCCTACACAAATCTCTATAGGAGAATCCAACTCAATAGAGTATGCTATTTACCCTAATCCAACGAATGGGCCGGTCATAATAGCACTGAAAGAGTCTGCTAGAATTAATATTTACTCCTTAAATGGACAATTAATTCTTTCAATTCAGGGTAAAATGGGTGAAAATCATGTCGAAAAACTGCCTTCAGGAGGCTATTTGATTCGAATTTTATCTCCTACTGGCCTATCATCATCTATGCTAATTGCTCTTTAACAGCGGGTTACACGACGAATAAGAGAATGTTTATATAAATTAGTTTGTTATTTATAGTTATGACTTGAATATTAAAGCATAGATTTGTCGTTCATAAAAAATTATCATGAATCAAGGAACAGTAAAGTTTTTTAATACAGACAAAGGATTTGGCTTTATTAAAGATGACAATTCAAGCACTGAATACTTCGTGCACGTTACAGGTTTGGTTGACCAAATCGAAGAAGGTGATCAAGTTCAGTACGAATTAAAAGAAGGAAAAAAGGGATTAAACGCTGTAAATGTAACTCAGCTCTAAGTTTATATCGAAGATTTTACAGGCCTCTGCTGAAAAGTAGAGGCCTTTTTTATGCCCAATAGTTACACTAGACTCGTTAGTTTAAAAGAAATCCCCTCTTAAAATAAATTCAAGAGGGGATCCTAGTAGCTCCGAAGGGAATCAAACCCTTATCTCAGGTTCCGGAAACCTGCATTCTATTCGTTGAACTACGGAGCCAACACTTTATCCAATAACGGCTCCACTATCAGTTCCGTTTTCAGGAGTCATTATTCGCAATGCACCATCTGCATCTTCAGCCATTAGCAACATACCTTGACTAACCACACCTTTTATTTTTCTTGGCGGCAGGTTCATTAGTATGGTGACCTGCTTACCGATCATCTGTTCTGGAGAAAAATGTTCAGCAACACCAGAAACAATAGTCCTTTGATCCAAGCCTGTGTCTACTAGGAATTTCAAAAGACGATCCGCTTTCGGTACGCGTTCCGCCTCGAGAATAGTCCCCACACGTAGGTCCATTCCCATGAAATGATCGAAACTAATATCCTCCTTCTGAGGATTATGGGTGAATTTTTCTACAATCATTTGTTTTTCTTCTTCTTGCATTTTCGCAGATGCCTTTAATTTAGCACGTTGAACCTCAACTTGCTCATCTTCCACTTTTGCAAAGAGTAAATGAGCTTTGCCGAGTTGTGTTCCTGGTGGGACGATCATCTCCTGATCAGCCATCAACCATTCTGGGGAACCATGAATATTTAACATGCTACGCAACTTTTCACACGTAGTCGGCAAAAATGGCTCAAAAACAACAGAAAGGACTGCCGTAATTTGAGTTGCTACATACAAAACAGCACCTGCCCTTTCAGGATCATACTTGTACACTTTCCATGGCTCTTGTTCTTGCAGATATTTATTACCTAAACGAGCTACATTCATAGCTTCGCTAATAGCTTCACGAAATTTAAAATTTTCTATTGCCTTCGCTATTCGACGTCCATATTGAGTCATAGATGCAAGTGCGATATGATCTTGTTCAGTAAGGATACCCGGATTTTGAACTAATCCGCTGTAATACTTGTCCGTCAGGACCATTACTCTATTTACGAAATTACCTAAGCCGGCAACCAACTCACTGTTATTGCGTTGCTGAAAATCGGCCCAAGTGAAGTCATTGTCCTTTGTCTCTGGCATAGTCGCCGTTAAAACGTAACGTAGCGCATCTTGTTGACCAGGAAAGTCTGCTAGATACTCATGAAGCCAAACTGCCCAGTTTTTAGACGTACTAAGTTTTCTACCTTCTAAATTCAAAAATTCGTTTGCAGGTACCTGCTTTGGCATTGCGTATCCACCATGTTGCTGGAGCATAGCTGGAAAAATAATACAGTGAAAGACAATGTTGTCCTTACCTATGAAGTGGATAATTTCAGCATTTTCTCCTTTCCAATAGTCCTCCCAATCATCAGGAAGTAGCTCTTGAGTGGCAGAGATATAGCCTATCGGAGCATCAAACCAAACATACATGACCTTGCCTTCTGCTCCTTCGATCGGGACGGGAACACCCCAATCTAGATCGCGTGTCATTGCACGTGGTTGTAGTCCGTCTCCAGCATTTAACCAGCTCATGCACTGGCCTATTACATTTGGTTTCCAATCTTCTCTAGACTCCAAAAACTCACGTAAATCTCCAGAGAGTTTATCTAGGGGTAAGAACCAATTGGTTGTTTTTCTCATCTCCGGAACAGCTCCTGATAAAGCACTCTTAGGATGGATAAGGTCTGTAGCGTTTAGAGAGGCTCCGCAGCTTTCGCACTGGTCACCGTAGGCCTCTGTGTTGTGACATTTAGGACATTCACCAGTAATGTAACGATCAGCTAAAAATTGCCCAACCTCAGGATCATAATACTGCTCTGTTTCCTTTGCCTCGAGTGCACCCTTGTTATATAGGTTTACGAAAAAATTCTTAGCATTTTTATGGTGTTGCTCACTAGAGGTACGAGAATAATGATCAAAACTAATTCCGAATTCCTGGAATGCGGTCTTCATCATTCCATTGTAACGATCAACTACCTGCTGGGGGGTGATGCCTTCTTTTTTCGCTTTAATAGTGATCGGCACACCGTGCTCGTCAGAACCACAAACAAACTTTACATCTCGACCACGCATTCGCAGGTACCTTACATAGATATCTGAAGGCAAGTAGCACCCCGCTAGGTGTCCTATATGGATGGGACCGTTGGCATATGGCAAAGCTGCCGTTACCAAGATTTTTTTCTTTGTACTCATGCGTACTTGTAAAGCTTTAATTGATACCGCTAAGATAGTGAGGTTTTATGTGCTAATTTTCCCCTATGAAACAAAGAATTCCAGCACTTTTAAACCCCGGAGATGTCATTGGGCTTAGTGCGACAGCGCGGTTCGCTACAACGGAAATGGTGGATACCGCAAAAAAACATATCGAAGCAGCTGGATATCAATGCTATTTCCATTCTTCTATTTTAAAAAAGGATGGACAAGTAGCCGGGAGTGTTGAGGAGAGGATTAATGCCTTTAATCATCTGATAGAGCATAACGATGTTCGTGCAATATGGAATATTCGTGGAGGTTATGGTAGTGCGGAAATTGTAGATGACGTCAATTGGGAGGCACTTAAATTGGCACCTAAATGGCTCATAGGGTTTTCTGACTTCACCACTTTTCTATGCCATGCAAACCAGCATGGAATACCCGCTATACATGCTCCGATGCCTATCTCTTTTGCTCTAACAGATCCTAAACATCTGCAGCAAACGTTTGAACTACTATCAACAGGTAAGCAATCCGTGGTCCTACAATCCGCTGCACTTTCTCTAAAAGGGACCGTTATTGCTGGTAACTTAAGTGTGATTTACAGCATCTATGGTACAAAATCGCTTCCCGATTTGAAGCATTGTATACTGTTCCTTGAAGACTTGGATGAATACCATTATCATATTGATAGAATGTTGTTAGCCTTAAAGCGCAAAGGTGCTTTTGATGAATTACAGGCAGTAGTACTTGGTACTTTTTCAGACATCCACGACCACGAAACCAAGTGGGGATTGAGTATAGAGAATACGCTTGCAAAACACTTTAAAGATAAAGGCGTTCCTGTTATTGTAGATTTCCCTTTTGGACATACCAAAAACAACTGGCCACTTGTAACGGGTACTGAGGCCACTATTGAAAATGGGATTATGATTACTGAACTTTGACTCTATAAAGGTCATAAGTTCTAGTTCTTCACACTCTGGAGTCCTACCCTCATTTAGGCCTAGATTGATGGAATGAATTACAAAGAAGCAGAGCGTTTAGCTGGAATATGGCTGGAATCTAACCAGCACATTATCGTCGCACGAAATTACAGAATGGGACGAAGTGAAGTAGACGTCATTTCTTTAAAAGGGGATTGCTTGTACCTCACCGAGGTTAAATACCGCTCTTCAGCGGTAGAATTAATAGAAGATCTTATTGACCAGCGTCAAATCAATAGAATTATACGCGCTGGTAATCCTCTGCTTCACCGCTATCAGGCGGCTGAACTAAAGGTGATTCTACTCCATTATTGGGGCAATTATAAAGGACCAAAGGTATTTCACGTAAATATTGACTAAAGTTGGATGAAATCAATTGGCTACCACAGTAGTACGCTACCTTTGTATAAAATTTTAAGCATGCGTAGCGATCGTTCAAATTCAACAGGACCCAAACGTGGACCTAAGCAATCTGAAAATAGATTTGTTAAAGGACCTAGTAAAACTTGGGACAATGACGATTCTAAAGAATCTACTGAACGTCAGTTCACTAGTAAGAAATACAGAAGTGCGCGCAGCCGTACAGCGGAATCATTGGTCGGGGTAAACGACGAAATTCGACTAAATAGATACCTGGCAAACGCCGGAATTTGCTCACGTCGAGAAGCTGATGATTTGATTCAAGCAGGTCTGGTTGAGGTGAACGGGAAGGTAGTTGTTGAGATGGGTATCAAAGTGAAGCCTTCTGATGTCGTGAAATACAACAGCGCTACTATCAAAACAGATAAAATGCGTTACGTAGTGCTGAATAAGCCTAAAGGATTTTTGGCATCTATGGATGATCCTACCGCTAAAAAAACTGTGCTTGAACTCGTGGGAAATGCCTGTAGAGAACGCATATATCCTGTAAGTCAAATGGAGCGCGGTACTACCGGTGTTTTGTTATTTACTAACGACGCTGAAACCGCCAAGAAATTAACTACTGGTCTAAACAGCGCTATCAATATTTATCATATTGTTCTTGACAAGCCGTTAAAGAAGGTAGATATGAATAAGATCGTTGAAGGCATTGAATTAGATTGTGGCAAAGCACCTGTTGAGGAGATTAAGTATATCGACGAAAAAAACAAGCGCGAAATAGGCTTGAGAATAAGTGTCAACAGAAATCGTATTGTACGAAAGCTTTTCGCCCATTTAGGTTACGAAATTGAGCAGTTGGATCGTGTGTCTTTCGCTGGCCTAACGAAAAAGAGTCTTACAAGAGGGCAATACAGGTTCCTAGAACCAAAAGAAGTTGGCTTTCTAAAAACCAGATAGCATGCCAAAGGCATTACGAATCTTTAGCTACCTCCTACTTACCGGTATTCTAATACTGGGAGGAGGTACTGGCTATTTGTGGTGGAACAAAGAGGTGATTATCGACCGCAGTATAGAGCGGATAAATAAGGAATTAAATGCCCCCATTTCTGTAGGGAGTATTGACTTGGACTTATTTAGTGGGTTCCCTAGGGTTCGTGTTGAATTAGTCGATGTTGAGATCCAAGATGCCCTGAGGCCAAACACCGCATTACTTCAGGCTGAATATGTAGGTTTAGGTATGAATATCCTTGAGGTCATCAAAGGAACGTTTGTGATTGAGGAATTGGCCTTTAAACGCGGTACGTTTTCCTTGTATGAAAACCATACAGGCCAAAACTGGGAATTACTCTCTCCCAGTGCAACATCTTCGGAGCAATCTATCGACCTCTCAAGAATTTTATTGATTGATATGGACCTGCGTTATGAGGATGCGGTCTCAAAAGACACCTATTCAGGATATGCCGATCATCTAATAATCACCGGTCGTATTGCACAAGCAAGGAACCTTCAAGTAAATGGTCGCCTTTCAAAGGTTTACGGATCCTTAGCACAAGACGAATGGTTTAGAGAGTTAAGCCTTAGCGGTAGTATTGAATTAACGCTAAACGATAACGGCTGGAAGGCTAACAGTAACGACTTGCTCCTTAATAATTCGGCTATTTCATTTAATCTTAATGAATCTGGTGGTAGCCTTTTCTCCTCCCGAATTGACATTGCAACAACACTGACTAACTTTCCTATGTTTACACTAGGAGATGTCGTACTGACCTCTTGCGTGTCATCATTGAACTGGAAGGGAACTTATGACGACTGGACCGCTGAATTCACTCCTTCGAAATGTGCTTTTACTTTTGATGCACTGAATGTTCTAGATGCTCAAGGAAAGCTCGTGGTTGATTGGGGTAGTGAGCGAGCCATTTCTGGAACCCAATTAATAATCAAAACCTCAACAGGTGAACTCAAAGGATCCTTTACGTTAAGTGGAAGGGACCACCCTGTGCTGCAATCAAATTTATCTGGCGGATCGAATCTGAACGAATTGTTTCAATTGGTTGAGGTAACAGCTTTGGATGACCCTATGGGGTTTTGGCAAGGACAAGACTTACAGATTAACCAACAATTTAAAAGTTGGAGCGAATTTACTCCTATAGGAGAGACTGATTTTTCTGGGTCTATACAACTTACTCAAGTGGCCTTTGGTATTTCTGAGAGCACCATATCATTTGAAAAAGTAGAAGCTGATTTACGCGTAAGTGGTGATGACATCCTCTTGGATCGCTGTTTCCTTCAAAGTGGAATGAACACTGCATTAGTGGAAGGAAAGATTGTTAATGCCTTGCATTCATTCGCAACTCCAAGAATTCAGGTAACGATGGAAAGTCCCATAATCAATTTGGATCCATTGTTATTCTGGGAGTTTGATGAGAAGGAAACCAGCAATGATGGTTTTGGTTTCGATTTTGAGATAAACTTAAATATCGCTGCCCTCACCCTGGTGGACTTCGAGGGTAAATCACTTCGGGGTATGCTTTTTAATGACGGTACGGTAATTCATGGAAAAGAGATGGAAATTCAAGGTTGTCAAGGAACCATAAGAGGAGATTGGACACTAACAGAACAGGCCAACGGATCAATATTCTGGACTAACGCTGTCGTAGAGTCCATCGCCCTGGACGAGCTGCTTAGGAGTTTCAATAGCTTTGATATAGAAGATATAGACGAATCTAATTTAAAAGGCCAGGTGTCTTCGACAGCTGAGATGACACTGTCTTTTAACAATGATTGGGATGTCGTCACTGAAAAAACAAAAATTGACGCCATAGCCATTCTGCGCAATGGTACTCTTCAGCATTACAGCCCATTACAGGAGCTGAGTAGTTTTGTAGATAAGGATGAGCTGTCCACCATCTCCATACCCTTGCTTCAAGGACCATTCAGTGTTCGTGGAGACACCCTGTTTATTCCTGAAACGGAGGTCAAAAACAGTGCTTTGAATTTTTGGGTTAATGGTTGGCAAAATCTAAAGACTGACGAGATTTCCTATGGCCTAAGGCTGGGAGTCAAAGATCTTGCACTAAGAGGTAAAAACAGCAATAGAGATTTAGGTGGGTGGATATCAGAATCCGAAAATGAGAGCCAACCTTATGTCAGAATTCTTGTTGGATGTGATCTAGATGACCCATGTATAAGCCTAGACAAAACTGATATGGCTAAGCGTGTGAAAAACAGCTTGAAAAAAGAACGCGACGACTTAAAAACATTGTTCCAGGCAAAGCCTGATATCGAGAAAGTCCAAAATCCGTCTTCAGGTAGCTTTGAGCTACTGTGGCCAGAATCGGACAGTCTTCAAATTAAAAGCTATTTATAACGCTTCTTCAAAAAGATCGTCCAATGTGCCTTGTGCCAACGGATGATAAGAGTCGCGGGCAATCATATAGATTCGTTTTGCCCACTCTTGACGTTTTTCATCACCCTCAAGCATACTCGCATACATGGGTACAATAAATTTTCTACGCCCAACAGATCCTAGGAAAGACTCTACCTTCGCTGTATAAACAGCCTTATCAAAACCTTCAAAACCTGTTTTTAATGTTGCCGCGTACCACGCCGCAACAATTTCAGGGTTAGGGCTAGCACTTAGTCCATAATTAAAGTCAGCAAGAGTATAATGTCCTTCTAATGCTCCTCCAGCCTCCAAGCCTCGAACGTATCTCAACCATTCATGAGTACTCCAACGAATAGTAACATCTTGGTCTAGGTAAACCAATGATTTTGCATTAGCATCGAGAGGGTCTGTAGTTAACATCATTTTCACAGCTTGATCAACTTGAATA
Source organism: uncultured Flavobacteriales bacterium (assembly GCA_963925515.1). Lineage (GTDB taxonomy): Bacteria > Bacteroidota > Bacteroidia > Flavobacteriales > Schleiferiaceae > UBA10364. Next base: position 225,004 of record CAWURU010000006.1, read on the forward strand.
AATCTATTAGACGCTGGGAATGGGCAATTCACGGGTAAACCCGTTCCGTAGACCCACTGCTCTACACCTATTTTATTCCATTGTTCCTGGGTTAAAAGGGCCGCCAATTCCTGAAGGAAAACCTCTGTCACCATGGTTTTAAATTTATACTTATCAAAGTAGTTTTTTAGAAAGGCATCCCAGTTTTCTCTTCCAACCGTATTCTCACAAAGTCTTAAGAAATGGAAACCCTTGTCATAAGGTATAGCTGTCACTCCGTCATCTGGGTTTCGTCCCACCAAGTCTTGTTTTAGTCTAGTCGCGTCAGGATCTTCTTCCAACATAGAAGCTAATTCATTCTGCAGGTCATCATAACTGAGCGCCTCAAGCATATCAGCAAAGTCTTGACCATAGAGTTGCTCCATAATACGCATCTCAAAATAAACGGTAAAGCCTTCATTAACCCAGAAATCATTCCATGTAGCATTAGTTACCAAGTTTCCACTCCAGCTATGGGCCAATTCGTGAGCAATCAAGCTCACTAAACTTCGATCACCTACAACAACAGTAGGCGTTAGAAAAGTCAATCGCGGATTTTCCATCCCTCCGAAGGGAAAGCTAGGTGGAAGAACAAGCATGTCGTACCTACCCCAATAATACGGCCCATATAGCGCTTCAGCATCTCTGATCATATCTTCCGTTAGGGAGAATTCGTACGCAGCATTGCGAACCATTTCCGGCTCCGCATATACCCCTGAGCGCTCTCCTAAGGCAATGAACTCTAAATCCCCTACACCAAGTGCTAATAAGTAAGAAGGAATGGGCTGGGGCATATTAAACTCGTACACCCCTGTTTCGTTTTTTTGAACGGGATTAGATGCACTCATCAAGGCAAGGGTTTGCTTAGGCACCTTTACCTTTGCTGTATAGGTAAATCGTACTCCAGGCCTGTCTTGACATGGAATCCATGTCCTGGCTAAAATAGCCTGGCTCTGTGTAAATAAAAACGGTTGACGTTTACCCTGTGTCAATGAAGCAGGATACCACTGTAAGGCTTCCGCAGTTGGGCTTGTTCTGTAAGATATACTCACCTGTTTAGCAGCCAAGTTTAACGGTATAATCAACGCCGATCCTAATAACTCATCATTACCGTCTAGTTTCCAATTATCACTAACGACACCATCCACTAATACCTCAGATATATCCAGATTCTTTGCATCAAAAATCACAGAGTCACCATGACCTTTCTGCAAGGTCCAATACGCAGTCGCTGAAATGACCTCGGTCTGAAAATCAACATTTGCATCCCAGTGCAACGCAGTTACCTTTGACTCCATAGTACTGTAGCTGTGCGGGTCAAGAAATAAAGATGCACGTACAGAGGTATCCGCAATAACAGATGAGGAAGTCTCTGTCTGCTGCGTCTTTTCAGTAGATTCGTTAGACTGGCAATTCGTTAATACGAGTAGAAAAGAGGCTGTTAAAGCCAAAGCAAAGAGTTTGTTCATTTTCTTAATTTTACTTGGAACAATTTACCGCAAATGAAACGAAATCAAAGCCTCATAACTCGAGTGATTATATCCTCACTTGCTATTTTTATTTCTGGATGGATACTTCCAGGAGTTCAGATCGATAGCTTTATGACCACCATAGGAATTGCAATTGTTTTGGGCCTTCTGAACGTAACTGTAAAACCGTTATTAGTGTTCATAACACTTCCTGTCACCTTCCTGACATTAGGGCTATTTCTACTAATTATAAACGCCATTATTATTGGCCTAGCTGATCAATGGATTTCAGGATTACACGTCTCGAGCACATGGACAGCTATTCTGTTTAGCTTCTTAATTTCAACATTTACATCCTGGATGTACAAATGGGGGGATAGGTAAGCCTGGCTTAGGGATATTCTACTTTACGTTTAAGATAAAACCGCAGTTTCCCATGTTGCTGATATTCCAAAAGTGGCTTGGGCAAGCTCCATAAAACTTTCCGTTTTATCGCTAACAAAAAATTGAGTACCAGCGTGTTCAGTGGGTTGATTCAATCTACTTTGAGAATCCCACCATAACTTGACCTGCGCAGCTACAATTTCCGGAGCATCAATCCAGCGGACATCTTTGAGTACTTTCTGGGCCAGTTCTTTCAATAATGGATAATGCGTACAACCCGGCACAATCGATGAAATTCCATGAAATAATGGACTATTCAAGTAATGACGTAAGACTTGCTCAGCTATATCTGAACCCAAGAACCCGTCTTCGATAAGGGGAACCAAAAGAGGTGTTGGCAAACTAACTAACTCTACAGTGTTGCTTAAGACGCTCAATCTTCTTGGATATTCTTCACTTCGAACAGTTGCTCTAGTGCCTAATAGCCCCACTTTTTTTTCGTTGCTATTCGCGAGCGCCTCCACGACGGGATCAATCACGTTAACAAACATTAATGACGGAAATGCCTGCTCAAGGACAGCACCAGCAGCGGCGCTCGCACTATTACAGGCAATTACGATCACATCACAGCCCTTTTGTCTTAAAAATTCAACAATTCGTAGACTATAGCCAATTATGGCCTCATCACTCTTGTCACCATAGGGCAGGTGCAACGTATCTCCATAATAGATTTTAGGGACCTGAGGTAGTACGTCTTCGAGTGCCTTTAGCACCGTTAATCCACCTAATCCACTATCGAATAGTCCTATTTTATGAATTTTTTCCATTGATCTACGCAAAATACCAAATAAAAACCCCCCGTGAGCAAAGCTCACGGGGGGTTTAAAATAAAATTTTACCAGGCCTTTTAATTGATGCCTAACTGTGCCTTTACCAGCGGCATGATATCCTCACCACCGTCTAAGTAAATAACTACACCTTTAGAAGCAGAAGCGTCAAGCACATATGTTAACCCTTGCTCCTTAGCCACCACGTTAACCGCTTCTTGTGCCTTTTCAATAATAGGCATCATTAGATCCATTTGTTTGCGCTGAAGTTCTTGCTGAGCACTTTGATTGAACTGCATGATGCGCTGCCCCATAGACTCTAATTCTTCTTGTTCTTTCTGAAGACGTAGCTGTGTCCATGTATCAACATTTGCTTGCGCATTCTGCATTTTAGTCATGTACTCTCCTTGCATAGCTGTAGCATCTCCTTCAAGTTGCTGTGCATACTTCTGTATTTCGCCTTCTGCAGATTTCGTTTCAGGCATGATAGACAATAATTCGTCTACATTAAGGTGACCCATTTTTTGCTGCGCTACCGCTGTTCCAGCAAACCCAAGTGTCAAGGCAATTGCGAGTAATACTCTTTTCATCTGTTCTTGTTTTTATTTCTTTAAACTAGTTAAAACTTCGTCACTGTAATCTTTCTCTTTTTCTACATAAAGAACACCACTCTGCGCACTTTTATCCAAAACCAATTCTAGTTTACGCTTACGCGCCACTGCTTGAACAGCACCAAAAACCTTGTCCTGAATAGGTTGTACCAACTGTGCACGCTTTTCAAAAAGCTGTCCAGCCGGACCGAAGTATTTTTGTTGAAGGCTAATGACCTCCATTTGTTTGTCCTCTATGGATTTTTCTCGTTTTGTCAATTTATCTGGTGACAGAAGTATCCGCTCTGCAGCAAGTGCATCTTTTAAGCTTTGAAGTTCACTTTGCAATGCGCTTACTTCCCCAGCCCACTGTTCGCTTAGCTTATCAAGCTGGCTCTTCGACTGCGCATATTCCGGAATGTTTTGAAGAATATAATCCATATCTACCACACCATAACGCTGCGCTGAAAGCACCGTGCTAAAAGAAACTGCTAAGGCAAAAGAAATGAATCTAAACTTCATAATTGCAAAGGTAATTCAATTAGAACTGTTGACCAATGATGAAGTGAGTCTGCCAGCCACTTGCCGACGCACCGTTAGGCTCAGGATCAAACCCATATGCAACATCTACACCCATCAATCCAAACATTGGCATATAAATGCGAATACCCGCACCTGCACTTCTCTTTAAATTGAACGCACGATAGTCCCAGAAATTGTCATAGTTGTTCCCACCTTCCATAAAGATCAATGGGAATACTTGTGCACTAGGCGTATTTGCAAGGATATAGCGGAATTCTAAAATGTATTTGTTATAAAGCGCACCACCACCTGCAGGAGTAATAGAGTTGTTTTGATATCCACGTAAACCTATAATCTCTCTACCGTCGATCACGAAGTTTGAAAGACCGTCACCCCCTACATAGAATCTCTCAAAGGGAGGCAAGCCAAGATCTTTATTATAACTTCCTAAATACCCAAATTCCCCATGCGTTCTAATCACAAATTTAGATGTGATAGGCGCGAACCAATCCGCATTCAATTTCCACTTGTGATATTCAACAAGCTTGAAACGTTCCTCAGAAGAAAGTGATTTGTAGTCAATGTCTCCATTAAAAGAACTAAAAGGAGGAGTCAATTCCGCCGAGAAACTGATTTGAGAACCACGTGTTGGGAAAATAGGTACATCCGTATTGTTACGTCCTAATGTGAATTGGTAGTTAACGTTGTTTGAAATTCCCTTGGTATAATCCAAGAATCCGGTTGGGAAGTCATTCAGGTTAAATCTTCTAAATTCTAAACCTTGATACAAGGTAAAGTAATCATCAGGCCATTTCAAACGCTGTCCAAGACCAAAGTTGATCCCCGTGATTAAGAGGCTCTGACGGTTTGGATTACTGCGCTCTACACCGTTTGATTGGATATTATGGTAGATGGTACCTGTAAAGCTATTTGGCTTCTTACCACCTAACCATGGCTCTGTAAACGAGGCGTTGTAGCTCTGAAAATAAAGTCCATTAGACTGTGCACGAAGGCTAATGGTCTGTCCATCACCTGTTGGCAATGGTTGCCAAGAGCGCTTATTACCAACATTACGTGCAGAGAAATTATTGAAATTTAATCCTAATGTTCCTACAACGCGACCAGCTCCCCACCCACCTTGCAATTCAAGTTGAGAAGTGGATTTTTCCGCAACCGTGTACTCTAAATCAACCGTTCCAGTTTGTGGATCAGGCACTGGGTTTACCCCAATTTGAGTTTGATCAAAGTAGCCCAATTGTGACAACTCGCGAATGGTACGTTGAATCATTGCCTTAGAGAACAAGTCTCCTGGCTTGGTACGAACCTCACGATAAATAACATGGTCATTCGTACGTTCGTTACCACTGATACTTACCTTTCTAATTGTTGCTTGACGCCCTTCCTGGATACGGATTTCAATGTCAATAGTGTCATTACTCACACTCTTCTCGACAGGAATTACTTGAGAAAATAAATAACCATTATTCAAATAAACTGAAGCAACATCATTACCATTTTGATCAAAGCTTACCCGCTCATTCAAAAGTTGCGAATCATAAATATCGCCCCTGTTAATACGCAGAATACTAGTCAATAGAACCGTTTCATACTTCGTGTTTCCAATAAAAGTGATATCTCCGAAATAATACTTTTTACCCTCTTCTAACGAAATATCAATGTTAATCAGTTCACTGCTTACACTGTATGCGGTATCCTGAACAATTCTAGCATCACGGTAACCTAATGAATTATACTTTGCTACAACCGCCTTAAGATCATCCTTGTATTCCTTGTTCTTAAGTTTTGAAACCTTTAAAATAGATTTTCCTTTGACTTTCGTGTTTTTCATCGCCCGGAAAAGCACCTTATCACTAACAGCTGTGTTTCCTGAAAAGGCAATTTGCCCAATTTTAACTCGCTCACCTGTGGCGATCTTAAATCCTAGAATAACCGCATTGTTAAAGGCTGTATCAGCTTGTTGTATGACCTCTACAGTCGCATTCAGATAGCCCTTTTCCTTGAAATATTTTTGAATTCTATTACTGCTCATCACAATAAGATTGTCATTAACGACTTTTCCTGCCCTGAGTTCAAGGTCTTCACGGATATCATCTTTCCAGACTTTCTTGACCCCCGTGATGTAGTACTTACTCATTTTAGGGAGTTCTTTCAGCTGAATATCTAAGTACACTTTCTTACCTGATTTACTGACTACTTTAAAAGTGATGTCTTCAAAAAGCTGCTGGCGCCATAACGTCCTGATTGCATCAGAAATTTTAGGATCTGGAAACTGAATATTATCTCCAACACGAAGGTTGGTCAACATAATCACCACATTAGGATCTAAATCTTTGCCACCGGAAACTGTTATTCCTGCTACTTCGTAATCTATTCCTGGAATAAGATTGAAATCACCTGTGGTTGATATCTGTGCACTTGATTCAAAAGAGAAAAAGGCCAATACAAAAGCCCAAAATATATTCTTCATGTTCTTATTTAGCGGTTAGCTGTTCAGAGGTTTGACCAAAGCGACGTTCGCGTTTTTGGAACGTAGCTATAGCCTCATATAACCCATCAGCATCGAAATCAGGCCACAATACAGGAGTAAAGTAAAACTCTGCGTAGGCGAGTTGCCACAACAAGTAATTACTTATACGTTGCTCTCCTGAAGTGCGTATCAATAAATCAGGGTTGGGCATGCCTGCTGTAAACAGGTTGCGCTCAATATGATCTTCTGATATTTCTTCTGGCTTCAGTGTTCCCGCGGCAACCTCAGCAGCTACTTTACGAAACGCCTGAACCAACTCATCTTGTGAACCGTAACTCAATGCTAGTGTCAAAGTTAACCCATCATTCTCGGATGTAGCATCCAATACAGATATTAACTTTTTATTTGCTTTTAAAGGCAAGACCTGTATGTTTCCAATCGCCTTTAATTTGACATTATTTGCCATCAGAATAGGTAATTCCTTCTCAAGGGCACCCATTAAAATATTCATTAACGCGTCTACCTCCGCCTTAGGTCTGTTCCAGTTTTCTGTCGAAAAGGCATACACGGTGAGGTAATTTAAACCCAATTCTGCCGAGGCCGTAGTTACCTTACGAAGTGCGTCCACACCAACCTCATGGCCTTTAATTCTGGTCAAAAAACCTTGTTTCTTGGCCCATCGTCCATTACCATCCATGATAACCGCAATATGCTCGGGCATGTTATCTGGAAGCAGGCCCGCCTTAAGACGGTTTTCTTTGTACACTTTAGAATCCACTGCAGCGTTCATCACGAGGACTTAGGTTATAAAAAATAGTTATGCCGGCAAAAATAGACCAATCCCTTGTATTTACATTACCTCTCGCTAGACCGGAGCTATAGCTTACATTTCCTGGGTTAGAGAAGTACGCAGAGGTCTCATTTCTAAGATCAGCGAGTTGGGCAGCATCCACATAGTCACCAGAGGTATCGTCCATGTAGTCAGATCCATAACGGCGCCATCCCACCTCTGTACTCAAGCTCCAGTCTCTTGCGAGACTCTTGCGAAATCCAATACCAAAAGGAAGTGTAATGGTGGAGTTTCCGTAGAACAGCTCATTCTTTAGCTCTGTTTGTTGCCCTTCCGTTCCTAAGGGCCGTAAGTCAATCCACTCCTTGTTAGATTCACCCTGAGGATTGTATCCTGTTATACCGATACCCGAGAAAACATAAAAACTTTGGGCATATTTTGTTCCAGTTCCATACGGCCAGAAATTAAATTCCGTCATAAAACTGAGCTCATTTATCTCTGTACGAACAGCAATGTCACGTGCAAGCTTAAAGTCATCTTTTGCCCAAGCATCTGCCGCTCCGACATAGCCTCGAGTATAATTCAAGCGGGTGCTCCAATGCCAATCAATTTGACGGCGTAACGTAATTACGCCCAACGGCTGATTAGGTAAAAACCCATAGAGACCCTGTGCTTTTGTTCCAACGGCACCCACATCACCATGAAAAACACTACCCGCACCACCAAAACCCAACTCATAGAATTGAGCTTGGACAGAAAGCGTTCCAGTTAGAAGGATCAGTATGGATGCACACGCTTTTTTCATTTAGTTTCTGTAATCACGACCCCAGCTTAATTTATTTCGCAGCGTAGATGCAAAATCTTGTAGTTCCGTTTGAACCAATGCAATACGGAAATCTGCTTTTTGAATAAGCAGCTCAGTCTCTGAGTCAAAGCTGTGCATTCGACTGTCAAGGGATGCTAAAAATTCATGTTCTCTACTTTCGATTTTCAAGCGTAGTGTGTTATTATCAGAAATAACGAATGGACGCATGGTTAAATTATGCGGTGCGATCGGTGTTAAAACAAAATTCTCGCTATTTGGCATAATAATCGGTCCACCGCAACTCAAGCTATAGCCTGTTGAACCGGTAGGAGTGCTAATGATTAAACCATCTGCCCAATAACTATTAAGATAACTCCCGTTTAAATAAGTATGAACGGTGATCATACTTGTGGTTTCTTTTCGTGCTATCGTGATTTCATTAAGCGCGAAATTAGGTTTCATCACTCTGTTTGTAGATGTTCGCGCCTGAAGAAGTGCTCTGAAATCTAGCTGAAATCGGCCACTAAAAAGGGCATCAATGGAGGATTCAATATTGCTCTTTGCTACATTCGCTAAGAACCCCAACCTTCCCATATTAATTCCTAGAATTGGAATGTCTTTACTTTGAATCAAAACCGTCGCCTCCAAAATGGTTCCATCGCCCCCTAAAGAGATCAGGAAATCTGGATCAAAGGCTTCTAATTCTTCCTCATTATGATAAATCGAGAAGGTCAATTCTTTAAATTCTTCATCTCGAATTTGCTCGCAAGCCTCTTTTAACGGGGCATACAGCCCCAAAACCACACCTTCTTCATGAAGCTTTTCCAATACGATCTCAACGTACGGCAAGTCTTGAATTTTAGGGCTTCGGCCAAAGAGTGCTATTCTCATTAGTACTTCAAATAGTTCATTAAATGACTGTATCTATGCTGATAGTCTAGCTCGAAACTAGAATCTCCATGGACCGTGTCAAGGGTATAGCCATAACGCTGTAGAGATGACACGATTCTACTGCTGTGCTGGACGTTGAGCTTCAATATGAATTTAACTTCCCCCGAGTGGTCAGGTGAAATCATCCAAAGACCTAATAATTTTGCGTCGTTTTGCTCTACTACAGTGCTTATGGTGACCATAGAATACTGCGATTCCTCAATGCTTAGGACAAGAATAGCTCCAGGCTGGTTGAGAGTCGGTGAATCTCGAAATAATTCTACTATGTCACTTAATAAATAGGAAGACACATATCCACCCTCGTGGTCAAGTACTGGCACCACTGACAATCTATATTGAGCAGCAATAGCAAGTACCTCAAACGGATGGGACCCAGATAACACATACGGAGAGTACGAGATGTTTAATGCGGTTTGAACAGTACCTGTGTCATCCCCAGCATTAAGCAGCGCATCTTCACTAACCATACCAAGATATTTGTTACTCTCGTCCACTACAGGAAGGTCACTTACCTTGTGTTCTTCCATGCAATCTAGAGCCTCTACAATCATCGAATTTGTAGTAAGGGCATTAATAGGTTCTATGTGTACCAATTCTTGCATCATTCTTCAACAAACATAGCCCTTTTCTTTAGCTTTGTAGTTATGAAAGATCACACAAAACTTAGCGTCAACATCAATAAAATTGCAACCCTTCGCAATGCAAGAGGCGGCGATGTTCCTAACGTTCTAAAAGTAGCTCTAGATTGTGAGCGCTTTGGAGCCCAGGGAATTACTGTTCATCCACGTCCCGATCAGCGCCATATACGCTACAGTGATGTGATTGAGCTCGCACCTGGAATAACTACTGAATTTAATATTGAAGGTTATCCTAATAAGGAATTCATAGAATTAGTGTTAGAGAACAAGCCCACGCAGGTCACCCTAGTACCTGATGCACCGGGAGTCCTTACCTCTAATGCAGGATGGGACACAATAACACATCAATCTATGTTAAGAGATGTGATTAAGACTTTTAAAGATGCCGGCATCCGCACTTCTATTTTCATAGGAACCGATCTTAAGCTTATTGATGGTGCAAAAACCGCAGGGAGCGACCGAATAGAACTATATACAGAATCTTATGCCTTGGGCTACTCTTTAGATCGAGAAGCGGCTGTCCGTCCCTATTTGGAGAGTGCTAAATATGCACGTAAAATTGGTTTAGGGGTCAATGCTGGGCACGATTTAAACCTAGATAACCTCAGTTATTTCAGCAAAGAGCTTTATGGATTACTAGATGAAGTAAGTATAGGTCATGCGCTGATTGCTGATGCCTTATACCTTGGCCTTCATAATACCATTCAACAATACCTCAACTGTTTAAACCCAAATGCATGGAAGTAATTGAGTTGTTCTCTAAAATTTATGGCGAAGGGCGTCCCCTTATTATACTTCACGGGCTTTTTGGTATGAGCGACAACTGGGCTACACATGCCAAAATATTTACACAACATGGATGGCAAGTCCATGCAGTTGATCAGCGAAATCACGGCAGGTCCCCTCATACTATAGGGCACAGTTATGACGAGATGTCGAGTGATTTAGAACATTATATCAAGCGTTACAATCTAAAAAACGTCGTTCTACTAGGACATAGTATGGGTGGGAAGACAGTGATGAATTTTGCCGTGCGTTTACCAAGCTTAATTGACGCTATGATCGTCGTCGACATCGCTCCTAAGGCTTATCCCGTTCATCACCAAGAATATATCAACGCCATGAAAAGTGTTGATTTCGATAAGGATAAATCAAGAAAAGCGATTGAAACTAAACTCAGTGAACAGCTCAATAATCCTGGTATTATTCAGTTTTTCATGAAGAGTTTATACTGGAAATCGCACGAAAAATTGGCTTGGCGTTTTGATTTAAATGCGCTCGAAATGAATCTAGATGAAATTGGAGTAGCACTTGATTATGGCTATTATACCGGACCAAGCTTATTCATTAGTGGCGGGAAAAGTGGTTATATTCTGCAAGAGGATCATAACTCTATATACGAACATTTTCCACAGGCAGAGATCATCACAATACCCGGCGCAGGGCATTGGGTACACGCTGAAGCAAAAGATTCTTTTTCCACAGAAGTACTGGAGTTTCTTGAAACACTCTAAAAGTCTGTGACCGATTTCAATTGGAAATGAACTTGTGTTGAAGTACCCGTTTTTTTTACGAGCATTTCTTCGATGTTTGGTTTTCCCAAAGTTGTCCAGGCGTCATTACTAAAAGCATACCTCTCCTTTGGCTGTGTGAATATACCTCGATCCATTTTACTGTTTCGGTTGGCATCTTCATAGACTTGAACGCCAAACACTGGAGTAAGCTCAAGGGTGATACTCACTTTCTGCTGTGAAGACTTGAGCTCAACATACCCTACTTTTAGTGATTTTCCACGATCATCAATAACCTCATAAGCAAGTCGCGTAGGATAAGTAGAAGCATTAGATGCTGAGATCAATAGGCTACATTTCTCTTGTGCTTGTGCGGACAAGAAGCAGCAGAAAAAGAATGCAACAGCTGCGATTATTTTCATTTATCAAAGTCTAGTTCAACGCCGTTTTTGGTCAAAATGGAACCATCTATCTTCAAAGAATCTAGGACTTTTTCATAAATGGGAATGAACAGTTCAGGATAAGAACTATAAAATTTAAAACTTTTCTTAAACTGGCCCTCAGTGATTCCATGCTTTTGATAAACCTTTGCATAATAATCCTCAATATCGTTCGTATCGCCTAGTATTAAAGATCCATTTCTAGCTCCTTCAATGAGATGTACATCAACCAGCAGAGGAATCATTCGATCAAACGAGAGGACTTCTTTGGGAACCATTTGCACTTTCTTACCGCACTGAATAAACAGCATACCGATCAACGCAATAAGTCCCAGTGTTCTGTTCATTTATTCCCTATTAAATATCAAGCGCTCACCCAGTTTACTATCATCAAAATCTCCGTCCTTAAAGGCAAGATGACCGCCGACAAAAGTATGGGTAACTTTACTTTTAAAATGCGTCCCTTCAAATGGCGACCAACCACTCTTATATAAAATATTGTCCTTTGTCACACTCCAAGGCCGGTTAGGCTCTACCAGAACTACATCTGCGTGGAAGCCTTCGCGAAGAAATCCACGTTCTTCCATTTTAAAAAGAATGGCAGGATTGTGACACATTTTCTCCACAACCTTTTCGATCGAGATGGTTCCGTCATATACTTTCTGCATCATCGCAGGCAGCGCATGCTGAACCATGGGGCCTCCAGAAGGAGCGTTAAGATAGTTTCCAGATTTCTCTTTCATGGTGTGCGGCGCATGGTCCGTTGCAATAATGTCAATACGATCATCCAACAGTGCTTTCCACAAACCCTCACGATCAGCTGCTGTTTTTACCGCCGGATTCCATTTGATCAAACTCCCTTTTTCATCGTATTGACTGTCGTCAAACCATAAATGATGAATACAAACTTCCGAAGTAATTCTCTTTTCAGATAACGGCTTTTTGTTAGAGAATAGTGAGGTCTCTAAGGCAGTTGAAATATGAAACACGTGTAACCTACTGTTGTACTTTTTAGCAAGGCTTATAGCCGTTGATGAGCTAAGGAAACAGGCCTGTTCACTACGAATTTTGGGGTGCATGCTCATTGGAATATGATCTCCATACTCCGCCATTGCTAATTCTAAATTCGCCGTTATAGTAGCCTCATCCTCACAGTGTGTGATCAGCTGATGATCTAATTGGAAAATCCCTTCTAGGGTTTTTTGCTGGTCAACAAGCATATTTCCCGTGGAGGAACCCATGAATATTTTAATCCCAGCAACGTTGCGTTTACTTACCTTTTTTAGCTCTTCCAAATTGTCGTTAGAAGCACCCATATTAAAGCTATAATTTGCCAATGAAACTTGTGAGGCTCTGGTATATTTTTTTTCTAATTCCTCAATAGTAGTTGCTGCAGGATTGGTGTTTGGTTGCTCCATGTAAGAGGTAATCCCACCGGCTACTGCTGCGCGACTTTCAGAATATATATCGCCTTTGTGCGTTAGACCGGGCTCCCTAAAATGGACCTGGTCATCGATGATTCCGGGCAAGAGATACTTCCCTTCCGCGTCAATGATGATCACGTTTCCGTTTTTTGGACCTATCGTCGGATCTATTTTAGCAATCCGACCTTGCTCTATTAATAAATCACTTTCAAAAATTTCGCCTTCGTTTACGATACGCGCATTCTTGATTAAGTACGACTTTTGCATGTATGGGTTTGGGTAGTGTTGTTATTCTTTGGTGAAGAAGCTGCGCAGTTTGAGTTTCACCACGCCAAAAATAGCTTCTTTAATAATGCCTGAAGACATTTTACTTTCTCCTTCTGTCCGATCCGTAAAGATCACAGGAACTTCTACAAGAGTCATGCCCTTTCTCCATGATTTGAACTTCATTTCTATCTGAAAAGCGTATCCGGCGAACTGAATTTTTGAAAAGTTAAACGATTCTAAAACTGCTCGTTTATAGCAAATGAATCCTGCTGTTGCATCTTGGATGGGCATGCCCGTCACAAATCGTACATAAACACTGGCGAAATAGGAAAGTAGCACACGACTCATGGGCCAATTCACAACATTCACTCCTGTCGCGTATCTTGAGCCAATAGCGACGTCAGCTCCAGTTATACATGCATCTAACAAGCGTTGTAGGTCCTTAGGGTCATGGGAAAAATCACAATCCATTTCAAATATGAACTCGTAGTTCCTTGCTAATCCCCATTGAAACCCGTGGATATAGGCCGTACCTAAACCCAGTTTACCACTGCGCTCTTCCAGGTGAATTCTTCCATCAAATTCTAACATTTTCTCACGGACTACTTGGGCTGTTCCATCTGGAGAACCGTCGTCTACGATAAGCACGTCAAACTTGGTTTCAAGGCCCATGACAGTATCCAACATCTTACTGATGTTTTCAATTTCGTTATACGTAGGTATGATGACGAGGGCTTTTGACATGTCGACAAAGGTAGCAAAGAAACCCCTAAATTAGTAGAATGAAATGGGACGTATATACAGGTGAAAATTGGTGGAAAGCCGCCTTGATTACTTTTGGAGTAATCATTGGTATTGTCTCCCTATTTTACACAGAATCCTTTCTCAAAGAATTACGCCAAGAGGAAGAGCGTAAAATCAAGCTTTGGGCGAAAGCCGTTGAAGCCGTTTTCCTTGCAGATGATGACAGCAACCTTGCTTTTTACTCGCAAATTATTCAAGACAACAAAACCATTCCAGTTATTCTAACGGATCAAGATGACCAAATTATCGCTCATAGAAACCTAGATGTTTCCGAGATAAACCCTGAAAAATACCTCGCTAAAAAGCTTGAGGAGTTTAAGAATTCAGGACAGATGATCGAGAATACATACATCGATGGAAAAACCAATTTCTTGTATTATAAAGGATCAAGTTTATTGACCAAACTAAGGTGGTATCCGCTGTTGTTACTGGGGGTGATCTCCATTTATATGCTCATCAGTTATATGGCATTTTCAAATGCTCGTAGAAGTGAACAAAACAAAGTTTGGACCGGTATGGCTAAGGAGACGGCACACCAAATAGGCACGCCACTAAGTGCCCTGCTTGGCTGGATCGCTTATTTAAAGGAGCGGTACCCTACTGAAATCGCATTCAAAGAAATGGAACGTGATGTAGACCGGTTAAGTTCGATTACCGAGCGGTTTAGCAAAATTGGTTCTCGCCCTGAACTCACGGATACAGACCTCAGCGGGACGCTCCAACATACAGTGGATTACCTCAGTACACGAATGGGTAAAAAAGTGAGTTTCGAGCAAGACATCTCTTTAGGATTACTCGCAAAGCATAACCCACAGCTTATGAGTTGGGTGATAGAAAACTTGGTTAAAAACGCTACGGATGCAGTAGAGGGTAGCGGTGTAATCAGCCTAACTGCTTCTCCACTTGAAGATTCAATCAACATTATTGTCCATGATTCCGGTAAGGGCATACCGCTAAAAATTCAACGGAATATTTTCAAACCCGGATTTACTACAAAAAATAGAGGTTGGGGCCTAGGTCTCAGTTTAGCCCGACGCATTATCGAAGAGTACCATAACGGAAGTATCGCACTGATTGAAAGTGGTTCTGAGAAGGGAACCACTTTCAAAATCGTTTTACCTGCTGCGTTGTAATGATTCAAAACAGCCTCTACCTACATATCCCTTTTTGCAAGCAAGCTTGCCATTACTGTGATTTCCATTTCTCCACAAACCTTAAAACAAAAGAGGGTGTCCTTGCTCAAATGCATCTGGAACTCCAAAGTAAAGCCGTTCTTAGTCCTTGGAAGTCCACGACGCTCAAAAGTGTTTATTTTGGCGGAGGTACACCCAGCATTTTAGCTTCATCAGAATTAAAGCAACTGTTAAATGCAATAAAGTCATTGTTTTCGTGTGCTCATGATATGGAGGTAACCCTGGAAGCTAACCCAGACGACATCACTTTGGATGGACTAAATTCTTGGTATGACTTAGGCATAAACCGATTGAGTGTGGGTATTCAAAGCTTTCATGAAACCGAGTTGAAAGCCTGCAATAGAGCACATGATTCTACTATGGCTCATTCGGCATTAGAAATGATCAATGCATCAGCATTTTCGAACTTTTCTATAGATCTCATTTATGGTATGATAGGCTCATCAATTACCTCCTGGAAAGAGAATTTGGATTTGGCTTATTCCTATGCACCCTCACACATAAGCTGTTACATTCTCGCCGTCGAGAAGCGCACTGTGCTTGATAAACAAGTGAAAACCGGAGAGGTGGTCCTACCTTCAGATCATATCGCTCTTCAGCAATTTGCAGACCTAAGGGAGTGGGCAAAGGTGCATAATTATGAGCACTATGAGCTTTCTAACTTTAGTCAACCAGGCCGCAATAGCATACATAACAAGCACTATTGGTCCTATCAGCCCTATCTAGGAATTGGCCCAGGCGCCCATTCGTTTAATGGCGAACAACGTTCCTGGAACGTAAGTAACAATATACGATATGCACGCGGTGAAGCTGGTGACCATGAAAATCTATCCGTCCGAGAGAAACTGAATGAACGCCTGATGGTTCGTCTGCACACGAGCGATGGTTTTATCTTATCTAGAGATCTTGATCCGTTAGGACTAAATCCTGATATGACTGCGAGGTTTATGCATAATATAAACAACGCACTTGAACAGGGTAAGATTGTCGAAATACCTGGAGGGTTTAGAATTTCCGCCAGTGATTGGATCGTAAGTGACCGTATCATTTCAGATTTATTTATTGAAGACTAATTGACCATGAAAGCACAAATCGTTATTAATGACCATTCTTATACCATTGAGTTGAATAAACCATGCGCTGACCTTAGCATGGCGGTTAGCAACGTTGCTCGAGCCTGGTACATCAACGCTCCTACTTTTGAACCCGTTGTATTAGGAGATTGGAAAGGATCTGTTGCCCTAGGTGGTGCTGTGAATTTTTTTAACGTTTCATTCAATCCGCATGCTCATGGAACACATACTGAAACTGCAGGACATATCACAAAGGAGCGCCACAGCATAAACACGCATTTTAAAAATCCTTATACGAAATCTGTCTTATTAACTGTAACTCCTGAAGAAGGTGTTGTAACGTTTGACCATTTCCTCGCACAATGGGAAAAAGCTTCTGGTGAACATTGGTTGGATCAGGTAGAAAGTGTTATTTTCAGAACTGAACAACACGAGGGTAGTTTATCGCGTGAATACAGCAATACGAACTGGCCTTTTTTAGCTCCAGAAATTGGCTCGTTTCTTCGCAGCTCGGGGATTGACCATCTAGTCATTGATCAACCGAGTGTAGATCAAGAGGAAGACGGTGGAGCATTGGCTTGTCACCGCTCTTTTTGGGGGACCACTCCATTAGAATCTTTGCACAGAACAATTACCGAATTAGCCCATATCCCAACTGACGTGTCTGACGGAGCTTACCTTTTAAACTTACAGGTAGCGCCACTAGATAACGATGCCGCACCATCGAGGCCTATTCTCTATCGCCTTATTTAACGGAGTTTTTATTCTTTTCTACTTCTTGCATCTACCGCCGCTAGAGTAGCCATATTAACAATCTCTCGAACAGAAGCTCCAAGTTGTAAAACATGTGCGCTTTTCTTCGTACCGATCAACATTGGCCCAATTGCCTCAGCTGCACCAAAACTTTGAAGCATCTTATATGTAATGTTTCCTGATGCGAGATTTGGGAAAATGAAGACATTTGGACGATGACCTACAAGGTCAGAGAACGGAAAGCTCTCTTCCATTAATTCAGGACTCAATGCAAAGTTTGCTTGAATCTCACCATCAACAATTAAGTTGGGATGCTCCTTACGTAAAATCGCACTAGCCTTGGACATTTTAACGGCATCTGGTCCATCACTCGATCCGAAATTCGAATAACTCAACAGGGCTACTTTTGGTGTGATGTTCGTTCTGCGAACGGTATCTGCCACGTTAAGTACCATTTGAACCAAGTCCTCCACTGTGGGGTCGAGATTAATAGTTGTGTCCGCAAAGAACATTGGACCTCGTTTTGTCAGCAGGATATACATCCCCGCAGCCTTGCTCACACCCTCAGCTGTGCCAATAGTTCTCAGAATCGGCCTTAGTGCTGTAGCGTATTTCACGGTTAATCCACTAATAAGTGCATCAGCCTTATCCTCCCTAAGCATCATATTACCAAAGTAATCTCTGGTCTTAACCTTTGATTTACACTCCGCAAGGGTCCATCCACGGCGTTTTCGTAACTCATATAATTTAAGCGCAAACTCTTCACGCATCGCTCTTTCCTTAGACACATCAATAATCTGTACCCCTTGTAACTCGAGCTGATACTCTTCTATAATCTCATGGATACGGTCTTCTGGACCTAAGAGTATGGGTACTGCTGTTCCACCACTCAGGAGTATCTCAGCTGCTTTTAAAATCCTGTATTGGTCGCCCTCGGTAAAGACAACTCTTTGGGGTTTAATACTAGCATTTTCGTTCAGTAATCGAAGGAACTTATCATCGCGGCCCAGTCTGTCACTAAGCTCTCTGTTATAAGCCTTCCAATTAGTAATGGGGTTCTTTGCCACACCTGAGTCCATAGCTGCTTTTGCAACAGCAGGAGCTACGGTAGTTATTAACCTTGGGTCAAATGGTTTTGGAATAATGTATGTTCTTCCAAAAGAGAGATTACTCTCGCCATAGGCCAGGTTGACCATCTCTGGAACGGGTTCTTTAGTCAAGTCAGCAATCGCTCGGACTGCAGCAAGTTTCATCTCCTCATTGATAGCGGTTGCCCGAACATCAAGCGCTCCGCGAAAAATGAAGGGGAAACCAAGCACATTATTCACCTGGTTTGGATTGTCACTTCTACCAGTAGCCATAATAATATCCTCACGAGCAGCTATGGCATCCTTGTATATTATTTCGGGGTCAGGGTTCGCTAAAGCAAACACAATTGGGTCAAGAGCCATACTCTTGACCATCTCCTTAGAGACCACTCCTCCTTTTGACAAACCAACGAAAACGTCAGCACCTTTCATCACATCAGATAAACCACATGGTTCGTGTTGCTGCGCAAATAGGGCCTTCTCTGGAGTAAGGTTTTCTCTTGATGCTGTGATCAAACCTTTAGAGTCACACATGTACAAATGCTCTGAAGTCACTCCCAAAGAGAGGTATAGCTTCGCACAAGAAATCGCCGAGGCACCAGCGCCGTTGAAGACAACCTTAACCTCTGCAATGTTTTTGCCCGCAATTTCAAGCGCATTGAGAAGTGCTGCTGAAGTAATGATCGCCGTACCATGCTGGTCGTCATGCATAACGGGTATATTAAGCTCTTCTTTTAATCTTTTTTCAATGTAAAAACAGTCTGGCGCCTTAATGTCCTCAAGGTTAATGCCACCAAAAGTAGGTGCCAAGGCTTTGACAGTATCGATAAACTTGTCAGGATCAGCAGCGTCCAACTCTAGGTCAAACACGTCGATATCAGCAAATATTTTGAAGAGCACTCCCTTTCCCTCCATGACTGGCTTGGAAGCCTCAGGACCTATATTCCCTAGCCCCAATACCGCTGTTCCATTTGTAATCACCGCGACTAAATTACCTTTAGCAGTGTACTTGTATACATCTTCAGGATTAGCTGCGATTTCCAAACAAGGTTCCGCTACTCCAGGTGAATACGCTATACTCAAATCTCTTTGAGAGTTAGAAGGCTTGGTAGGAACCACTTCAATTTTACCCGGTTTAGGATACTGGTGGTAATGAAGGGTATCTTTTTTCTTTATCGATCTGGTACTCATAATGAGTTGATTTTTTAGTACAAAAATGTATTAAACGGGAATCTTGTTGCATGAATTTCAGCAGTGACTCTATATAAGGTACGGCGCAATTCATCAATATTACTTTTGTCTTGAGCAGATATGAAAACGGCTCTCTCACCAATTTTATTCATCCAACTGCGTTTCCAATGCTCCAAATCATAGTTTCTAGAAGTCAATTCTAAATCAAACTCATGGGCCTGTTCGAAGGTGTATGCGTCAATTTTATTAAATACCATGATCGTTGGTTTATCCAAACTATCAATCTCTTGTAAAATAGTGTTTACGCTTTCGATATGATCCATGAAATTAGGGTGGCTGATATCCACTACATGTAAAAGCACATCAGATTCTCTAACCTCATCTAAGGTTGATTTAAAGCTTTCTACAAGCTGGGTAGGAAGTTTTCTGATAAAACCAACAGTATCTGTCAGCAGCAAAGGCAAATTATCTATGTTGATCTTTCTAACCGTAGTATCCAGTGTTGCAAAAAGTTTATTCTCAGCCAAAACATCCGTTTTACACAACAGGTTCAGCAAAGTACTTTTTCCAACATTTGTATACCCCACGATAGACACCCTGCTTAGCTTACCTCTGTTACCTCGTTGGGTGCTCATTTGTAAGTCAATCTTCTCGAGCTTCTTCTTCAACAGGACAATTTTCTGCTGAATAATTCTTCGATCTGTTTCAATCTGAGTTTCTCCTGGACCACGCATCCCAATACCACCTTTTTGGCGCTCAAGGTGAGTCCATAATCTCGTCAAGCGAGGCAGAAGGTATTGCAACTGGGCTAATTCCACCTGTGTACGAGCGTAGGATGTTTGCGCTCTTGCCGCAAAAATATCAAGAATCAGGTTAGTTCGGTCCATCACCTTGACCCCAACGAGTGCCTCAATATTCTTGAGTTGTGAAGGTGTGAGTTCATCATCAAAAACGACCATATCTATGTCCTCCGCCTTTACATAACCTGCAATCTCCTCCATTTTCCCTGTTCCCAGGAAAGTCTTTGGATTCGCTTTGGTGAGTTTTTGAGTAAACGTATGTACTGTGTCCGCTCCTGCTGTTTCAGCTAAAAAGCGGAGTTCTTCAAGGTATTCGAACGTCTTTTCCTCATCTTGTAACTGGTGGATCACCGCTATGAGGATGCAACGTTCTCTTTCAGGCGCTTTCTTAGTTTTAAGCTCTAACATATAGTTCTATAAGAGATTATGCTCCTTGTAGAAATTCTGACCAAGGAAATCTCGTAGCCATCAACAAAAGTCCAATACCAAACCATATCACGATGTGTTTCGCTTTGTCCTTGTCCTGCTGGCTGCGCTTACTCTTCGCATTACCTACCGTCACTAACGCCGCACCAATCAACATGGTTGCTGGATGCTCAATGTACTTGAAACGCATGGCAGCGTCCCCCATAACACTTCCCATATCCTGAAATATGTCTAAATTAAAACCAATCAACATCAACAGACCAACAGTTACCTGAATATGAGTGAGTATTAAAGTGATTTTATTCTGTCTCGCCAAGCTAGCAGTGAATTGTTTATCTGATTTCCAAACCAGAAAATTCTGAACTATGACCACCAGCATTAGCAATAGCCACAAAAATGGCATCCAGTGGTGAAGGTGAAGTAATCCTATGTACATCTGATTGTATTTTAGACAAAGTTACAAAGGGCATACTTAGCAACAGCATTATGAAAAAATTCCTTCTGGCATCTCTACTTGTTATTATTGCGTTCACTGCAGCAGCGCCTCTCCTACTCTTTTCAGTGCAGGACAACTACCATACTGAAGTTACTGTCAAGCTTCCTGAGAGAATTGACGCCTCTGAGCAACGACTAGCCCATGCCCTTACATTCAAAACCATATCACAGGTCCCAGAAATGATAGACAGCAGCGCCTTTGAAGGGTTACTTGCACAATTAAACCACGACTATCCCTACCTATGGGCTAACGCCGAAGTTGATACTTTCGGACAATATACCCTGCTCATTAAACAAAACGGATCCTCGAGTAAAGCACAGAATTACTTACTGATCTCACATATTGACGTCGTGCCTGTCGACCAACGAAGCCTAAAGCAATGGGATCAATGACCGTTCAACGGTACAATCGAAAACGGCTATATCTATGGCAGAGGTTCTCTAGATGATAAAAGTTCTGCTCTGGGCACTTTAGAAGCCTTAGAGTCCATGTTGAAAACGGGTTGGATACCAGAAAATAATCTCTATTTCTCTCTAGGGCAAGATGAAGAAATAGGAGGGAACGGCGGCGCTAATTTGGTTGCTGAACATTGTCGAGACAACAACCTTTTCTTCGAAGCTATTTTAGACGAGGGTGGGATCATTTCAAAAGGAAGTATTCCTGGACTAGGAGATAGACCTATCGCGTTAATAGGGGTTGCAGAAAAAGGATATCTCTCCATAGAAGTGAACTTTAATCTCGCCGGTGGTCATAGTAGTATGCCTGAACGCGAAAACGCAATAGCAAAAGCCGCAGAGTTTGTGACGTACATTCAAAGTGATAAAATCTTCCAAGCGCAATTTTCAGATCCGGTAGAAGATTTCATTACCCACCTTGGACCCGAGATGTCCTTAGGTAGGAAAACTATTTTCGCCCTTAGACCGTTGACGAACTCGATCATTCTTTCCTCCTACCAAAAGTCAAATACGGGAAGGGCCCTAACGAATAATACAGCAATTGCCACAATGATTAGTGCTGGGATAAAAGATAACGTTGTTCCTACGAACGCGAGGATAGTTTGTAATACGCGCATTCTACCAGGCACAACACAAAGGGATGTGATAAAAGCCTATGAGCTCGCTGCGGCGAAAATTTCAACAGGTGAGTTTAACTTATCGTCTATCCCGTAATATGATAGCCCCCATCAACATGCCTTATTTCTCCTGTAATCCTAAGGTCTGGTCTAAATAAATGAACGATCTCATACGTAAGATCCATCGGTCTGGCATTTCCCAGAGGACTCATTGTGTTGGAAGTCTCAACATCTTTAATTTCTAAGGTTGCGTTGCCTGCTTTGCTTCCCATATAGGGCGAAAACCGAACAACATTGACGCGGATGTTATGTGATCTCCCCAGTTCATCCGCTAACTCTATTGTAATTCTTTCTAAAGCAGCCTTAGCAATGCTGATATTTCTATAAGGGTGGAAAGTAACTTTAGCTGCTGCGATATAACTCAATGAGCATATCGAAGCTCCTATTTGCAGTACATTATGCTTCAACAAATAGTGCGAAAGCCGAATAAGAGAATAGGCAGAAACATCCATGGTATCGCAAAACTCTTCTTTCGTAACATCCAATAAAGGTTTTACCTTTTTATGACGGATGGTTTTGTCCATAGCAATTGCGTGAAGGAACCCATTCAATTTGATTTTTCTTTCTGAAAGCGTGCGTGAAAAATAATCTATGTTTTCGTCAATAGTTACGTCCAGAATTTCTACTGAGGCATCTCCTAATTCCTCATGTACTGACTGTTTAAAATCTTGAAAGTTCTTTTCAAGAAACGCTTTTGCTTTATCTGATAAATTTAAATGGTATTGGCTTACACCTAATCCAGTGCAGATTACTTTGCCACCTTGCCTAATAATTTCTTTTGCTACAGACATTGCAAGAGAATGCTTGTCGGCTATACCTGTGATTAAGAATGTTGAATTAGAAAACATATTGAATGTGTTAAAAAAGAATAAAAAATTGACTTAATACTTATACAACGCCGTTCCCCAAGTCCAGCCGGCCCCCACTGCGGCAAACAACAATAGATCCCCCTTTTCTAATTCGTTATTTTTAAAGGTTTCATCTAGAATTATTGGAATTGTTCCACCTGAAGTATTAGCGTACCTATCCATGTTAGTTTTCACCTTTTCAAAGGGCATGTTTACACGTTTTGCGATTTCTTTTAGAATTTTAATACTTGGTTGATGAGGTAAGAGGAATTTGATTTCATCGATCGTACGATTGTTATTGGTCAATATTTCAGAAATACATTTCGGCACCACTTCAATAGCGGTTTTGTATACTTCATGTCCGTTCATTTGAAAAAAATGCTGTCCCTTATCGATACTCTCTTGCGTGGTAGGTGTTTCAGACCCACCTGCCGGAATGGTAAAGTGTTCCTTTCCCGTGCCGTCAGTGTGTAATATAAAATCGAGGAACCCCTTATCTTCTGTGGTATCTGAAAGCAAAATAGCACCTGCACCATCACCAAAAAATACTGCATCTCTTCTGGACCAATCTGTAATATTGGAAAAAGTGTCTGCGCCAATTATAAGAACATTCTTATACATACCTGATTTTATAAACTGCACTCCTGTTGCAGTGGCAAATAAGGCGCCCGAACACACTGCCGAAATATCGAATGCGACAGCATTTTTAGCGGCGAGTTTTTCTTGAACGAAACACGCACAAGAAGGAGCCAATCTATCTGCCGTTGCGGTCGCCAATATAATAAGGTCAATTTCTCCAGGAAGTATGCCGGCATCCTCAATAGCTGCTAAGCCTGCTTTATAGGCCAGATCGCTGGTGGTTTCACCTACAGAAATTCTACGTTCTTTGATTCCAAGATTTTCATAGATCCATTTATCTGAAGAACCGACGTTTTGAAAAAAATCGTTTTTAACAATGTTCTTTGGAGCATAAGAACCTGTTCCGCGTATAAAAGCATTTGTCATGAGTGAATTTTGTTTTTTGTTTTCTTAAAATCTTAATTATTACCAAATTCGATTCGCTATTTAAGCTGAATTTCTGCTTGCATTTATGTTTCCGTATAACGATCGTTCAACTATTTTTTGGTAATTCTTTATATGGCTAGAATCTTGTTCGATTTTCTGCAAAGCGTATTGTTGAGTAACCAGCAGTGGTAAAACAATACTTTCTCTTATCTCAATTGATTTTCGGGATATATATTCTTCCTCCATTAGAATGCTATACTCGGAAATGAGTAATGTCATTTCTTTTGAACATTTGTACTCTTCCAATAGATGGTTATCACAATCTCATAGCATTTTACCAACGCATCATTCTCGCATTTGGTGATTTACCAAGATAAGGATGTTTTATAAAAAAATCCCCGAACGCTATGCGTTCGGGGATTTTTGTACTCTATGTTCTCGAATTCTATTGAATCATCAAAAAGAACTCTTCTAAATTCTCCCCATTCTTCGTGAAGTGAACTATCGCAGGAAATTCTTCACCATTAGTCGTACTAAAGATGCCATTGAACTCATACACTTGACCGTCGGTATCGCCATCTAGTGCTTCAAATGAACCGCTAAAGTCTTCTTCTTCCACGTCCATCTTAATTTTAGCTCGTCCACTTCCCACAGCAACCTTTAGAGATGTCGCCATTGCCGGTCCTGAATATATAGGTCCTTCTACTGTTAACTTCTGGTCCTGTATTTCGAAGATCTGATTAGCTAACATTACAACATTTTCGATGTTCTCAGTATGTGCCTTTGGATCTTCTTCATGTCCGTCACCTAAAATTGGCGCAATCACTAAGCCTACCAAACAAGTTAGTTTAATCAAAATATTCATTGATGGACCTGATGTATCCTTAAAAGGATCACCTACTGTATCTCCGGTTACCGCAGCTTTATGAGCTTCAGAACCTTTGTAAGTCATTTCACCATCAATCATTACTCCCGCTTCAAATGACTTTTTAGCGTTATCCCATGCACCACCTGCGTTATTTTGGAAAATTGCCCAAAGAACACCAGACACGGTAACACCTGCCATATATCCACCCAACATCTCAGCCGAGTCTTGACTTGAGTAACCGAATAACATCGGCAAGAAAGCAACGACTAAAGGAAATGCTATAGTCATTGCACCAGGCAACATCATTTCTCTTAACGATGCTTTGGTGGAAATTGCAACACACTTATCGTACTCAGGCTCTGCCTTGTACTCCATGATGCCTGGAATTTCCTTGAATTGACGACGTACCTCTTTCACCATCTCCATAGCTGCTTTACCAACTGCATTCATTGCTAACGCAGAGAATACAACTGGTACCATACCACCTACAAATAACATGGCAAGTACTGGAGCTTTGAAAATATTAATACCATCAATCCCTGTAAAGGTTACAAAGGCTGCGAACAAAGCCAAAGCAGTAAGTGCTGCAGAAGCAATAGCAAATCCTTTACCTATAGCCGCTGTTGTGTTCCCTACTGCATCTAAAATATCCGTGCGTTCACGAACTTCATCCGGTAAGTCGCTCATCTCTGCGATACCTCCTGCGTTATCCGCAATAGGTCCAAAAGCATCTATGGCCAATTGCATTGCTGTAGTTGCCATCATGGCTGATGCGGCAATTGCTACACCATAAAATCCTGCAAACGCATACGAAGACCATATGGCTGCTGCAAAAAGAAGGATAGGAGCAAAGGTAGAAATCATACCTACGCCTAAGCCTGCAATAATATTTGTTCCAGCACCTGTTGCTGATTTTTGAACAATATCAAGAATTGGCTTCTTACCTAATCCTGTATAATATTCTGTGAAGTAGGATATCAAAGCGCCTACAACTAATCCGACCATAACCGCACCAAAAATGGCCATTTGAGTCACATCTTTATATCCCTCTGGATTACTCGCGGTACCCTCTCCGAAGAAAGTCATGTGGAGAGTCTCCGGCAATAGCATTTCGATTAAAAAATAAGACCCTATTGCTGTTAAAACAATAGATATCCAGTTACCCGTATTTAATGCGCGCTGAACCTCTGGCTCTTTAGCGTTATTGTCCTTAATGCGAATAAATAAAGTACCGATAATTGAGAATATGATTCCTACCCCAGCAATCATTAAGGGTAGCATTATCGGGCCTAAATTTTCTAAAAAGTCTTTACCTGCACCGTAATTGTAGTGATCGTTAATCACGTAGTTCCCTAATACCATTGACGCTAGTACCGTAGCAACATAAGAACCAAACAAATCAGCTCCCATCCCGGCTACATCACCTACGTTATCACCAACATTATCTGCGATGGTTGCAGGGTTACGTATATCATCTTCTGGAATGCCCGCTTCGACCTTTCCTACAAGATCAGCACCAACATCAGCAGCTTTGGTATAAATACCTCCACCAACACGTGCAAACAAGGCAATAGATTCAGCTCCTAAAGAGAACCCAGCTAAAGCTTCTAATACGACCGTCATTTCCCCATAGAATTCCGATTCGCCACCTTTGACAAACCAATTCATGAGAATTATAAAAAGTACACTGAGGCCAAAAACTGCCATACCAGCAACACCGAGGCCCATTACAGTACCACCACGGAAAGAAACTTTCAAGGCTTGAGGCAAAGAAGTACGAGCAGCGTGGGTTGTTCTTAGGTTGGTATCCGTTGCGATACGCATTCCAAGGTTCCCTGCCACTGCAGAGAACACGGCACCTATAACAAATGCAACAACTATAAACCAGTGTGTTGAGGGAACTATTGAAGAAACAACTCCTAATAATATTCCTGCAATCACAACAAAAATTGCTAGAATACGGTATTCTGCATTTAAGAATGCCAGGGCACCCTCTTTAATGTATTTGGCAATTTTTACCATTTTTTCTGTTCCCTTATCCTGCTTTAGTACCCAATTGCGCAGCACGAACATGTAAATAAGTCCAACGATACCAAACATTGGTACCAAGTAAATGAGATTTTCCATTTTGTCTTAAACTATGGTTTGATTTAATATAATCAGCCCTCCCCACATTCGTGGAAAGGGCTGCAAATATAAGCGATTGAGTTGTTATTGTGCAAAGCCAATAAAAACGTCTTAATTATTTAATATACATCACTGATTTTACAGCGTCTAAAACCTGCTCAAGTTGCGGCAACCAGACCTTTAATAAAGTGGGAGCGTACGGAGCTGGTGTATCCAAAGTAGTGATACGCTTTATAGGTGCATCTAGATAGTCAAACGCCTCCTGTTGCACCTTGTATGTGATTTCCGTAGCTATTGAACCTAAAGGCCACGCCTCTTCAAGACAAACCAATCGGTTGGTTTTCTTTACACTCTCTATAACCGTTGCATAGTCTATTGGGCGTACCGTACGGAGATCAATGATCTCACATGAAATACCTTCTTTCGCTAAAATGTCAGCAGCTTCAAAAGCAATCTTAATGATCTTACCAAAAGAAACTATAGTTACATCCGTTCCTTTTCGTTTGACATCAGCTACACCAATTGGAAGTAAGTATTCACCCTCTGGGACCTCACCTTTATCTCCATACATCTGCTCACTTTCCATGAAGATCACAGGATCATTATCACGAATAGCGCTTTTTAAAAGTCCCTTACAATCGTAAGGATTAGAAGGAACAATCACTTTTAATCCAGGACAGTTGGCAAACCAACTTTCGAAAGATTGGCTGTGCGTCGCTCCAAGTTGACCAGCAGATCCCGTAGGACCTCTGAATACAATGGGGACATTGATTTGGCCACCAGACATCTGCTTCATTTTAGCAGCATTGTTGATGATTTGATCAATAGCCACCATGGAGAAATTGAATGTCATGAACTCAACAATAGGGCGAAGTCCATTCATTGCAGCACCCGTTGAGATGCCTGCAAAACCAAGCTCAGCTATAGGCGTATCTATCACACGCTTCGCTCCAAACTCGTCTAACATTCCCTTTGAAGCCTTGTAGGCTCCATTGTATTCAGCAACTTCTTCTCCCATCAAAAAGATGGTTTCGTCGCGTCTCATTTCTTCACTCATGGCCTCGCAAACGGCCTCTCTAAACTGTATCGTTTTCATAGTAAAAGATGTGTCAGGACGGCAAATATAACATGCATTGAGGAGGTACGCTCATTTTAATATGGTGAGAAGTTAATTTCCTCACATTTCTGATCAATCACCCAAAGAACACAGATAGTCACCATAAAGTTTTCAATGATTGTGAAGTCGTATTGTTGAATTAGTAATTCTCAGATTTTTAGAACGATTTAGCTTGGAAATATTATGCGTGCATAGTAAATTAGTAGCAGATTAAAACTTTGATAACATGAATACCCTCGTTTGTATTAGTCATGTACCAGATACTACGGCAAAAATCAACTTTACCAGTGATGGCCGTAGTTTAGATGCCGCAGGTATCCAATTTGTCATAAATCCTTATGATGAGTTTGGTCTCACCAAAGCATTGCATTTAAAAGAATCACTAGGCGGAACAATCACCGTATTGAACGTTGGTGGTCCTGAAACAGAACCCACCTTGCGCAAGGCATTAGCTATAGGTGCTGATCAAGCAGTAAGAATAGATGCCATCCCCACGGACGCAATCACAGTAGCCCAAAACATTAAGAACCACATCTCGGCAAATTCTTACGATCTCATCATCTGTGGACAAGAAAGTATCGATTATAACGGACAGCAAGTGCCCGCAATGATCGCAGCTTTACTCCAATTGCCATTCACAAATGCTTGTGTTGGATTAGACCTCAGCGGCTCTGAGGCAACAACAAAAGCGGAAATTGACGGCGGCCACGCAATATTTAAAGCCCATTTACCTATGGTTATTGGGGGTAAGAAGGGTTTAGTCGAAGAAAAAGACCTTCGTATTCCAAACATGAGGGGCATTATGTCCGCCCGCTCAAAACCATTAAAAATAGAGGTGGCTATTGAAGGTACTCCTCCCACTAGGACGGTTTCATTTGACAAACCAGCGATGAAAACTGCGGTGAGAATGATTGACCCGGAGAATGTGGAGGAATTAGTCAGATTGTTACACGAAGAGGCGAAAGCCATTTAACTCTTAATTAGCTATGTCAATATTTGTTTATGTAGAGGATTGGAATGGCGCATATAAAAAATCCTCTTTTGAGGCGGTTTCCTATGCTAAAATTTGGGCCAATTCTTTAAATACTACAGTCACCGCACTCACAAGTTCGGCAGCGTCCAATCCATCAGTTTTGGGAGAATATGGTGCGGATAACGTGCTCAGGTTTGAAATCGCAAAAACAGGATTCGGTCTTGCCCAACAGCTTCAAGCTCTCATTCAAAATGCTTCAGGCGTGGTGATTTCCGGAACAAATTTCGGAAAATCTGTTGCTCCTGCTTTTTCCGCACTCAGTTCGGGTGCATTAAGTAGTAATACAACCTCAACCCCAATAAGCACATCTCCATTAACGGTTAAGCGAGGTGCATTTTCTTCGAAGGGCATAGAGACGATTGAACTATCGAGCGAAATGCCAATTATTTGCTTCGTCCCGAACAGTATTGGTGTACAAGAATTTCCCACTTCATGTAACGTCACTGAAACACAAGCTGAGGGTCATGATCTTTTAAGTATCGAAGAAATAACCATTGCCTCCGGTAAAATCGCACTTCCAGATGCAGACGTAGTAGTCAGTGCTGGACGTGGTTTAAAGGGACCTGAGCATTGGGGGATGATAGAAGAGTTAGCAGACGTATTAGGTGCGGCAACAGCTTGTTCGAAACCAGTCAGTGATATTGGATGGCGTCCGCATAACGAACACGTAGGACAAACCGGTATTCAAGTCAACCCTAATCTGTATATTGCCATTGGAATTTCTGGCGCCATACAGCATCTTGCTGGGGTAAGCGCATCGAAAACAATTGTCGTCGTAAACACAGATCCTGAAGCACCATTC
The DNA here is from genome assembly GCA_963925515.1 of uncultured Flavobacteriales bacterium. Lineage (GTDB taxonomy): Bacteria > Bacteroidota > Bacteroidia > Flavobacteriales > Schleiferiaceae > UBA10364. Next base: position 254,884 of record CAWURU010000006.1, read on the forward strand.
TTCAAAGCTGCAGACTACGGAATTGTGGGCGATGCCTTTCAGGTTGTCCCTAAGTTAGTGGACACCTTGCGCGCCTTCAAGGCTGATCAATAATGCATGAAATAGAAATCACTGTAAAAGGTTTATCATACAGTCAAGGTAAGTCAGGAGCTTATGCACTTATCCTAGCCGAAAAGGAAGGACAAGGTCGTAAGCTTCCCGTTGTTATAGGCGGTGCGGAAGCCCAAAGCATCGCAGTCGCGATGGAGAAGTCAGTGGCACCACCACGTCCGATGACTCATGACACTTGGCATAATATGCTCAATGAATTGAAGGTCATAGTTACTAAGGTGGTTATACATCGCTTAGTAAACGGAGTCTTTTTCGCATCTATTTATAGTCTAACGGAGGACGGAGTCGAGATGATTTTTGACTCAAGACCTTCAGATGCCGTTGCCTTAGCAGTCCGTATTCCATGTCCTATATTCGCTACAAACGATATTCTAGAACAAGCCGGAATTAATGACCACGAGGAAAAATCTGCAGACGTTGACGATCCAATGATGACAGATGACGATGAGCCATTACCTCAGAAAAGCCCTTCAATAGAAGATTTAGAAAGTGACTTGAATAAAGCCGTAGAAGACGAAGACTACGAACGCGCAGCTCAACTAAGAGATAAGATAGATAAACTGACATGATAATCCTACGCACTTTATTGGGTATCGCCGTATTAACGGTAATACTATGGCTTTTCAGTTCAAACAAAAAAGCCATTAATTGGTGGACTGTACTCAAAGGCTTAGGACTTCAATTTCTTTTAGCGGTTGCTGTACTTAAAGTTCCTGGATTTTCCTGGGCGTTTGATAAGTTTAGTATTGCTGCCGTAACAGTTTTAGATTTTACCCGAGAGGGTTCAGAATTTTTGTTCGGCGGACTCGTTACTAATACAGAAAGTTACGGATACCTATTTGCTTTCCAAGTGCTGCCTACAATCGTATTTTTCTCAGCATTAACCTCACTACTCTATTACTTTGGCATTCTTCAAAAAGTAGTAAAAGTCATGGCTTGGGTAATGCGCAAAACATTGAATCTCTCTGGCGCCGAATCGCTGGCTGCCGCTGGAAATATATTTATTGGACAAACTGAAGCGCCATTGCTGGTAAAGCCTTACATCGAAAAGATGACTCGATCAGAGCTTTTATGTTTAATGAGTGGTGGGATGGCAACGATCGCAGGTGGTGTTCTAGCAGCATATATTGGCTATTTAGGCGGCGCTAATGAAGCTGATAAAATAGAGTTTGCCAAACACCTCATTATAGCATCCGTGCTTAGCGCTCCAGCCGCTATAATTAGTGCTAAAATATTACTTCCGGAGACCGAAAAAGTAAGAGACGTAGCTGAAATTAGTAAACAATCTATGGGTGCTAATGCCCTCGATGCAATTTCTAATGGAACCACACAAGGTGTTAAGCTAGCTGTAAATGTAGGTGCGATGTTACTCGTATTTGTGGCACTTGTTTATGGTGCTAATTATATGATAATAAACACCTTGGGTGAATGGACAGGCCTAAATGCTTGGACGGCTAATGTAACTAATGGTCAATTTGATTCCTTCTCTTTACAATTCATTTTAGGATCGATACTGAGTCCTTTTGCATGGCTATTAGGAGTGCCATCCGCAGACATCATGCTTGTAGGCCAGTTGCTAGGAGAGAAAACCATACTTAATGAGTTTTATGCGTATGTGAGCCTAACCGAGATGCGAAACGAGGGACTATTTGAGTCAAAGCGCTCCGTAATACTCGCCACTTATATGCTTTGCGGCTTTGCTAATATTTCTAGTATCGGAATACAAATTGGAGGAATCGGAGTTCTTGCACCTTCCAGAAGAAAGGAATTAAGCGAACTTGGTGTTAAAGCATTAATTGCAGGTACTATGGCCTCTCTTTACACTGCCGGAATAATTGGACTTTTACTATAAGACATGACGTTAATAGATAAGGTCATTTTAGGTGTAGATCCAGGTACCGTTGTAATGGGCTATAGTATCGTTCACATTATTAAAGGCGAGGTCAAGCCAATAACCTTAGACGTTCTGAAGTTCAATCCCAAGCTTGATCATTATACCCGATTAGCGTCCATCTTTAACGAGCTCAGTAAAGTTGTAGAGCTCTACAAACCTGATGAAATGGCGCTCGAAGCACCATTTTTTGGCAAGAACGTACAGTCCATGTTAAAGTTAGGAAGAGCCCAAGGCGTATGCATGGCAACAGCATTATCAAAGCAAATACCCGTATTTGAGTACAGCCCAAGGTTAATAAAACAAAGTATTGTAGGCAACGGAAATGCCAGTAAGGAACAGGTCAGTAGTATGCTGCAGGCCATGTATCCAGACGTTGAGCATAAGTATCTAGATGCTTCTGATGCATTAGCTGTGGCCATTTGTCACCACCATCAGAACTCAGGTATGCCTTCGCCAAAACATGGAACTGGAAAAAAAACCAGCTCTAAAGGGAAAAGCGCAGGATGGTCAAAGTTTATTCAACAGAATCCAGAGCGTCTGAAATAGTCGAGGCCAATTCCAACATCTCGGCTTGAGTAAAACTTAGATAGCCATTGGCAAAGCTCAATTCGCTTTCAGCATTTATAGGAACCAAATGAATATGGGCATGGGGCACTTCCATTCCTAAAACCATAGAACCTATTCGCTTGCATGGTACAGTTAACTTCAAGGCCTTAGCCACTCTTTGAGAGAAACTCATCAAGCTATCATACGCCTCCTTGGGAAGTTCATACAACTCGTCTACCTCCATTTTAGGCACACAAAGTAGATGACCTCTCTGTAATGGACGAATATCTAGAAAGGCAATATTTGCCCGGTCTTCACCAACTTTGTAGCAGGGAATTTCGCCCTTGATAATTTTCGTAAAAACACTCGACATGATCTTTGACTTTAGGCAGTAGCGATTTCTAGAATCTCAAAACTCATCACACCTCTTGGAACTTCGATCTCTGCGATCTCTCCTATCTTCTTGCCTAGAAGACCCTTACCAATGGGACTGCTTACGGATATTTTATTCTGCTTAATGTCTGCCTCTTTTTCAGCAACTAAACTGTACGTCATAATAGCGCCATTAGCTGAGTTTTTGATTTTCACTTTGGTGAGAACGCCAACTTTAGATAGATCAATGTTCTCCTCGTTAAGAACGCGGGCATTAGCTAAGGCATCTTCAAGCTTAGAAATCTTCATTTCAAGCATACCCTGTGCTTCCTTAGCGGCATCATATTCTGCATTCTCACTCAAATCCCCTTTATCACGGGCTTCCCCAATCTGGTTTGAGATTGACGAGCGCTCTGTAGACTTCATGTAGTCTAACTCTTCGCGGAGCCTTTTCAAGCCCTCTGCTGTATAGTAATTTATTAGTGACATAAGATTAGGTATTGACAACAAAAGAGGCCCAAAGGGCCTCTTTTGTTGTTCAAAGGTATATTATTTCTCTATTACAAATTGATTCTTGCACCTATAGAGTGAATTCCACCAAATGCAGAGGTAGTTCCTCTGTATGCATAGTCAATGGCAAAGCTGCCATCCTCACTCGTAGGAACGTTAAAGCTAAATCCGCCACAAATTCCGGAAATCGCAGAAGTTGACGTGCCATCTGTCCTGTTATCAAATGCCTTATAACCTACGCGCACCTCAAACAATTTTTTTAAACTGTATTGAACCCCTGCGTGATAAGTATCCTTTTCAAATGCATTAGAAGTAAAGTTTAATGCACCCGTAACTTTGCCATTCTCTAATTCCCAGTCATAAGAACCACCAATACTCAAAGACGTAGGTAGCTCAAAGATCGCAGAGCGACTTTCGAATGTTTGTGAATAAGCGACACCTTGAGTAGGCACTGGCAGTGTAACACCAAACCCATCACCTTCATACGTTATACCTGGTCCTACATTACGTAAGGTAATACCAAACTTAAAGCGGTCATCAACACCCGTACGGTACTGAACACCTGCATCGAAACAAACACCGCTGGTACTTAGATTAGAAATAGTACTGCTGTATAATTTCACGTTAGCACCACCATAGATGTTTTCAGTAAACTTCTGAGCATAGCCTAGATTGATAATCAAACTTTGCGGACTGATCGTTGCTCCTGTCCCTTCCGGCTGATTTTCTGTGGTTACCTCCCATTGACCATAGTCAAAGGCTGACAGTCCTAAACTGAGAACACCCACGTCACTCACGCGCTGAATTAGGGTTGCAGCATTCATGGCAATACCTGCACCAACAAGCCATTGGGTATTATTGAAGGTGACCTGAGAGTTTCCACTGAAAGCCGCAATACCTGCAATGTTCACAAACGATGCATCCATACCCGAAGCACCTGCAACATTAACTGATCCCCAACCTGCAGAACGTGCAAAAGGATTAATCAGCAATTCCGATGCTCCTGCAGAACCTGCGCGCTGGGGATTTCCCGCAAATGCGGATCCAATAAGTGCAACAGAAAAGAGCGTGGTGATATATAACTTTAATTTCATCTTATTTCTTCGCTTAGAATGAGTTCAAATCCACCGGGCGTAAAGCACCGAACCACTTAACAATTTTTTCACCTAAATCACCAGCATCAATGTGAATGATATAAACACCAGATGCGATCGGGACATTATAGGCATTCTTTAAATCCCATTCGAGATAAGTCATACTGTTGTCTTTTCTATACTGACGAATCAATGTTCCGCTTGGAGTAAAGATACTTATCGTACAAATCTCGGGGAGGTTAGTGATCTTCACAATGTTATCTAACTGTGAGGTTTCGTAGGAGCTGAATCCGTAATATGGATTAGGAACTACTCGTATCGTTTCAAGCTTAGAACTACCTACTGAGTCTACATAAGTCTTGGTTGCGATATTACTTGTATTGAAAAGGAATTCTGGCTTGCCTTCGTTAGAACCACTTGCCAATTCTCTATTCTGATAAGGAGTATTCATACGAATCCTGATACGTGTTTCTGTGGGAAGCTCCGTATATGGATCAAAATCCATCCCTTTACGTAGGGTTGGCATACCAATCCAACGACAAGCTCTCCAGAAATTTGCACGGGCAATATTTCCCAATCCACCGGTTTGAACTAAATCCTCCATGATGTCTGTTAAAGGCCAATCGGCAATTGCACCACCTTTGTATTCAAGGTCTTCAAGACTTCCACCGATGCGGTCTTCATCTGCAAAGACGTAAATGTAGTGCTGGCCGCCAAAGACATAACCGCCATTGACATTGTTCCCTGGAGGTAAGAATTCACGATCCGTTGGATTCCACAACATATCATTTCCATTCTCACCTGGCAACCACGAATTTTCACCAAAAGCCATGTTTAATCTCTTTCCAGACTCCACATCTATAGCGTAACCCGGGAAGTAAGACCAACCAGGGGCTAAGTTTGGCGCACGCTTTAACTCACCGTTAGTAAGTGTCCAAGACGTATCCTGGCGCTGTGTCAATTTTTTATCACCATGCTCACTTAAGCCTGGTTCTTCAGCTAGTTCAAATACGGGAACCCGAGTCCAGTTATTTTTATCGGCAGTAAAAACGATATCCACTGAATGTAAATCAGCGGCATCGTTCAAGTTTCTCCCGATGGTAACTGCTGGGCCCATTCCATAATTATTAAAGCCATTTACCACTACACGATTGTTACCTGAAGCATACATATATGGGCCCCACGTCCCCTCTACTATATCTTCAAAATAACCTTTAGAATCACCACTTTGATCCGGGTACAATGTTGCGGGCTCCTCCGTAGGGTTATTATTTGTTCCTGCCAAAATCCAATTATATGGAGAGTAGCTTTTATCATCGGCAATTCCAGACCACCATTCCTTAGAAGGATCATCATAAATGATTTCAGACGTAATGATCCCGTTGTTATAAGTACCATCATCATCTCCACCTGGTGCTTCTGGCTGCTGTATGGCAACAGATAAACCAAGAGCCGGAATGATTTGCTCATTGTAAAAAGAAATCGTGGTATCAGATTCAGCTATGACCTGACCTAAACCATCTACGATTTGCCAATTAGCATTACTATTTGACTCATCGAAAGAAAGTGTGTACTGACCATCTTTAACTTCTAACGGATCAATAACCTTTATGGCAACTGGTCCAAGACCACCCATATATGTGGGTTGGCCGGTTGAGTAACCAGTTAAAATTCTCGCGACTTCCTCCGGTTGCAACTCTAGCTCACCAGCCCCGTTTCCAATACCATCTAGACGAGTAATTTCAGGACCGTCACCATACTGAGCGACTTGAATAGTCCCCCCTTTTTCAGCATCGATCTCATGTGGGATAGCCGTGTATGTTTTAATGTTTCTACGTCCAGCCAAGAATGGAATTTTTTGACCACCAGCAGCAATTGTTGGATCAAACTCTTCAAACTGGTTTTGTCCGTAGGCAATTACCGTAAAGTGATATTCTTTATGATTAATCAAGTCACGATTACCAATCGCAAATTGATCTTCTGAAATAAGGAAGGAACTGAACACACCCTCGTTATTTGAAGTCAATGTCATGTCTTGAGGAACCAGGGCATTTAAATCTGGATCGACTTCCCAATTGATAAGTTGCGTTAAACCATTTTTGATGTCACACTGCGCAACCATTCTACTTTGTGTTGGATCATAAATATCAGCAATACTAACATCCTTATTAGACAACTGATAAATTTGGAAACCTTCGAACTTGTAGTCAAAGTAATTAGGATTCACGTTTAGAATTGAATCGCGATCGGCTGCACTTACTGTAATTAATGGATCGCGTTCAATGTAGGAGAATCCTTCGTTATTACTACCAGGACCATAGGTCAACTTCAAAATAATCTGACGATTCAGCTCCTGCATATTTACATCTGGAGCGTCAGGACCATTCAGAACCTGGAAACAGTTGTCAAACAGCTTTTGAGCCTTGTCATCCGCAATGATTACTTTCTCAACTGATGCAAATAAGTCATTGTTAATGAGATCACGTTCCCAAACAACACCAGTGGTTACAAAGTTCAATGCCCCAGGTGCTAAAGAGAATGGACCGGCACTATGCAGACCACGTTTATCTTGCTGGTTGGCAGGAGATTCCCACCAGTCTACCGGAGCATATGGAGGGTAAGCGCCAGTAGTGTCATAAGACATACCTGGATAGGCAAAACGAGTAGACGTTCCCGTACCTGAGGCAACGAAACCATCACCATTACCTTGATCACCAGGACCTGAAGGCGTTTCAATAATTAATTCAGAGCCATTTTTCCATAATGCACGCATGTAATTATAGAAGTGAGTAGCATTATCTGGATTACCTGAAATAGGTGATGCCGTGTTATTATAATACATAAACTGACTCATGATAATACGCTCGTTCACTCCAGTAGTAGGATCTTCAGCAACACAAAGACCAGTTTCCGGGTCTTTCACACCATCCACACATCCATCACGGTCATTATCTAGACCATCGAAGTAATCTGCAAAAGGTCCTTGAAAGAAATCAAAACCAACTGCTGGAGGATTCAAACCATATCCCAATGGACCTTCATCTTCTGTATCTGAATTGTAACAATATCCTAACCCACGCGCAATATCACAACCTATGATATCATCCGTATAATTCCCTAAATCTGGATCAAACCATGTAGAGAAATAAGTGTTCGTTAAGCGGAAGGTTGAACGATTAATAATGCGGTAATTATTGAACGTCATGTTATTCACCTCATCATTCGTAGAGAACGCAAATGCCTGAGCACGAATTTCAAAACCTAGTGCGCCTGCCTGAGATTCAGTGTGGACGTTTCCACGGTCATTGTAAACCCACCAGATAGTTTGATCACCATAAAGAACATCCGTCTCTTTATCACGACAATCAAATTCCTTATCAATATCATATGCAGGGTAATCTACTAAGTAGTCATAATAGCCATCCCCATCGCGATCAATAAAAGGAGCCAATTGATATGGGAGTTCACCATCAACACCATTACCTGGCCATTCTTTTATACTCTGTGGAATTTGACTTTCGTATCCCGGGAAAAGCTCAATATCATTACAGTTCGGGTCTTCCAGACATTCTAACCAACCCTTGTGAATATCAACTTCCTCACGGTAAATGATCCAATGCGTATCATACTTATCACAAATTTCTTTGTTCGTCGAAGCAGTACCATCAGTGGTTAAAGGTCCTGGCCAATAATCGTTACCCGCTTGACGATACGTCATGGCAGCCAATTTCAACTGGTTTCCCTCATCTACCCCACCAAGCCAGAGCGAACCTGCGAACATAGAGTGTTTATTGGAACCCTTTGGCACCTCGTAACGGGCAGTGTTCAAATCCCACCACATGTCACCGCCACCTAAAATAGTAGCACGTACGTTATTAATACTTAAATCACTCTGCGCTTTAGATGGTTGACAAAGTTCCTCGACAGTTTTCATTGAACCTGAAGAAGATGCTGAGCCATTAGTTTTTCCCGCCGACTGCACTTCACGTGCAGATAATGGCAGTGCTAAAGCTGTAGATAGTAAAAGGAGATATACTCTTTTCATATGCTGTTTTTCGAATGCTTCTTAAATTATAAACCTAAACGAACACCTAACCTAACACGACGTGGTAAGCTGTACAAACCGGGATTTGCTAAGCTAATGTTGTACAAGTCTGCGAATGATTGTGCGTTAGTTTGAAATTGAATTGCGTTTTGACCCTGTGGTGAACTCAAGTATCCATCATCGTCAGGTGATCCTGTAAATGCGTAAGCAGCTAGGATATTTTGAGTATTGAACGCATTCAATATTTGAACATACAGTTCAATATTACTGAAGGCGCCTTCCTTAAAGTTCCAAACTTTGTTCGCTGTAGCATCAACACGGAAGCTCCATGGCAGCCTTGAACCATTAATGTTCCCGGTAATTGGTGTTTGAGTACCCGTCAGTCCGTAAGCAATAGAACGACGTGTATAAGGTGTACCTGAATTACCATTAAGGACAATATTTACTCCTGAATTCTCAAGAACTCTCTGGCCAAACCAAACAGGTCCGTTGTAAGCTGGTCCTCCTCCATAACGGTAATCCATATTCATTACAACTTGGTGACGAGAATCATAACTCAATGGAAGGATGTAACGTAAGTTAGGCTGACCAGAACGTGCGATATTTGCTCCAGAATTTGCTCCAGATCCAGTACCATCAGCAAACTGAAGAGTATAGTTCGCATTAATTCTAACGTTTCCAGTTCTACGTAAATCATAAGCCACGGTGTAGCCTTTAACCGTACCAAAATCTAAGTTCCCATAAGCTATGTAGGTAATAGGATAGGCCTCTGTAAAACTTAAGGTTTGCATCATATCACGCATCTCACGATAGAAGGCGCTAATTTTCAATGCTGAGTTATCGTTTAGTTTTTGACGGAAACCAATTTCGTAATCCGTAGTACGTTGTGGTTTTAAATCCGGGTTTGCTAAGAAATTACCGTTTTGACCATTCTCCAGTTGCAAGTAGGTGATAGGGTTGAATCTGTTAAGTCCCGGATCAGGGCGCTGAACCAAAATATCGTAGTGAGCAAAAAATTCTGCCTCATCCGAAATAGGGAACTGAAAAGAGACACGAGGAGAAACGGTCACCTGAGGAGCATAATCATTAAAGCTCTCATTTGCTGTAACAGAAAGTTTTTGTTGATCAATACCAGGTTCCTTAAGAAAAGGCTTAATTCCTCCACTTAAATCCGCGATATTCTTAGGGTTTGCTTCTACATCTCCATCTGCGTTATACCATGTAAACCCATCTCTATATCCAACAATTGAGGAAGGGTTTTCTTGGTCATCAACGTAAATAACTGCATCATTACTCATTCCGTCAGGAATGGCATAACCAGAAAGTGTCGTTGCGGCTAAATCACCGACTGTATAGGTTGGGTATAAAACGAAAGGATCCGCCAAAACCGACTGGTTGGCATCAAAACGATCCACACGAACACCGATGTTAAAGAACAAATCTTCAAAAGTAAATTGGTCTTGTATATAACCCGCCATATAAATGGGCTCAAAAGCACCAATCAATCTAGAGCTATTGCCCTGAGCATCTGTTGCGAAGAAGTCATTTAAAGACGGCCTAGTCGTTTGACGTGCTCCGGTATAATCAAAGCCATAATACCCAACATAGGCACCTGAACCAATATTTAAAAGCTCGTTAGCAGAGAACATATTCAAAGAATAAGTATCAGGATCGTAACTGTCTATTTCCAACCAGTCAGTTCCGTTTGGATCCATTCCTAATTTTTCTCTAAGATTGCGATCAAAAGTTCTTGGTTTATCTGCATCAAATAATCTAGGATAAGACAGTGTGTCTTGGAAGACGCCGTTGTTGTCGTAAGAGGCAATTGGATTGTTCAAATCCAATTCTCTAATAGCATCATTTTGCAATAAGCGCATTAATGTCCATATCCCTGTAGCTCCAAGGCCCCATGAACGGTCAAAACGCTGCTCATATTCAACACCTACAATTAACGAGTGGTCTTGAATATCAAAAGTGGAAGAAGCTGTAATACGGAATTGGTCATTTAAAGACTTTCCATAACTCGCTTGATTTGTACCCACGTTACCCCAGAGACCATACACAGAAGAAGGCTGGTCACCATTCAGTAACCCACCACCTGCACGAATATCCTCCAATGAAGTTGGTTTGTTGAAAATCAAATTTTCGTCAGAAAAATTAAAGAAACTAGAAGTATAGTTTGATAAAATCGGGTTCTTATCTGATGCAGTATAATCTACACCTATACTTTGCCATACAGCTTGGGTATAACCGTTCATCACCTTGCCGTAATTAGGATCATTCGGATCGGTAATGGTATCAGAGCCTTGAGTGTATAGTGGCGTATAATTTGTTTTGAAAGTACCTACATGTCCGTAGTCGAAAAAGTTTTCTTTGTGAACTGCATCACGTGTGATATTTCTGTTTCGTGTAAAATCGAGCTGAATGGTGTAAAACGCATTGCGAATAAGCGAGCTCGCTGTATCATTTGAGTTACCAAAACGTTGCTGAAATCTCACGTATGTGGACCAATCCTCAGAAAAAGATTCTGAATTATTGGAGTAATTCATGAGTTCATTAAAACGACTTCCATTGCGACCCTGATTCAAATTGTAGCGTCCACCAAAGGTTAGCGTGGTTTTCTCTGAAGTAACAAACCTCAAGTTACCAGATAGCCTTACCTGAGTTCTTGCTACGTTTTCGCGATAGTTCTGAGTAACCAAGTCATCCTGAGTCAAAAAGTCAGCTGCATTCAATACACCAAACCCAGATGAAGCTGGGACTAGAGGGTTTGCTTGCAGTTGAGCTAGTCTGTCATCGTTGACCTTATAAGTAAGCAGTGAACGAGGAGAACCGTCCTTATTATACTGAAATTCTGAGGCCAACAGGAATCCCACAATGGCTTTCCCGTTTTTGTTCTTCACAAGTGGGCCACCAAGAGTTAATGCACCTAAGTTATAATGATACTGGTCAAACATCGAACTACTCAAGATCTCCGAAGAGCCAAAGTAATACGGTGCAGGTCCTTTGGTTGTGGTTGAAATCACACCCCCGGTAACATCACCATATTGCGCTGGTAAACCTCCTGTAATCACCTCTGTCTGTAAAATAGCGTCGCGAGGAAGATTGACGTCACCACGAACTTTAACACCATCAATAAAAACAACATTCGTTGATGAACGAGCACCGCGAACGTTAAACGATTCACTTCCATCCTGCTGAAAAACACCAGCAGTGGTTCCTACAATTTGACTCAAATTTCGATAAGGAAGGTTTTTGATTTCCTCGGCACTTACTATATCTGAAGTTTTACCCGTTTCAATCAAGTTCTCTTGGGCGGTTACGGTGACCTCTGTAATCATAGTAGATTCGATGGTCATATCAAAGTTGACTACCTTAGGCTTACCCGAAAATACCGTGACTCCATTTAAATTGAAATCTGCATATCCAATGAAAGTACAAGTGAGGTTGTAGGTACCTGCATTTACTGGACTGATGTTAAACTTACCGTCAAAATCAGTTGTTCCTGTAACAAGTACGACGTCTTTGTCTTTAACAATTACCGTCGCAAATGGAATAACTTCTCCAGTGCGCTTATCCTTTACGGTTCCTTTCACAGAACCCGGTCTAGACTGAGCATAGCTAAATGCCACTGACAGTGCCATAAAAAGCGTGAGTATTCTTTTAACCATGAAAACTGGCTTTATATTTGGGTTATAAGTTCGTAAATATAATAAGTACGAGCCAAGAATCCACAACGAATTGAAATGTATGTTTGTAAAACATTATGAAACAAGGTTTTAATCTGATTACTAAGGCATTACCCTTACTTTTAATCATATCCGCAGGACTGATTTCTTGTAATACAACAACTGTTCAATACGATATTCCGGAGCCTTTTGTGAGCGAAACGGTCTATCTAAGTGATCCGTCTAGCTTTAACTTGACCGTTGTAGGGGGCCAACTATTCCTCGCGAATGCTGGTCACAATGGAATTTTAATTTACAGACGATATTTTGACCAAGAGTTTTACGATTTTGCTGCCTACGAAGTGTCATGTCCTGTACACTGGGCAAATGGATGTGGAGAACTGTTAAGTTCAAATGGAGATCTCTACTTCACTTGTGGCTGCGATGCACATCAGTACCAGATTCTTGATGGGCAAAGCGTGGATACCACCTACACATTGCCTGTAAAAGAATTCAACTGCTCATTTGATGGGGTCAATATCATTCAAATTACCAACTAAAAAAGGCACCTCTTTATTCTAAGAGATGCCTTCTTTTCATTGTGAAAATCTTGTCTATGTAAAGGCGTTTTCACCTGTTATATCGAGACCTGTGATGAGGAGATGAATATCATGGGTACCCTCATAAGTAACTACTGATTCTAAGTTCATCATGTGTCGCATGATAGAGAAATCTCCTGTAATACCCATTCCGCCTAACATTTGCCTCGCATCTCGAGCGATATTTAATGCAATCTCAACGTTGTTTCTTTTCGCCATTGAAATCTGAGCCGATGTAGCTTTTCCTTCGTTTTTGAGATGACCCAAACGCCATGTAAGCAGCTGAGCCTTAGTGATTTCTGTAATCATTTCAGCCAATTTCTTTTGCTGTAACTGAAATCCAGCAATAGGTCGTCCAAATTGAATGCGTTCCTTAGAATAACGGAGCGCAGTATCGTAACAATCCATTGCAGCGCCTATAGCACCCCATGCAATACCAAATCTAGCACTGTCTAAACAGGACAATGGAGCGCCTAGGCCGCTTCGGCCAGGGAGTAAATTTTCTTTAGGTACTTTCACATTATCAAAAACTAACTCTCCTGTAGAAGATGCTCTCAAGGACCACTTGTTGTGTGTTTCTGGAGTAGTGAAGCCTTCCATGCCTCTTTCCACTATAATACCATGTATACGGCCTTCTTCATTTTTCGCCCAAACAACAGCCAAGTGACAATAGGGTGAATTTGATATCCACATTTTTGCACCATTCAGTAAATAGTGTTCACCCATATCCTTGAAATTAGTGGTCATTCCACTTGGATTGGAGCCATGGTTTGGCTCGGTAAGCCCAAAGGAACCTAAAAACTCACCAGACGCCAGCTTGGGAAGAAATTTCCGCTTCTGCTCCTCAGAACCATATGCGAAAATCGGGAACATCACGAGCGAACTCTGAACAGAACAGGTAGAACGAATTCCAGAGTCGCCTCTCTCCGCCTCTTGCATCATCAGGCCGTAGCTAATCTGGTCTAGTCCTGCTCCGCCATATTCAGTTGGGATATAAGGTCCAAAGAGACCTATCTCACCCATCTCCTTCACCAAGTGCTCTGGAAAAGCAGCACGCTGCGCAAAGTCTTCTATAATTGGACTAACACTGCGTTTTACCCACTCGCGAGTGGCTTCACGAATCATCTTGTGTTCTTCTGACAGGAGATCATCCAGTTGATAGTAATCGGGATGTTGAAATGCGTCCATATGGTTTATTTCTGTGATTTTAATATTTACAGTGCGTTTGTAAAATTAAACACAAAAGGGTTAAACTTGTTGTAAATTAAAAGGACATTCGTTTCAAAGGTTCAACAACGCTATCATTATGATGAAAAAGTATATTTTGTTTTTAGCCTTTTTCGGCGCTACCACTTATTCCTATACAAATAGCGGAGGTTCACCTGCAGGCAAAAGTGGGTCTCCAGCTTCAGGCGGGCAGACCTGTTCAAGTGGCTATTGTCACGGAGGTGGGAGCCCAAGTGGGGCAGAGTTTGTAGATATTAGCTTTTCACAAGATTCCGTTTTGGACGGTGACAATCTCACTATATCGATTGGAGTGAATACGGGAGGTACGTCGAGCAAAGTAGGTTTTATGGCGAGTGTAGAAGATGAAAATGGAAACACGTACACACCAATCAGTGTAGCTACAGGAAGTCAACTTTCAGGCGATTATGTCACTCACAATAGTTCAAGTACGTCTGTAAGTAACGACTCTATTAATTGGAGTTTTAATATTCAAGAAGCTAGTTATCCGGATAGTTTAACAGTTTATGCAGCAGTTAACTTCACAAATGGTGATGGAAGTACATCCGGAGATTACGCGATTACAACGCAAAAAACTTTTTATAAAAATTTAGTTTTTAATGTCGATGAAAGTACCTTAGACGCACTTGTCATAGGTCCAAATCCAGCCCAAGACTTTCTTAGCGTCAGTTCAATTGGGTTAACAGAAATCCGCCTATACAACACCATGGGTAAATTCCTTGGGCTTGATGCGTTCCACTCTAACAGCACGGATCACATTCAAATAGACGTAAGTCAACTGGCGAGAGGGAATTACATCCTGCATGCTTTGTTTGAGAACGGATCTATTCGCTATAAGCACGTTGTTTTAAACTAACTTTACCCCGTAATGGGAGCAAAGTGGATACTCGTAGTAATTTTCGGAATGCTTGGCGCTTTTAGGGCGTTATCTCCTGCATTCTTTAAGCATTGGATAAAAACAGAGTTTAACACCCTGTTTGAAATTCGAAGTGACTTTTTCGTCAACTTTTTAATGATACTAGGTTGTACCGTCTTTGGGGGACTTAGTATAAGTATGCTAGAGCTACCTGACCTTAGGCGAGAACTCTATCTCCTTATACCCTGTATGATTATCTATCGTATAATGGCCTCGTTTGGTATCGCAACGCTATTAAAAACTCGTGGGTCGGCGGTGAAGTATCAACTGGGCCTTTCCATTGCGGCTTCGAGTTATGTCTATCTCGTTACTGCATTTGTTGTTTTAATTTGTGTCATGACGGGTCTCCCGTCCATCGAAAATTTACTCTTGATTATAGGGGTCGGGCATCTGGTAGGATTTCTTTGGTTTTCCGTCAGCATTCCGGCATTGCAAAATATAAAAGGTATTGGAACCAAGTATTATGCAATGTTGTACCTTTGCATCCTCGAACTAATACCGATCTATCTAGTCGTCAACTAAGCACCCCATGGCAGAAAACATCTCAAAAGTGAAGTCTATTTTGGTTTCACAACCAGAGCCGACTACAGATTCACACCCATTTTTCACTTTAGCAAGCAAGCATAAAGTTCAGGTTGATTTCCGTTCTTTTATACATGTTGAAGGAGTGACAGCGTCTGATTTTCGAAAGGATAAAATCCAAATTCGCGAGTACCGCAATGTACTTTTAACGTCAAAAAATGCTGTCGATCATTACTTCCGTATGTGTGAAGATATGAGGGTATTGATCAGCCCAGACACCAGATATTTCTGTATTTCTGAGGCAATCGCCTACTATCTACAGAAATATGTAGTGTATCGTAAAAGAAAAATCTATCATGGAAACTTAACGATAGAGGAGCTTATTCCAACCTTGAAGAAGTTTAAGAATGAAAAGTTCTTAATGCCCTCTTCAGATACACTGAAACCCTCCATACCTAACGCATTAGAAGATGCAGGTATTGAATATAAAAGAGCCATACTATTTAATACTGTGGTTAGTGACCTAAGTGATCTGGAGGACGTGACATACGATATTCTCGTGTTTTTCTCACCTTCAGGAATTAAGTCTTTGTATAAAAATTTCCCTGAATTCAAGCAAAAGGATACCCGATTAGCATGTTTCGGGAGTAGCACTCAAAAAGAAGCGGAATCCATGGGACTGGTTGTTGATATTCCAGCACCCACCCAAAAAGCTCCTTCGATGACCAAAGCAATAAGCGATCACATCAAAGACGCTAAGAAGTAAGTAATTTTGTAAATTATGGGCCCGACCGATAGGTCGGGCTTTTTTTATGCGCTACACTTTTTCAAAAAAAGACAAACTCACTAAGAAGGAACACTTTGATGCTTTATATCTAAGCACAGGAGGTGTCAAGTCCTTTCCTTTCTCCCTGCGTTATGTTCAAATGGAGCTTGACGAAGCGGAACTATCAAGACAAGTAGCCATTGTAGCTCCGAAGCGAGGTTTAAAGCATGCCGTAGACCGGAATAAGTTAAAGCGGCAGATGAGAGAGCTCTATCGTTTGCATAAAGACAAAATTATGGACAGTGGTGTCCAAGAGATCTGGTCGTTGCGTTATCTAGGAAATCGCTTGAATGATTATGCGTTTCTCGAAAAAGGTTACTTGAATTTAATAGAGGTTTATAATGAACAGCGAAAAAAAGAATTGGATTCAAAGGGTAGCACATAAAATCGCTCTTACCCTAGTTGTTGCCAGTGCAGGAATATTTATGGGCGCCTCTGCAGGGGATTCCTTTGAAACTAGTAAGCAGCTGGAAGTTTTTACTGCCGTATTGCGGGAGGTTCAGCTGAGCTATGTCGATGAGATAAGCCCAGAACTGGCTGTGGGGAGTGCTGTTAAAGGCATGCTGAAAGAATTGGACCCCTATTCCGTTTATTACCCTGAAGATCGCATAGAAGATGTTCGACTCATGCAAACTGGTGAATATGGCGGAATAGGCTGTGTAATTCAAAAAGTAGATGGTCTAGTTCTTATTTCTGATATAAATGACAAAGGGCCAGCGGGTCTTGCTGGCTTGAGGGTTGGGGATGCGCTCATTCAAGTGGGTAACACCCCGCTTAAAGGTAAAAGTGTAAGTGATGTGAGTGCTTTATTAAAAGGAACACCTGGCACAGAGGTCAGTATGGTCATCGAAAGATTCAACCAAGGTTCGCAAACCTTAATGTTCAACAGAGCGAAAATTCAGCAAGACGCAGTACCCTTTTATGGCATGCGTGAAGACGGAATTGGATATATTTATCTCGAAAGCTTCACAGACAAAGCTGGATTACAGGTCAAAGAAGCATTACAAGAATTAAAAAAAGAGTCTCCAAAAGGATTGATTTTAGACCTCAGAGGCAATGGAGGAGGACTTTTAATGGAGGCCGTAAAGATTGTAAGCTACTTCACGGATACTGAGGATACGATCGTTAGTACTAGAGGTCGTGGCGGAGAAATCCAAGACGTGTATAGAAAAGCTGCTAAAACGCTCATGGCTGACCTTCCCATAGCGGTTTTAGTGGACGGCAGTAGTGCTTCCGCAAGTGAGATTGTAGCAGGAGCTATACAAGACTTGGACCGCGGTGTAATCCTAGGTGAAAAAAGTTTTGGAAAAGGACTTGTTCAACAGATCAGACCTCTTCCCTTCGGAGCTCAAATGAAAATCACAGTGGCTAAATACTACACACCTTCCGGGCGTTGTATTCAGAAAGTAAACTATGATAGAGACGTAAACGGTCAGCGCACTGAAAAATCAAAACAACACTCTTTTAGCACCTTAAATGGCCGAAACGTAGTTGATGGCGACGGCGTTTATCCAGATTCCACTTTACAAAGTGACTTTTACCCTGAGTTTGTCATGGCAATGTCGTCGAAAGGGCTGGACCTTAAATTTGCCGGTCAGGTAATCGGTGCAATAGATGCGGACGCAAACGCTGTGGATTTCATGATAGATGATTTACTTTGGAAGAGCTTTACAGATTTTCTAGAAACAGCCGATTTTGACTATGAGAGTCTAAGTGAAATAAAGTTGGCAAGTCTTTCTGACGATGCTTCTTTAATGGATTATATAGAGCCTAAGGATATAGAGGCACTGCTAAAACTAGTTAAAGAGCGCAAGGGTAAAGTACTAGAGGACCAACGTGCAGAAATTTCTGAATATTTAGCCGATTACCTCGTGCAGAAAATCTTTTCTACTAGAGGTGCCTTGGAGCGTGGGATGTATAAAGATGCTGTTGTAACAGATGCTGCTAAAATACTCTTGAATCCAGGTACTATGTCGGCTTTGTTGAGCGTTAAGTAAACCATGCAGCGCAACACTATTCTTCTACATTATACAGGTGCATCGGCCGCTGTTTTGCTACCGTTTGCTTTTGAATTACTAAGTCCTGTTTATGGCCTCATCTTATTGGTAGTGGGTGTGATCTATATGCGCCGGTGGTCTGCTAGGCCTTGGCAAGTATCGTTTTTTACTGCGTTCTTGGTTTGGCAAATTTTATCTGTGTATTGGAGCGACTATCGATCGGCTGGCTTGGCAGATGTCGTCTTGGTGTTACCCATCGCTGTGACGGGTGTATTATTATCCCTGTTCCATACTGAAGATGGAGCAACTTGGATGAGACGCTGGGCGGAGACTTTTGCCTGGGCAACATTCATGGCTTGGACCTTCATATTTATAGACAGTGTCACTTCTTACGGATGGGTGAACTACAAATCCTTTGATCTAGGTGGCAGGTTAGGTTTACATTTTCAAAGTCTTTACCTCATTATTGCGGCACTCATACTAGAGCGTAAAATCTGGCGTAAAACCTTTAAACTATCGACACTTAGAGCAGTTGCAGTGCTCTGGCTACTTTTTGGAGTCATTGTCTTAAGTGCTCGAATTCACCTGATGGTGGTTCCTATTTTAATATTGTTGCGTTTTACTGAATTAGCATGGCGCAATAAAGAGCATCGAAGGTTACTTATCAGAACAGCCACTGCTTTGGTAATCCTAATGGGTAGTTTGGTAGCTGTACTGCCTGGTCCACGAGGAAGATTGATTGACTTGAGAAACGAACTTAGGTCGATTGACGGAAGAGTCAACGGAAAACAAACCAACCATCGCGTTTTTCTATGGAAATATGGTCTTCAAGTAATGCAAAGTAGTCCTTGGATTGGAGTAGGAAACGGAGCTGGTGAAGAATACTTACACGAAAAACTTAAGACGTGTAAGGCTACTTTTTATCGCGGCAAACAACCCTACTTTTTACATGAATTTAAATACGATTTTCACAATATCTATCTTCAAAGTTGGGCGGAAGGTGGGTTAATCGCCGTATTGCTATTGATATTAATCCTTGGATGGGGATTGTGGTTTTCTCATGGCGCCATACGCTATGCTTGGATAACCATAGTTTTTTCAGGAATGACGGAGAGCTTACTTGATAAGCAAGCGGGAGCGCTTATAATTACCTTTCTCGTTGCGCTAACTGCTGTGGGAAGTCGTGCTAGAACTAATCTTTCAGGTACAGTCGAGGGACTCTAGATCCAATACCGGTCATGACTTCATAAGAAATGGTTCCTGCATCTTTAGCCATTGCGTTAGCTGACTGAAGTCGGCCCAACAACTCTACTTCCTCCCCTTCTTTAACTTTTAATCCTGTGATGTTTACCATGCACATATCCATGCATACGTTCCCTAGAATTTCACAGCGAACTCCTCGGATATAAACTGCTCCTCGACCTTTCGACAATGATCGTGAAAGGCCATCAGCATAACCTACTGGTAGGGTTGCGTAATGTGTAACCGATTCCGCTACAAAACTGCGAGAATATCCCAGAGACTCCCCTGGGCTTAATGAACCAATTTGTGAGATTTTACACTTCCAACTAAGCACCTCTTCTAGCGCAGATACACCACCATAAATACCAACTCCATAAAGTCCTAGTCCTAAACGTACCATATTGTGTTGGCCAGAAGGGAATCTATGGATACCATGGGTATTTAATACGTGAGCGCATGCCGCTGGATAAATTGCTTTGACTTGTTTTACTACGTTTGAAAATTGGTCTAATTGACCTCTAGTAAAATCATCCTCAGCAGGCAGATCAGCCGCTGCAAGATGTGTAAACACTCCGGTCACCTCAACACTTGAGATGCCTTTTAATTCTTCAAGTAATTCCGGTATTACCTCAGGTGCAAAGCCCAATCTGTTCATTCCGGTATTCACTTTTAAATGCACGCTCAGGGTTTGTGTTCTTGTCACTGATAACCAATCAAGCAGTTGATGTTTTGAAAACAGTTCTACCTCGCAAGCTGACTGTGCCAACATAGTAACCTGCTCAGGTTCTACATTTAAGACTAAAATAGGCATATCAACTCCTTGTGCTCTGAGGGAAAGGGCCTCTTGAGCAAATGCCACACCCAAGTAGTCAACATGGAGGTCTTGAAGGAAACGAGCAACTTCCAACGTTCCAGCACCGTAGCTAGAAGCCTTGACCATCGCCATGACTTTCGTTTTAGGCTGAATTACTGCCTTAAATTTTTGGAGATTACGACGCATAGCTCCAAGATTAATTTCTGCCCAAGTACTGTGGTATTGTTTGCGCAAGGTCGCCGCAAAAGATTCTAGTTTGAATCTACGCTGGCCCTTGACTAACAAGGTTGTTTGGGAAAGATCTACTGCTGAAAATTCTTGAACTAATTCTGATAAGTCGCTGGGCTTAGATATCCACCAAATTCTATCCAAACCAAAAGTATCCACAAGAGTCTTAGCCTGAAGCGTTGCTTCAGGTGTGGATAGATGGCTAAGTACCGCCCATTTCTTTTCCGTGGGTGCGCTGGCATTCAATTCTTCTAACGCCCAACGAAGACTTTCTATATCTGAGCTGTAAGTGTCCTCGAGCAAATACCCTCCACCCCTAGCACTTCGCATTTGCATACGCATCTCTATAGGCTCAAGTGTAGATATTCTTCCGCGAATTTCGTCAACAGTAGCTCCAAGTAATATGGCACCCGCAACGGCGTTCATGGCATTTTCTAAATGATGACCTCCCGAAAAAGGAAGCTCTGGAAAATCAGATGGGTCTAATGCTTCACCAGTCCCCCACAACAGCGGGTTTGGGACAGTTAAACCTATTGTGATAGCCTTATCGTACCAGCCTCTCGACATGGCGACACGCTCGCAACGAGCAAAAAGCTGCCACTTTTCTTTAAACTTCTGATCGTCCCGATCAAAGTGCTCATTATGTGCATCACCTAAGTTCGTAAATACTCCAAATTTTGGATGAGCCAAGTCTTCATGTCGTACCATGACTCCAGGCCGATCTATACCTACCTCGATAATAGCAGAATTATGACCTGGTTTTAAGCTACTTAGCGTCAATGGTACTCCAATTTCACTGTTGAAGCTGCCCGGCGTGCGGTGAACATTGTTGGCGTTACCAAGTAGCTGATAGATCCATTCTTTAACTACGGTTTTTCCATTACTACCCGTTATAGCGAGCACTGGTCCATCAAGAGCAGCTCTTTTCAGTGCTGCCCAATTTCGGAGTACTTCTAAGGGGTGATCGTGAACGACAAAAGCGGTGTTTGGATGGGTTAAAGCGTATTCATCAGGATCTCTACAAATAACCACTGAAGCTCCCTTTTCGATTGCTTGGGCAATATAACGATGTCCGTCTGCAGACTTGGTTTGTATAGCAATAAAACAGGAAGGACTACCACTGTGTATACGGCGTGAATCAAAAGCAAAGCGCTCAAAAGAGGCTTCAGTTGGGCCTATGATATGGGCGCCAGAAGGAGTCGCTATGTTACTCGCGGTGATCCCCAACCTTTTTAGCGTTTAATTGGTTATAAATAACCCTAGAGACGGGCTCATATTCCTGAGTTTCACCAAGCATAAAAGTCTCGTCACCAGCTACCTTTCTAAAACTGTAGTGCGCTGGACCGCCTGTACGGCGGCAAATAGCGTGGAGCTTCGTAACATACTCTGCCGTGGCAAGCAGGTGCGGCATGGGGCCAAAAGGGCGACCCTTAAAATCCAAATCTAATCCTGCTACGACGACACGCTTGCCCTGATTGGCAAGTGTGTTAGCAACCTCAATGATGCCTTCGTCAAAAAACTGGGCCTCGTCAATTCCGACAACCTGAACATCATCAGCAAGCAAAAGAATGTTAGACGAACTTTCAATCGGGGTGGAAGGAATTGAGTTTTTATCGTGACTAACCACTTCTTTGTCATCATATCGGATGTCAGAAGATGGCTTAAATATCTCTATTTTTTGACCGGCAATTTGAGCACGGCGCATTCGACGAATGAGTTCTTCTGTTTTTCCACTGAACATGGGACCACAGACTACTTCTATCCAGCCTCCTAATTGTTGGTTAAATTCTACTCCGCTTTGAAACATGAGGTGACTTTAGTGCTACTTTGAAAGAGTTAAAGGTAGATAAATAAGAAGCAGAGCGAAAGGCTTATGAGTAAGAGAAAAGAAATAGAACAGGAATTGGCCACGTTAGCCCTTAAGGTTAAGGATAAAAGCAGTAATGACGCTGCTCAAGCAACATTAGAGCTCTACAAAAAATTTGCGCTTTTGGCTGCTCAAGAACAGGTTCAAAACCAATTTCAAGCAGCCCAAAACGATCTCGAAGTACAGCTCAAGGCACGTATTTATGAACTTAATAGTTCCTTAGAACACTCTGAAGTAACTCCTTCACTTGGTGCAATGAGTGAACCAGACATAGCAAAGGCTTTATCGCCTGTTACGGAGGTGCTACCTTCCGAGCAAACGCTGGAGCATGTTAAGGTGGTAATGCCTCTATTCGAAGACCGCGCAGAGCTCGACGCTGAACAACCTACACAGGTAACCATAGAAAGCGTTGCTGAACGAGCTCAAAAGAGTGAAGAGAAGAAATCACTCAATGATTCCTTCGCCCAAACTGTTTTAAAGTTTGGACTCAACGACCGCATAGGTTATGTAAAAAATCTATTTGACGGATCCACAGAAGATTTCAACAGGGTTGTTAGCCAACTTAATACACTAAATAGATTCGAGGAAGCACAAGACTTTCTCCATACGCACGTGGCCCCAGACTACAATTGGGATAAGCAAGAAGAAACAGCAGCGCGATTTATGAGCGCCGTAGAACAACGCTTTAGCTAATGTCTGGAATCCTTTACGTCGTACCTACACCAGTGGGGAATCTAGAAGATATGACCTTCAGAGCCATCAGAGTGATGAAAGAGGCTGATTTAATATTAGCAGAGGACACACGAACCACAGGTAAACTGACCTCGCATTACGAAATCAGTACTCCAAAGCAGTCCTTCCACATGCACAACGAACATAAAGTGCTAGGACGTTTTATAGGCCAATTAAAAAGTGGTGTGGTCATCGCCTTAGTGAGTGACGCAGGTACGCCAGGGATTAGTGATCCTGGGTTTTTACTGATTCGCGAAGCAGTAAATTCAGGCGTAGAGGTCATCACATTGCCGGGAGCCACAGCTTTTGTACCCGCACTAGTCAATAGTGGTCTTCCCTGTGACACCTTTTATTTTGAAGGTTTCTTACCACCAAAAAAAGGACGGCAAACCAAGCTACAGCAAATCGCTGACAGTGTGAAAACTGTAGTTCTCTACGAAAGCCCGCACAAAATCATCAAAACCTTAGGCCAGATAGTGGATACCTGTGGGCCAGACCGGCCCGTATCTATCAGTAGGGAGATCTCCAAAAAATTCGAAGAGACCTTGCGCGGTACGGCGAGTGAAGTGCATGCCATTGTTCAGGAACGCGGTGGTTTAAAGGGTGAAATAGTACTCTGTATTGCAGGAAAATAACGCCAACAATAACAGCGCTTACTTGTTATAACGACATGACAGAAATAAATACCCAGAACATCTACGACTGGTTTGATAATCCTGGCGGAAGTCCTATACTTATTGCAGGACCATGCAGTGTGGAAAGTCCTGAACAGATATTACAGACTGCTCAGGAGTTAAAAGCAGCAACTCCTATCAGCCTATTGCGAGGAGGAGTATGGAAGCCACGTTCAAAACCAGGTAGTTTTGAAGGTATAGGTGCAGAAGCAATGCGCTGGCTCGTTGAAGCTGGAAAAGCCATTCAAACGCCAGTTACCGTCGAGGTAGCAAATGCAGAACATGTAGAATTGGCGCTAAAGGAAGGGGCTGATGTTTTGTGGATAGGCGCACGTACCACTGTAAATCCGTTTTATGTGCAAGAAATCGCTGAGGCCATGAGTGGGGTTAACATACCTATATTAGTGAAGAATCCTATTCATGCAGAGATTGGCCTATGGGCAGGGGCTATTGAACGTTTTCAAAAAGCAGGTGTTGATCGCATTGCTGCTGTACACCGCGGATTCTTTTCAACTGCGAAAAGCTTGTATCGAAATGCGCCAGGGTGGCAGCACAGTTTCGACTTACGCGCGCTTATGCCAGACATTAAAATCATATGCGATCCCAGTCACATAGCCGGAAAGCGCAGCCTCGTTGAAGAAGTGAGTCAAGTAGCTATGGATCTTAGAATGGAAGGGTTGATGATTGAAAGTCATCGCGATCCAGATTGCGCACTCAGCGATGCCCAGCAGCAAATCACACCAGAACGATTAAGCGAGATCATTGCAAATCTGAAAATTCGCACCAACATACCGCTCGAATCCCATCCTGAATTGGCAGAACTCCGCAAAGCTTTAGATGTATTAGACCACGAAATCGTGGATATTTTAAAGAAAAGATTTGATCGGGTAAAAGATATCGCATCTATCAAAGAGCGTGAAGGCTTAAGTATCTTTCAAATGGAACGCTGGCTGAAGCTTGTGCAAGAACAAACTTCTTTAGCAGAAGGAAAAGGAATGTCTCCAGCATTTATTCATGAACTCTTTTCCCTCGTACATAAATACAGTATTGATTACCAAACTTCATTAATAAAAAAAGACTCCTGATGCGCTGGCGGTCCTTACCTGTGCCTAATGCCGGAATTACCCAAGCACTTACTGCACAGGTTACGAAAGACCCCCTTCTATCCCATCTCCTAGCTTCACGAGGGGTGAAAGACTATTCAGGTGCTAAAGAATTTTTTCGACCATCGATTGCCCACTTACACGATCCTTACAGGATGAAGGATATGGATGTGGCCGTTGAGCGTATAGAAAAGGCTCGCATCGCCCAAGAGCATGTGATGGTCTATGGAGATTATGATGTAGACGGCACCACCTCTGTTGCACTCGTATCAGAGTTCTTAGACGGTAAATTCCCCTTAGAAGCCTACATACCTGATCGGTATAAGGAAGGATATGGACTTTCATTTGACGGCATTAATACTGCAGCTGAATTAGGCATTACACTGATCATTGCACTGGACTGTGGTATTAAAGCTTTTGACCAAATCAACCATGCGAATACCTTAGGTATTGATATTATCGTTTGTGACCACCATAGGCCAGGCGATGAACTACCCAAAGCAAAAGCAATTCTTAATCCAAAAAGGTTGGATTGCCTATATCCATATAAAGAACTCTCAGGCTGTGGAGTTGGATTTAAGTTATGTCAGGGACTCTGTGATCGCTGGGGTCTACCGTTAGAAAATCACCTATACCCACTGCTCGATTTATGTGCCATCTCCATTGCGGCAGATATCGTACAGATCAGTGGAGAGAACCGCATCATGGCCTCCCATGGGATGCAACTACTAGTTACAGGAGCTTGTAGGCCGGGGCTTCTCGCATTAATTGAAAGCGCAGGAAAGACTCCTGAGACACTGAGCTTCCGGGACCTCAGCTTTACGCTAGGTCCTCGAATTAATGCAGCAGGAAGAATGGAAAGTGGCCTTCGAGCAGTGGAGCTTTTACGATCTAAGCAAAAAGAAGAGCAACAGGAATTAGCAGCTGCTATTCATGTTTTTAATACCGACCGTAGAGCAGCACAGGACGAAATATTTAAGCAGGCGAAAGAACAGTTAGATACAGAGCTATACCCCTACTCAAATGTGCTCTATGAACCTCATTGGCACAAAGGAGTTGTAGGTATTGTAGCTAGTAAAATAGTCGAACACCACTACCGACCAACCATTATTCTTACCAAAAGTGGTGATAAACTAGCAGGAAGCGCACGGAGTGTTACAGACTTTGATCTTTATGAAGCGCTTAGTGCATGTGAGCAGCACCTGATTCAATTTGGAGGCCATAAATATGCTGCAGGAATGACCTTGCATGAAAGCCAGCTCCCTCATTTTAAAAAAGCCTTTGAGAATTATTGTAAAGCACACTTGAAACCTGAGCAGTTAGTCCCCGAGATTCTGTACGACGTCCAGGCTCATATTTCTCAGTTCAATCCTAGGTTTCATAAAATCATGTTACAATTAGAGCCTCACGGCCCTGAAAACCCTGTACCCGTTTTTTTACTAAAAGACATCGTTAATGCGGGTAGAACAAAAGCCGTAGGCAGCGACTCCTCTCATCTGAAGCTTCATGTAACTCATGCCAGCGGTGGTCCTTCCATCTCAGGAATCGCTTTTGGCCAGGGACATTTAGCCCACGATTTTGCAGAAGGGAAAACCTTTGAAGTCTTAGTTTCGCTTACCTTGAACCATTACCGCGGAGAGACTTCTTTAGAGCTTATGGTAGTGGATATAAGACCACAGTAGGAATCACTTTAAAACAAACGACATTTAGTGATAATTAAAACTGTTATGAAAAAACTGACTGAGTTACTCTTCCTTATATCGCTTATAATAATTCCCACAATCACCGTACATGCGCAAAGAGCGAAAAAATCAATTCCGGTTTTTAAAGATGGTGAGGCGCAAATCGTTCCTGGGTTTACGAATTCTAAAAAGTGGATTCGTCATGATTTATGGGTTGAAGCAGATTTTGACACCGATGGCGACGGGAAGTTAGATCGAATGCATGTTGCTGTGACCAGGCCGTATCAAACAGATAGCGAAGGGCTAAAGTTGCCCGTCATCTATGTATCAAGTCCCTATTTTGCTGGAGTAGCCGCTCCTGTTGAAGGTTTATTCTGGGACGTAAAGCATGAGCTAGGCGTTGCTGGAAAAGAACACCTACATCCTGAGGTTGTTAGAACTGGTAAAAGGCCCATTATTTCAAATTCTCATATCAATAAATGGGTGCCCCGTGGTTACATCGTTGTACACTCCTCTTCTCCTGGGACAGGTTTGTCACAAGGAGCACCTACCGTGGGCGGAGACAATGAATCGTTAGCACCTAAGGCTGTAATTGACTGGTTATGTGGCCGTAAACCAGGATATACGTCGCCATATGGCGATGAAATTGAAGTTGCGTTTTGGTCCACAGGAAAAGTAGGAATGACCGGCACCTCCTATAACGGCACTATCCCATTGGCGGCGGCAACTACAGGAGTTTTTGGTCTAGAAGCCATTATTCCTATAGCCCCTAACACTTCATACTATCACTACTATCGCTCGAACGGTTTAGTGCGATCTCCCGGAGGATATTTAGGGGAGGATATTGATGTCCTCTACGAATTCATTCATAGTGGAGATGAATCTAAACGTGCATTCAACAATGCTACCGTTAGAGATACAGAAATGAAGAATGGCATGGACAGAATTACCGGCGATTATAATGACTTCTGGGCTGGAAGAGATTATTTAAATGACATGGAGCCAATGAAAGCAGCCATGTTAATGTCCCATGGATTTAACGACTGGAATGTGATGCCTGAACACAGTTACAGGATATACAAAGCAGCGAAAGAAAAGGGCCTACCAACTCAAATATACTACCACCAAAACGGACACGGTGGACCACCACCAATGATCTTAATGAACCGGTGGTTTACGAGATATCTACATGGTATAGAAAATGGGGTAGAGCAAGACGCTAGAGCATGGATAGTACGTGAAAATGACAATAGAGACAACCCAACACCTTATCAAGAATATCCAAATCCTGAGGCTACAGAGGTAAAACTATACTTGACTAAGGGTGCCCCTAAAACTGGAATGCTACGTATCGAGGAGTCAAAACTTCAAGGAATTGAGCAATTGGTGGATAATTACTCTTTTTCAGGTACCTCACTGGCGCAAGCAGAAATAACCAACCACAGATTGCTCTATGTAACTCCTGTTTTGACAGAAGCTGTTCATATTTCAGGTACGGCTAAAGTATCTATAACACTTTCTAGCAGTAAGCCTGCGGCAAATCTCTCTGTTTGGCTGGTTTCACTTCCCTGGACGGAAGGACGGAAGTCAAAAATGACGGATAATATCATCACACGGGGCTGGGCAGATCCTCAAAATCATCACTCAATAACCCAAAGTGAACCCTTAGAAGCTGGTAAGTTTTATGAGGTGAGTTTTGATTTAATGCCGGATGATCAGATAATTCCAAAGGGCCAAAAAATAGGTCTCATGGTATTTTCTAGTGACAAAGAATTTACACTATGGCCTGAGCCAGGAACTGAAATTAATGTTGACTTGGATGCAACAACTCTCACATTACCTATAGTGGGAGGAATTCAATCGTTTACTAATGCCGTGAAGATGAAGTAGTGCCTTTGGGTTGTTTACAAAACCTAGGTGCCAGTAGAAATTGACCTCAATGGAACAGATGTACCCAATTGTGATTAAACGAATTCTCCAACCACTGCTGTTGGGACTATTAGTCTTGACTTCCTTAGGGGGTTGTCGTGTTGATGACGCTGTTTCTCAAATCGAATTAAACACCGATTGGCTTTTTAAAAGTAACACTGATACAGTTTGGGCAAAAGCTTCTGTTCCAGGTACAGTACATACTGACTTGTTGTCTATCGGTAAAATAGAGGATCCTTATTACCGACTAAATGAACACGACGTACAATGGATCGATAAGTTAGATTGGGAGTACAAAACAACTTTTAGCCTTACCGAAAAAGACCTGTCGAAACAACATATCGCACTCGACTTTTTAGGCTTGGATACCTATAGTAGTATTTACTTGAATGACACACTGATACTCCAAACAGATAATATGTTTCGGAGCTACGCGATAGAGGTAAAGCACCTACTGACAATTGGCGTTAATAAACTACATATAGTATTTGATTCTCCTATCAAAATAGGCATTGAGAAATATGATACTAATGGTTTTGTCATACCTGTTTCTGGCAACGATTTATCTGTGATTGGCAAAGTAGAGCAACAGAAAAAAGTGAGTGTATTTACCCGCAAAGCGGGTTACCATTTTGGATGGGACTGGGGCCCTAGGCTTGTAAGTTCCGGAATCTGGAGGCCAATAAAACTACGAAGCTGGAACCACCATAAAATTGACGATTTATTTATCCAGCAAGACAGTATTGGCAAAAAAGCACACTTGACTGCATTTATGGAAGTTGACGCCTCGTTTAATGGGAGAACAGCTGAAGTAGAATTGTTGGTTAATGATATGCGGGTAAAAACAGTTAAGACGTCACTCACAGGCGGAATAAACAAACTTGAGATCCCTTTTGAAATCGAAAAACCCATGCGTTGGTGGCCTAACGGAATGGGCGAGCAAATTTTATATAAAGTAGAAGCTAAGTTGACCTCTGGCGGTCATGTAGACCGTAAATGGCACAATATTGGTCTACGTACGGTAGAATTAGTCCGAGAGCCAGACAGCATGGGCGTGTCATTCTATTTTAAGGTAAATGGGTATCCCGTCTTTATGAAAGGGGCGAACTATATCCCACAAGACGCCTTCTTGCCTCGAGCAAAAACCGAGAATTATGAGCATATTTTATCCTCTGCGAAGCAGGCCAACATGAACATGCTTCGCGTTTGGGGAGGTGGAGTCTATGAAAGTGATGAGTTTTATCAATTATGCGATGAAAAAGGGCTGCTAGTTTGGCAGGATTTCATGTTTGCCTGTGCCATGTATCCCGGAGACAAAGCTTTTCTTGAGAACGTGAAACAAGAGGCCATACAAAATGTAAAGAGACTGAGAAATCACAGTTCCATTGCTTTATGGTGCGGAAATAACGAAATAATACAAGCCTGGGAAAACTGGGGATGGAAGCCTGATGTAGCAAATAAACAGTCACAGGAAGTGGTGGATGTCCTGTGGAAATCCTATGATGATCTCTTCCATACTCTATTACCTGAAGTCATAGCTGCCTATGATCCATCCCGCGCGTATTGGCCCTCTTCACCGGGTAGTGACTTTGGTAAAGATGAGTCCATGGACAAAGGAGACGCCCATTATTGGATGGTATGGTGGGGTAAAGAGCCTTTTGAGAATTATAACACAGAAATACCACGCTTTATGTCAGAGTATGGTTTTCAATCATTTCCAGCATTATCTACGGTGAAGAAATATGCACTTCCACAGGAATATGACATCTATTCTGAAGTGATGAAATCGCATCAAAGGTCGAGTATAGGTAATGAAACCATTGAAGAGTATTTGCTGAGGGATTACCGTAAGCCAAAGGATTTTGAAAGCTTCCTTTACGTGAGCCAATTATTACAAGCACATGGTATTACTATTGGTATTGAAGCCCACAGAAGAAACAGAGACCGCTGCATGGGCAGTCTTTATTGGCAAATTAATGACTGTTGGCCCGTAGCATCATGGTCCAGTATAGATTACTATGGCACATGGAAAGCATCGCAATATGCTGCAAAAAAATCGTTTCAAAACCTGTTGATCAGTACGGAAAACAATCAGGACAATATTGATTTTTACGTCATATCAGACACTTTGCAAGACTTGCCCGGTAGCCTGAATATTCGCTTGATAGATTTTCACGGAAATGTGATGGCGCAATGGGAAAAACAACTGGTGGTAAAAGCGAATTCCTCTAACCTGTACTTTACTATACCTAAAGATTCGTTTTCAGACCATCCTGATAGCCAGAATATGCTTTTGGAGGCCCAACTCATTTCATTCGATGGTGAAAAAGTGATTTCCGAAAACATAGTCTATTTAGCACCTTTCAAGGATTTAGATCTACCAACGCCCGAAATCTCTTATGATGTTAAGGAGCTTCAAGATCATTTCCAGGTTGTAATACGAACGCAAAAGCTGGCTAAAAATGTTTTTGTATCAGCAGGGTCTGGCTTGAATTTTTCAGATAATTATTTTGATATGCTTCCAAACACCACGAAAACTATCGCCGTTAAGAAAGGTGATTTAGTAGATCTCAAATCATTCCAAGTCAATCTCAAAGTAACCAGCTTAGTAGATACTTATTAATTGGGCTTACACTCACGGTTGTCAGTCGAACGCTTGGTGTACCTTTGAAGGCATTATTAGCCCAACTATTTTGAAAAACTTCCGAGAATTAGGTATTAGTTCAAGCTTCGTAAAAGGACTTACCGAATTAAATATTATTGAACCTACCTACATCCAGGCTGAAGTCATTCCGGTATTATTGGCTGGAGCAACAGATGTCGTCGCTCAAGCTCAAACAGGCACAGGGAAGACCGCTGCGTTTGGATTGCCCTTATTGGAGCAAATAGACCATACTATGAGTGCAGTACAAGGCTTAATTCTTTGTCCCACAAGAGAATTGGCCCAACAAGTTGCAAAGCAACTATTCAAATTCACAAAGTATTCTGATAAAATATTTACTGAATCAGTATATGGCGGAGAGCACATAGAACGACAAATGATTGCCTTAAGACGCACAACACACATTGTCGTCGCGACACCAGGTCGGTTGATTGATTTAGTTCAACGTAAGGCAGTAGATTTGAGTGCTGTTAAAACCGTAGTGTTAGATGAAGCTGACGAGATGCTCAGCATGGGTTTTAAAAAGGAATTAGATGAGATTTTGAGTTTTCTTCCTGCTGTTGAAAATAAATGGCTATTCTCCGCGACCATACCTCATGGGATCCAAGAAATTATTTCTGAACACCTCGCTGAAGATGCTTTGCGTATTGAAGTTAAGCATGGTGACATAGTTAATAATAAAATATCACATCAATACGTGATCTGTGAAGACTCAGATAAATTATATGCATTGCAGCAATTTTTAAAATCGGAGCAAGAAAACAGAGGAGTGATCTTTTGTAAAACAAAGGCGGCGGCCAAAAGGCTTTCTCTTCAATTAATCGCGAAAAACATTGCAACAGATGCCATTCATGGTGATCTACTTCAGAAAGAACGTGATAAAGTGATGCGCGCCTTTAAAAACGAAAGTTTGCGCGTTCTTGTAGCTACTGATGTCGCTGCACGTGGTATTGATATCTCTGATCTTAGCTTCGTTGCCCATTACCAACTACCAGAAAGTGACGAATATTATACACATCGCAGCGGTAGAACCGCACGCGCAGGTAAAGAGGGCGTTTCTATGTGCTTTGTGAACTCTTATGAGTACAGAACTCTGCACACGTATGAACAAAGCCTAGGTATAAAATTTAAACAGGTAAAAGAGGTACGCTAAAATCAGAGCACCCACTAATGACATTCAATTAATGTCTATGTTCGATCACTCTACAAACGATGGTTATGAAAGAAAATAGCGTGATTGATTATATTGGCGAAGTCCTAAAAAACATGCCTGATGGCTGGTTAAATCTAACTACCCATCGATTAGATATTTATGATGAGCAATTGGCTAAAGTTCAATTCTTAGAGCATTTCGAGCACTTATTTAATGATCTAAATTCTGAGACATCAGCACTAAACGCATTACCTACTGCCTTTGATTATATCCGACTAGGTCATCCACTATCTTGTGTACTGGAATGGGTAATTGCACGTTTGAACAGCCTTGATCCAAACAACATCATCAGCTTTTCCTCTAAAACAATTCCTGTTTTAGCTATTCTAAGAGCTAATTTATTAGAAGGTAAAGACACGTTGATCACTTACTCCGATGAATTGCCAGATGCACTAGACCTACATATACTTAGAAATGTATATGGATATACTTTTGATTTAAAGTACGTTAACAGTGTTAGCGAGATTCCTGTATTCCACGGAAGTACCATTTTTATTACGCAGCAAGAAGATCTTTGTACGTTAGATCTTTCACCTAGCATAGACTTTTTTATCACCATACATCCTCATACAGGTAGCGTTTTATCCGTAAATGGCGCACATAATGAACGTTACATATCTGATATACAACATGTACGTCGAAGAGAGTCTATTGCTATGACGCCGGCTAATTGTCTGGCTACCCTGCAATATCTTAACACAACATCCTCCATTGAGATGGATCGTAATGCTTTTGAGACTTATAAGGCACAGGTCTTAGACTCTATTAAAGAAATCACAGGCACTCCGACAAAGGCACTCATAGGATCCAGCGGTTTATCCATTCAGTACGCAATAATGATGGGGCTAATTCACGATGCATCCGAACAGCATCCGGGAAAAAATATCAAAATTATAGTACCTCCAAACTGTTATGGTGGAACAAATGATCAAGCCCGTCGTGTCGCAGCTTGCTTCGATCATGTAGAAGTCTTAGATCTCCCAGTTGACGGGGGACAAAACATGGTTCAAAGTATTGACTATATATTGACTTCACTGGCCGCCACGGACGATGTGCCTTACATCATTGCTGAGATTCCAACAAACCCAAGGGTAGAAGTTCCAAATTTAATGGAGCTAAAAGCGGTGTTAAGCAAGGAACGTAATACTGCTAATGGCGGTGTTGCGATTGATCCGGTGTTTATTTTAGATCAAACATTTTGTCCTAATGTTCACTTCCTTGGGGAAGGAGAGATACTTTCAACAATACGTACCATTTCCTATGCAAGTGGTTCCAAGTTTCCAAGCGGTGGAAAATGCACTGCCGGCTATTGTGTAGGCAATAAAAATACGGACGCATTAATGGAGAAAATAGAGCTGCATCTAAAGCTTACTGATAACGAAGCAACTAGCCTTCAGACAGAGATATTGGCAAAACAGCTGCCGTCTATGAACCAAAGGATCGAAGATGCTTACATCAATACACGTGACTTTGTGAATTTCATTCAGGAGACATTACCGGAGGCTAAAATTAATTTTGTTTCACAGGAATTGGCAGATAATGGTTTTACACCTTCTGTGTTCTCATTAGACCTACCTACTCAAGGGGATACAGATCAAGAAAGAGAGTCTTACAAGAGGGACTTAAATCATAAGTTGATCAAACTAATGATTACTGAAATACCTAGTGAAAGCAAGTACTGTGTTAGTTATGGGCAATTAAATGGATGTTATTGGACCATTCCTGCAACCTCAACGCAAGGCACGACCAAAGAGGGAGATAAAGACTATATAGCAAGAGTAGCACTTTCACCAAATATGAACTTAGATCTTCACAAAGAAGTGTTTAAGCGTTTTGTAGAAGAGATTTAATTTATCTGCTGAGCTTGAAAGCCGTATCAATTCTTACATGCAGCGCACCTACCACTAGCTTCAATTTCTACATTCTCGATAGAATGGCCTAGTATCGATAACTGTATGGGATGAACTGACTCTACACAAGTTACTCCATTACATTCTAGGCATTTATTAATGGTTATTTATAAAGACTACTTATAGAGACTCTTATGGACCAGGGACCTTGTTCAGACTAACATAAAGTCAATACATATTATTACCTTTAGTTAACTTAGTGGTCTCTTATCAAGAAGAGGGTTAACCTCTTCAACATACGTCTGAGACATTGTAAATAGGATTAATAACGCATAATAAATAACCACCATGGGAAAAGGTCAAGACGCAAAGAAAAGCCTAAAAAAAGAAGCTCTTAAAACTCCAAAAGAGAAAAAAGAAGAAAAAAGATTAAAGAAGGCCTCTAAGTCTTCCATATAACTAGAGAAAAACCTAAACTTCATTAACAGGAAGTTTAGGTTTTTTTAATTTATACAAGAGACCTCCCTCCTATGGTACTAACCTATTTAATTGTTGGAGATGACCCGTCCTATTACAACCAGGCAGTCTTCTCCATTCTATCCGCGCTTTCTAAAATAACCGAAGAGGACACTGTCGTTGTTCTGACAGACCATCCTAATCAACTTAAGGTTTTAAGTTCCAGAATACTCATAATTTCTATTGATCCTGATATGATTGAAGAATGGAAGGGTGATCATCATTTTTTCTGGAGAATTAAGATCAAATCACTCCTCTATGTAGCCTCTAGGTTTGAAGGTGAAGACATCCTCTACCTTGATACCGATACCGTTTTATATGCAGATTTAAGTCCACTAAAGCTGGTACTAAACGAGGGGGGAAACCTCATGCATACTAACGAAGGAGCACTATCTACGCTCGCCACTAAAACCGAGCGACGTATGTGGAAACAGGTCAAGTCAAAAAACTACGGATTGATCTCCATCAACCAAAATGACTGCATGTGGAACGCGGGAGTGGTAGGTATCTCATCAAAGAACATTGCCCAGTTAACTTTAGCACTTCGTATTTGTGATGAGATGTGTGCGGATAACGTTACGAGAAGGTTAATCGAGCAGCTTTCCTTGTCCCTTGCTTTAAATAGTACGATACAACTATGCGCAGCGGAGCATGTGATTGGCCATTACTGGAGCAATAAGGTGCAATGGGAGTCCATGATTAGCTTGTTTGTCGCAGACTGCTATCAACAGTGCTTGCCCATAGAAGAGCAAGTACAGAAAGTTGCCCAAATGAATTTTAACCACCTACCTATTGGGCTGCGAATTCCCAATACACAGAAGCGGCTAAACAATATCGTCGCGAGACTATTTCCAGATACAAACCCCACTTTTATAAAGCGCTAACGGACTACTCCGTTTCTTAATTCGTTACTACACTTCAATCTTCCTTAATAAAAGAAGAAGTACCACTTAATCATACCGACCGCTTCGAAATAATAAAACGGGCGAGGTGTAATAATCACAGACTTTAGCCACTAAACAGATAAATAGAAATCCTTGAATCATTTAATGAGCACTTGAGGATTTTATTATTTTGGCATCTAAGACTGAATAATAAAGGCGATTATAAACAGGAATGAGTAGCGATTTTTATACAACATCTATTTTACCCTATGCCGGAATTATCGTTAAGATCTGTCGTGCGTATACGAATAATCAAGAGGATTTCGAGGATTATTACCAAGAGGTGTGCCTACAAATTTGGAAAAGTAGGGACCGTTTTAAAGGGCAGTCTGAATGGTCTACTTGGGTGTATAGGTTATCGCTCAATGTGAGTATGACATTGCTAAAAAAAAGGAAAAATAATCCTAAGTATTTCGCGTCTGACATGCTCCCTGAAGAATTAGAGGACGGAATACCTGTTTTTACTGATGAAGCCCTAGACCATCTCTACAATGCCATCAAACAATTGTCTGAAGTTGACAGGGGGGTGATTTTACTTTACTTAGAGGAAAAATCATATCTAGAAATTGCCGAAATCATGGGAACAAACCCTAACAACATTGGAGTACGCGTGAAAAGAATTAAAGAACGACTTAAAAAATTATTAGATGGTAAAATCTATTGAAACCGTATGGAAAGAAGGATTTGTTAGAAGCGACGCAATTGTTGCTCCAAAACTTAATAACCTATACCATAAGAAATCTGAGCATATTGTAGATAAATTCAAGCGTATGTTCAAGATAAACCTGATTGCCATTGTAATAGGGTCGTTTATTATCATGACTATGAGCGTAGTGGTTCATATTCCATACATGGGAGTAGGGTTCTTTTTCATGCTAAATACACTTGCGTTTATCAATTATAAATTGATGAATGGTCTCCAAAAAATTGATAAAAACGTAAACAGCTATTTATATTTAAAGACATTCGATAAGTGGATGAAACAGATGATTTTACTTAATCAACGCTTCTCCCGTTTACTATACCCATTAGCTTTCCTATCCGTTGTTATTGGCTTTTGGTTTGGTGGGTTTGGTGGTAATATACCTGGCGAAGAAGTGGTCCAAAAACTTCTCGTGAAATTTCCAGATATGGGATTACTTTTTGGGCTTCCCCTTTACCCTTTAATAAGCGTAATTCTGGTGACAGGACTACTGGCCTATTTTGGAGGTGTCATTTATACATTAGATTTCAATATAGTCTACGGTCGGGTACATCATAAACTCAATGACATCATGGCTGACATGGAAGAATTGCAAAATTAAATGAGCAACCTCAGCTCGTTGCTGTTTGCAACAACTAAGTAATGAGGTTAGAGGGTTTGCTGACGCTGTAAGAAAAAGATGCAGAAGTCTCCTATGGCCAGGTCACCTTGAATATCTTTGGATGCCTTACCACCAGCATTATTCTAGTTGTTCGTATGATTATATCTTAAAAGAGTCTTTCTAATAACCCTAAATTATTTTTTGATGAATACGGACCAAACTATAAAATCTCGGAAGACCGCCAAGGTTTTAGCGCACGAGCCTTGGACGCCGAGCATTACTAAAGAGGAGCAAGAACAATTAACCCAAGAGTTACTTCAGCTCGCTGCACACGCTCCTTATCATTACAAAAGTACGGAGCGTTACAAGGACTTAGAAAGAGGGCTTACCTCTTCCCTACCGTTCAGGTGCTATACACTAACATCTGACGACTGTAGAGCCGCTGCTCATTATATTGAAGAGGAAGCCATTCCAGCAGGGAAAGTGCAAAACATGTTATGGGCCTCGGATATTATGATGGTCATGACTTGGTTACCAGATGTTTTTGGTGAACAAGGTGACGTTCATAATTTGGCCGCCGAGCAATTACCGTTTACAGGAACCATTCGTAACATGGAACATATCGCTGCCGCTTCTGCCGCCACTCAGAATGTACTGCTTGGTGCCACAGCTAGAGGACTACCTAATTATTGGTCCTCAGGCGGCATGCTAAGACAGAAGGAACTGAGAGACTTTTTAAAAATCCCATTAAATGAACTTATGCTTGGCTGTTTGTTTGTCTTCCCAAAAGATAGTGATGTCCGAGCCGCTGATGTGAAATCTGGTAAATTACGAGATCAAGGAAAGGAGATTGAACTGTGGTCTTCTCCAGTCCGATTATAAAACAGCACCAAGACCTCTACATTTTATATGAAACTCAGCACTTCATTTGGCACTTTAGAAATTCTCTTGAAACGTAATGGTGAGGTAGTTACAGAACTACTATACTTCGAACGGGAAGGTCGAGGTCACACTCATGATTCTTGGGAAAATTGTTACATTCTGAGTGGCTCAGGTTGGATTATGGTGGGTGAAACAAAAGTTGCTGTTCGTAAAGGAGATGTTTGCTGCATCCCACCTCAAACAAACCACTGGATGATTCCCGAAACGCATCTTGAGATTTTGCTGGTCTACTCGCTGAAAAAAGGTGCGTAATGATGTATTGATCTGACTTTTCAATATGTACCTAGATTTGGCATAAAAATTGAAGTTTGATTCCGAGTTCAAATAAAAAACATCATCTATTATGACTACAACTTACAATTCAGGTGTTCGTGTAAAAGGAAATAAATTACGGGAAATTTGTAATCTAGGGTATGTAATAACGGTACTGGTATTTCTTCTTTCACTTTCATCATGTAGAGGCTCCAAGGCAGGTTCATCTTATGATTGCGTAAATACCGATCATTCTTCCTATACGACCATTGAGCATGGAGGGGTCACAAGAGAATACATTTTATACATACCGTCATCTTATGACAATAGTATTCCAAGCCCATTGGTTATTAATTTTCATGGTTATGGAGGCTGCGCAAAGGAGCATCTTGATTATGCAGGTGATTTAAACTCTATAGCCGATAATGAGAATTTTATTATCGCGTACCCTCAAGCTGTGCAGACAACTAAGGATGATGTGTCATGGAACCCAGAAGATCATGGAATTCAAAACATACAAGAAAACGATGTCTACTTTACCGAGCAGCTGATCTCAGCGATCAGTAGTGACTATACGGTAGATTCATCCAGGATATATTCAGTAGGATACTCTAACGGAGGTATGATGTCTTATGGTCTCGCGTGCTCTAGACCTGATATGATAGCTGCTGTAGGGATTATGTCAGGAATCATGCTTCCACAAGCCTGCAACACAAATGAATATACTTCTGTTATTCATTTTCATGGTATTGATGATAACGTACTTCCTTATGACGGTAATCAAGATTATCAATCGATTTCGGAAGTACTCGACTTTTGGCTAGATCAGAATAATATTCCTGAGTCAAGTCTGGTCTCCACACAACTTAATAATAGCGACGTTCAGCGCGATGAGTATACAGGAGGTCTGGAAAACACCTCTGTCGTTTTATACACTATTAACAATGAGTATGGTGAGCCTGGAGGACATGTATGGTTTCAAGATCAAATAGATGGAGTCAGCCCGAATCAGCTACTTTGGGACTTTTTATCCAACTATAGTTTATAGTATACCATTCGCTTGACGTCAATTAACAGAATATCTACGCCGCAAAGCGCATCTTTGTTCTGCCTACTAAATCCCTACTTTTGTAGCGTAACACATGGCTTTTATGCGCAAAAACGGAACACCTTTTTTTCAGGAGTTTAGTGAAGATGTTTCATCGATTAAGATGCCTACGGCATTCACCTACCCCTTCTTTTACGAGCCACACCAGCTTACTTTAAAAGCGGCAGCAGAAGTTCAGAACTACCTCAGTAAAGAATCTATTTCACACAATTTTGGGCTTGGTGGTGCCCATGCGCACCTGCTAGAGCAGGGGAAAATGTTTGGCGTCATGGTTGTGCTAAATAACGCTGGAAACATGGGCTATTTAGCTGCGTATTCAGGAAAATTAGATGAGGAACGAGATACACAATACTTTGTTCCACCTATCTGCGATATTCATGCGGCCAATTCTTTCTACAAGAAAGGTGAAGCACAACTAAATAGCATGAGCGCTGAGATTGTTGCCCTAAAGGAAGATTCAGATTATTTGAATTGGCGCGAGACTACTTTAGCTAGAATATCATTCATCACGGAAGAGCTGAATGCCGGGCGTAAAAGACTACGCGAAAACAAAAAAGATCGGAAGCAAAGACGCTACCTCGCGGAATCCGAATTAGACTCATCCGCCTTCGAATTGTTCTGCGAGGAATTAGCTTCAGAGAGTATATCTAGTCAAGTTGCTTTTAAACATCACGCACGGGGACTGAAAAATGAGATGGATTCCTTGCAAGAGGACCTTGATAAAAAAAAACAGGACATCGCGCAAATTGCCGTAGACCGTAAGGCTAAATCCAATCTATTACAGCGTGAAATATTTGATCAATACAGGTTTATTAATGCTCATGGTGATTATGAAGCACTGAGTAATCTGTTTCCTGATTTTGAGGAGCGTAAACCACCAAGTGGATCTGGAGATTGCTGCGCGCCGAAGCTTCTGCAATTTGCATTCAAAAACGGGCTAAAGCCCATTTGTATGGGGGAATTTTGGTGGGGTAACTCTCCAAACAAAGAAATACGGGAGCATGGCAATTACTACCAGGCTTGCGGAAGTAGATGCCGACCCATCTTAGGGCACATGCTTCAAGGACTTAACGTAGAGGAAAACCCCTTACAATCATGGGGAAATGACCTGAGCTTAGAGACGGTATATGAAGATGACAGTTTACTTATCGTTGATAAGCCGGCCGGTTTGCTCTCTGTACCCGGGAGAGAGATAGAAGATTCTGCCTTTACCAGGGTATTGGAACGCTTCCCATTGGCCACAAACCACCTATTGGTCCACCGGTTAGACATGTCGACGTCTGGTTTACTCATCTTCACTAAAACTAAAAAAGCCAATAAACGAGTTCAGCGTCAATTCATACAACGTACCCTTAAAAAAAGGTATATCGCCATTCTTGATGGTCTTTTAGAACCGGACGAAGGAACCATAGACCTACCATTAACCCCAGATTACTATGACCTACCAAGGCAGTTGGTTTGCCATGAAACAGGTAAGGTCGCAACCACGCATTTCAAGGTGCTCGAACGAAAGGACGGAAGGACTAGGGTGGCTCTTTATCCTATCACAGGACGAACACACCAGTTGAGGGTACACTGCGCACACCAGGAAGGTTTGGGTATTCCCATTGTTGGAGATGAGCTCTACGGCAAACGCGAAGAACGGCTGCACCTACATGCGCAATACATCACCTTTGAACATCCAATGACCCGAAAAATAGTCGAGTTTTCTGTTGAACCTGATTTCTAAGACGCGTCATAAATCATAACTTAGAGATATTACAGAATTCTATATTATAAAGGTCGAAATTAGCAGAGCTATGAAACAATACCTGATCGTTTTATTACTTGGGCTTTCACTAAACAGCTGCGATTTTCCAGATTATTATTGGGAGAAAATGCCAGAGTGCGACGTTGAAAATAGTAGTAAATCATCTGACATACTTGGAGCAACATACCCCTAAAGACTTCCGATATACATTCATCACATTCATGCAAGAAGATGGAAAGATCATCATGCACACGAAGTTTATAAGCGATAAAGGCTGTTTTACAGTACCCGTTCTCGTTGACAAATGGGACAAACTCGAGGGCATGTTAAGAACGAATGGAAAGAGCTATCCAAAAGAGTTATACGACCTTAAATGGCACTTAGAAGACAGAAACGGAACCCTTGTGGTGTATGATGACATGCATCGCATCATTGATTAAGACCTATGGCAATTGAAATAGAACGTAAATTTTTGGTGAGTAACGAGGATTGGACCACACAGGTACTTGACCAATTTATTCTTAAACAAGGATACCTGAGCACAACCCCCGAACGTACAGTTCGCGTACGTCTAAAAGGAGACAAAGGAGTATTGACCATCAAAGGGAAGACAGAAGGCATACAACGTCTGGAGTTTGAATATGACATTCCCGGAGATGAGGCTAAGTCTCTGATGAGCCTTGCCTTAGATCCACCTATTGAGAAAACCCGGTATTTGGTTCCCCATCAGGGCCATACTTGGGAGGTAGATGTGTTTGAAGGCGCTAACAAAGGGTTGGTATTAGCAGAAATCGAACTGGACCATGAGTATGAGCATTTTTCACTGCCATCATGGGCTGGAGCGGAAGTTTCTGACGACCCTCGTTACTATAACTCACACTTATCGAAAGTGCCCTTCACTACATGGCGGACGTTAAAATAGTTCAAATGAACACTACTGTTTACTAACGTCAAAGCAACTACTTTTGCGACATGGGAAAAGATAAACTGCGCAAATTCCAAGAAATAGGACAACTAAACAATGTTCGCGAACCTTCTACTGAAGAAGCTAGGAAAGGATATGAGCTCAAAGGATCCTGGTCTAAAGAGCAGTTTTCTAACGAGAACGGCATTGTGCTAGAACTGGGTTGCGGTAAGGGAGAGTATACGGTAGAATTAGCCAAAAGGTCCCCCCACCTAAACCATATTGGTGTAGATATCAAAGGAGCTAGGATTTGGCGTGGCGCAAAAACGGCTGCGGAAAACGGTTTTGATAATGTCGCTTTCTTAAGAACCAGAATTGACTGGATTGACCAGTGTTTCGGAGAAAATGAAGTAGATGAAATCTGGATCACTTTCCCTGATCCGCAGATCAAATACAACCGAGCGAAACACCGCTTGACCCATCCTGAATACTTGCTTAAATACGCGAAATTTCTGAAGCCTGGTGGCACCATTAATTTAAAGTGTGACAGTGAATTTCTCCACGGCTATACCCACGGTATAGTTCAAATGTTGGGCCTAGAAGTGGAAGAATGCTATCACGATATCTACCAACAAATCCTTCCAAATGAAGGAATACTCTTTGATGTAATCACGCACTATGAAGGTATATGGCTAGAGCAAGGAAAAGCGATCACCTACCTACGCTTCAATCTCAATGGCATAGAAGAGTCTATGGCCCGCTGGGGCAAATGCGACTTATTATGACCGGTGATTTCTTTGATAAAGTATTCCGCGTAGTTCGCCTAATCCCTGAGGGACGTGTTACCACCTATGGACACATTGCAAGATTTTTAGGCACCGGTCGAAGCGCCCGTATAGTTGGTTACGCTATGAATGCATCACATAATGACAGGACAGTCCCAGCGCATCGTGTGGTCAATCGTGTAGGTTTACTGACCGGTAAACATTTTTTTGATGGCACTACGCTTATGCGAGATCTTCTAGAGAGTGAGGGTATTGTTG
Source organism: uncultured Flavobacteriales bacterium (assembly GCA_963925515.1). Taxonomy (GTDB): domain Bacteria; phylum Bacteroidota; class Bacteroidia; order Flavobacteriales; family Schleiferiaceae; genus UBA10364. Next base: position 297,988 of record CAWURU010000006.1, read on the forward strand.
TACTAGAGGATAAAATCCAAGAATTTTCTTCTAAGGTTTGGGATCCAATGGAGCATTTAAACCAAGACGATTTTTTCGAGCCTAGCACTCCATAAGTCGCTATACTATCTAACTTAGAGAATCCAAGTTGGCTTGTAATCGAAGTAAATACTGACTAGCATGAAACCCGTCCATAAGAGCATGATCTACTTCAAGCTGAAATGGCAATAACTTAGAATCACCCTTTTCATACATCTTCCCTATTACAATCCTTGGAATACTATGCGCTCCTGCTTTTTTAGCGTGCTTAAATCCTGAAAAAGAAACCCAAGGCAAGGTGGTGCCATATATAATATCATCCTGCTGATGGCGTGGATCCATGACAGCACCCGCTGCACTCTCTTGGGTAAAAGGCTTAGATTGGGTGTCAAACTCTTCAGCATTTAGCCCGTCTTTCCATGGGTAATAAGCGAAAGTGAATCCTTCAGTACCTGTCTTTAATACTGAGCATCCTATGTGAATCCGGTCTAGTTGAACTACGCTATTTCCGCGTCTACGTAGCTTCATAGGAGCGTAGGAGTTGGCTGTTTTCACCACGGCATAAAGCAATGAATGGTGAATTCCCAATCCAATAGACTTACAATAAGCCCAGAATAAAGTCACATCAAGCTCCACCTGAAGGCCAAAGAAAGGGTCTTCGAACTCCTTAAACAACTCGTAAGACTCACGCCTGTCCCAATTCGGGATATCAATCTCTTTCACCATGACACGAAGATAATACCAAACATCAGTTAATAATTGGTCATACACTTTGACCGGCGTACATTTCAAGGTATGAATCATGAGCTCATAAGAGAACTAGCCTTAAGCCTTCCACATGTTACAGAAGGCCTTCCATTTGACCAGCACAGCCTCGTGTTTAAAGTCCATGGAAAGCTCTTTGCTATATTGAGCCTGGAAAGCTATCCACCACGTATTAACTTGAAAAACGATCCTGACCTGAACCTTGAACTTCGAGATCAGCACCCATATATTATCCCAGGCTACCATATGAACAAGCAGCATTGGAACACGATTATTGCTGAAGAATACGCAGATTGGGATCTAATACAAGGGCTCATAAAAACAAGCTACCACCTTGTATGGCAAAAGGTACCAAAGAAAGTACGAGAAGACCTCAGATAGCCTATTTTTGCAGCTTATGAAAAACATTCGCAACTTCTGTATCATCGCCCATATTGACCATGGAAAGTCAACGTTAGCGGATCGATTATTAGACGCAACGCAATCTGTGACCGTTCGCGAAAAGCAAGACCAGGTTTTAGATACCATGGATCTTGAACGTGAGCGCGGGATTACGATTAAATCCCATGCTATTCAGATGTATCATGAAAGAGATGGTGAGAAATATACCATCAACTTGATAGACACTCCTGGCCATGTTGATTTTTCGTACGAAGTGTCTCGCTCAATAGCTGCCTGTGAAGGCGCCCTGTTGATCGTAGATGCAGCCCAAGGAATACAAGCACAGACTATTTCAAACCTTTATTTGGCCTTAGAGCATGATCTTGAAATCATTCCTATCCTAAATAAAATTGATCTTCCAAGTGCCAATCCTGAAGAGATAGGAGACCAGATTATAGACTTGATTGGCTGTAAGCGAGAAGATATTTTGCTTGCCTCAGCTAAAACAGGAAAAGGTGTTCCTGAAATTTTAGATGCGATTATAGATCGTGTACCAGCTCCAAAAGGGGATCCCAACGCGCCACTACAAGCATTAATATTTGACAGTCATTACAATCCATTTAGAGGTATCGAGGCTATTTTCAAAGTAGTCAACGGTACCATAAAGAAAGGCCAGCGTGTAAAATTCATGTCGACCGGCAAGGAATATGAGGCAGACGAGATTGGGGTTAACCTAATCAAACAATTTCCTGTGAATTCTATTAGCACGGGAGATGTAGGCTACATTATTTCGGGTATCAAAGACGCCAAAGAGGTGAAAGTTGGTGACACTATTACCGGTATGGACAACCCAGCAACCATAGGAATAGATGGTTTTGAAGAAGTAAAACCCATGGTTTTCGCTGGGATTTACCCAGTAGAAACTGAGGAGTTTGAAGAGCTTCGTGCGTCATTGGAAAAGTTACAACTCAATGATGCCTCACTCACTTTTGAAGCAGAAACCTCCGTGGCACTTGGGTTTGGATTCCGATGTGGATTCCTCGGGATGCTACATATGGAAATTATCCAAGAGCGGCTAGAACGAGAGTTCAATATGACCGTCATTACCACTGTTCCTAACGTAAGCTACAAGGCTTATTTAAAAAACGATCCTGAAACTGCTGTTTGGGTGCAAAATCCGAGTCACTTCCCGGATCCAACTAAGATGGAACGCATGGAAGAACCTTTCATACGCGCACAAATCATTACCAGTTCTGATTTCGTGGGTTCCGTAATGAGCTTATGTATCAATAAAAGAGGTGTTATCACAAATCAAACGTACCTCACTAGTGATCGAGTTGAGCTAAGTTTCGACATGCCCCTAGCTGAGATTGTTTTTGATTTTTATGACCGACTCAAGACGATATCAAAAGGATATGCTTCTTTTGACTACCATCCTATAGGATACCGTGAAAGTCACCTTGTAAAAGTCGATGTAATGCTAAATGGAGATCCAATTGACGCGTTATCTGCATTGATTCACAGAGACAATGCACACGATATAGGAAAGAAAATGTGCCTTAAACTCAAAGAGCTTATTCCACGTCAACAGTTTATGATTGCTATACAGGCAGGTATTGGCAATAAGATTGTTGCTCGAGAGACGCTGAGCCCCTTGCGCAAGGATGTAACTGCAAGATGTTACGGTGGTGACATTTCTCGTAAACGTAAACTCTTAGAGAAGCAGAAAAAAGGAAAGAAACGTATGCGTCAACTAGGTAATGTTGAAATCCCTCAAAGTGCCTTCTTGGCAGTGTTAAGGCTAGATGACTAAACGATGATCCCAGCTCTGAAGAGGAAATCTGGATTCCAATAACTGAAAAAACTAGTGTTTCTACTAAAAAAAAGCCCCAAAGCTTAACGCTTCAGGGCTTTATATAAGAGCATCTGCCCTAAGGCGATGTTTGTTTTATTTGTTACTGCTTAAAGAAGCGAATAAGTAGTCTCTATTCATACGAGCAATATTCTCCAAAGAAATTCCCTTAGGACATTCCACTTCACAAGCACCTGTATTCGTACAGTTACCAAAGCCCTCTAGGTCCATCTGGTTTACCATGCTTAACACACGGTCTCTAGCTTCAGGTTGTCCTTGCGGCAATAGTGAAAACTGACTAACCTTTGCAGACACAAACAGCATGGCTGAAGAGTTTTTACAGGTTGCTACACATGCACCACAACCTATACAGGTCGCCGCGTCAAATGCTCTGTCAGCATCATGTTTAGGTACAGGAATTGAATTCGCATCAATGGTGTTACCAGAAGTGTTCACAGAAATATAACCTCCTGCACGTTGTATTCGATCAAACGAAGTGCGGTCTACCATCAAGTCCTTAATGACTGGAAATGCTTTTGCACGAAACGGTTCAATATAAATAGTGTCGCCTGAGCTGAACTCACGCATATGTAACTGACAAGTAGTCACTTTACGACCGGGGCCATGTGCTTCTCCATTAATAAACAAGGAACACATACCGCAAATACCTTCACGACAGTCATGGTCAAAAACAACAGGCTCTACTCCTTTTTCAATGAGTTCCTCATTTAAAAAATCCAACATTTCAAGGAAGCTCATGTCATCCTCCACCCCTGAAATTGGGTATGTTTTCATTTCACCCTTAGCTTCGGGGCCTGCTTGACGCCAGATTTTCAACGTTAAATCCATAGGATATTATTTGTAAGAACGAGTCTTCAATTCAACATTATCAAATACCAAGTTTTCTTTATGCAACTTGGCTTCTGCAGGCACACCAGTGTATTCCCAAGCAGAAACAAATGTGAAGTTTTCGTCATCTCGAAGCGCTTCACCTTCCTCACTACGGTATTCCTCACGGAAGTGACCACCACAACTTTCATTGCGTTCTAGCGCATCCTTCGCCATTAACTCTCCTAACTCTAGGAAATCAGCAACCCGGCCAGCTTTGTCTAATTCCGGATTCATTCCTTTGGCAGAACCCAAAACACGTACGTTAGTGTAGAACTCTTCGCGCAATGCTTGAATATCCTTAATGGCTTGTTCAAGACCTTCTTTATTACGTGCCATTCCTACTTCGTTCCACATGATTTTACCTAGACGTTTATGGAAAAAGTCGACAGATTTTGTACCATTAACACTCATGAATTTATCTGTACGGTCACGACAAATCATTTCCGCTTCTTCAAATTCTTTTGTGTCCGTAGGAATAGTGCCTGTGCGGATGTCCGTAGATAAAAACTCCCCAACAGTATACGGAGCTACGAAGTATCCATCAGCTAAGCCTTGCATTAAAGCAGATGCGCCTAGTCTGTTTGCACCATGGTCAGAGAAATTTGCCTCACCCAACGCAAAACAACCAGGAATTGACGTCATTAAATTATAATCTACCCAGAGGCCGCCCATCGTATAATGAACTGCGGGATAAATCATCATAGGTGACTTGTAAGGGTTAGATGCCGTGATTTTCTCGTACATCTGGAAAAGGTTACCATACTTTCCTTCAACCACTTTCTCTCCTAATGCTTTAATTTCAGCATCAGAAGGATTATTCAAACCTTTAACATGAGACTCTTCACGTCCAAAACGCATGATCGCTGCAGCAAAATCCAAGTATACTGCTTCACCAGTTTTGTTCACGCCATAACCTTCATCACAACGCTCCTTAGCTGCACGAGATGCCACATCACGTGGAACCAGGTTACCAAAAGCTGGATAGCGACGTTCTAAATAGTAATCGCGGTCTTCTTCTTTAAGATCCGTTGGATGCAGTTTACCGGCTCTGATTGCCGCTGCATCCTCTTTTTTCGCTGGCACCCAAATTCTACCATCATTTCGAAGTGACTCAGACATAAGTGTCAACTTACTCTGGTTTTCACCACTAACGGGAATACAGGTTGGGTGTATTTGTGTAAAACATGGATTAGCAACATACGCTCCCTTACGGTGAGCTTTCCATGCTGCGGTAACGTTCGATCCCATTGCATTTGTAGAAAGGAAAAATACATTTCCATAACCACCTGTACACAAAAGAACTGCATGGGCACTATGTCGTTCAAACTCTCCTGTTACCAAGTTTTTTGCGATGATACCTCTAGCCTTACCGTCAACCTTTACCAATTCCTGCATCTCATGACGAGCATACATTTTAACACGGCCTTTAGCGATCTGGCGATTCAAAGCAGAGTATGCTCCCAATAATAATTGTTGACCAGTCTGTCCTTTAGCATAAAACGTACGGCTTACCTGAACACCACCAAAAGAACGGTTATCAAGCATGCCGCCATAGTCACGAGCGAATGGAACACCCTGCGCCACACACTGGTCGATAATGTTTCTACTTACCTCAGCCAAACGATGAACGTTAGCTTCTCGAGAGCGGTAATCACCTCCTTTAATGGTGTCGTAGAACAAGCGATGCACTGAATCACCATCATTCTGGTAATTCTTTGCCGCATTAATTCCACCTTGAGCTGCAATAGAGTGTGCACGACGAGGTGAATCTTGAAAGCAAAACGCCTTCACATTGTACCCCATCTCTGCTAGAGATGCAGCAGCTGAAGAGCCAGCGAGTCCCGTTCCAACGACAATGACGTCCATCAAACGCTTATTGGCTGGAGAAACTAAAGGAATCTCGCCTTTGTGAGTTGTCCATTTATCGGCCAATGGGCCTGCTGGAATTTTTGAATCTAATGCCATAATGATTCTCGGATTATATGGATTGACCTGGTTGAACTACAAACAAGAAAATCGCCACTGCGATGAAACCTGCAGGAACAACCCATGCAAATGCACCCATCGCTTTCTTAATGATCGGAGTATATTTTGGGTGGTTAACGCCTAGGGTTTGGAACGCACTTTGTGCTCCATGGCTCAAGTGAAAGGCCAACCCTAAAAGGGCTACCACATAAAAAGCAGTATACCACCAATTCTCAAAAGCTGCTACAGTAATTGTCCATAAATCCTTGTACTCAACGCCATCCAACATATAGGTTGGAACATGCCCGAAGTGCATCTCATACCAGAAGCTTCTCATGTGTATGACAATGAAGAATAAAGTCAATGTACCGAGTAAAGCCATTTTACGAGAGGCCCATGATGCATTCGCCGATTGCTTTTCTTTCACATATTTAACAGGACGTGCAGCACGATTTTGACGTGCAAGCATTAAACCATCTACCGTATGCAGCAGTACCGCTAGGTAGGTGACATAAGACAAGATCTTCACTAAAGGGAACGTGGTCATGAATAAACCATAAGCATTGAATGCCTGTCGTCCTTCTTCACCGGTTACAAATAACTGAAGGTTTCCAAGTAGGTGACCTACAAGGAATGTACACAAGAATAAACCAGATACTGCCATCCAGTACTTGCGTGCGAGAGAAGAGCCGAAAAGCCCTTTTGATGTTGTTGCCATAAGCGAACTTAAAGTTTAATAGCCTAATTTTAGCAAGTCAAATTTACGGCACAGACTTTTGTAATGGCTGTATCTGCGACAAAAATCACTATAGAACTATTCTAAATTAAATTAGCTTCCGTGCATTATGAGATATCACAAACTTAACGGTGAATTATTTACAGAAAATCGAGGGAAATTCACTAAACTTCTGAAGCCGAAATCTTTGGCTATATTCACGTCAAACGATGCCTACCCTACTAGTGCAGATGGACATTTGCCATTTAAGCAACACAGTGACATCCTTTATTTAAGCGGGGCCGACCAAGAAGAAAGTATACTGGTATTATTTCCAGATGCACACAAAAAAGAACTCCGTGAGGTACTCTTTTTAAAAGAAACTAATGATCTGATTGCGGTCTGGGAAGGCGCGAAGTACTCCAAAGAAGAGGCTTTCGAAATAAGTGGAATACAAACCGTTTTCTGGTTGACCGATTTCGATCGTGTGTTCCATGAAATGGTGGTCAATTCGGAGCGTATCTACATGAACGGAAATGAACATTTAAGAGCCCACGTAGATACTGAATTACGCCATGATCGCATGAATAAGTGGATAAAAGAGACCTATCCAGCCCATGAGTTTGAGCGGAGTCAGCCACTTCTTCATAGAGTTCGTGGTACGAAGAGTGAAAAAGAGATTGAGGTCTTACGAATGGCAGCAGCGGTCACTAAAAAAGGCTACGAGCGTGCACTTAAGTTTTTGAAACCAGGAGTGTGGGAATACGAACTTGAGGCAGAGTTCATGCATGAGTTCTTAGTGAATAGAAGTCGTGGGTTTGCCTATACTCCAATCATTGCTGCAGGAGGTAACGCCAACGTACTGCACTATATAGAGAATAATCAGCAGTGCAATGATGGTGACTTAGTACTGCTTGATGTAGGTGCTGAATATGGCAATTACACCTGTGATGTAACCCGCTGTTTCCCTGTTAACGGAAAATTCACTGCACGACAGAAAGAAATTTATAATGCAGTTTTACGCGTTCATGACGGTGCCATTTCTATTCTGCGTCCAGGAATTATGCTTGATGTCTTTCACAAACAAGTTGGGGATTTGATGACCCAAGAGTTATTGGCATTAGGGTTGATTAGCGCTAAAGATGTTGAAAATCAAGATCCATCTTGGCCAGCCTATAAGAAATACTTCATGCATGGCACCAGCCACTACTTGGGTCTAGATGTTCATGACTATGGATTGTGGACTGTTCCTGTTGAAGAAGGCATGGTCTTTACCGTTGAGCCTGGAATCTATCTTCCTGAAGAGGGTATAGGTATCCGTATTGAAGACGACATCGTAATTACGGCAGATGGACACGAAAATCTAACTCGTTCTATTCCGAAAACAGTAAATGAAATTGAAGCCTTTATGGCGAGCTAATGCCTTTACTAGAATACCATCAATCCCATATTAATTATGAGTTCCGTGACCATCCTAAGGGAAATCACGGAACTCTTGTTTTATTGCATGGGTTCTTGGAAGATTCACGCATGTGGAAGGAACTTACCCCATACCTCGAACATATAGGGTCAATCCTCATAATTGACCTACCCGGACATGGGAAAACATCCAGTTTTGGGTATGAGCATACCATGGATTTTATGGCCGGATGTGTTCGAGCTGTATTAGATCATTTAGATTTAACAAAATGCGTATTACTTGGTCATAGTATGGGTGGGTATGCGGCTTTAGCTTTTACTGATTTGTATCCCACTTACTTAACGGGGTTAGGGTTGTTTTTTTCAACGCCAGAAGCAGATTCACCTGAGCGAGTTGAAATGCGATTGCGTGCGGCTGAATTAGTTAAGAAGAACAAAAATGCCTTTATACGCGCGGCGATTCCCCAGCTTTTTGATATTGATACCAGAAACTCCTATAAAGATGAAATCTCTTCTCAAATTCAGGAGAGTTTAACGCTCGAGACCCAGGGCATACTAGCCTCCTTAATGGGAATGAAGTCTCGCCCCGACAGAACCAGCGTTTTGTATGATCCTCCCTCGCAACTTATGCCTAGTCGCATAGCTGTATTCGCAGGGAAAAAAGACACCGTTATCCCTTTTCAAGGGGTTCAAGGCTGGTGGAGCATGGACGGTGTTGGATTCAGATACCTCAGTGATCACGGTCATATGGGCCATATTTCCGATTCAAAAAGATGCGGAATGGCCATAGCAGAATGGTGGCAAACATTATTATCATAAAAAAGGCGCCCAAAAGGGCGCCTTTTTTATGATATTGAAACCGGTATTAAACGATCCCTTGATCCAACATTGCATCGGCTACTTTTACAAAACCGGCGACATTTGCACCACTCACATAATCAACGTTTCCGTCTTCTTGCATACCATACTTCACACATGATGCATGTATGTCTTTCATTATCCTATGAAGATGACCGTCAACCTCCTCACGAGTCCAACTCATGCGAAGGCTATTCTGACTCATCTCTAAGCCAGAAGTAGCTACACCACCTGCATTAGACGCTTTTCCTGGAGAGAATAGGACACCGCTGGATTGGAAAGCTTCAACTGCCTCTGGAGTACATGGCATATTCGCTCCTTCACCCAATGCCATCAGGCCATTGCTTATAAGAAGTTTCGCATCATCTCCATTTAATTCGTTTTGAGTAGCACAAGGGAGCGCTACATCACAGGAAACATTCCAGGGAGTACCTGGTACAAACGAAATATTATCAAAGTTATCTGCCGCTTCGTGTATACGTCCACGACGAACATTTTTAAGCTCCATGACAAAAGCCAACTGCTCAGCGTTCAGGCCATCATTACAAACAATATGACCCGACGAATCCGATAATGTAATCACTTTAGCGCCTAATTCCATACATTTCTCTGCGGCGTACTGCGCAACGTTTCCTGATCCGGAAACAACGACACGCTTGCCTTTGAAAATCTCACCCTTTACAGCTAACATTTCTTGTGCAAAATATACTGTTCCATATCCCGTTGCTTCCGGGCGAATCAAAGAACCGCCAAAGCTCAAACTCTTTCCGGTTAGTACACCAGTAAACTCATTGCGAATTCTCTTGTATTGACCGAACATATATCCAATCTCACGACCACCTACACCAATATCCCCAGCAGGAACATCTGTATTAGGACCTATGTGACGGGAAAGCTCTGTCATAAAGCTTTGACAGAAACGCATTACCTCAGCATCTGACTTTCCTTTGGGATCAAAATTAGCTCCGCCCTTACCGCCTCCTAATGGAAGCGTAGTGAGGGAGTTTTTAAAGATCTGTTCAAATCCTAAAAACTTCAAAACACTGAGGTTCACAGTTGGGTGAAAACGAAGGCCTCCTTTGTAAGGGCCAATCGCACTGTTGAATTCAACACGATAGCCTTTGTTCACATGTATATTGCCTTTATCATCTGTCCATGGTATTCTGAACATGATGGTTCTCTCGGGCTCAACAATGCGCTCTAGTAGGCTCTTGCCTTGATATTTAGGATTGTTTTCAATGAACGGAATCACAGATTCCGCCACTTCTTGTACCGCCTGCTTAAATTCAGGCTCGTTTGGGTTTGCCGCCTCGACTTTCGCGATAAACGCGTCGATTTGCGCTTGGTACTTAATGGACATAATGTCTGTTTCTATTGATAGGTTTACTAGACAAATGTAGAATAAATAGTCACCTCTACACGCTAGTTGCTTACAGTTTTCCTGCAATACCTATGCGGCCCAACTCTATCTAACAAACCCAAGTCCACAAGTATTTTTAATCCTTTGAAAATCTGAGTATTAGATGAATTAAGCTTCGTTTTTAAATAGGAGGAGTCTACTATTCTTCCATGAGGAAACTCTCGAATTAAGCGACCTTCAATAGACGTTGAGAGATCTATCTTTTGCGTATTTTCAATCCAAAGAGGGTAAAATGTTGAAGGAAATGATTCTAGCTGAACCACCGGACGTGCAATAAGCTGCTCAATAAGTAAATTTGGACCCAAACTATTAGGCTGAAAAAGAGCTCCAGGGAGCGCATAAACCTCCCGGTCATAATTAAAGGCTTGGTTTGCAGTGATCAATGCACCACTTTTGGCCGCTGCCTCTATCACTAAGGTCGAGAGTGCTGCCCCAGCTATTAACCGGTTTCGGACAGGAAAGAAATTTCTTAGACTCTCTTTATAAAACGATTGTTCTGTAAAAAAGCCACCGCCATTGATCACCATGGAAGTTGCCAGTTTTTCATTGCGTTTTGGACTAAGCTTGTGAAGACCTCCAGCTACAAATGCATGGGTTGTTGCTCCACAATCTAATGAAGCCTCGTGTGCACAAGCATCAATACCAAAGGCTAGCCCGCTAACAATATTGACAGGATACTTACTAAGGTCACGCACAATCATTTTAGTGTGGTGCAACCCATATGACGATGGTTTTCTCGTTCCCACAATAGCTAGGGGGACCTTCATGTTGTCCCACGTTCCCCTTCCAAACAAGGCCATAGGAGGATCGGGGATTTGTCTTAATAATTCCGGAAACTCCTGCATATCAAAAGTCAGTAATGTAATTCCCTCGTTCTTTATGATGACCAGCTCTTCATTCATGCATAATAGAGCACTATTCCAATGCGAGGTACCATCCATCATTTTCTTTAAAACTGCTGAAATCGCAAATTCAGGTCCATTACGTTTCCACTCCTCACTGTAAAACAGAGATTTTTTTTGACGATTTGTAAGGCCTTTTAGAAAATGAAGCGCGAGTAAGTAATTCATATTGAGTTATTAACAGATTGTTATAAAATTTAACTCAATTCGACCATGTAATAAAATGAAGTTACCCACATGTTTCGCATTTTTGTATATACCATGAAAGTCGAGAAACTAATCTTACAGCGTCTGATAGAAACCGGAAGGGTCCACCTTCCTGGCTGGGGATCTTGGTACCTGAAAGCGCAAATTTCACGTTGGGATAGCGTAACGGGCACTGCTTTTCCAAAAGGAAAGTACATCGCCTTTAACCCATCCATCTCAAGTATGGAAAACAGCCTAGTCTCACTAGTAATGAGAGATATGGGGTGTACCATGGAAGTTGCAGAGCAATGGATTCGCAGAAAAGTACAACAGTGGCAACTGTCCTTAGACAATGGAGTTGTTCTTTTGCTAGATGGTATCGGATCTTTTAGACCAAACGGTTCTTTCCAGTCAAATGTAAATAGCTTAGATGCGCATAGTTTTGGACTTACGCCTATAATGCTACATTCCATCAGCGAACCTAGCGCACTTCAATCGAAAGTTGTTGCGAGTCTGAAAATGGTGAGTGAACAACGGGAACAAGGATTAAGAAATTGGCAAAAAGCGTCAGTCGCTGCTGCAGTCTCTCTTTTGTTTGGTTTAGGGATCTTTCAAAGTACATGGTCGACTCAAATGGCAGGTTGGCTTGCCTCGCCAGCTGAGACTGAATTTGAAGTTACTATTCCCCTGGTTGACGTTGAAAACCACGCCAACGAAACTCCTGCAATAACATCTTCAGAATCCACTATCATTCCAGAAGTAGTTGTCACTGCTCCTAGATTAGACAAAGGGTACTCTATTATTGTAGGATCATTTAAGGTAAGCACGAACGCAAGCGATCTCGCGAATGAGTTGAGATCTCAAGGACATCTTGTTACCATATTAGAGGGTTCTTTAATGAAGGTTGGTGTAGGTTCCTTCGCTTCACGTGATGACGCAAAAATTGCCTTGAGCAAGGTTAAAGCTAATATTAATTCTCACGCTTGGATCTGCGCCTATTAAATTGGCTTAGCTACCTTTGTAGCAATTCTTTTATACTACTTCATGAGCACTCACAAGACCTCAAACGACAGCTTGACAGTCATGACTCAAATAGTCATGCCTAATGATACTAACCAGATGAATAATCTGTTTGGTGGCCAATTATTGAGCTGGATGGACCGCTGCTGCGCCATTTCTGCACACAGACACTGTAAGCGCCAGGTGGTTACTTCAACCATTAATAATGTAACGTTCAAGAATGCTATTCCGCACGGAGCAATCGTGACTATTGAGGCGAAAGTTTCACGCGCCTTCAGCTCCTCCATGGAGATTATTGCCGATGTGTTTCTTGAAGAGCAAAGACCCAATGGAGCCCGCATAAAGGCAAATGAAGGCATTTTCACGTTTGTTGCAGTGGATCAGTTGGGGAATCCAATAAATGTTCCTCCTGTAACGCCTGAAACTGAATTAGAAAAGGAACGCTACGCTGCTGCTTTACGCAGAAGACAACTTGCTTTGATCATTGCTGGAAAAATGGCGCCTGAAGACGCCTCTGAGCTTAAGGCGTTGTTCTATCCTGAAGCATCTGCTCAATAGCAGACAAGACTTCGCTAACCCGTAATTTATTCATAGGGTTTGGCAGAAAAACTAATTTTTTCCCATGCTTACTCATGGGGGTCCATATACTTTTGCTAATTACTTCTTTTTGCGAGGATCTCACTGGCCATGGAGCAAACCCCAAGTTTGGATGAGTAGCTCCCCAAAAACTCACCAATGGTGTGCCTAGTAATGATGCCGCATGCATAAACCCAGTGTCACCGCTCACGACTACGGCTGCATCCCTGATCAAGGACAATCCTGAGGCAATTGAATACGAGGTTGCGTCTATTAAGTGGTCAAACTGGGCACAAAGTTCATGGGCCAATTTCTGGTCACCAGGCCCCCCTAACAATACCATAGTGTTTTCATCAAATGCAACATTTGAAATGAGCTCCTGCCATTGGATTAAGGACAGGCGTTTCCCTGCTTGAGTCCCTCCTATCACAAAGACCAATGCATTTTTAATACTCCCATTTTCAGGTAACCTAAAGGACAACTTTGTAGGAAGTGATCGATCCTCTAGCCAAGGCGATGCTGCCTGAGCATAACGCTCCACCACAGGCGAAATTTTAAAGGATGGTGCCTTCGTTATGAGTAATAACCATCGTTTGAGATAAGGCTTCTGAAAAGTAGAAACCGGAAGGCCCAATTTTCTTGTGAAGTATTTAGACTGGTACGTTCCCTGTAAATCAATTACTGCATCATAACGCCCTTTACTATGTTTAATGAGTCCTGCCTGAGAATCTTCCCAAATCAGCTGCTCATCCACACAGGGAAGCACCTCAGCAGCACTCTTGTGACTCCTCTTCACTACTAAGGTTAAATTATGTCCACATGATGACAGACACTGTAAGACAGGAGCTGTAAGCAATAAATCACCAATGGCAGAAAACCGAATAATTAAAAGACGTCGACCCATTACAAGAACTCTATATAGTTAACGGAATACGCCACGCTATAAATCATCAAAAGGAGAAAACCGATTTCTACCCAGCTCCTACGTTTAAAGTAATACATCGCATAAGACGCTTGATAGCTTAGACCTAAGAGCACCAAAACAAAGCCACCTTCACCTCCAACTAAGAAGGCAAATAGGACACCTAACACCGTCCATATAACAGCCAAAAGAGATCGTGATTTATTCAGATTATCTGCCTTTCGATAGAATGTTATGAATTGATTTAAAGTGAGTAGCAAGACCAGAGCAGGCACTATCCACCATTCCAGAGGAACTTCCTGCATCTCTGGCATTGTATATTGAAAATCGGGAAATAAATTTCGAGACAACATCAGTGGGACGATGATCGCTAATACAAATCCAAAAATCCATTGTATAACATGGATTACCTGAGGCTTTCCAACTATTATTAGCGTAATAAAGGAGGCTACACCTATAAACCATGCGTCATGGGAAATAAAAATAATGGTCAGTGCAGAAAACATAGCGCTGTGAAAAATCCAAACAGGATTGCGTCTTCGTCGAAAATTTTCAGTGAATTGCCAGTTAGACTCTAATACCAGCGCTGCGATCAAAAACGTATGACTTACAAATTCGCTAGACCATAAAATCACAAATAATACCGCCACCAAAAACCTGAATTGAGATCCTTTAAACGCCCACCTGTCCTTGAAAACCGTCCAGCACAACAATCCCGAAAAGAAGAATAATAACAAGAACAAGAGATGATCTCGGCGGCTGTCCCCAGATGTCAAGACCACCCCAATACCACAGACCAACACCAGTGCGAAAAGGCGTAAACCGGAATAAGCATCAATCTTTCTGAAGTAGCGAAGGAGCATTGGGTTTTCTGTATTATTTTAGCAGCATTAAATGCTCTCGCTATGTTAAGAAATTTCTTTGAAGGCTTAGGTGATATTTTCACCGCTAGTTTCAAAATACTTCCAGTTATTGGAGATCAAGTAAACCGTGTTTTCATGTTGGTTATAGCCGGCGGACTAATATACTGGGTTTTACAGATGAGAAAACACAAAGCCAAAGGCGAAAAGTAAATACCACTACGCATTAACAAAAAGCCCCAGCTCACGCTGGGGCTTTTTGTTTTATCGGAAGTATATTGGGCTCGCTTCGCTCGCCAATTCATCATTTATATATCGAACCCTATGTCTTTACGGTAATTCATACCCTCATAACACACCTCATTTAATGCAGCGTAACTTTTCTCTAAGGCCTCCTCTTTGGTTACGCCAAAACTGGTAAATGCCATTACACGGCCTCCAGCTGTGGTGATTTCCTCACCTGACGCAGTACCAGCATGAAATACCGTGGTATTTTCAAAATCGCGAAGTCCCGTAATGACCTTTCCTTTTTCGTAAGATCCAGGGTATCCGCCACTCACTGCCATTACAGTAACGGCAGTTTTTGGATTGACCTTCACTTCTATTTCATCAAGAGTGCCATTGCCCATGGCTATAAAAAGATCCATGAGATCTGTTTCCAATCGTGGAATCACAACTTCTGTTTCAGGATCACCCAAGCGCACATTATACTCAATCGCCTTAGGGCCCTTTATCGTGTTGATTAATCCAAAAAAGACAAAGCCTTGATAGGGTAAATTATCCTTTACCAGTCCCTGAATGGTGGGCTCTATTATTTCTTTGATTGTTTTTTCACGTAAGGAGTCTCCAAAAAATGGCACGGGGCTTATCGCTCCCATTCCACCGGTATTCAATCCAGTATCTCCTTCACCAATCCTTTTATAATCCTTTGCTTCAGGAAGTAAAACGTATCCACCCTCACCATCAGTGAGTGCAAAAATACTGAATTCTATACCTGCTAAAAACTCTTCGACTACCACTCTAGATGATGCATCGCCAAATTTAGCGTCTACGAGCATGTTTTTCAATTCTTGCTTAGCCTCCGCTAAATCTTCAATGATTAAGACTCCCTTTCCAGCAGCAAGACCGTCAGCCTTGAGAACATATGGAGCGTCTAAAGTCTCGAGGAATGCTTGACCACTTTCTAAAGTATCTTTAGTAAACGTCTGGTAGAGAGCTGTTGGTATATTGTGTCGCACCATAAACTTCTTAGCAAAGTCTTTTGAGCCTTCAAGCTCTGCTGCCGCTTGACGAGGCCCCACAACAATAAGATCTGCTAATTCATTATCGGATTTCAGTCCATCGTGAATACCCGCTACTAAAGGACCTTCTGGCCCAACTACAACCATTTGGATATGGTTCGCCTTTACAAAAGCACCTACCGCTTTTGGATCCTCGATAGCAAGGTTCGGTACATTTGTGCCTAAAAGGCCGGTACCTGCGTTGCCAGGAGCTATATATAGATTGTCACACTTCGAGCTCTTTGTGATTTTATAAGACAGTGCATGCTCACGACCACCGGAGCCTAAAACCAATACATTCATTGTTGTGGGATTTGTGCGGTAAAAATAACCACAAATGGTGGGTTATAATAATTTAAGATTCACGGGCGTACAGCCATGCAGCAAATTCGCGTAAAGGCTCTAGTTGATTGCTTGGCAGATCCACCTTACTCAAAGCCAATAGAGACAACTCATAGTAATGGGCCATTTGCTCTTTGGCATATTGATCCACTCCTAAAGTGCTATATAATTCCTGAAATGCCTCCACTTTCTGAACTTCCGTGGTCATCCTAGCGAAAGACGCAAAATCCACGCCTTCTATCTCAGAACGCTTTTCTGCTTCAATCCACAATAAGGTCTTTTTATTGCTGATGATATCACCACCTACTTGCTTTCCAAATTTTTTCGGATCACCATAAACATCCAAATAGTCATCCTTAATCTGAAATGATGTTCCTAATAACATGGCAAATTCATACAATAAATTAGCGTCATTTAACGTCGCACCACCCACCAAGGCACCAACTTTCATTGCGCAACCTAGAAGAACAGAAGTTTTGAATTGAATCATTTTTATGTAAGCGTCCGCAGCAACCACATCCATAGATTCGAAATCCATATCCATCTGCTGGCCTTCGCACACCTCTAATGCCGTTTGGGAAAAAGTAGTCAACACCTCTGGCAGCACAGAAGCATCGCATTGAGCAACGTACTGGTAAGCTTTTACGAGCATGCCGTCGCCTGAAAGGATACCAACATTATCATTCCACTTTTTATGCACAGTAGTCATGCCTCTGCGAATAGGGGCCTCGTCCATAATATCGTCATGAATCAACGAAAAATTATGAAATAACTCTATGGCTAAAGCTTGAGGCATTGCTTTCGAAGGCGATCCATAGATTCCAGCGCCCATAAGACTTAGAATGGGGCGCAAACGCTTTCCTCCAAGTCCCATAATGTAATGCATGGGATCATATAACTTTGCAGGGGTTTTACCAAGGTTTAATTGGTCCAGTTCAGCCTGAAAAAGCTGTTGTAAAGCTGCCAGTTTTAGCATATTACTTCAGAAGTTTAAGTAGGTACTGTCCATACCCGCTTTTAACGAGGGGTTGGGCTATTTTCCTTAGCTGTGCGGTATCTATGAAGCCTTGCTCGTAAGCAACCTCTTCAATACAGCCCACCTTCAAGCCTTGACGCTCTTCAATCACCTCAACAAACTGCCCAGCCTGTTGAAGACTTGCGAAGGTACCTGTATCCAGCCATGCAGTTCCACGGTCTAATACACCTACCTCTAAAGCACCCATCTCTAGGTAGATCTTATTGATGTCTGTAATTTCCAATTCTCCCCTTGGGCTAGGTTTCAAATCTTTAGCGATACCAACAACGCGGTTGTCATAGAAATACAAACCTGGAACGGCATAATCACTCTTAGGCTCTTCCGGCTTCTCTTCAATAGACAAGGCCTTCATGTTCTGGTCAAATTCTACCACACCATAGCGTTCTGGATCACTCACTCTATAAGCGAAAACCACACCACCACTAGGGTCTTTACTGTCCTTAAGGACCTGTGCCATAGAGGAACCATAGAAAATATTATCGCCTAAAATCAGTGCAACGCTATCGTCCCCTATGAACTCCGCCCCAAGAATAAAAGCCTGGGCCAACCCCTCAGGGTTTTCTTGAATCGAATACCGAAAATCACAACCCAACTGACTACCATCACCTAAAAGCTTCTCAAACAATGGCGAGTCATGCGGCGTAGTGATGATCAATATCTCACGAATACCTGCCTGCATCAATGTACTCAGTGGGTAATAAATCATGGGCTTGTCATACACCGGAAGCAGTTGCTTACTAACTGCTAAAGTCAATGGGTGTAAACGGGTACCGGATCCTCCGGCTAGGATAATTCCTTTCATAACATATTGTTTTCATCATCCTCAGCAGGGTCTACTTGCGGATCGTAAATATCAAGGATATTGTCGCTCAAGTCTTTTTTGGAAATCCATTTTTCCATGGTGAGTAAGAACGATGGTAGCAACAATAAGTTGCTCAACATTGCGATTAACAGGGTTATTGACGTCAAGAGTCCTAGCGCCTGTGTGCCACCAAAATTCGAAGTAGTAAACACAGAAAAACCACAGAAAAGAACAATCGACGTATAAAACATACTTAATCCTGTTTCCATAATGGAGCTCTTTACTGCCCATGAAATATTCCAGTTATTCGCCTTGAGTTCCTGTCTATACTTTGCTAAAAAATGCAGACTATCATCCACCGAAATACCAAAAGCAATGCTAAAGACAAGTATCGTTGATGGTTTTAAGGGGATTCCCGCAAAACCCATGATACCCGCTGTGATTAACATTGGAATAAGGTTTGGTATTAATGATATCAAAACCATTCTCCAACTCATGAATAAAAGTGCCATGATTAGGGATATCGCCAGAACGGCTAATGTTAACGAGAATATCAGGTTATTCACTAAATAGGTGGTCGACCTAATGAATTTAATTGACGCACCGGTTATGGTCACGTCAAACCCTTCATTAGGGAAAATATTAGAGACCATTTTCTCAACACGGTCCGTCAGTTCACGCATCTCTGGTGTACTCAGATCTGCCATTTGTACAGTGATTCGAGCTTTGCGACCATCTGCTGTCACCATGCTACTGGCTAATCCGGTTTCATCCTTAGTCCCACGAGGAAGATAGGTCAACAACCACTGCTGCTCACTTCGCGTGGGCAGGGCATACATGTCAGGATTCCCAAACATGACTCCTTGTTTCGCGAACTTCACGAAATCTACTACGGAAATTGACCGACTGAGCTCTGGAAGTAATGATAATGAATCTTGTAGTTGTTCTATACGGCGGAGGGTGGAGAGCTTTTCAACGCCACCTTCGCGCTTTGTGTCTATGATAATATCCAAAGGAATTACGCCGCCAAAAGAGCGTTCGAAGTACTTGACATCCTTATAAATATGTTCCGTCTTATTAAAGTCTGATGTTATATTTCCCGCGGTTTCGATTCTAAATAAACCGAATATAGCAAGCACGGAAAGAATCGCAGTAATCGAGTAGATTAACGTTCTTTTGTTCCCTACTGCGAAATCTAAGAAGTCTAAAAACTTGACCAGCCAAGCAATGTCAAAGTGATTCATATGACGCTCCTTTGGAGGAGACAAATAGCTGTAAATGACAGGAATTAAGATCATAGAAAGCACGAAAACAATCATGATGCTTATCGAACTTATTACACCAAATTCCACAAGATTTCCGGAATCTGTAAGTATGAATGCCGCAAAGCCTAAGGCCGTGGTAGTATTCGTAATCAACGCGATATATCCAACCTTTTTCACAACACGCTGAATGGCCAATACCTGATTCCCGTGTTTTTTATATTCTTGGTGGTATTTATTGATGAGGTAAATACAGTTCGGCACCCCAATCACGATAATCAATGGAGGTACCAGGGAGGTTAGTAAGCTCACTCCGTAGCCGAGTAAACCCATGACCCCTAAGGAAAAAACAACGCCGAGAACCACAATAGAAAAGGAAATAATAGTTGCTCTTATACTCTTCAGGAATAAAAAGAAAATAATCACGGTGACTAAAAGTGTTAGGCCTACCGTTCTGACTATTTCTGCCTCAAGATTTTTCGTATTCGCAATTCGTAACCACGGAAGTCCACTCATATGAAGATCTCTTCCTGTGGATTCTTCCCAGCTTAAGATGTGCCCTTTTGCTCCTTCTACAATGGGCAAAATATTAGCATTGTATAAAGAGGCCTCATCAATTCTCAGGATGATCATGTAAGTATCTCCAAAGTACAAGCCCCCTTTATAAAAGGGCCATGACTTGACTCTTGCTTCTAATGATATTTCTTCTTCTCCAGTCTCTGGAAGTGAATCGAATAATACAAACGGAGCCAATTTATCTGTGGCACTGTCTATCTCCAACCCATATGCTTCAGTCAAACTCTGAACACTGGTAATACCCTCTACACTTTTCAGAGAATCAACTAAACGCAACCAATCAACTAAGTGCTCTTTTTTAAAAAAATCCTGATCCTCTAGAGCTATAACGATAGTGTTGGACGCCTGTCCGAACTCTTCGACTAGCATATTATAATCTATAGATACTGAATCTGTTTCTGGCATGAGCTTACCAAACTCATAGCTCGTTTTAACAGTCGATCCCTGATAGATCATAAATACAGAAGACAAAGCCACTAAAGCGAGCCATGCAGGTCTGTTTCTTAAGAGGATTCTAGCGATAAAGTTCCAAAACATAACGCGTTAATTAATCTACGATTACCCAGCCTTGTGACTCTAGCACCAGGGCCTTCTTATATTTCACATTTTGCTCTTCACCAGTGGAGGTGTTCCGTATAGTGACAGCATCATTTCGTCCATAATCCTTGCCTGTATTCACTACCGGTGAAGTACGTCTTGGTGGAGACTGAGGCGCGTTCCGGTTAGACTGCTGCGGAGCATCTCCTGCGCGTCCTTCTTGAAGTTTTGGCTGCTTAGGTCCATTCGCTGGCGCTCTGCGAACTTGCGAGGGGTTATTTTCAGGAAGGTTTCCTCGAAACAGAAAACTTACAATCTCTTGATTAACTCTTGAAATCAATCCTTTAAATAACTCAAAAGACTCAAACTTATAAATTAACAACGGATCCTTTTGCTCATACACCGCCCCCTGCACACTTTGGCGTAAATCATCCATAGAACGAAGATGCTCTTTCCATTGGTCATCAATAATGGCAATGGAGATTCCTTTTTCAATATCCGAAATCAAACTACTTCCTTTGGTGTCTAAAACCTCTTGTAGTACACTGGTAACTTGCAACGCTTTTTTACCGTCTGTGATTGGCACTAATATTTTGTCAAAAGTGCTCGATGGGTCATCATATACTTGCTGGAACACTGGTAATGCAGCAACACTAATACGAGCCGCTTTTTCAAGGTAGAAGGCAGAGGCTTGATTGAAGAACTCATTAGACACATCGTCTAAAGTGGCCGTGCCGAAAACAGTTGTTTCCATCACTGGTTCAAAAGCGAATGTGAGGAGAAAGTCCAGCTTAAAAGCTTCATAATCCTTGGTAGATTGATGGGCCTCAACAAGGTCTGCTATGGTGTCATAAATCATGTTAGCCACATCCACCTTAATGCGTTCACCTTTCATTGCGTTCGCGCGACGCTTGTAAATCACCGTTCGCTGGCTGTTCATCACATCGTCATATTCCAATAGACGCTTACGGGTACCAAAGTTGTTTTCTTCTACTTTTTTCTGAGCACGCTCAATGGATTTACTGACCATACTGTGCTGAATCACCTCGCCTTCCTCAAGACCTAGTCTATCCATCAAACCTGAAATCCGCTCGGAATTAAACAGGCGCATGAGCTTATCTTCCAAAGAGACAAAGAATTGAGAAGAACCCACATCACCTTGACGGCCCGCGCGTCCACGTAACTGACGGTCAACACGACGGCTGTCATGACGTTCTGTACCTATTATTGCCAAACCACCTGAGGATTTCGCCTCTGTAGAGAGTTTAATATCTGTCCCTCTACCTGCCATGTTTGTTGCGATAGTCACCATACCGGGCTGACCTGCTTGCGCAATTACCTCAGCCTCTTTTTGGTGCATTTTAGCATTGAGAACCTGGTGAGGGACTTTGCTTATTTTTAGGGTACGGCCTAGTAATTCTGAAATTTCAACAGAGGTCGTTCCTACTAGAATTGGTCTTCCAGCATCCCTTAGTTTTCCTATTTCAACAATGACCGCTGTGTACTTTTCACGATTTGTCTTGAAAACATAATCCTCACGATCATCTCTAGTAACAGGTCTGTTCGTAGGAATAACAACAACTTCTAACTTATAAATCTCCCAAAACTCACCTGCTTCTGTTTCTGCAGTACCCGTCATGCCCGCAAGCTTGTGGTACATTCTAAAGTAATTCTGTAGCGTGATCGTTGCGTAAGTTTGGGTTGCTGCCTCAATTTTGACATTCTCCTTAGCTTCAATTGCTTGATGAAGACCATCAGAATAGCGGCGGCCTTCCATGATACGTCCGGTTTGCTCATCAACAATTTTCACTTTGTTGTCCATAATGACATACTCCGTGTCCTTCTCAAACAAGGCATAGGCTTTAAGCAATTGATTCACCGTGTGAATGCGCTCAGATTTTATACCATAATCCAACAATAACTTATCTTTCTGTTGCGCCTTGTCATCAATACTGATTTCCGCATCTTCAAGAAGACTCAGCTCTAAGGTAATATCAGGCATTACAAAGAAATCTTTTGCCGTGCTTTGTGAAATGAGCTCCGTTCCGTTTCCGGTCAAATCAATTTGATTGTTCTTCTCTTCAATTGTAAAAAACAATTCCTCATCAATGAGTTTCATTTTTTTGCCTTGCTCCTGCAAAAACACCCCTTCGGATTTATGTAGAATAGACTTCATGCCGTCTTGGGACAAGAACTTAATGAGTGGCTTTGACTTTGGTAGGCCGCGGTAAGCTCTAAGTAATTTCTCTCCACCTTCATCCACCTTGCCCTCAGCAATGAGTTTCTTGGCTTCACTTAATTCCTTTTGAACTAAGTTTTTTTGAGCCATCATTAAATCCTCGACAAAAGGCTTGAGATCGTTAAATTGGTGCTGATCTCCTTTAGGAGTTGGACCAGAAATGATCAACGGCGTTCTTGCGTCATCGATTAAAACGCTATCGACCTCATCCACAATGGCAAAATGATGTCCCCTGGTCTGAACCCGATCTTCATCTCGACGGGCCATGTTATCACGTAGATAATCAAAGCCGAACTCATTATTCGTACCATATGTAATGTCACTGTAGTACGCCAAACGACGTTCTTCTGAGTTTGATTGGTGTTTGTCAATACAATCGATTGTCAAGCCATGGAAGTTAAATACTGGTGCCATCCATTCGCTATCACGCTTAGCGAGATAGTCATTCACAGTAACGACGTGAACACCTCTGCCAGCTAGTGCGTTTAAATACACAGGAAGTGTTGCTACTAAGGTTTTCCCTTCACCCGTTTGCATTTCTGCTATTTTTCCTTCGTGAAGCACAGTGCCACCTATGAGTTGTACGTCATAATGAACCATGTTCCATGTTATATCAGCGCCTGCCGCTTTCCATGTGTTGGAATATATGACCTCATCACCATTTATGGTAATGTGTGGTTGACTCTTGGCCAATTCCCTATCAAGATCTGTAGCCCTCGCTTTCACATCTCCTTCTGTAAAACGCTTCGACGTTTCACGCATAATGCCAAAAGCTTCGGGATGGAGTTGCAAAAGAACTATTTCAATCTGCTCAAGAACTTGTACGTCTATGGCTTCAATCTGCTCATAAAAAGGCTCGCGTGCATCGTAGTTCTCTGTTTCAGAGATCTGCCCATACAAGGTGGCCTTCTCCTTCTCCAATTCCGCCGTCGCCTGTGATATGGAATCTTTAAAAGAAATGGTTTTCGCCCTGAGCTCATCATTGCTCATCGCTGCGATATGCTGCGAATAGGTATTGATTTCTGTAACGAAGGGTTGTAATTTTTTTAAATCACGATCGCTCTTCGATCCAATAAGTTTAGATATGAATTTCAGCATGAGGCTGTCGTCTTCTTAAATATAGTCCACAAAAATAATCGGTGTGCAATAAGCACGCTTTAAAAGCACTAAAAAAGCACCAAAATAAAGGGTGAGTGGAAAAATAGACACAATGTCAGAGATAGCAGCGATTCTGAACGAATAATGTTTGCTTTTGGCAGAGAAATATTCGTTCCCCACATTTTAGGGCATAAAAAAAGGGGTATTTGAAAGTATTCTCAGATGTTAAAAATCGGCTCAGTAACATCTTAAAAATTCTATCAAATAGCCCCTAGAACCTATCACAGAAGCATGAAAAGAAAGAACCACCAATCTTAACATACAGGTGCAAATATATAGTAATTATTAGTTAGTGTCCAAACAACACTAAGTTTTATTTCTGACTCGCGACAAAATCTAGAGGCCTTCCAAAGAGCATTCCCTATTTTTGCAGGATTAAAACAGAGCTAATATGTCCAATTCAACGAAAATTTCGACTGATAACGCACCAAAACCAGTAGGTCTTTACCCGCATGCTCGTAAGGTAGGCAACCTCTTGTTTTTATCCGGCGTAGGACCTCGCACAGCAGGTAGCGATGCTAATGACAGTGGGGTTCCTGGCTTAGATCTAGACCACAACGGAAACTTTAAATCCTTTGATTTTGAAGCCCAGGTGCACAGCGTTTTTGCCAATGTTAAAGCCGTTCTTGAAGCAAGTGGCTCAAGTTGGAACGAATTAGTAGACATTACGGTGTTCTTGGTCGACATGAAGCGTGACTTTCACACTTTCAACCGTATTTACGCAGAATATTTCAAGGAAAACCAGCCTTGTAGAACCACATTGGCAATCAATAGCTTGCCAACTCCCATAGCCATCGAACTAAAGTGCATCGCCACGGTAGACTAATCTCATGAATACATTTCCAGAATATTCACACCTCGATTTAGCCAGCGTCCATAAGGCAGTTTTACAACGTTGGAAGGAAACGCATGTATTTGAACAAACCCTGACTGCTCGCAAGGATGCGGAGCCATGGATTTTCTTTGAAGGACCACCTAGTGCAAACGGCCTTCCTGGTATTCACCATGTGATGGGACGTTCTCTAAAGGATGTTTTCTGTAGGTACAAAACCCAAAAAGGATTTCTTGTTAATCGCAAAGCAGGATGGGACACTCATGGCCTGCCAGTGGAACTTGGAGTAGAAAAAGAATTGGGCATAACCAAAGAGGATATTGGAAAAACCATTTCTATAGAAGACTATAATGACGCTTGTAAGAAAGCCGTCATGCGTTATACCGGTATTTGGAAAGACCTGACTGATCAAATGGGCTACTGGGTAGATTTAGACGAGCCCTATGTTACCTACGATCCTAAATACATGGAAAGTGTATGGTGGCTGTTGGCTGAACTTTTCAATAAAGGTCTGATTTACAAAGGATACACCATACAGCCATATTCTCCCAAAGCCGGTACGGGCTTAAGTTCTCATGAATTAAACCAACCCGGTTGCTACCGTGATGTGAAAGATCACACTGTTGTGGCTCAATTCAAAATGGTAAAAAGTGAGCAAAGCACGAAATTGTTTGGCGATGCGAATGCGCATTTGTTAGCATGGACGACAACACCGTGGACACTGCCCTCAAATACAGCGCTGACCGTAGGACCTAAAATTCAGTACAGCCTGGTTCACACTTTTAATCAGTACACTTTTGAACCGGTGAGCATCATTGCTGCTACTCCTTTATTATCGAAACTCTTTGGCAATAAGTTTATTGAGGGAGACTTACATAGTTATGAAGCAGGTGCTAAAAAAATACCCTACCAGATATCCAAAACAGTTTTAGGTGCAGACCTTCTTGGGTTACGTTATGAGCAACTGCTTCCATATGCATTACCTAATGAGCGTCCTGAAGATGCCTTTAAAGTGATACCAGGTGATTTTGTTACCACTGAAGATGGAACTGGAATAGTCCATACTGCTCCTACTTTTGGCGCAGACGATGCCAAGGTTGCTGCAGAGGCCGGCGTTCCTCCACTTTTAGTAGAAGACGAGAACGGAAACCTTGTACCGTTAGTGGATCTTCGCGGAAAATTCCGTTCTGAACTTAAGGATGAAATGTTTGGTTTCGGAGAAGAATACATCAAAGCCGAATATCTTACAGAGGAGGAAAAATCCATCGAATTTGAACTTCAGAAAGAACGGTTGCAATCTATAATACCAGACCTGAAAGCATATTTAAGCGTTGACGAGCGAATCGCTTTAAAGCTAAAACTGGAAAACAAAGCCTTTAAAATTGAGAAATACGAGCACAGCTATCCACATTGTTGGAGAACAGATAAGCCTATATTGTATTACCCACTAGATAGCTGGTTTATTAAGTCTACGGCAAAGAAAGACCGTATGATCGCTTTGAATAAAACCATCAACTGGAAGCCTGCGTCAACCGGGAGTGGAAGATTTGGGAATTGGCTCGAGAACTTGAATGACTGGAACCTCAGCCGTTCTCGTTTCTGGGGTGTTCCACTGCCCATCTGGAGCAATGAAGAAGGTGATGAACGCATATGTATTGGGAGTGTTGCCCAGCTTCAAGCTGAGATTGAAAAATCAGTTGCAGCTGGAATTATGGCCCACAATCCCATCTCAAGCTTTACTCCTGGAGACATGAGTAAAGAAAACTACGCAGAGATTGACCTCCACCGTCATTTAATGGATAAAGTGGTGTTAGTTAGTCCTAGCGGTAAACCGATGAATCGAGAGAGCGATCTTATAGATGTTTGGTTCGACAGTGGCGCGATGCCCTATGCGCAATGGCATTACCCTTTTGAAAATAAAGAAAAAGTAGAACAAGAAGGCGCCTATCCTGCTGATTTCATAGCAGAAGGTGTAGATCAAACGCGTGGGTGGTTCTTTACATTACATGCTATATCTTCAATGGTTTTCGATAAGGTGGCCTTTAAAAATGTCATCTCTAACGGCCTGGTTTTAGATAAGAAAGGGCAAAAGATGTCTAAAAGACTTGGCAATGCTGTTGATCCATTTACAACCATGGATCAATATGGTGCTGATGTTTTAAGATGGTACTTGCTCACCAATGCCTCTCCTTGGGACAACCTTAGGTTCGATATGGATGGATTGGACGAGGTTCGACGTAAATTCTTTGGAACACTACATAACACTTACGCCTTTTTTGCCTTGTATGCCAACGTGGATGGCTTCAAATATGAAGAAGACGAAATAGCCCTTGATCAGCGTCCTGAAATGGACCAATGGATTCTGTCAGAACTCCATACGCTCATTGCACAAGTAGAGGATGGAATGGAGTCATTCGAGCCTACGCGAGCATTTCGCCCGGTACAAGAATTTACCACAGAAAAACTCTCTAACTGGTATGTAAGACTTGGTCGTCGCCGGTTCTGGAAGGGCGACTATGCTCAAGATAAAATTTCAGCCTATCAAACGCTGTGGACCTGCCTTGAGACATTGAGTAGACTAATGGCTCCACTTGCCCCTTTCTATGGTGACCAATTATACTCCGATCTGTACAACGGGGTGTCTTTAAAAGGAAAAGGTAGCGTGCACCTAACTGATTTTCCAGTGAGTGACACATCATTCATCAATACTGATCTAGAAGTGAAGATCAACACCGCCAGAAAGCTCACCTCACTGGTGCTTTCAATCAGAAAAAAGGAAACCTTAAAAGTGCGACAACCACTCTCTAGAATTCTAGTCCCCGTTTTAAACGCAAAGGATGGTGAAATATTAGAAAGCATAAAAGACCTTCTTCTTGCGGAGGTGAACGTAAAGGAACTTGAAATTATTTCCCCAAATTCTGGGATCTTTGTAAAAAAGGTTCGTCCTAATTTCAAGGCTCTAGGGCCAAAAGTAGGCCGTCACATGAAAGTCGTTAAAGCCTTTGTGGAGTCTATGGATGCTGCTGCTATAGATTTATTTGAAACGAAAGGGATGTTATCCTTTGAAGATCAGGGACAGGTAATTACCATTGATCTCGGAGACTGTGAAATCGTCACGGAAGATATTCCTGGAATGCTTGTGGCAACAAATGATGGACTTACGGTTGCACTAGATGCTGAACTGACGGAAGAACTAAGAAACGAGGGTCTCGCAAGGGAATTAGTCAATCGCCTTCAGAGCTTACGCAAGTCATCAGGCTTGGATGTTGTTGATCGTATTAACGTAATACTGTCCGCAAATGAGGCGTTTGCCTTAAGGCTAGATAGCTTCATCCCATACGTTGCTGATGAAGTTTTAGCTAATGACATTTTCTTTGGTGAGACCAAAGAAAATGAAACGGATGTAGAAGGACAAATCATTTACATTTCAATTTCGCGAATTTGATTACATTCGCAAATGCCTAACCTCTATGGGTTAAAAAAAAACACGATGAACGAGCAGGAAAAAAGCCGCTTTAACGACAAAGAACTCAACGAGTTTAAAGTTATTATTGTTAAAAAAATAGAAAAAGCTGAGGAAGACCTTTCCCTATTACGTGAGCAATTTGCCAACGATCAAAACAACGGAACAGATGACACCTCTCCTCAATTCAAGTCTTTTGAAGAAGGTTCTTCTGTGATGAGTAAGGAGCGTAATTCACAGCTTGCCTCGCGTCAAGAAAAATTCATTCGTGACTTAAAGAATGCGTTGGTTAGAATTGAAAACAAAACTTACGGAATCTGTAGAGATACAGGTAAGCTAATTGATGTTGAGCGCCTCAAATTAGTGCCTCATGCCACCTTGAGTATGGAAGCGAAACTCAAACAACGTTGAGGAAAGCTGTCTTTATAATACTTGGAACACTTCTATTAGATCAAGTACTAAAGCTTTGGGTAAAAAGTACCATGTATCTCGGTCAAAGCCATGAGATAACTTCTTGGTTTTTCATCCATTTTACGGAGAATCCTGGTATGGCATTTGGCCTTGAACTGGGTGGCGTCGCTGGAAAACTTGCGTTGACCATCTTTAGAATTATTGCTATCATAGGCATTATTTACTGGCTGCGTATTACTTTAAAAAAAGGGACAACTAATGTGGCTATTTGGGGCATCAGTTTAATTTTAGCGGGTGCTGTAGGAAATGTTTTAGACAGTCTTTATTACGGTGTGATTTTTTCTGACTCACTAGGTCGAGTAGCTGAATTTATGCCTGAATCCGGCGGATACGCTCCCGTTTTGCAGGGGAAAGTAGTAGACATGTTCTATTTCCCGCTGTACTCTGGTGAATTACCTAATTGGATTCCTGTTTGGGGTGGAGATTATTTTACTTTTTTCAGGCCCATATTCAATCTTGCCGACTTTGCCATCTCAACAGGTGTTGGGCTATTATTTCTATTTCAACGAAGCGTTTTTAAGTAATAGCTGTAAAGACTCTTAGATGTCTTTTTGACCTTGGGCTAACTACAAATAGACCTGTTCGGTATCTCACACTGTTTATTCCAAACCATCATCTCAGTAAGAATACCGCTTTCCCTAAATAACACACGCATCACTAAGGATGTTTTTGGTCTTGTACATTAGCTTCAATCTCTATATTTTTAACCCTCTTTTAACGGCTTATCACAAGCAGTTTGTTTTCTTTTGCTACACAAAATACATCTAACATGGAAAGTGCCCCAGACATCATTGCTCTTAACGACGAAATAAAAAACGAAAGCGCCTTTATCGACCTCATTAAAAACGAGCTTCAAAAAGTCATCGTAGGTCAAAAAGGGATGGTCGAAGGACTACTTATTGGACTCTTGGCAGATGGGCACATCTTACTAGAAGGTGTACCTGGATTAGCCAAAACACTTGCTATAAATAGCTTAAGCAAAACCATAGGGGGCTCCTTTTCTAGAGTCCAATTCACTCCGGACCTTTTACCTTCAGATGTTGTAGGTACTCAGATTTATAATATGAGTGACCACAAGTTTGAGACCAAAAAAGGACCTATTTTCAGTAATTTCGTGCTCGCAGATGAAATCAATCGTGCTCCAGCGAAGGTGCAGAGTGCGTTACTTGAAGCGATGCAGGAGCGTCAAGTAACTTTAGGTGACGAAAGCTTTCCTTTGCCAGTGCCATTTCTCGTGATGGCCACACAAAACCCTATTGAACAAGAAGGAACATACCCGCTTCCTGAAGCTCAAATGGATCGTTTTTTACTTAAAATCACCCTAGGTTACCCTCAGAAAGAGGAGGAACGCACCATCATGCGCAAACAGATGACAGGCGCTTTTGAGAAGTTAAATGCCGTCGTCGGGATAGAACAAATCCTCAAGGCACGAAATGCCGTTGAGCGTATTTATATGGACGAAAAAATAGAGTCCTACATTTTAGACATCGTATTTGCTACTCGCCAGCCTGAAGATTATAACATTTTAGGTCTTCGCAATAAAATTAGCTTCGGAGCATCCCCTCGAGGGTCTATTGCGCTTGCCAAGGCAGCTAAATGTCATGCCTTTTTACGCCATCGCGGATTTGTTACACCAGAGGATGTCCGTGCAATAGCACCTGCTGTATTGCGTCATAGAATTGGGTTGACCTACGAGGCTGAGGCTGAAGAGATCACTTCTGAGACCATCATTACTGAGATCCTTAACACCTTAATGGTTCCTTAATTTTCCCTGTGGACGCAATAGAACTTCTTAAAAAAGTAAGGCGGATTGAAATAAAGACCCGCAGATTGAGTGACCAACTTTTCTCTGGTGAGTATCACAGCTCATTCAAAGGAAGGGGCATGAGCTTTGCAGAGGTGCGTCCATACCAAAGTGGTGATGAAGTTAGAAGCATAGACTGGAATGTTACCGCGCGAAAACGAACTCCGTACATCAAGGTTTTTGAGGAAGAGCGAGAGCTTACTCTATTTCTTATTCTAGACGTAAGTGCATCTACAAACTTTGGGACAAAGCACCGTACAAAACAAGATCTTCAAATAGAAATTGCTGCCACCCTGGCATTCAGTGCCATGGGTAATAATGATAAAATTGGTCTTATTCTTTTCGCCGGAGAAGTTGAGAAAGTAATTCCTCCAAAAAAAGGGAAGAAACATGTAATGCGCATCATCAAGACTATTCTTGAATGGGAAACATATACGGAAGGAACTAATATCGAGGGCGCCTTGGAACACCTTCTTAAAATTCAGAAAAGACACAGTAATGTCTTTTTAATGAGTGACTTTTTAGGAGATCAACCAGATAGAAATTTCCGAATTGCTGCAAAACGATACGATCTTTGTGCCATCAGCACGTTTGACCAAAAAGAGATGGCCTTGCCTAATGTGGGGCTGATTCCCTTGAGAGATTCGGAATCCGGTGCTGTACAATGGGTAAATAGTCGTGGTAAGGAGTTCGCTAAACATCTTTTAAAGCGCCACATGGAAACACAACAGGCCATTTCTGCGCTCTCTAAACGTTCTGGGTCAGGGTACCTAAAACTTGATAAAGACCAAGATTTCGTTCCTCCGCTATTGAACTATTTAAAGTCTAAAAGCAGGTAGTATGAAAAAGTTTCTAGCCCTTTTACTGCTCCTACTAAACTACGTTGTAGCCAACGCGCAAATTTCTGAGGAAGACCCTAAAGTAATATGGGCACAAGCGGATACCTCACAGCAAGTTTTAGGTGCACAAGTAATCATAACAGTAGAGTATAGATCTGAGTCCTTGTTATTTGAACCTACCGATTCTATTTCCGGAGCAGTCCTGGTAGAGAGTTCTAATGACACCACAGAGACGCATATTGTTTCTAAGCGCAAGTACCTGCTTTTAGATACCGGTACTCTTGTGTTCCCACCATGGAAAGTCGATTGGAATGGTCATCAATATGCTACATCTGTCATCAATATCAACGTCTCTTTATCTCCTTTGAATGAAGACATTCAAAGGGAAGAAAATAGGGCATTAAAGACCGTAGGATTTAACTTGTGGTGGTGGATTAGACATTATTGGCTGTACCTCACTTCAGCACTGGTTTCCATTGTCGCTATAATCATCCTTCTACGCATCTATCGTAAGCGCAGTATTAAACAACTTGTTATTCAGGAAATTCCTCGTGATTTATTCGCCGAAGCCATTGCGGGATTGGCCAAATTACGGAAGGAAAAAAGTTGGGAAGTAGACGCAAAAGGATACTATGTGAATCTTGGTGATTTAGTCCGGATTTATCTGGGCGCTCAAACGGGTCTTCCGTTAGCGGAACAAACAACCAACGACAGTATGGATATGCTAAAGAACAGGTGGACAGACTCACAACTTCAGGCATACCAGTATATTCTTACTAGAGCAGATTATGTCAAGTTTGCCAAAGGGAGGGTTGATGTATCCGAACATCTAGAGGCCTTAGACCGAGCTGAATCATTGATATTAGAATTTAAACCTGCTGCTCATGATTCCTGATTGGACCTTTGATCAGCCCTTGTGGTTGCTAGGATGGATTCTTATTCCACTCGCGGGGATAGCTTTTGCCGTATTCAAGAAAAGCCGGTTTAACACCTATATATTTTCTAATACCTCCTCATTATCTAGGAGTGTTTTGGGGAGGTTAAGAACCAATACCTCCTTGCTTTCATGGCTAGCTTTAGGATCTATTTGCATTGCACTAGCAAGACCCCAAACCTCAGAAATCATTCAACAACCCAGTCAAAATTTAGGAATCGACATGATGATGGCATTAGACATTAGTGCCTCAATGATGTCTAAAGATCTTAAACCTAATAGATTAGAGGCACTTAAAGAAGTGGCTACAAATTTTGTGACGGAACGAGGGATGGACCGAATGGGCTTAGTTATTTATGCTGGGGAAGCCTACAGTCCTGTTCCACTGACTACAGATCACAGCTTACTTAATGAACAGATTAGAAGCTTACAATATGATTTGCTCGAAGGAGGTACTGCCATTGGAATGGGCCTGAGTTCAGCTGCGAACAGATTAGCGAATAGCGAGGCAAAAAGCAAGGTGGTCATCTTACTGACTGATGGAGAAAACAACGCCGGTATGGTGGATCCAATTCAAGCATCTGAATTGTGCCAAAGCCTCGGAATCAAGGTCTATACGATCGGATTGGGGACCAATGGTGTTGCACCCACGCCTGTTGCAATGGGCGCTAATGGTAAGCTAATTTATAGCCCTCGGCAGGTAAGTATTGACGAAGAGTTGCTAAAACGAATAGCTACAAATACTGGAGGAAAATACTTTAGAGCGACAGATAAAGAAAGTCTAATACAGATTTATGACATTATTGACGGTCTCGAGAAAAGTGAAATTGAAGGATTTCAGTTTTATAGATATACAGAACATTATGCAGTATTTGTATGGCTCGCAATGGGCCTTATTATGTTAGAATTGCTGTTAAATTTTGTTCTTTTAAAAACCGCTTTTTGATGGAGTTTAAGTGGCAACATCCGGAATACCTACTGCTTGGCCCGGCCCTATTTATAATCGTGCTAATTGCGTCTATTTTATTTCATAAGTGGCGTAAGAAAGCATGGAATATCTTAGGACTAGACACCACAACAAAACAGTCAGTTAGCACGCGTTTTGGGAGCATGCGTTTCTTTACAAGGCATGTTTTACTCGCACTGGCTCTTGTGTTTTTTGGGCTCGCACTAGCGAATCTTCAAATGGGAAGTCAAAAGCAAACCATCAATCGAAAAGGGGCGGATGTAGTTTATGCCCTTGATGTCAGTAGGTCTATGCTCGCAGAAGATATAGCCCCTTCAAGACTTGAAAAGGCGAAATTATTAATCTCCAAATCCCTAGACGGCTTAGGCGGCGACAGGGTAGGAATCATAGCCTACGCTGGGAGCGCATACCCAGCTCTGCCTATTACTACAGATTATGCCGCAGCAAAAACAGCACTGCAAGCAGCTTCACCGGATGCGGTTCCATCGCAAGGAACCAACCTAGGAGCCGCGCTAGAGTATGCCTTTGGGTACTTTAATCCAGCCTCACCAGCTGGGAGATTCGTTGTAGTTCTAACCGATGGGGAAGACCATGAGAACCTAAGTCAATTAAGTCTACCCGATTTTCCAGTGAACATCTTGCTAGTTGGTCTAGGAAGCGCTGATGGAGGACCTATTCCAATAACAAAAGGACGAAATGGAACCACCTACAAAAAGGATAAAAATGGCGAGGTGGTCATCACACGCAGAGATGATGCTTCCCTCTCTAGTATTGGCGGTGAAATCAATGCTCAATATATAGATGGGAATAGCACAGAACAGGCCGTTTCAAAAATCGCTTCGTTTATCTCGGAAGGCGAAAAAGCAGACATTTCTCAAGAGATTGCATTGGACTACGACCACCAATTTACATGGTTCCTCTTACCGGGGATATTTCTATTGTTAATTTACCTTCTCCTGCCCTCAAGAGTTGGTAACCCCTTTAAAATTTCTTCAATTGCAGTATTAATTTGCACCTCCCTTTCCTTTAGTTCTTATGCCCAAGGACAAGACTCATTAATAACTACCGCCGGAGGAGAGGTACGTGGAAGTATGCATGAGTATGGCCAGGTCATGAGAAAAGGGATTGAATTGGCAGAAAAAGAAGATTTAGCAGGAGCTGCAACTACCTTCGTTCAAGCTTCAGAAATGCAACCTGACGCTTTTGAACCTATGTACAATTTAGGAAGTACTTTAGGCGGACTTGAAATGTATGAAGAGGCTGAGAGAGCGCTGAATCGGGCAATTAAAAATGCTCAAAATAAAGAACAAAAAAGCGATGCATTGCACAATTTGGGAAACCTCTGGTTTGACCAAGAGCGATATGAAGAGTCCATAAAAGCCTACAAGCAAAGTTTGATTAATAACCCCAATAAAGATGACGCTATCTATAACCTAAGCAGGGCATTAGAAAAAATGATGGAGCAAAAAGAGCAAGATCAGGAGCAGAACGAAGAACAACAGGACAAGGAAGATCAAGACTCCGAAGACAAGGGAGACAAGGGAGACAAGGGAGACAAGGGAGATCAAAACTCGGAAAATGATTCGGAGAATTCAAATCAAGAAGACGAGTCGGACAAGGCCGGTGAGGACTCGCCAAAAGAGTCTGATGAAAACACACCTAAGGAAGGTGGAGAATCCAAGGCGACAATGACCCCAGAAGAAATTAAAGGACTGTTGGAAGCTATTCAGCGAGCTGAAGAAAAGACAGCCGAAAAAGTAACGGCTAAAAAAGCCAAAGGAAATAAAACGAGTGGTGAAAAAGACTGGTAAATACATGCTTCTCGTGTGCGCTTTATTATGGTGCTCAGTGAGTTTTGGTCAAAAAGCAGAGATCAATGCCAGCAGTTCCCGCACGATCGTGGGGTTGAATGAGCCTTTCAGGGTAACCTACAGCACCTCCGAAGCCAATGGGCAATTCCAAGCACCTCAATTCAAAAACTTTCAAGTCGTCAGCGGCCCTTACACCTCGCAACAAACACAGTTCATTAATGGGTCTAGAAGTTTTTCGAAAAAGATGACCTACGATATTGTGGCAACTAAAAAGGGAGTTTTCAACTTAGCGCCAGCTACAATGATCTTGGATGGAAGGGTCATGAAAAGTAATTCTTTGAAGATCGAGGTTAAAGCAGGAGCATCCAGCGAAAATAATTCAGTAAAAAAATCTAAGGCAAGTTTTGAAGTTGAAATCCTCACTTCTAAAAAGTCAGTCTATGTTGGGGAGCCCTTAGTTCTTATGTTTAGAGCGATACTTTTTGACCAGGTGAGAGACTTGACTATTCTGCAACAACCCAACTTCGAAAATGTACTACAGCAGCAATTGGACTTTAAACAAGCCTCAAAAAGAGAGTCAGTTGGCAATAGAACTGCTACCCTCTTGGACTTTGATAAACGTCTCATTATTCCGAATAAACCAGGAACATTGAAAGGACAAGCCTTGCAAATTTCAGCTAAAGTACAAGTGCCATCTGGACGGCGAGATTTCTTTGGAATGCCCATGAATGATTTTGTTTCCCAGGTGGCTACTGGCAAAATACCAAGCGTTACAATTAAACCTCTACCCAGTCCAAAACCAGAAGATTATAGCGGTGGAATTGGCGATTTAAATTTTGTTCGTGAATTAAGTCGCAAAGAGGTAAACGGAAACGAATCTATTACCCTTAAAATACGAATTGAAGGAACTGGTAATTTTAATACCCTGAGCGTTCCTGATCTTATTGAGCCTCAAGGTTTCGATGTTTACGACCCTAAATTCAATGAAAATATTCGCTACACCGAACGCGGCGTAAGAGGCTATAAAGAACTTGAATACCTACTGGTTCCGCAATTGAAAGGAACTTTCATTTTACCTGAAATGTCCTGGGTTTACTTCAATACAGGTAAGGAGCGATACGAAACTGTTACAGCTTCTGCTGATACTTTAGTGGTCGCTGGTGATGCTACTGCGAGAATGACTCTGACGGATGATTCGGGCCTTCCTGTGACGAAAAGAGAAGTCAATGCGATTGGTGATGATATTCGCTATTTACTCCATGGTGAACATGCGTCAGATCAAGCATATGATCTCAAGCCTTGGATTTGGAGCGTTTTAGGATTAGTACTCTTAGGATGGGGAGTCCAAATAATTCCTAGAAGAAAGGTTAAAGACGGTAGTACTTCAAGAAAAAAAGAACTTCAAAAACTTGTAGAGAAGGCCTTTGATTCTGACCACGAGAATAGGTTTGGAATTATGTTGAATTCCCTAGAAGAGCGATTTTTAGAGCTTGGTATCTCGAGGGAGAACACCTCACTAAAAGAAATCACCCTACTTCTTGGAGATGTACATGGGCCCGCTGTTCATCAACTGATAGAGCGCTGTCAAATAGCGCAATACGCACCAAGTGTTTCCTCTGGGGATCGCGAATTATTGACTGAATTTACAAGGCTATGGAACAACATATAACCGATTTAAGCACTGCAGCTAAGGAGCTTTACGATCAAGGGTTGTATCAAAAAGCACTTGATCAATACGAGACACTAATCTCTGCTGGGGTGAAGGACACAGAGTTGTTTTACAACATAGGCAACTGTTATGTCCGATTAAGGGAATACGGCGAAGCAAAACTTTACTTCGAGCGTGCGCTAGTATTCGATCCAAGTAATACAGATGCTCTGCATAATTTAGATTGGATCAACTTGCGACTGGTAGATGCGCTGATCGAACCTAGCCAAGAGCTTATAGAATGGTTAAGCGAATTATTTCGTGGAACTCTCAGTGAGGAAGTATGGGTGATATTAGGATCACTCGTTTTATTGTCCTCCTTCCTATTACTTTTATGGAAGAGGCTCTCAAATAGAAATATAAATTGGCGAATACCTTTTACTACTACACTGATTGGAATCACTCTGTTAACTGTTGGTGCTATTAGCCATCCTAAAAACACCAAGTGTATTGTTGTTGAACCTAACTCTTACGGGTACAGTGAGCCCTCCGTAGGTGGCAAACGAATTATACTACTCAGCGAGGGCAGTGCCGGTAAAATAACTAGGATCCAGGAAGGCTGGAGCTTGATTGCGATCGGAGATGGGCGCAGTGCATGGTTTGAGTCCAGTCAATGGAAACGCGTTTATCCTGAGTATCAACTAAAGTAGCTTAACCTATTCCTCCATATGCGTAAAGCCTTGGGCTTTGAGCTCGACGACTTTTTCGTCTCGAGTAATCAAATGGGCGCCTGACCCTTCCTTTACATACCCAATGATAGTTAGATTAGGATTCGCTTTTATTTTATCATGGTCCTCCATAGCAATGGTGAAGAGTAGTTCGTAGTCCTCTCCTCCACTCAATGCGACCGTGGTCGTATTCATGTTGAACTCCTCGCACAAAGTGAATATTGAAGGATCAATAGGTATTTTATTCTCGTAAATATTGAACTGAACACCTGAAGATTTAGCCAAATGCAAAACTTCTGAACTCAACCCATCACTGATGTCAATCATTGAGGTGGGAACCACTTCTAAGCCTTCTAAAAGTTCTATAATGTCCTTTCTTGATTCAGGCTTTAACTGGCGTTCAAGAATATATTCATGGCCGTTAAGCTCAGGCTGCATACCTGGATTTTCTATATATACTTGTTTCTCACGTTCTAAGATTTGTAAACCCATGTAAGCACCTCCCAAGTCTCCAGAAACCACAACAAGGTCATTGTTTTTAGCACCTGATCTTTTGGACAATTTTTGCTTCTCTACTCTACCTACAGCAGTGATTGATATGATCAATCCAGAGTGGGACGCCGTTGTATCACCACCAATAAGATCAATATTATAGCGGGCACATGCTAAATTTATTCCTTCATAAATTTCTTCTACAGCTTCCACTGGGAACCTATTTGAAACAGCAATTCCAACGGTAATATGCTGTGCGGTTCCATTCATGGCATAAATATCACTGAGATTCACCATGACACTCTTGTACCCTAAGTGCTTCAACGGCATATAACTTAAATCAAAGTGAATGCCTTCAACAAGCATGTCCGTTGAAATTGCGGTATAGTACTCGCCTTGGTCAATAAGGGCAGCATCATCACCGATACCTAAAGCGGTAGATGCATGCTTTATAATTGTGTTTTTTGTAAGGTGCTCTATGAGACCAAACTCTCCAAGACTA
Organism: uncultured Flavobacteriales bacterium; assembly: GCA_963925515.1. Classification (GTDB taxonomy): domain Bacteria; phylum Bacteroidota; class Bacteroidia; order Flavobacteriales; family Schleiferiaceae; genus UBA10364. The sequence goes on from CAWURU010000006.1 coordinate 336,461, forward strand.
GAGATGGGTGTACGCTGTGGGTTTTTCGAATCAAACATAGAGCGAAGTTATCGAGTTATAGTACATGAAAGCAACTAAATACGGGTGTTATTTATTAACTTTGCAGCGCAACCTTAGAATGAATCTAAATAATTATGATAAAAGTATCTGACAAAGCGAAAGTGAAGCTTGATGCCCTCATGCGAGAAGAAGGTAAGAGCTTGGACGCTACCTACATCAGTGTAGGAGTGGAAAGTGGTGGCTGTTCAGGCCTTTCATATAAGATGGATTTCACAACCGAGAAGCCCGAAATTGGCGAACTCTATGAAGACAACGGCGTTAAAGTTGTCGTGGAGAAAAAAAGCCTCCTTTACTTGATTGGGACTACCCTGGAATACAGTGGTGGCCTAAATGGTAGCGGATTCAATTTTAATAACCCAAATGCGACACGCACCTGCGGGTGTGGTGAAAGTTTCGCAGTATAATTTAAGTCTATGAGCGATGAGATTCTAGACGAAGTAACAGCTTCAGAATATAAATACGGTTTTGTAACTGATATCGAGAGTGATACAGTAGCACCCGGATTGAATGAAGATGTTATTCGTATGATTAGCGCTAAAAAAAATGAACCTTCTTGGATGTTGGAATGGCGCCTAGATGCCTTCAAAATCTGGCTGGACATGAAAGAGCCTGAGTGGTCAAATGTCACCTACAAGAAACCAGATTTTCAGGCAATTTCTTACTATAGCGCTCCCAAGCAAAAGAAAACGTTAGACAGTTTAGATGAAGTAGATCCTGAGTTACTTAAGACTTTTGAAAAGTTAGGTATTAGCCTAAACGAGCAGAAGCGTTTGAGTGGTGTCGCCATGGATATTGTAGTAGATTCTGTTTCTGTAGCAACGACTTTTAAGAAAACACTGGGAGAAAAAGGAATTATTTTCTGTTCCATGAGTGAGGCTATAGCTGAACACCCGGAATTGGTCAAAAAGCACATAGGCACGGTAGTTCCAAAGAGAGATAACTTTTATGCCGCCCTGAACAGTGCTGTCTTTACTGACGGATCGTTCTGTTATATTCCAAAAGGCGTAAGATGTCCTATGGAATTAAGTACTTATTTCCGTATTAATGAGTCTGGTACTGGTCAATTCGAGCGTACTCTGCTTGTAGCGGATGAAGGATCATTTGTCAGTTATCTTGAAGGTTGTACGGCACCATCACGGGATGAAAATCAGTTGCACGCGGCAGTGGTTGAACTGGTGGCTATGGACGGAGCTGAGATCAAGTATAGCACAGTACAGAATTGGTACCCAGGGGATGCTAAAGGCAAAGGCGGTGTATTCAATTTTGTGACCAAGCGCGGTATTTGTGAACGGAACGCTAAAATTAGCTGGACTCAAGTAGAAACCGGATCAGCAGTAACCTGGAAATATCCGTCGTGTATCCTCAAAGGAGACAATAGTATAGGCGAATTCTACAGTGTTGCTGTAACCAATAATTATCAGCAAGCAGATACCGGTACGAAGATGATTCACTTGGGAAAAAATACCAAGAGCACCATTATTTCGAAGGGAATCAGCGCAGGACACAGCCACAACAGCTATCGTGGCCTTGTACGTATAGGCGCTCGTGCTGAAAACGCTCGAAACTTTAGCCAGTGTGATTCCCTTTTGATGGGAGATCAATGTGGCGCGCACACCTTCCCATATATAGAAGCCCAGAACCCTACTGCTCAAATAGAGCATGAGGCAACTACTTCAAAAATTGGAGAGGACCAACTTTTCTACTGCAACCAGCGTGGAATACAAACAGAACAGGCCATCGCATTGATCGTCAACGGATATTGTAAAGATGTACTCAACCAGCTTCCTATGGAATTTGCCGTAGAAGCACAAAAACTATTGGAGATCTCGTTAGAGGGTTCCGTAGGATAAGTCATGATTAAAATCAAAAACCTACACGCCAGAGTTGAGGAAAAGGAAATCCTTAAAGGCATAAATTTAGAGATAAAACCAGGTGAAGTTCACGCTATCATGGGACCTAATGGATCTGGGAAATCAACATTGAGTAATGTCATTGCTGGTCGAGAAGACTATGAAGTAACTGGCGGCTCTATCGATTTTGAAGGCGAAGATCTGTTAGATCTAGATCCTGAAGAACGTGCGCACAAAGGTATTTTCCTGAGTTTCCAATACCCTATTGAAATTCCCGGAGTGACGGTGAGCAATTTCATAAAAACTGCCATCAATGAAACTCGCAAGGGACGTGGTGAAGAACCTATGGACGCTAGAGAGATGTTGTCTAAAATGCGTGAGAAATCAGCACTTTTAGAGATGGATAAGAGCTACCTCAGTAGAAATCTGAACGAAGGGTTCTCAGGAGGTGAAAAAAAGCGCAATGAAATTTTTCAAATGGCCATGTTGGAGCCAAAACTAGCTATCCTAGATGAGACTGATTCTGGTTTGGACATAGACGCGCTTCGCATTGTTGCTAACGGTGTAAACAAGCTTAGAAGCGCAGATAACGCTGTTCTTGTCATCACTCACTACCAGAGACTACTGGACTATATTGAACCTGACTTCGTACATGTATTGTATAATGGTAAAATTGTGAAGAGCGGTGATAAAAACCTAGCGATAGAACTTGAAGCAAAAGGATACGACTGGATCAAGGAGGAAAACGCATGACAAATTTAGCACAAGACTTACTCTCTTCTTTTGTTGTCATAGAACCTCAACTAAACGGTGGTCGAAACCTTCATGTGGCCGCGTTGCGAAAAGAGGCGTTAGACCGCTTTGAGCTCACAGGGTTTCCAAGTACAAAAGATGAAGAGTGGAAGTACACGAATTTAAAGCCGGTACTGAAGCACGACTACAAAATATTATTGAAAAGCGATGATGCCGTTTCGTTTTCAGACATCAAGCAGTTTCTTCTCAGTGATCTGGATACTTATAAACTAGTATTTATCAACGGGAAATACAGCTCTTGGCTCAGTGAAACAACGCATAGTGAATTTGATATTTGCACCTTCGCTTCAGCATTGAATAAGTATCCTGATACGATAGCGAAATACCTAGGTAAGGCTGCTCCAAAGGGAGAGACTTTTGTTGATCTCAATACTGCGTTCGCTGATGATGGGGCGTTTATAAGAGTGAAAAATAATCAAACTGTTGACAAGCCTATTGAAGTTCTCTATTTGACCACTGAAGAAAATGGACCTTCTTTTTCTCAAGTACGCAACTTGATTATAGTGGAGCAGAATGCGGAAGTCCAAATTGTAGAGCGCCACCAAAACTTAGGTAGCACTGTTAATTTCACCAATTTTGTAAGCGAAGTATTTGCTGCACAAGACTCAAGAGTGAGCTATTATAAGGTTCAAAATGACGTCACCCACGCTTCATTAGTAGACAATACACATGTGATACAAGAGCGTCAAAGTAATGTGCACGTGGGTACGTATAGCTTCGGAGGTAAATTGATTAGAAATAACCTGCATTTCTACTCGGCAGGTGAGCATTGCGAAAGTCACATGGATGGCGTTACCATCATTGGAGATGGCCAGACAGTCGATCACCACACTTTGGTTGACCATCAAGAACCACATTGTTACAGTCGAGAGCTATACAAGGGGATTTACCTCGGTAAAAGTCACGGGATTTTCAACGGTAAAGTTATTGTACGTCAAAAAGCGCAAAAGACGAATGCTTTCCAGCAAAATGATAACATTCTTTTGAGCGAAAAAGCGCATATTGATGCAAAACCTCAGCTAGAAATTTTTGCAGACGATGTTCGTTGTTCTCATGGATGTACGATCGGTCAGTTAGATAAGAATGCACTATTTTATCTCCGTTCCAGAGGTATTCCGAAAAGCGAAGCACAAGGCCTAATGACCTATGCATTTGCATCTGATGCCCTTGAATATGTCAAGATTCCACAATTAGCAACACGCTTAAACCGTGTTATTGCAGAAAAACTCGGTATTAATCTAGAATTCGCACTCTAATATGGCCTACAACGTCCACGACATACGAGCACAGTTCCCTATTCTGAATCAAACGATTCACGGGCATCCTCTTGTGTACCTGGACAATGCTGCTACATCACAAAAGCCTCTTGCAGTCATCAATGCGATATCTGATTACTACCTGAACTACAATGCCAACGTTCATCGCGGAGTGCACACATTGAGCCAACGCGCAACGGATGGAATGGAGTCTGTTAGAGAGCAAGTGCGAGCACACATTAATGCAAAGGAAGCTGCAGAAATTATATTTACCCGAGGGATTACGGACAGCATCAATACCATAGCGTTTGGTCTATCAAGTATTGTTACAAAGGGACAGAATGTAGTTATTACGGAAATGGAGCACCATAGCAACATCGTTCCCTGGCAAATGCTTTGTGAACGTACCGGCGCTGAACTGCGATACTTTCCAGTAAACGCTCAAGGCGAACTAGTCATTGACGATATTGATACTATTATTGATGAGTACACCGCCGTGGTCTCATTTAATCATATTTCAAACGCGTTAGGTACCATTAACCCGGTCCAACTGCTACTCAAAAAAGCCCAATCTGTTGGGGCGTGGACACTCGTAGATGGTGCGCAAAGTGGACCACATGCAATGGTAGATGTTCAGGATTGGGACGTAGATTTTTTCACCCTTTCTTCACATAAAATGTATGGACCTACTGGTCTTGGTGTTCTCTATGGCAAACGAGAACGATTAGAAGCTTTACCGCCCTATCAAGGAGGGGGTGAAATGATCGCGACGGTAACCATGAAAGAAAGTTCGTACGCCGGTATTCCACATAAGTTTGAAGCAGGCACCCCTCACATTGAGGGAATCATTGGTTTCGGAGCAGCATTAACTTTTATTAACGAACTTGGGATTGAAAACATTGCGGCACATGAGAGTGAACTACTCGCTTATGCCGTAGAACAATGCAGCAGTATTGAAGGGTTTAGAATCATAGGAGACTCTTTGAATAAAGCGAGTGTCTTGAGTTTTGTTGTGGATGGCACACACCCATATGATTTAGGGGTATTGTTAGATCAGCAAGGAGTGGCAATCCGCACTGGACAGCACTGCACCCAACCCATTATGGATGCCTTTTGCGTAACTGGAACTGCACGTGCAAGTTTCGCGCTGTACAATACGAAAGACGAGGTAGACCTTTTTAAAGCGGCTCTTGAAAAAGCGGTTAACATGTTGAAATAAGCTATGAGTAGTATCCAAGAAAAGCAGCAAGTTCTGATCGATGATTTCGACTTCATTGAGGAGTGGATGGATAAGTACAACCACATCATTGAGATGGGGAAATCTATGACGACGCTTTCCGAAGAAGAAAAAGAGGAGGATTTACTGGTTAAGGGTTGTCAAAGCAAGGTCTGGCTAAAAGCTGAAAAGAAAGGTGAAAATGTTGTTTTTAAAGCGGACGCAGATGCAATTATTGCCAAAGGTATCGTAGCGATGTTGATCGATGTATTTAGCGACCAACCAGCGAAAGAAGTCGCCCATGCAGACCTCAGTTTTTTGGAAAAAATGGGATTAAAAGATCATTTAAGTCCGACCAGAGCAAACGGACTAATGAGCATGATTACTCAAATGAAATATTACGCACTGGTATTTGCCGGTTAACAGAAAACAAAATGAGCAAGGAACTTACACATAGTGAAATGCAGAAAATTGGAGAAGAAGTGGTCGCGGTATTGTGTACCATTTTTGATCCCGAAATTCCTGTGGATATCTATCAACTAGGTTTGATTTATGATGTCAAGGTGAGCACAGAGAGAGATGTCCATATTCTGATGACCTTGACTTCACCCAACTGCCCTGTTGCAGAGAGCATGCCGCAGGAAGTTAAAGAAAAGGCTAGGGCCATAGACAGCGTTCGTGATGCTGAGGTTGAGATTACATTTGAGCCAACCTGGGACAAGAGTATGATGAGCGAGGAAGCCATGCTTGAACTTGGAATGCTGTAAATCAACAGTCTAATGATTGAAAAGTGTCACAAAAAGAGAACCTTTACTCACTATTGTCGTTAAGGTTATCATTATTTAGCAACTCAATTATTGAAAATTGATGCTATCCGCTACAAATTGTTAAACTTTAACATCCGCTAGATGAAAATCGGAATAGATGCTCTTTCCTATTACGTTCCTCACCATTATTTGCCTATTGAAACCCTGGCTAAAGCTAGAAAAATAGAATATGCCAAGCTGAATAAAGGACTAGGTTTGACCTCTATGTCTTTTCCTGATATAGATGAAGATGCCGCCTCTATGGGGGCAAATGCGTGTCTTGAGTTGTTCACGAACGAAAAATTAGACCCTTCAAAAGTGGGAAGGCTATATCTAGGGACAGAAAGTGCACTCGACAGTGCGAAGCCCACAGCTACTTATATTTTAGATCTTGTGGAGCATGGTTTAGAGGAGCAGCACGGACTAAGATCATTGCGAAACACTGATGTTGTTGACATGACCTTTGCTTGTATAGGTGCTATAGATGCCTTAGAGAATGCCTGTCTTTACGTAAAACAACATCCGAAAATGAAGGCCATTGTAGTGGCATCGGATTTAGCAAAATATGAACTGAATTCTTCCGGTGAATACACCCAAGGAGCGGGGGCCGTAGCTCTGCTTGTGAGTGCTGACCCGAAGATCATAAGTCTCAGCGAAGAAATAGGTGTCGCAACGAAAGGCGAACGTGATTTCTTTAAACCAAGAAGAACCCATACAAAGGCAGCCGTTTTAGTAGAGGCTGCACAGTTGTTGGGGTTGTCGTTGTCCACAGAGGATGCTGAAGACCGCTTATCCAAGGCGAATGGTTTCTGGGGTGGCAACACGATGCTCAGGACATATCATGAAGAACCTGTTTTCGATGGTCAATACAGTAACAGCGCCTATATAGGGCGCGTTAAAGAAGCTCTAGCGCACTTTGGCACGAAAATCAATGTGAACCCTGCTCTAGAATGGGACCGCGTCGTCATGCATCTTCCCTACGCTTTTCACGGTAGACGAATGCTGGTGAATTTCTACTTAGATTGGATGAAAGAGAACGGAAGATGGGCGGAAGTAGTTACTGCTATGGATGGCGAAAAGCCCGAAGATAAAGAAGAAGGAAAGACATGGGTAAGGGCCTTTAGCAAGAGTCCATACTACAAAAATTATGTATCGAAGGCACTAGAGCCTGCAGAACGAGCGTCAAGCTTGATTGGGAATATGTATACCGCCTCCATTTTCATGGGTTTGATCAGCACACTATGCGACGCCGCCCAGCGTGGGGAATCCATGACGGGGAAAGTCATAGGTTTCATTGGATATGGATCAGGTAGTAAGGCAAAAGTATTCCAAGGCACCGTGGAGTCCGGGTGGAATAAAGTTGCTAAGCTTAGGTTATTTGAACGTCTTGAAGATCGCGTAGCCGTAGATTTCACGACCTATGAAAATTGGCACAATGAAAAATTACAGACACCAATAGTTCCAAATAAATCAGCATTTATCTTTGAAGGGCTTAGAACACAAGAGAATCAAGAGTACTTTAGAGATTACACTAGACAATAGAACCATGGCCGAAGGAGAGATTTTGAATAAAGTGGCTAATAGCCCCCTCATCACATTTAATCTAGAGGATTTTATGCCTGCAGGAGTCTGTGATTTGGACATCTCTCAGTTTCTTGAAGGTGGCTATGTTTTGCGCGAAAAAAACTTTCGTGAAACCCTTAAAACCTTTGACTACAGTCCTTTTCAAGGAAGATTTGTTCGCGTTTTCTGTAGCACAGACGCTATCCTACCCGCTTGGGCAGCATTATTAGTTGCTTCAAAACTTTGCGATCACCAAGCGCGGAGCTACTGGGCAAGTAGTGAAGAATCCTTTTACAGTCAATATTATAGAGAGCATTTGTCTCAATTAAATTGGGATGATTTCACAGGTAAACCAGTGATTATAAAAGGATGTGGCGACCCTAGAGTTCCTCAAGACGCCTACGTGTTTGCAACAAGTAAAATGAAGCAGGTCGCTAAAAAAATCAGTTATGGTGAAGCATGTTCTGCTGTCCCACTGAAATAAACTTAAAGGGTAATACTCAAGCCTATGTTTTGGCTTGTTGCGTTTGACCAGTCAGGTAGCATAGGGCCAGAGGTAACTACAGGGCTTAACCCATAGAAATAGAAGAGGTTGAATTGTCCTCTACCAACCTTCGCGTATAAACCATATCGCAACGTATTAAACCCGTCTACATTATAAAACTTTACACGATAGGAGTCTGAATTCTGATAAGAATAGGCATCTACTTTATACCCTAAAACACCGCCCACATAAAACCTGTTATACCTGCCGTTTTTGTTGGCTTTACCACGATAACGAAGCTCTATTAAACCATCTACATATTCTGTTGCAAACCTATTGCTTTTATATGGTTGGCCGGTAAGGTCTCTAACGGATTGTGTACCATTTTCGTCCACATGAATATGTAGGTTTCCATGGTAAAAGTGACCGCTATAACCTAATCCATAGGCAACTCCAAAGTGGGACAAACCTATGTGATTCTCTCTTATGAATTGGAATTCCTGAGAATTCGCGATTAACCCTGGGGCATAACCGTCGGGGACTCCTGCTATCATGAGAAAAGACGTATTAAAACTAAAACCCTCTCCTGGCTCCGGGATATGTACATCCTGCGCATAGGTATATAATGGGTTGAGAAAAGACGCTGAAAGGAGCAGCACGAAATAGACTTGTTTCATCCCTACAAATTAGGCAATGCCTTTACTCCCCCAAGGTTTGAGGTTGGATATTATTAAACTGCTTTTCACGAGAACTATTCGTTCAGAGACTTGTGGTCTTTATGCACCCTTTTACAGGCCATGCCTGAGTGTCTAGGTGGCGTATACGAACGTTACTTACCTAAAATCCATGCGAACATGAGTGGCGCGACAATAGTAGCATCACTTTCTACAATAAACTTAGGAGTATCTGCATCTAGTTTGCCCCAAGTGATTTTTTCGTTCGGCACTGCGCCTGAATAAGAACCATAAGACGTAGTACTATCAGATATTTGACAAAAATATCCCCAGAAAGGAGTTTCCTCTAGTTCTAGATCTTGGTATAGCATGGGGACTACACAGATCGGGAAATCACCAGCGATACCTCCACCTATTTGGAAGAAGCCTATAGAGGCTTCTTTTGAAGTCTCTGTGTACCAATTAGCCAGCCACATCATATATTCAATTCCCGACTTTACAATACTTGGCTTAAGCTCGCCCTTAATACAGTAAGAGGCAAATATGTTCCCCATAGTACTGTCTTCCCAACCTGGAACAACTATCGGAAGGTTGCACTCTGCAGCGGCGATCATCCATGAGTCCTTAGGATCAATTTCATAATACTGTTCTAGAACCCCCGAAAGAATCATTTTGTACATGTACTCATGTGGAAAGAAACGCTCGCCCTTCGCTTGGGCATCCTTCCATATATCTTCTACATGGCCTTGAAGTCTTCGAAAAGCTTCTTCCTCCGGGATACAGGTATCTGTTACACGATTCAAACCACGATCAAGTAAGCCTCTTTCTTGCTCAGGAGTCAGGTCACGATAGTGGGGCACACGTTCGTAATGACTATGCGCAACAAGGTTCATTAAATCCTCTTCGAGATTAGCCCCGGTACAGGATATAATATCCACTTTACCCTGTCTAATCATTTCCGCTAAAGAAATGCCCAGTTCTGCAGTAGACATCGCGCCAGCTAAGGTGATCATCATTTTTCCACCTGAAGTTAAATGTGTCTCATAGCCAATCGCTGCATCTATCATTGCAGCAGAATTAAAATGGCGATAATTGTGAGCCATGAATTTTGAGATGGGCCCTTTGGTGGTTTTATTCATATCCTAAAATGCTTAGCATGTCTTTAGATGATTGCTCCGGTGCAAATAATTGGGTTGATATATTTCCTTCATCGTCCATATTCAATACCACATGTTTGGGAGAAGGAATAAGGCAATGTTTGATTCCGCCATAACCCGCCAATGATTCTTGGTAGGCTCCTGTATTAAAAAACCCGATGTACAACGGCTCCTTATCTGTCTTTTTAATCTGGGGTAAGAAGATAGCATTCACGTGTTGTTCCGAATTATAGTAATCATCCGAATCGCACGTCAATCCACCTAACAGAACCCTTTCGTAAGGCTTGTCCCATTTATTCACCGGAAGCATGATAAATCGCTTATTAATGGCCCAACTATCTGGTAATGTAGTCATGAAGGAACTGTCTATCATGTACCAAAGTTCACGGTCATTCTGCATTTTCTGTCCTAAAACGCTGTAAAAATTAGCACCACTTTCACCAACAGTGAATGATCCAAACTCGCTAAAAATATTAGGTTCAGGAACACCAGCGTCTCCGCACATGATCTTGATTTGGTTGATGATTTCTTCAGCAAGGTATTCATAGTCAAAGTCCATACCCAGACTAGTTTTCACAGGAAAACCCCCGCCAATATTCAAGCTATCTAGTGTAGGACATAAGCGCTTAAGGTCTATGTATAGGTTCACGCATTTTCTAAGCTCGTTCCAATAGTATGCGGTATCCTTAATCCCAGTATTAATAAAGAAGTGAAGCATCTTGAGCTCCGCTTTATCATTATCCGCAATTTTAGTTTTATAGAATTCCAAGATATCGCGATAACCTATGCCCAGTCTTGAAGTGTAGAATTCAAACTTAGGCTCTTCCTCAGAGGCGATTCTTATACCAACTTTTGCCTTCTTTTCTATTCTTGAAGTTAATTGATCAAGCTCTTCCACATGATCAATTATATTAATCACATTATCATGCCCACTATTAACTAACGCAGCAATATTATCGAGGTAAATCTCCGTTTTATATCCATTGCAAACCACATGACGGTCTTTTGGGATCAACCCCTTAGCAACCATCTTTTGGACAATATCAATATCAAATGCACTGGAGGTTTCTAAATGAACGTCATTAGACAACACCCGCTCCATGATAAAACTGAAATGATTACTCTTTGTGCAGTAGCAATAATGATATTCTGCATTATAGTCCACCTTCGCCATAGCCACATGAAACATGCGTCGAGCGCGTTGAATATTCTCATCAATGCTAGGAAGATAGGTAAGCCGTAAGGGTGTACCGTATTGTTTTAAAATGGGCTTAAGATCAAGGCCATTCCACTCAAGAGTATGGTCTTCTGTCATCTTAAACTCCTCGCTAGGCCAGTCAAAGGTCTGCTCAACGAGATCTGAATATTTGTTTTTCATCGCTAAAAAAAGTGTGCAAATGTAACTTAATTGTTGGTTTTAGCAACACCCATTTACAGCAATGAAAATACAACTTCTTCGAAGGTTTGCTTTAATTATTTCATCTATAGCCCCAGGAAATTCAAGCACTTATAAAAAGACTTGATTTAACTAGCGTACAGAGAGTTGAAGGTCTTGAAATCCGTCTAAGGTCATGGTTAATTCATCGCCTGAAGAAATAGGAACCATAGGCCCTAACGCGCCGCTAAGTAGGACCTCTCCTTTGAGTAATGGACTCCCTTGATTTTTCATGATTTGAGCCAGCCAAAGGGCCGCGTTTAATGGGTCACCCATACATGCAGCTCCTGAGCCCTGACTAACGAGTTCATCATTCTTATAAAGCTTCATTTGAATTGAGGATGTCTTTACATTTTCAAGTGCTATACGTTCTGGACCTAGAATAAAATGTGAGCCCGAAGCATTGTCCGCGATGGTATCAGAAATTCCTATTTTCCAATTTTCAACTCGTGAGTCTACGACCTCTATAGCGATGACCACGGCCCCAATTGCATTCTTTATGTTTTCTAAAGTGAGATCTTCTTTATCGAGGTCTTCCTTTAAAATAAAAGCCAATTCCCCTTCTGCCTTTGGCATAATTAAATTAGAGACATCCAATACCCCTGCGGTAGAAAGGTCCATCGTATGGAAAAGAATTCCATAATCTGGCTGGTCAACACCCAGCTGTTTCTGAACGGCAGGAGAAGTCAAGCCGATTTTCTTACCTATAATTCGTTCGCCTGCCTCTAACCTATGACGCACAAGATGCTCCTGTACCTGATAGGCTAGGCCAATATCATTGTTTATCTCCTCTCGAAGTGGTGGAATTGGGATGCCTGATTCAAGGGCATTGAACAAGTCTTGGGCAAGTCTTTCTACAACGGACATTTCTGAAATTTTAGCTCTTCGAAAGTAATGTATATTTGTGTGGAACCTATACTACCCAAACAACAGAATTCTATGCCATTTTATCAAAAAAAAGGGCTCTTCCCACACAAACGTCACACTCAATTCCGCAAGGAGAGCGGTGAATTGTACCACGAAGAGCTTTTTGGGACTATTGGCTTTGACGGTATGTCCTCTCTCCTATATCACTGTCATCCACCTACAATGGTGAAAGAAGTGAACGGAAGCGTGGATGTTTCACCTAAGATTGCGGTGGAAAAAAACATGAAAGCCTACCGATTAAAAGGGTTTGATGTCCCCCCAACAGATGATTATTTAGAAAGTAGAGTACCCGTATTGACGAACAGTGATTGTACCATCACCTTAGCGGCACCCAGAAAAAGTACTACCACTTACTTTTATAAGAATGCACAGAACGACGAGTTGGTCTTTGTACATGAGGGATCGGGAAAGCTACTCACGCAGTTTGGGTCGCTCCGTTTTAGTCCAGGCGATTACTTATTGATCCCACGTGGCATGATTCAACAGTTTCACTTTGACACCGAAGACAACCGGTTGTTTATTGTGGAAAGTGCACACCCTATATACACGCCCAAACGATACCGGAATTGGTTCGGTCAACTACTAGAACACAGTCCTTATTGCGAACGCGATCTTAGAGCTCCTGAGCACATGGCTCCTATAGACGAACTAGGGGATTTTGAGATCAAGGTTAAGAAAGAAGGCATGTTGCACAGCTACACCTATGGAGCACATCCTTTTGGTGTGGTAGGCTGGGACGGATTTAATTATCCTTACGCCTTCAGCATCCATGATTTTGAACCCATAACAGGACGTGTTCATCAGCCTCCTCCGGTACACCAAACTTTTGAGACCTCGGCATTTGTGGTTTGTTCTTTTGTGCCACGGCTCTATGACTACCACCCATTAAGTATACCTTCTCCATATAACCACAGCAATATAGATTCGGACGAAGTATTGTATTACGTGGACGGTGACTTCATGTCTAGAAACAACATTGGTCGAGGACAAATCACCCTGCATCCTTCAGGTATTCCACATGGACCACACCCGGGAACCTATGAGGGAAGTATCGGAAAGAAAGAAACATTAGAATTAGCTGTAATGGTCGACACCTTTAAACCACTCAAGGTGACCGAGCAAGCCCTGGCATTAGACGCAGGGGATTATCATAAAAGCTGGATACATAACTAGTAAAGGGTTGGCATAACCATGCAACCTCTATTACTTAGAGCCTATCACAATGAAAAAAACCAATGAAACCGCGATGTTATCGCACGGGTATCACGCGAGTGAATACCAAGGAAGCATGAAGCAGCCTATCTTCCAAACCTCTACTTACGAATTTGAAAATGCACAACAAGGGCGTAATTTTTTCGCATGGGCAACAGGTGCAGAAGAAATGCCAGAGGGAGAGCGACTAGGCGGGATATACACTCGCTTAGGCACACCAAACACCCAACTTTTAGAGGCACGACTTGCGGTGCTTGATGGTACTGAGCAAGCAGTTGTTTTTGGCTCCGGAATGGCAGCCATCACCTCGACTCTTTTTGAACTTTGCGCACCGGGAGAGGTCCTTCTTTATACCACGCCTGTCTACGGGGGAACGGACATGTTCATCCACCACTACCTTCAACAGTATAAGGTAAACACCCATCTAGTACTCCGCGGTCAAACCGCCGACGCAGTAATGGCAGAGGTTGGCGCAAAATATCCTGGAGCTAAAGTGTGTGCTATGTATACCGAAACTCCATCTAATCCAACGATGGACCTTTTCTCTATCAAAGAAGCACGATCCATCGCAGATGCATTTAGCACGGTCGAGTTTTCTGTTCCTTTGATCGTAGACAATACCTACATGGGACCACTTTTCTGCAAAGCACACGAGCTTGGTGCTGATATTGTCGTCTATTCGGCGACAAAATATCTTGCAGGTCATAGTGATGTGATCGCTGGAGCAGCAACAGGGTCGGCAGAATGGATGGGACGTGTTAGAATGGCAAGAACCTTTATGGGAGGCATTCTTGGACCTATGGACAGCTGGCTCATTCTACGCAGTTTAGAAACCCTGCACCTTAGGCTTAGAGCTCAGGCAGAAAACGCAGAAAAAGTAGCTACGTCACTGCGTAATCATCCAGCCGTTTCCAGTGTTCGATACTTAGGGAATATTGAAGAATGGGCTCCTGAACAAGCTGCTATTTTCAAACAGGAATATAGTAGCAATGGATCTATGATTGCGCTCTACATCAAAGGAGGTCAAGAAGAGTCGTTTAAGGTGCTAGATCATCTACATGTAATAAAACTTGGGGTCTCCTTAGGTTCTACGGAATCCCTAGCCGAACATCCAGCCACCATGACTCATAGTAAAGTGGCTGAAGATCACAAAGACGCTTTGGGCATAACATCGTCATTGATCCGCCTCAGTATAGGTGTTGAAAGCCCCGAAGATTTGATTACTGATCTTTCTCAAGCATTAGACCTTATCCTACCTTAACTTTAACCGCTCAAAGCGAATATTACATGGACCATACTTTACCCAAACAGTTTGAAGACGCGCAGGATTTTCTACAACTTTTAGGAACCGATTACGTAGAAATGTATGTAGGTAATGCCAAGCAAAGCGCCTATTATTTCAAAACTGCCTTCGGTTTTCAAGAAGTTGCCTATGCCGGACTGGAAACTGGTGTTTCTGATCGCACTTCTTACGTATTGCAACAAGACAAAATCAGGCTAGTTATCACCTCATCTATGGAGAAAGACAGCGACATCAATCGCCACTTTCTTGAACATGGCGACGGGGTAAAAATTGTAGCCCTTTGGGTTGATGACGCGGAAAGTGCCTACGAGGAAACGACCAAACGCGGCGCAAAGTCATACCAGAAACCCACCACCCACTCGGATGAAAACGGAAGCGTTGTTACAGCCGGTATCTATACATACGGGGAAACAGTACACTTATTCGTAGAGCGAAAAAATTATACAGGAGCATTCCTGCCCGGTTATGCAGCACGCACACCCACTTACAATCCTGAGCCTGTGGGTCTTAAATACATCGACCATATTGTCGGAAATGTCGACTGGGGACAAATGAATGTTTGGGTGAAGTTTTACGCAGAGGTGATGGGCTTTACTCAGATCATTTCTTTTGATGACGACGACATCTCCACTGAATATACCGCCCTAATGTCGAAGGTAATGTCCAACGGAAATGGTAGAATCAAGTTTCCAATCAACGAACCTGCTGAAGGAAAGAAGCGCAGTCAAATAGAAGAATACATTAAATTCTATAATGGTTCAGGGGTACAACACCTTGCGCTTGCTACGGACAATATTATTAGTACCATTCACGAACTCCGTGAACGAGGTGTGGAATTCCTGAATGTACCCGATAGTTACTATACAAATCTAAAGGATCGTGTAGGTGCAATAGACGAGGATATGGAAGTGTTAAAACGCTACAAAATTCTGGTAGATCGTGATGACGAAGGATACCTACTTCAACTCTTTACCAAGCCGCTTATGGATCGTCCTACGGTATTTATTGAAATCATTCAGCGTAAAGGTGCGACAAGCTTTGGAAAAGGGAATTTTAAGGCCCTTTTTGAGGCTATAGAACGTGAACAAGAACAAAGAGGTACGCTTTAGGTATACCACTTCGCAGATTCGAATATTTTTAAAGTAGACCCACGTTAGAAATAGCGTGGGTTTTCTTCATGCTAATCCCTAAAATTCAAAGTACCTATTGTATTTTAGACCTAACAAGAACCAAAAATCACAACCCTGATGGCGCAACTATTAGCCAATGATCCCAAGCGTTCCTCTTGGATTCCCGTTTCAAATCAAAGCGATTTCCCCATACAGAATCTCCCTTTTGGCGTATTCATCGGTGAAGATGACATCATCACTACAGGAACGCGTATTGGAGATACGGTGATTGACCTCAGTGTTTTACAGCAACTGGGGTACTTCAAAGGAATCGATCTGCCGGATGATGTGTTTTTACAAGACACCCTAAACGACTTTATTGCATTAGGGCGTCCCACGTGGAGGCTTGTTCGCAAACGGTTGGCAGAGCTCTTTGACGAAAATAACAAAACCCTAAAAAGCAATACCAAGCATCAAAATATAGCGCTGTTCTTAATAGAACAGGTGCAAATGTTGATGCCCGTGTTCGTTTCTGATTATACTGACTTTTATAGTTCCATAGAGCACGCGACTAACGTTGGGAAAATGTTTCGCGACCCTGATAACGCATTGCTTCCGAACTGGAAACACATCCCCGTGGGATACCACGGACGTAGCTCATCGATCGTTATTAGTGGCGTAGATCTGCACCGTCCAAAAGGACAACGCATGGCACCAGGAGCAGATGCACCAACTTTTGGACCCTCTGTTCGAATGGATTTTGAATTAGAAATGGCATTCATTACAGGAGAGGGGAAAGCACTTGGACATCGCATTAAAGCAGAAGAAGCGGATGAATACATCTTTGGGATGGTTGTCTTTAATGACTGGAGTGCACGCGATATTCAAAAGTGGGAATACGTACCGCTTGGACCTTTCTTGGGTAAAAACTTTGGCTCAAGTATGAGTCCTTGGATCGTGACCATGGATGCCTTAGAACCTTACAAGGTCGCTGGACCTATTCAGGATGTAAAAGTGCTGCCGTACCTAGAAACTACTGGGGAAAACAATTACGATATTAAATTGGAAGTGGAATTGACTCCAGAGGGTAAATCTGGTACTGTCATTTCTCGATCAAACTATAAATATATGTATTGGAACCAGAGACAACAATTAGCACATCATACTGTCAATGGTTGTAACATCAATGCTGGAGACATGATGGCCTCAGGTACTATATCAGGTCATACTAAAGACAGCTATGGGTCTATGCTAGAATTAAGTTGGTCTGGAAAAGAGCCTATCACACTTGATACCGGTGATACACGCACCTTTATCGAGGATAACGATAGGGTAACAATGCGCGGTTGGTGTGACAACGGAACGATACGAATCGGTTTTGGAGAAGTAAGCACAAAAATTCTTCCTGCAATACAGGATTAAAAATTGGATAGAATTGACACGACTCGTTAAGGAGACACGTGGCTTTTTTATACCTTGATAAGCAACCTAATTAGACCATTTTTTTATGTCACAGAAACACAACTATATCTCTAAAGTGGTCACTGATGCTGCTGCTGCAGTTGAAGGTTTAGAGAATGATATGACCGTGATGTTTGGCGGGTTTGGACTGTGTGGAATCCCAGAGAACGCGATCCTAGCCATCAGAGATAGAGGCACCACAGGTATTACCTGTATTTCCAATAATGCTGGAGTAGATGGGTTTGGTTTGGGCACTCTTTTGAACACGCGACAAATCAAAAAAATGATTGCTTCTTACGTAGGTGAGAATGATGAATTTGAGCGTCAAATGCTTTCGGGAGAACTAGAAGTCGACCTCGTCCCTCAGGGAACCTTAGCAGAACGATGCAGAGCTGCAGGAGCAGGCATACCGGCTTTTTACACACCGGCTGGGTATGGAACAGAGGTCGCTGAGGGCAAAGAAGTACGTGTGTTTAATGGTAAGCCGCATATTTTGGAGCATGCCTTTGATGCATCCTTTGCTTTTGTAAAAGCTTGGAAAGGAGATAAAGCGGGCAACCTCATTTTCAAGGGTACTGCAAGAAACTTCAACCCCATGATGGCCATGGCCGGAAAAATAACAGTGGTCGAAGTAGAAGAATTGGTCGAGGTAGGAACGCTGGATCCAAATAGCATTCATTTGCCAGGGATTTTCGTACAACGCATCTTCCAAGGGGCCCATTACGAAAAACGTATTGAACAACGCACCGTGCGTAATAAAGCCGAATAATTATGGGATTGAGTAAAGATCAAATCGCACAGCGCATCGCACAGGAGTTACAGGACAGGTGGTATGTAAATTTAGGTATTGGCATTCCCACGCTTGTTGCAAACCACATTCCTGATGGTATTAATGTGGAATTCCAAAGTGAAAACGGCATTTTAGGTATGGGTCCATTCCCTTTAGAAGGTGAAGAAGATGCTGACCTGATTAATGCTGGGAAGCAAACTATTACGGCTTTACCCGGTGCTAGCTTTTTCTCAAGCGCCACAAGCTTTGCTATGATACGTGGTCAACACGTACAACTAACCGTGCTTGGCGCCATGGAGGTGAGTGATAGCGGAGATATTGCAAACTGGAAAATACCAGGTAAAATGGTCAAGGGGATGGGCGGGGCAATGGACCTAGTTGCCTCTGCTGACAACATCATTGTAGCGATGCAACACACAAATAGAAAAGGAGAAAGCAAACTCTTGCCTGATTGCTCATTACCCCTAACCGGGGTTGGATGTGTAAAGAAAATTGTTACCGATCTAGCCGTTCTAGAAGTAGATGCAAATCGTGGTTTCATCCTTCTTGAACGCGCACCAGGGGTGAGTGTAGAAGAGATTATAGAAAAGACCGCTGGTCGATTAGTTGTTGAAGGTCATATTCCTGAAATGACGTTTTAAAGGTGCAAGACGTTATTACTTAGGCCATGTGAAATAACTTGTTGTAATCTCAAAAAACCCTCAAGGCTATTTATGGTAGCGGTCGTCGCTTTTATTAACGCTTGAGATTAGTCGTTTGCCCTAACAGATACAGCTCCATCACTAGTGATCGAACCCATGAGTTGGAACAATGCTATTTGTGCATTCACAGCTTGAAACTGTGCGCTAGACTTGCCGTTCTCCGCTGCCAGCCACGCCAATTGCGCTTCGCGCAACTCTAAGCTACTCACTTTACCGAATTCGAAGAGTTCTTCCATCTTTTGAAATCGCTGCCTAGAGACCTCCGCATTCTCAGACTCTAACCTTGCCACAGAAGTGGCGTTATCAAACATACGTATTGCGTTTTTAACCGCATTTTCCGTGGATTCACGTACCTGGTCTAATCTTCTTTCCGCCTTGAGTGTTTCGATTTGCGTGTTCTGTCGCTGCGTTTGGCTCTGAAACCCTGAAAACAAATTGTAGTTGAAGTTCATTCCTGCATTTAAACCTGTTTGCTGAGAAGCACTGAGAAATCCCGCCTCAGCCTGACTTTGATTTACACCATATGATGCTTGCGCGCTAATGGTTGGAAACAGTGTGGCTTGTTGCATTTTCTCTTGCAACTCAGCTGTCTCTGCAGAAATTTTAGCAAGCTCAAGCACCGCGTTGTTCTCCAACATCTTTGTCATCACCTGTTTAACTTCAAACCCCGAAAGCACAGTTAGGTTAGCGCCATCTCCTACCGCATAATCACTATTGTCCCATCCTATGAATGTCGCGAAGGTGTTGCGGGCAGATTCTAATTGTGTTTCTATATTCATCAAACTCACCTTATCACGGTTTAAGTCTACTCGTGCAGAAAGTAAATCGGTGGTATTTGAACCTCCTAATTCGTTCGTGAGCTGGGCTTTCGTAAAGCGCTCGTTAGAGATCATCATACTTTCAGAAGCCGTTGACACGCTGCGCTGAAGTAATGACAAGGCCATATATTGAGACCATACTTGGGCAATGGTATTTTCCATCGCCTGACGCTGTAGGACGTTAGCGGCACGCTCCGTACTTTTCAATAATGCGTAACTACGTTGAATGCGTCCACCAGCGAATAATACCTGGCTAAGCCCTAATGATGCATTCTGAGATAGCGACTGGGCTCCTTTTACATCTTGAGTCTGTCCGGTAGCAAACTCTTGATTAGAATTTTGGTTGCTGTAGTTACTACCTACAGTTGCTGTGACGCTAGGAAGCATCCCCGCATTTCCATAGGTGGCTGAATTCGAGGCTTTTTCAGCATCTAGTCCCGCGATGAATAGATCATGATTGTGCTCTAATGCAGCACTGATCGCTTGGTCTAAAGTAAGCATCACCTGTGCAGATACACTAAAACTGGAGGTTGCGAATAGGATCGTGATTAGTCTATTCATTTTCCTTGGCTTTATTGATTTCATTAAAATATTGTTCACTTTTCATCTCGACGATCGCTGGCTCAACTTCTTCTCTAGTAGGTTTTTCATTGGTCCAAATGTGCTTGACCAAAACCCGAGCATCATTTACAAGAGCCATCATAGAGGGTAGGACAACAAGTGTGAGCGTCGTAGCGAAACCAATTCCGTAGGCAATTGCAACTGCCATTGGAATAAGAAACTGTGCTTGAAAAGACGTTTCCAAAATCAACGGTGCAAGTCCTGCTATGGTTGTAATGGTGGTTAGGAAGATGGCACGGAATCTACTTATCCCTGCATTATAAATAGCATCATAAACCCCTTGACCTGATTTTATATTGATGTTGTACTTACTCACCAGGACTAAAGAATCATTTACTATGATACCAATCAATGCTACAATACCTAAGAAGCTTAAGATAGACATGGGCATGCCATGGATATAGTGCCCCCAGGCAACACCTGTTAAACTCAATGGTATGAGCAACATAATCAGGATGGTTTGAACCAATGAGCGGAAGGTAAATGTAATGGTCAGTATGATCAAAAATAGAATCAAAGGCATCACTGTTTGTGAACTCTTCTGGGTCTTCTGACTTTCCTTTTGCTGGCCTTCATAGCGCGCGTTTACAGATGGATATTTCGCTAAGATATCAGGTAGGATATCCTGTTGAATCTGTGTTAAAATAGCCGGTGCAGATCCGTTCGGACTAGACAAGTCGCTTTCCACACGGAATTCACGTTGGCCGTCCAAGTGGTTAATGTTAACCGTTCCACGCTCGATGGTGTAGGAAGCTAATTCACGCAAAGGTACAGTGCCTTGGGGCGTAGTAATTTCTAACTCTTCTAGGTCCCACAATTGCTTGCGATCCTTTTCATCTAATCGAACCCAGACCTTAACCTCATCTTCTCCCCGCTGTAGCCTCTGGATCTGAGCACCGAAAAAAGTTTCACGCACTTGACTCATGATACCACCTGGCGTCAGTCCTAAATAGCGAGCCTTATCTGTAAGATGTAAAGTAACCTCACGAATGCCCTTTTGGTCGTTATCAACCACATCTGCTAGCGATTCCATGCCTTTGAGTTTCATCTTGAGGGCGTCCTTAGCTCCTTTTAACTCCTCTAAATCATACGAAACTAAACTGATCGAAACCGGTTTACCAAAAGCTTGGACGCCGCCAAAACTCACGTTATCTGCGCCTGGGATTTCACCAGATGCTTCACGAATATCATTCTGAATCAAGTAGGACGGTGTTAACCGTGTTTCTGAGTCTAAGAGAATCACATTCAACCGGGCTTTTGAAGAGCTTGGTCCAATATTTTTCTGAATAGCTTTTACCACATCCAAGCCATCTCCGCGCTCAGATTTATACTGCTCGTTGACTAGCCAAACCTTAGATTCAATATGATCAATCCACTTCTGGGTAACCGATTCGTTCGTTCCGGACGGCATGTCTAGGCTAATATTCAAGTTATCACGTTCAATAAACGGGAAAAATTGAGTTCTTATAATACCGCCCCCCATAGCACCAAAAGTGACAATCATAATAGCTACAAAAAAGCTGATCGTGATGATTTTATTTTCTAATGACCATCTCAAAAAGGGTGCGTACACCTTATCACGAAAACGGAACAACAGCTTAGTCGCCGCATTCTGAACCGGGTTCATCTTAGCATTGCGCTCTAACTTTGAATGACTCAAGTGAGCAGGTAAAAAGATTAAGCCTTCTATCAAAGAAATCGCCAACGTAGCAATCACAATGAAGGCCATTTCAGAGAAAAAATCTCCAGCTCGACCGTCCAAGAAAAAGAAACTGGAAAAAGCTATAATGGTAGTCAAAACCGCGGAAACCACTGACGGAAGTACTTCAATAGTGCCGTCTAATGCCGCCTTCATTAATGGTTTCCCCCCCTCAAAATGAGAGAATACGTTTTCGGCAATGACAATACCGTCATCCACTAGAATACCAACGACAACGATCATTCCAAATAAAGAGATCACGTTAATAGTGATCCCGAAGTAGCTGGCTAAAATAAACATCCCTGCGAACGAAACAGGAATACCTATAGCTACCCAAAATGCGAGGCGTAAATTCAAAAACAACGCTAATAATATCAGAACCAAGAAAAAGCCTAATAGTCCGTTTTCAAAAAGTAAATCTTTACGCTGTTGGAGAGTCACTGAAAAATCAGTGATGACTTCCAGTTGCATATGATCCGTGTTTGCGGTGTATTCTGCAATGTATTCTTTGAGGTACTCACATGTTTGCAAGAGGTCCTCTTGATCTGTATTGTTCACGGTTATCTCAATAGATGAAATCCCATTATAGGATGCCCGTGTGGGCGTATCCTCCCACCTATTTCGAACAGTTCCAACGTCTTTAAGTCGAATCGTTTGTCCGTTTGGTCGGGTCAAGACAATTACATTTTGCAGGTCTTGTGCGTCGTACTTCTTATTGCGTGACCGGATCAACATCTCTTCTTGACTACCTTTAATAGTACCGCCAGTGATGTCTATGTTTGTTGATCGCAGCGCTGTAGCGATCTGATTTAATGAAATCTCATACTTGCGAAGTGTGCTCTTGTCTAATGCTATTTCTATTTCCTCATTAGGAAAACCAGATAGGGATACTTTTGAAATACCGTCTCTAAGCCTTAGTTCGCGTTCTATTTTACGTGCCTCTTTTTTTAAACTAATCAAGTCTACTCCTTCACCTGTCAATGCCATACTCATGGCTAAGGTCAAGTTCTCGCGCTTTGACACCCTCACAGGCTCAAGCCCTGTTGGAAAGGATGCTACATTTTGCACGGCATTCTTTACATCTTCTAAAACTAAGTCTGTATCATATCCTTTTAATACTTGGACATCAATAGAGGCGGTGTTTTCATTAGAAGTTGATGTGTATTGCTCAACCCCTGTTAAACCCTTAAGATTTTGCTCAATTTTATTTACAACACCTTCCTCTATTTCCTGAGGAGAAGCCCCAGGGTATATCATAGTAATGGTCACATTACGTGACTCTACCAGCGGAAAAAAGGTAGTGTTAAGATTGTTGTAGCTGATGTATCCAAAAAGGAAGAATCCAATAAGTAACGCATCTACCCCAACAGGGTATTTAATGAAAAATTCTATGAGTTTCTTCATGAGGTGTGTCTCGTTATTTCACGGGTACTACAACTAATCCTGCAGCAGCCTTAAGGGTTGGTTCGTTGACTAGAAGTGCACCTTGTTCCACCCCTTTCACAATGATTTCATTGTCGAGCCACTCCACAACAGTGACTAGGTTTTTGACTAAGACACTGTCTTGTTCCACCATATAGATGTACTCATTATCTACCACCATTGATGCCGGTATTTTCAAGGCATTATCAACCTGTAATCCATCAACCGTACCTGTTAGGTACATTCCTTCACGAAGCGCAGAGCCATCCACGTTAACGATAATATTAATGCTCTGGGTAGCCGCGTCCACTATCGGTGATATTCTAGCGATGCTACCCTCCCACGTCCCTGCTATATCAGGAGAAGTGAAATGTACCTTTTGACCGACAGAAAGCTGATCCGCATAAGCCAGTGTAACAGCCGTCTTAAGTTCATAAGAGCGAGTACTCACAAAAGTCCCTAACGCTCTTCCAGGACTAACCAGGTTGCCAAGCTTAACACTGGCCATGGCAACAACACCGTCAAAGGGTGCACGAATACTGAATTTATCTAGACGTACTTCCGAGCTTTTCGCCTGGTAGTAAGCCGTCTGAATTCCACGTGCAATCAAGAATTTTTCCAGCTTACCCTCCGCTTTTGGCATTTGAGATAAGGCGTTATTTAAGCTTAATTCATCGTAGTATAATTCAAAGGCCTTATACTGGCCGCTGTAATCCTGGTTGATATCAGGCAACACGCTTAACAAGGCATTAATAAAGTTCCCTTTAATACTCATTGCATTTGCTTTAGCTTCTGCATTATCAAGTTGAATCAATACTTCACCTGCCTTAAAGGTGCGCCCTTCTAAAAATGGATGATCACCACCTTTGAACGTACCGTTTACCTCAGCGAGTAAATCCGTTCGCTGAGCAGCATTTAATTTTCCATAGACAGATATAGGTAATTCAATACTCTGCAGATTTGCGGTCATCACTTTAACCTCTAGTTTACGTCTGTCTACTTTGATCTCTTCCTTTGTCGCCATAGCCTTAAGCCGGCCAGATATCATGATTCCTACTACAAGAATTGCGATGGCTATGATCGCATTTTTAACCCATTTCATCATTCGTTGTTATTCAGGTTGTTATTGATTTTCTTTAATGTATCTAGTGTTATTAGCCTTTCTTCAGCCGTACAACCAGCAAAAGCACGTTCCATTATGTCCTGCGCGCAATCTCTGATTATAGGTAGGAGTTTAGCCCCCCGCTGACTTAGCTCAATCATGTTTTCTCTTTTATTTAGGGGGTTAGGTATACTGTTTACCCATCCCTTACCTTCTAAATCTTTCACGATGCGCGACACTCTATGTCGATCAATGTTCATGTGCTCAGACAACTTGCCTTGATTCACAGGAGCACCATCATGCATAATCAGACAACCTATAGCTGGCATTTGTCCTGGGGAAATATCCAGCCCTGCATTATTAAGCGCCAAAGACATTGCCTCTCGAATACCACGGTGCGCTCTACCAGTGAGGTAAGCTATATTGTTTGTTAGACTTACAGTGGACTTAGACAAATTGTGTTTTTATTATTGTTGCATAGGTACAACAATTTTTATGCCGTTGAACATGGCTCATAAAAAATCACAAATTATCTATAAGTGGAAAGCGTAAAATTACTCGAAAAAGTATATTTCGCCTTATTTAATGAGTGATTACTTACTCATTAATAACCAATTCTAATAACCCAACAACCACAGCGTACATCTTATCTATATCCCCAAGATGTATAGCACTAATGGCTCCTTCATGAGCGGAAATAATGGCTCGTATTACTGACTTTGGCTTACCATGACCCACTTCTGAAATGGCCCATGAAAATTGATCGCAAATATCGTCGTATATCTGTTCACGATTGATGCCCAATTCCAACTGAATTTTTGAGGCAGCGAGATAGTATTCAAAGTCTGAAGGTGTATCAATAACTGCCATAGGAAGCTTAATAAAGAACCTCAAAAGTTCTATTGGATCACGGTGTGATGCTGCCTCTTCTATGTAGTTTAAATACTGTTCATTTCCCTTGGACACCAGAACGTTAAGAAGTCCCGTCTTATTAGTGAAATGTCGAAATATCAACCCTTCACTTACCCCTGCTTCTCTTGCTATTTTCGCTGTTGAGACCGCTGCAAAACCCTGACTCCCAAAGAGTGTTATGGCAGATTTTACAATATCTATTTGCTTCTGAGTCATAGTAAGTAATCACTTACAAAGTTACATGAAATTATTTAACTCAGAATGTGATGGGTTTAATGTGCTTCCAACCAGCTGGATCCTGTTCCAACCTCAGCGATCATCGGGATTTCAAGACTTACCGCAGCCTCCATTTTTTCCACTACCAATGCCTTTAAATCATCAAGCTCCTCCTTAACAGCGTCAAAAACCAATTCATCATGAACCTGCAGAAGCATTCTTGACTTCATGCCTGATGACCGCATGGCACGGTCTACTTCAATCATGGCCAGCTTAATGACATCTGCTGCAGAACCTTGAATAGGAGCGTTTACCGCATTACGTTCACT